>JAJXWB010000003.1 GCA_021781815.1 Pseudomonadota bacterium | reverse complement strand
ATTGCACAGTCGCAAATCGCGGATCGGTCTTACCTTCCGGATAGCCGACCACTTCGAAGAGGGTTTCGAGGTTTTTCGGCGTGACAGCGGCGACCATCACAAACCCGTCGGACGACCGAACCGGCTGATAGACCTGTCTGCCTCTCTCGGGCGGGTTTTGCGCCGCCTGCATTTCATAGATGAGCATTCCCAGCATGCAGTCCGTCAGCGAGACATCAATTTTCTGACCGAGGCCGGTTCGCGCGCGGTCAAGCAACGCAAGATTGATGGCTGCAGTCGCGTGCGTTGCGCCCAAAACATCCGCGATGAAAATGCCGTTATTGGCAGGCCGGCCGCCCGAATTCTGATATTCCGCGTAGGCCAATTCGTATCCGGACCACGCCTGGATGACGGGCGCGTAGGCAGGGGCCTTGGCCATTGGCCCCTCTTGGCCGAATCCGGAAATCGAGCAGTAGATCAGCCTGGGATTGTCCACCGTGAGGCTCTCGTAATCGAGGCCGAGACGCGCCATTACTCCGGGACGGAAATTCTCGACGACGATGTCGGCTTTGTCCGCTAGGCGACGGGCGAGCCGCCGGCCTTCGTCGGTCTGCAGATCGATGACGGTCGACTGCTTCCCGCAATTCATTGCAGCGAAATAGGTCGAAAAGCCGCCGACAATGGGAGGCCTGTGCCGCACGACGTCGCCCGCGGGCCCTTCGACCTTGATCACCTCCGCGCCGGCGTCGGCCAGCGCCCGCGTACACATCGGCCCGGACATCACGATCGTGAAGTCGAGCACTCGAACGCCTTCAAGCGGCCTGCGTCGCATCTCTCCAGCGTTATTCATCGTGTACCGCCTTGCCTATCACTCCGACGTCGCCGTCAACAGATGATGCAGCGACGTCAGCTGCTGGGTAAGTTCGCGCGCCGCCGCGTCCGGATGTCGAGCGCGCAAATGCCGCAGTACCCGCCGACGAGACTCGATCAAGCCATCAAGCGTCCGATTCCCTGCGTGCGACTTCATGAATGACCGCAGGATGTCGGTCAGTGAGTCGATGATCATAGCGATCAGGCGATTGCCTGTTGTCCTCGCCAGCAGGTTGTAGAATTCGGCCGTCGCTTCCATTCGTTCGTCGAACAACCGCTTGCGCGTGAGTTCTTCGGTATAATCTATGTTGCGCTCAAGCAGCTCGAAGTCGTCATCAGTCGCGCGCTGGCACGCGAGATGGACGACGAACTCCAATATGAAGATGCGCGCCTCGGTGAGCTCCTCCATGGAAACCGAGCCGAGGTGCACGAGGTCCGTCAAAGCAACAGTGATGGCGCCGGGCGTCCCTTCGCGGATGAAAGCTCCGCCCTTTGCGCCCTTTCCGAGACTTATCACGCCCGCATTCTCGAGACTGCGCAGCGCTTCCCGTAATGCATTCCTGCCGACGCCAAATTGCCTGGCGAGCTCACGTTCTGCCGGCAGCTTGTCGCCGGGCTTCAGGGCGCCGCTCGCCAGCTGATCGCGAATCCGCCCGCAGATCTCCTCGAAGATGCGCGCGGTGCGCACCTGATTGAATTGTGGCCTCTCGCGTGTTTCGATTGCGTCTTCGTCGCTCAGCATTCTTCCCTGCCGTCTTTCAATCTTTTATTGCGTTCACGCGTTCAGTCGAACCACGCTGTCGTTGCCCGATGCCCGTGACGCCGCCAATCCAGCCGATACCTCACTGAGCTTGATCAGCCGCATCTGCGCGAGAATCGCCGCGCCGATTGCTCCGGCAAACTGTCCCCGCCCGGTATCGACGTTGATCTTCTGCTGCATGCAGTCCTCCAGCGCGCGTACCATCCCCGGATTATGCCCCACGCCTCCGGTCAGGGTCAGTTCCTGCTCGACGCCGACCCGCTTCAGAAGACCTTGCGCGCGTGACGCGATGGACAGCATCGCGCCCATCAATATGTCCTCGATCGGCTTGCCCGTCGTCACATGATTGATGATCTCCGATTCCGCAAGAACCGCGCAGACCGAGCTGATGCCCTGCGGTTCTGTCGCCTTGACTGCCAGATTGCCGATCTCCTCGATCGTAAGTTCGAGGTATTTCGCGACGCGAACCAGGAAAGTTCCCGCGCCGGCCGCACACTTGGCATTCATCCGTAACAGCTTGACCTGCCCGGTCGGTTCGATCCGCATCGCGCGCGTGCTCTGTGCGCCGATATCGATGACCGTTCGCGTGCCCGGGAACAAGAACCGCGCTCCCTGCCCGTGCGCAGTCAGGTCGGTGATCTGAACGTCCCGATAGGGAACTGTGTATCGACCGAACCCGGTCGTCGCTACGTAGTCGATGTCGGCCTTCTCGAGGCCGGCCTGCTTCCGCGCATGCTCGAAGGCCGTGTCCGCGCCCTTTTCGAGATTTGAACCGGTCCTGGCGAACCCGCGTCCGAGCACGACGTGCCGGTCGTCGAGCACGATCGCCTTGATTGAGCTCGTTCCGAGGTCGATGCCAACGGTTATCGTCATTGTCAGATCTCCACGTCGCAACGCTCGCCGCTTCACACCGTCCTGGCGCGTTCCAGCGCGAACAGGGCCGCGCCGATCGCTCCCATGTACTGCGATTCCTCTGACACGTTGAGCGGCGTCTCAAGCGCTTCCTCCAGCGCATGGACCATGCCCCTGTTGCGCGAAACGCCGCCAGTGAACGTCACCTGCTGATTCATGCCAATGCGCCGCACCAGAGACACCGTGCGCGCGGCGATCGCCAGATGCATGCCCATCAGGATGTCCTCGAGCTTCTTTTTCTGCGCGAGATAGGACATGATCTCCGTCTCGGCGAACACCGTGCAGGTACTGCTGATGTCGACCGGCTTTTTCGCCTCCAGCGAGATCGGGCCGAGATCGTCGAGCGGGAGGTCGAGAACCTCGGCGGCGACTCCGAGAAATCGTCCGGTCCCCGCAGCGCATTTATCGTTCATGACGAAGTCGACGACTTCGCCGTCCTGCCCGACCCGGATGCCCTTCGTGTCCTGACCGCCAATGTCGACGACCGTGCACGTCCCAGGAAACACATGGTGTGCGCCTTTCGCGTGACACGTGATCTCCGTGATCTGCGTATTGCCGAACGTGATCTTGTAGCGCCCGTAGCCCGTGCCGACAGTGTATTTCACCGCGTTAGCCTCGACCCCGGCGTTCTCGAGCGCCGCGCGAAATGCGCGCTCCGACGAGCGTACGGTATTGGCGCCGGTGTCCAGCAAAGCGCGGCCGACGATCTTTCCGTCTTCGTCGACGATTATTCCCTTGGTCTGGGTCGAGCCGGAGTCGACTCCTGCGGCATAGATCATGTGCGCCTCCCCAGCGTTCTAGGCGTGGCCGACGGACTGCGACCGGAGCAGCTTCTTCTCTGCGAGCCCTTCCATGAACGCGTCGATGCGATTGCGCGTCTGGGCTTCTGAGAAGAAGCGTGGATCGGCGATGTCCGATTCGAGCATCAGGATCGAAACGCCCCTGCGGCTCACGTGCTCCCGGAAATCGGCGAGCGAGCCCGAGTTCATGCGGCAGCTCTTGATCGCGTGGTAGACGATGCCGTCGGCGCCGAAATGCTCCATGAGCTGCAGCTGGTTGTCGATCTCTCCGCCACCGCCGACCCATCCCATCGACCATTGGGGAGGCTTGCGCGGATTGCGCGCATGGAAATAGTCCATGAGGCACTCGGCGTAGCTTTCGAGCGGCCGCGAAAGATCGTACTGCTGCATCCTATATGTCCCTCTCGTCGGCTGCATGAACTGCGGCGTGTAGACGAATACCGCGCCGGCCTTGTGGAACATTTCGGGGATCTTACGGAAATAGGGATAGCAAGGCGCGCTCATCCACAGCAGTCGGAACTTTTCCTCCGGTACCGGGCCAACGCCCATCTCGATACGCTGGTCGATGTCACCCTTGATTTTCTCGAGATAAACGACGCCTTCTTCCGTTCCCTTGAGAGTCGTCGCGCCGCCCATGTAATTGTAACCCTCCAGCACGGCGTCGAATGGGGACGGCCGATTGCGCGTCTTGTCGATGATTTCGCACCAGAGTGCGCCCATTCGGTTCGCTAAGTCGAGGTTGGCGCGGAACCGGTCCATGTCGAATTTCTGACCGGTCAGCTGTTCGCAGGTCGCGATCAGCCGCTCGATCTGATCGACGACATACGCCCTGTCCTCGCGGTAGAGCGCCTCGAGATCATAAGGGTAGTTCTTGCGCGCCATCCGCACGGGATGGTCGAGCGTGAATATCGGGCACTTGTGAAAGTCCTGGGTGATCTCGGACCATTTGTAATAGGTGTTGCAAAGCGTGTCGTTCAGCACGAGGTCCGGCGTCGGCACGCGGCCCAGAGGGTGCTTCATGTCGCTGAGGTAGAGGCCGACATCCGCCGTCACATACGAGCAGGTATCGGCCGCATAGCCGTAGTCTTCGGCCTTCTGGATATAGGGCAGCGCCGTCTTCTTCGCGGCCATCTGGGCCGAACTGATTTCTGGAAACACCAGATGAATGTCGAAGCTCCGAAGGAGCTCGATAGGCCCGAGAACATAAGTGTAGCAAATCTTCGCGCCGCGTTCTTTGGCCAGCCATGCGTCGGCAAATGCGTCCTTGACCGCGGACTTGGTCTCCTGCCGCACGCCCTCGGTCGGCGGCGCCGTCGGAGAGGATGACTGGATCTGCTCCTTCATGTGATCTCTCCCTTCGATATCGGGGCGTCGAGGCTCGGCTATGCGTAGAACAGCAGCGCTTCCGCGAAGGTCTCGGTCTGCACGCGGACGTTGTCGAAATCCTTCATGCGCTCCTGGAATTCCATCTGCAGGTTGGGCATGTTCTCCGCTTCGGCGCGCTTCATGAAGTGGACCTGGTCGTCGAGGCCCGGCTCGCAGAATTTCGCCGGGCTCAGGATGACCGCCTGCGCGTCGGCTGCGCGGCACTTGGCGATGAGGCCGTTGGACTTGGGGCGCCGCGGATCGTGCTGGGTCGAGCAATAGGTGGAATGGTTGCAGTAGGCTTCGGCGAGCGCGAGCAGGGGATCGCCGTCCATCGCGACATCGTCGTTGAGGAAGCGGGCGCCGACGAGGAAATCGTCATCGACGACATAGCAGGCCTCTTCCAGAGCCCGAATGAATTCGATCGGCGGCTGCTCGCAGAATGCGCCTTCGTAGACGACGCGAATCTTGTCGATCCTGCGATGATCACGCGTCGGAAAGAGGCGTAGCGCCTCGCGCAGCAGCGGCGCGTAGTCACGCGCCGGCATCAGGGTTCCCACGCGCGTCAGGACATAGGATTCGACGGCCGAAACGAGCCAGGGCGAGCGCCGCCGCAGATCGTACAATTCTCTGAGGAGACGCCGAACATCGTTGTACTCCCGGATGCTCTCGCGGATCGCCTCGTCCGGGATCGCATGGCCGCAGACCGCCTCGAGCAGGCTGCGGACGCGGGCGTATTCGCGACGCAGGTACGGCACGGCCACGTCGGCAGCTATGCTACCGGGATAGTAGAGCAGGTCGACGTCGAGGCCCTCCGTGTTGCGTTCCAGCAGGCTCGGCATGTGGCGCGCGGCATCGCAGATCGGATGACCGACGAAGAGGTCGAGAAAGTCCAGCTGGCCGCCGAGCGCCAGTTCGGCGGTCGTCTTGCAGATCGAGCACATGAAGGAATACATGTGCGCGTCGCCCCGCTTTACCGCGATGCGGCTGCCGCCGCCGAAGATCGCGAGGGGAAGCATGCCGCCGGCGGCGATCAGCTCGACAGGGAAATAGACCGGGAAATATCCGACGACCTTGCGTCCAGACCCGGTCTTCTTCCATTCGCGCACCGTCGTAAAGGAATTGTCCTCGATCGTCTCGCGACAGGATTGAACAATCTCGTCGATCGTCTTCATCGAGCTTCCTCCAGACGAGGATTTCGCGCTGACAGGACGCGAAGCCGGCTTCGGTCTTAAAATTGTTCAATGGTCCTACCATCCTTCTATCCGACCGTAAATAGAAAATCAGCCTTCGTGCCGCGCAGTCGTCCCAAAATTGTTTGAGATCAAATTTGCGCCCTGCAGCAGAGACCAAAGATGGCGCAAGGCCGGGATACGCCCCTATTTCGGACTCTTGCATTCGCGACTAGGAATGTCGCCGAATTGGTGGTCCGCAGAGACGATCTCGATCTTGCGACTGAGCATCTGACCGCCGAACTCGTCGACGGCGATCTGGGCGGCGACAACGCTTCCTGGGCCGCCGACATCGGCGACCGCGCCGCTCATATCTGTCAGGACGCCAATCTTGAGCGTATCCTGCGCGAACGCGGGCCTGCAAAGCATCATCGCGGCTGCCAGAATGGCCCCGATCAGGCGGTTGCTCATTGTCATCCTCCTTGCCATGGCCGTTTCCCGGCTCTGCGCAGCGGCGCTTGGCGTCGCGCATAATATCAATGGTTCAGCCAAAGCGTTAATCGGAGCGACGTCAGCGACCGGACGCATTCTTATGAGGCGGAGCGGCTCCATACGCCACGGCTCGAAGGCTTTCGAGAAACTCGCCCCTCTTGCCGGGGCTCACGGGCGCGAGAAACGCCTCCTGCAGACGAGCGGCTCCGGGGACGAGTTCCAGCAGGACGGTTCGTCCTTTTGACGTCAGAGAAATTTCATAGGAGCGTGCGTCGTTTCCATTGTCCCGGCGATGAACGAGTTTTCGTTGGCTCATTCGTTTCACCATCTCGCCAAGCGTGGCTCGATCCGCATTGATCACCGCGGCCAGCCGCGTGAGCGTTAGCGCGCCTTGTTGATGCAGCGCGATCAGGACGCCGAACTGCCTCGGCGTGATCGCCTCCTGCGAGGTAAGGTCGCGATAAAGCGCGTCATATCTGGCTTCTATAAGACGAATGAGAAAGCCGACACCCGAGTTCAGAGCCCAGTTACGTGCGAGTTTCTCCGGATCGTGGGTCATGGCGGCGGAACCTGCTGAGCCCTACTCAGAATTCGAAATGCGAAACACATCGACGCTTGACGTCGGGCGAGTTATGTTCTTACGTATACGTAACACAATATGAGACCGCAGACAATGCGTTCCGTGACGGACGAAACGCCACGAAAGCCGCGCCAGGCTGATACAGGCCTCGCCCTCGCCTTAGGGAGCTCACCGTGCTGACATATGAACAGAATGAAATGATTACGCGCGTGGGTCCTGGCGCCCCAATGGGCGAACTCTTCCGAAATTACTGGATTCCGTTCTTGCCCTCTGCGGATCTGGAGAGAGATGGCGAGCCGATGCGCGTGCGTCTGCTCTGCGAGGACCTCGTCGCCTTCCGGGACAGCGAGGGTCGGGTCGGCCTGGTCGACCACGCCTGTCCGCACCGTGGCGCGCCAATGCTATTCGCCCGCAACGAAGACTGCGGCCTGCGGTGCGTCTACCACGGCTGGAAATTCCATCGCGACGGACGGACGGTCGACACTCCCGCCGAGCCGGAGCGCAGCCGCTTTAAGGACAACGTCAAGATCAAGGCCTATCCCTGCCAAGAACGCAACGGCGTCGTCTGGGCCTGGATGGGCAAAGGCGCGCCCCCGCCGTTGCCAAACTTCGAGTGGAATATGGTGCCCGCAGAAAACGTAGTCGTGACCTTTCGCATCCAGGAGTGCAACTGGCTCCAGGCGCTTGAGGGCGAAATCGATTCGGCGCATGCGCCTCTCCTTCACGGACGCGCGGATTCCGAGGGCTTCATCAATCAGTGGCGCGCGGTTGCGGATTTGCGTCCAACCTTCGACTGCCTGCGCCAGGACTTTGGCGTCAGCATCGCCTCGCGCCGCGCCAACGAAGTCGACTCCTATTATTGGCGCGTAAATCAGTTCGTGCTGCCGTTCTTCACCTGCGTGCCGCCGCAGTCGAAGTTCCCCGAACTGAGCGGCCACGCCTGGATGCCGATCGACGACGAGAACACGATGGCGATCATGTTCTCCTACCGCCCTGATGGCCCCATGTACGAGAAGAGCAGGGAAGTATTCCTGAACGGCCACAAAGGACGTCAGGCCGCGCACGCGACCCATGACGTCTATGCGCCAAAGACTCGAATGGAGCCCTTCGCCAAGTACTGGACCAAGTTCAATCCTGGCAACACCTACCAGTTCAACTACGAGGACCAGAAGTCGACTTACAACTCCGGCCTACCGGGCCTGTGGGTGCAAGATGCGGCCTGCCAGTCCGGCGTCGCGGCGATCTACGACCGGACCAAGGAGAACCTGGCGACGAGCGATACCGGCATCGTCGCGACGCGGCGCTTGCTGCTGGAACTCGCGGGCCAATACAAGGACAAGGGCGTCAAGCCGCCGCGCGCCGACGATCCAGACCTTTACATGGTTCGAGCCATTTCGGTGCGGTTGCCCAAGGACGCGCGCTGGCAATCTGAGTGCAAGGATTTCATGCGCGCCGAGCTCGGCAAAGGCCTTGGCTATGAGCCTTGACGGCGCGACCGAAACGAAGTCGGGTCTGACCCGATGAATTCGACGCCGACGTCTCCTGCCGTGCTTCAAACAGCTCTCGGCGATGACCCGGGCGGCTTTGCCGTTCGGGTCGTGCAAATGCGATATGAATCTCCGACCGTCGTTTCGCTTGAACTCGCTCGCCCAGACGGCGCCGATCTGCCGCCATTCACGGCCGGCGCCCATATCGATCTTCGGCTTTCGCAGGACTGCACGCGCAGTTATTCGCTCCTGAACAGCGATTCGGAGCGACATCGATACATCGTCGCGGTCCATCTCGATCCCGACACTCGCGGCGGCTCGCGACATGTTCATGAGAGGCTTCGCGTCGGCGATCTCCTCGCGATCACGCCGCCGAAGAATCATTTCCCTCTCGACGAGAATGCCGAGCATTCGCTCCTGATTGCCGGCGGAATCGGAATAACGCCGATTCTATCGATGGCGCGGCGGCTGAATGCGCTCGGGCGGTCATGGGAGCTCTTCTACGCGTCTCGGTCCCGTCGCGCCGCCGCCTTCCTCCAGGATGTAGAGGAGCTGAGCAAGGTCGGGCCCGGACGTTTGCGCCTCCACTTTGACAATGAATCCGGAGGCGCCCCGCTCGATCTAACGAAAGTAATCGGTTCTGCGCCGTCGGACGCGCATTTCTATTGTTGCGGGCCTGCGCCAATGCTCGAAGCATTCAAAGGCCTGACGCAGCATCTCGACCCGGCATTGGTCCATTATGAATATTTCGCTGCGGCGCAGGAGGCTGCGACCGAGGGCGGCTACGAACTGGTGCTCGCCAAGTCGGGCAAGCGTGTCGATGTTTCGGCCGGCAAGACCTTGCTGCAGGCAATTCTCGACGCCAAGGTCGACGTCAATTATGCTTGCTCGCAAGGCGTCTGCGGCACTTGCCTCACGCCTGTGCTGGAAGGCCAGCCCGACCACCGAGACAATTACCTCACCGACGAAGAGCGGGCGAGCAATTCGATGATCATGGTTTGCTGCTCGGGATCGAAATCGGCTCGACTGGTGCTGGACCTCTAGCCAATGGACGCGCGTCGCACGCTCCGGCATCGCGCAGCTATCGTCGGCGTCGGCGAAACGGCCTATTACAAGCGTGGCCAATCGCCAGATCTGGAATTTGTCCTCGCGCTCAAGGCGATTCTCGCCGCCTGCGCAGATGCTGGCGTCTCGCCCCACGACATCGACGGCTTCTCCTCCTACGCCGACGACCGCAATGACGCGGTCCGGCTCGCCACGGCTCTTGGCGTCAAGGAATTGCGCTTCGCCTCGATGCAATGGGGCGGCGGCGGCGGCGGATGCGCGGGAGCGATCGCCAATGCCACCGCGGCCATTGCATCCGGGCAGGCCGAGTGCGTCGTCGTGTTTCGCGCGCTGTCGCAGGGCCAGGTCCGATATGGACAGGGCGGCGCAGCGCTCGGCTATTCCACACAAGCCGCTCCGGAGATCACGGGAGAGATGGCGTTTCCGGTACCCTACGGGGCGATCTCGCCGGCGCAACGCTTTGCGCTGAAGGCGCGTCGGTTTATGCACGATCATGGCGTCCACCAGGAGGCGCTCCGCGCGATCTCGCTCGCCGCCTATGCGCACGCCCAGAAAAATCCGCGCGCGATCATGTATGGAAAACCGCTCGACACGGCGAAATACGACTCGTCGCGCTGGATCGCGGAACCATTTCACCTGTTCGATTCCTGCATGGAAAACGACGGCGCAGCTGCTGTGGTTCTGGTCGCCGCCGAGCGCGCCCGCGAGTTTGCCCAAGCGCCCGCATATCTCCTTGCGGCAGCGGCGGGCTCCGATCATCGGCATGCTGCGCCCTCGCACAGCGCCCCCGATTACGCCACTGCGAATTACAAGAGCGTATCGCGCCGCCTCTTTGCGATGGGCGGCGTTTCTCCTGCTGACGTGAATGTCGTGCAAGCCTATGAAAATTTCACGGGCGGCGTAGCAATGGCTCTAATGGAACACGGATTGTTCGCGCCGGAGGAGATCAACAGCGTTCTCACGGTTGAAAATCTCACCGCGCCGTTTGGATGTCTACCGCTCAACACCAGCGGTGGTCATCTCGCAGAATGCTACATGCATGGGATGAACCTTGTCATCGAAGCGGCAAGGCAAATTCGCGGGCAGTCGTGCAATCAGGTTCCGGTCGTCGATGTTGCGCTCATGATCTCGGGACCGATGGTCGCCCCCGTCAGTTCGCTTCTGCTGGGGTCAGAGGCGACGCGATGAATTCGACCTATTTTTCCGATGGACTGCCGACCCCCGTTCCCGACAAGCAAGGACCTGCGACGCCTTTCTGGCAAGGCCTGGTGCTGAACACACTGCGCATCCAGAGGTGTCGACGCTGCCAGTCCTGGCAATGGGGTCCAGAATACATCTGCTCGAACTGTCATTCTTTCGAGCTCGACTGGATCGAGGTAGAACCGAAGGGCCGCATCTACTCGTGGACGCGCGTCTGGCAGGCGCCACAACCGGTGCTGGCCACTGCGACGCCATATGTTGTCGTGCTCGTCGAATTGGATGTTGCGCCAAACGTACGCCTGATCGGCAATCTGCTCGGGTCGGGAACACAGGATGCGCAAGTCGGAGCGGCGGTCGCGGGCGTGTTCGAGCATCACGCCGCGTCGCACCCCCCCTACTCGCTGCTGCAATGGCGGCCAGCGGATTGACCGCCCGCCGCTAGTCGCATCACTCGGCCGAGATAGGATCGTCGATGATCTTCCAAGCGACGCCATCGAATTCCGCCATGCGCAGCGTCTTGAACGGCGTGTAGTCCGTCGGCGTCGTGCTGACCGATACGCCCGGAAGCAAGAGCGGCAGGTGCGTTCCCTTGATCGACGTTGCCTGCTTAAGCAGGTTCTCGCGCGTGAGATTGTCGCCGCATTTCCTCAGGACGATCTCCTGTGCGTTCAGGTTCATGTAGGCGACGAGTACGGAATAGTCGTCTGCGTGCACCGACGGCGCATATTTCGCCAGGAGCTCCTTGTAGGCCTTCACTTCCGGATCGTTCGCCCAGGCCGGGTCGCCCGGTTGCTTCAGGAATTGCGTGGTAACGAGACCTTTAGACGCATCCAGGCCGGCCGGCTTCAGGATCGTTTCGATAGAAGCCGTCGAGCCTCCGATAATATGTAACGGCTTCCAGCCGAGTTCGTAGACCTTGCGGATCGATTGCGCTGCGGCCTTCGACGAGGATTGCTCGACCAGCGTGTCGACGCCGGTCGCCTTCAACTTGATGATCTGCGAGTCGATTGTCGGATCCGTGAGTTCGTAGCTCGCCTCCATCACGATCTGGGCGGCCTTCGCGCCGAGCCCCTTGCGCAGCCCGTTGAGATAATCCTTGCCGTAGTCGTCATTCTGATAGAGCACACCGATCTTGGCATCCGGCTTGGTCTTCAGCAGATATTTAGCGACGACCTCGCCCTCGGTCTGGAAATCGGGATAAAGCGGCACAGTCCAAGGGTAGTTCTTCGGATCGTTGAATCGGCGCCCGCCCGCCGTAATGAACAACTGCGGAACCTTGTTGCCATTGAGATATTTCTGGATTGCGACATTCGGCACGGTGCCAATCGTGCCGACCTCTGCGAGAACCCCGATCTCCTCGACGAGCTTGCGCGACTGCTCGACCGCTTTCGGGGCGCTATAGGCGTTGTCCAGTTGCGAGAAGTTGATCTTGCGCCCGTTAATGCCCCCCTTTTCGTTCAGCATCTGCATGAAGCCGAGAACCTCGCGTCCGGCGCCCGCACCGAAGGCGGAGGCGGGTCCGCTGAGCGGCGTCGACTGCCCGAGCTTGATTTCGGTGTCGGTGACGCCAGGGCCATAGGCTTTCTGAGCCAGGGCGGGTGTGTGAGCGGCCAGCAATGCGGATACGGCAAGCGCCGCCAAGTCGCCGCAGATATTCAAACGCATTGTTCCCTCCCTGTTCGGCTTCGCCGACTTTTTGCTCCTGCGCTCTAGCGCAAAAGGTCGCGCGCGATGACCACGCGCTGGATCTGGTTGGTTCCCTCGAATATCTGCATGAGCTTCGCGTCGCGCATCATGCGCTCGACCGGATAGTCCATCACATAGCCGTAGCCTCCGAACACTTGCACCGCGTCGGTGGTCACCCGCATCGCCATGTCGCTGCCAAAACACTTGGCCATGCTGGCAAGCGTATTGAGGCGTTTCCAGTCGCCCGCATCGCCCGCCCGTGCACACTCATAGACCAGCGCGCGCGCCGCTTCGATCTGCATAGCCATATCCGCGAGCATGAATTGTATGCCCTGGAACTGCGCGATTGGCTGCTTGAATTGCTTCCGCTCCTTGGCATAGGCGATGCTCGCGTCCATGGCGCCTTGCGCGAGACCTACCGCCTGGGCGCCGATAGTCGGCCGATTGAGATCAAGCGCACGCATCGCCGAACGGAAGCCCTTGCCCTCCTCGCCGATGAGATTCTCGGCCGGTATTCGCGCGTTATCGAAGAAGATCGGCGTATTAGGCGCGCCGCGGTAACCCATCTTGCGCTCATGCCGACCGAAGGTTACGCCGGGCGTCTTGGCCGGCTCGACGATGAACGCGCTTATCCCGTCGGCGCCGATTCCGTCGCTCGTGCGCGCCATCACTACGATATATTTGGCCTCGACGCCGTAGCTGCACCATTGCTTGCGGCCGTTGAGCTTATAACTGTCGCCGTCCTTCACGGCGCGGGTGTTCAAGGCGCTCGCATCCGATCCGGCCTGCGGTTCGGAAATGGCGATCGCCGTCACGACGCCGCCTTTGGCGATCTCCGGCAGGTATTTCTTTCGTTGCTCCTCGGAACCAAAATGGATCAGGGGCATCACGAACATGGTGTTTAGGCCGGCGATCGACGAACAGGCCGGCGAATAGCGGGCGATCTCCTCGCGGGCAATGCAGACCATGGTCAGGTTACCCTCCGGGCCGCCGTACCGCTCCGGCACCCAAAGCTGCATCAGCCCCATCTCGCCAAACAGCCGGACAATCTCATGGGGGAAGCGATCGGTTTCGTCGATTTCCGCGGCGATCGGAGCGACATGTTTCGCTGCCATCCGCCGCACGGTGTCCTGAAAAGCGAGTTGCTCTTCGGTCAGTCCCATATTTTTCGCTTTCCATCAATGGATGAACCATTTAATATTCCCACGTATGCGCGCCAAGTCAAGCTCCATCCCCGACCTTCCTCCCCGGAAATCGCCACGCCGTGGCGTTCGCGCCAAGGAACCCGGCGCGGTTACGCCGGCGCATCGGCCGACGTTCACCCGCATCCACACCCGGCGCGCCTTCGAAGAGATTTGCGAGAAGATTCGCGAGCAGCTAGCGCTCGGAGTTCTCAAGCCAGGCGACAAGCTACCGCCCGAGCGCGAACTCGCGCTCCAGCTCGGGGTCAGCCGAAACGTCTTGCGCGAGGCCATTCGCAGCCTCGAGATGGCCGGTGTTCTCCGATTGCGGAAGGGCGTCAAGGGCGGCGCCTTCATCCGCGAAGGTGACATATCGCGGATGAATGACGTCATGCGCGACATGCTTAGCCTGGGATCGATCTCGATCAGCGAACTTTCCGAGGCGCGCATCGAGATCCTCGATCTCGTCGTGCGCCTCGCCTGCCGAAGCGCGCACAAGGCCGACTTCGACGCAATGGAGCAGAATATCGAGCGCACCGAGGCGGCGACGCGCGAGGGGCGAATGCTCGAACGCGTCGAATATTCACGCGAATTCTACCGGCTGCTGGCGGCGGCGACGGGCAACAAGGTCATCGCGATGATCGTACATTCTGTGACCGAAATCCACATGCGGTTTGTCTATGCAAAGGTGGCTTCCTCCGGCGTATCGACCCCGCGCCTCGTCGAGCGTCGGCGCACGCTGCTCGACGCCCTTCGAGCCCGGGATGAAGCTGCCGCCGCAAGCCGGATGCGCACGCATCTCGAGCATGTTCAACGCATGCTGCAGGCCGACCCCGGCGCTATGTCGCTGCGAGTCGCGCTGGCCGAGATGCGACCGCGCGGCGGCCTGTAGTGGAAGCGGAGCATGACCCGAACAACTGACAGAAATGCAGCGCCGCTTCCCGGACTGCGCGTGCTCGATTTCGGGATTATGCCTCCCGCTCATCGTGGCGCTCGACCGCAAACATCTGACGCAGCGCCGCGTCTTATCGGAAATCCGCGACGCCGCCGTAGCCGTCCTTGGCGTCAACGCGCCCTGGCAATTCACGGTCGGCGACATGTCGTCCTGGGTCGATCTTCCCGCGATCGGCGCGCATCGCACGAAATCCTGTCATCCCTTCTCGGCATGACGGAGGAGAAACGTAGACACCTCGCAACCGTCGGCGCCTTCGGTCCCTGAACGCCAGCGCCAGACGACTTCCGGAAACGACGGAGGAAACCATGTCCCGATACGCCCGTTACGAATGCCTGAAGATAGAAGTCGCCGACAAGATCGCGACCGTTACGATGCACCGACCAGAGGCGCGCAATGCGATCAACCAGAAGCTCATTCGCGAATTGCGCACGATCTGGGACGATCTCGCCGACGATCTCGCCGTCAACGTCGTAATTCTCACTGGATCCGGCGATTTCTTCAGCGTCGGCGGCGACGTGAAGGCAATGTCGGAACGACCCGGCGGCGACGTTCTCGAGGAAGGCGAGGTGCACGATCCGATGATCAGCCGGCGCATCGTCAACCGCCAACTCGAGCTCGACAAACCGATCATCGCGGCGATCAACGGCGATGCGATCGGTCTTGCGGCAACCCATGCGCTGCTCAGCGACATTTCCGTAATGGCGGAGGACGCCCGCATCGGTGACACGCATGTTTCGCGCGTCGGACTCGTCGCCGGCGACGGCGGTACGGTGATCTGGCCGTTGCTGGTCGGCGTCAACAAGGCCAAGGAATTTCTGATCCGCGGCACGCTTCTGAAGGGGCCGGAAGCCGAACGCCTCGGCCTCGTCAATCACGTCGTACCGCGCGCGCAAGTGATGGCGAAGGCGTGCGAGATCGCGATCGAACTCGCCAACGGGCCGAGCTGGGCGATCCGCTGGACGAAACTTTCAATCAACCAGATCGTCAAGGACCGGGTCAACATGCTACTCGAAGCCTCAATGGCGCTCGAACAGGTGACGTTCGAGACGGCTGATCACAAGGAGGCTGCGACGTCGTTCAAGGAAAAGCGCAAGCCGAAGTTTGGCCAAGGATGAAGCGCGCTCGATGACAGACCGAGACGACATTCGGGATATGCTGCGCGATTCCTTGCGTGGTTTCCTTCTTCGCGCATGGCCGCCGGAGACGGCGATAGCGCGAGCCGGAGACCCTATCGAGATCGTGAAAATCTGGAAGGGTCTCGTCGGACAGGGCGTAGCCACGCTCGGCGCTGACGCCGAGTCTGGCGGCCTCACCGAAATCTTGCTTGCCATGGAAGAACTCGGACGCGCTGCCTGCCCCGCGCCGATGCTCGCCGCCACCCTTGTCAATATCGCACTCTCGGATAGAAACGCGCTAGGTGCCAGTGAGTTGCTGACGCAAATGCACGCGGGCGAGGCTAGCGTCGCGTTCACCTTCGCTTCGCTCGATCCGGACGCCGGCGCGGGACAAATCGATATTCGCCACGGCGCCGCGACCGGAGTGCTGCGCTTCGTCGAGGCGGGCGGCGCAACGCATCTCGTTGCGGCGACAAGCAGTTCGTCGCTTGCGATCGTAAATCTCTCTTCCGGCGCGCAGATCGTTCCAACCCGCGCCATGGGCGCGCATGGTCTTTGCGAAATCCGGCTCGACAAGGCCTCTGGCGAAACGATCGAACTCGCCCCTGCCATGCTCGACGATCTCTTCGTGATCGCGAAACTCGCGCTCTGCGCCCGGGCACACGGGGCAGCGCGGCGCGCCTTCGAACTCGCCGTCGATTACGCGAAGGAGCGGCGGCAGTTCGCTCAACGAATTGGCAAATTCCAGGCGATCCAGCACAAGCTCGCCAATTGTCTCATCGCGCTCGAAGGTACGAAACTGACAGTCCTGCATGCGGCGCACATGCACAGCGCTACCGATTCGGACTGGCGCTACTTCGCGAACGCGGCCGTCGCCTTTGCGGGCGATGCGCTGCGGCGCGTCTCGCTCGAAACGCAACACGCTTTCGGCGCGATCGGCTATGCAGAGGAGCACGAAGCGCCCCGCCACTTCAAGCGGGTTCATCTCGATACGATCGCGCTCGGCGGGGCGGCCGAGGCGCGCCGTCGGATTGCGGCGCATCTGCTCGACGGCGCCGGCGCACCCTTGCCCGAATACGATCTGGGCGCGGCCGGCAATGCGCTGCGCGAAGAAGTTCGTGGTTGGCTCAACCGGAACTGGAGCGGCGAGCGCAAGGCAGCCTTCGACGCGCAGCCATTTTCGAAACGCGAGTTCGACGCTTCCTTCGCGCAAGATATCGGCGCCACGGGCTGGATCGGTCTCGGCTGGCCAAAGGAATTTGGCGGTCAGGCGCGCTCGCCACAGGAACAGCTCGCCTTCATGGAGACGATGGAGCGCGGCGAGGCGCCCCGCGTTGGCGCCGCCATCCAGGCCAATGCGCTGATCATGTTCGGCACGCCGGCGCAGCAGCAGAAATATTTGTCAGAAATTATCGCCGGCGAGGCCATGCACGGCATGGGTTACAGCGAGCCTGACGCAGGCTCAGATCTCGCTGCCATGCGGACATCAGCAGTGCGCGAGGGCGACGAGTGGGTCATCAACGGCCAGAAGATCTGGACGACGACCTGGTGGGGAAAGTACATGTACCTTGCCGCCAAGACCGATTTGTCGGCTACACCGCCGCACGCGGGCATCAGCATGTTCATCGTGCCGATGAACACTCCAGGAATCACGGTTCGTCCTGCAGCGACCATGTACGACGGAACCTTCGCCAATATCTTCTATGACAATGTCCGCATCCCCGCCGAAAACATCGTCGGTGAAGTCAACGGCGGCTGGAAGGTGCTGACGGGTGCGCTGGCGTTCGAGCGCGGGTTCGTGGGCGGGGGCATCGTGCTGAAAGTCGCGCACGCGTTCGAGCGGCTGCGCTCGCATGTCCTGGCGGCATACGAAGGGAATGCGCCTCCTGCCGCGGATCCGTCCATTCGCGAACGGCTGGCGACGCTCGCTTCTGAAATCGAAGTCGGACGACAACTAATGATGCGTTGCGCGGAACTTGCGGTCGATGGTGTCACTCCGCCGGAGTATGGCGCGATCAGCAAGGTCTTCTCCGGCGAAATGATGGAGCGTTTCGGCGAGGCGGCGCTCGATATGCTCGGCATGCGCGCGACGCTGTCGGAACAGGCGCCCGGCGCAATCGACAACGGCAGGTTCGAACAGAACCTTCGACATTCGCTGATGTGGGTGATCAGCATCGGCACAAATGAAATTCAGAGAAATCTCATAGCGCAGCGCGGGCTCGGACTACCACGCTGATATCGGCCAAAACTTGGAGCGAGAGAAACATGGACGCTGAAGCACGCCCTACGTTGCCGCCGTACGAGCCACGCGACCCCAACCTGCCGGCAGCTCTCGACGGAATTCGGATCGTCGACTTCTCGCACTTCATTGCGGGACCGATGTGCACAATGATATTGGCCGATCTCGGAGCAGAGGTCATCAAGATCGAGAACGCCGCTCGGGGCGATGATTTTCGAGGCTTCAGGCCGTTTCTTGCGGGCGAGTCGACGCCCTACCTGTGGACGAATCGCAACAAGATGGGGATTGCGCTGGACCTGTCGCAGGCCGCCGCGCGAGAGATCGCTGTCGATCTGATCCGCACTGCGGATGTCCTGGTCGAGAATTTTTCCAAAGGCGTGATGGAACGCTTTGGCCTGGGGTTCGCGGCCATGCGCACGATCAATCCGCGCCTGATCTATTGTAGCGTGTCCGCCTATGGTCGCGACGGCGCAATGTCGGAGAGGCTCGGTTTCGACCCGGTTGTGCAGGCCGAAACCGGGTTTATGTCGCTTAACGGGTTCGACGACCAGGAAGGTGTGCGCACCGGCCCGGCGGTCATGGACATTTCGACGGGCATGATGGCTGCGGTCGCCGTGCTCGGCGCCATCGTCGCTCGCCAACGCTCAGGAAAGGGGCAGCAAGTCGAGGTCGCCCTTTACGATACGGCGACCCTGATGCTCGGCTTCCATGCGATGAACTATCTCGCAACGGGCAAGAACCCGACGCGTTTTGGAAATCGCAGCATCGACAGCGTCCCCACCGGCGTGTTCAACGCCGCCGACGGCGCGCTCTATATCGCCTGCGCCAACGACCGCACTTACCGGCGGCTTGTGGTTGACGTATTCGGCCGCATGGACCTCGCGGAGCATCCGGATTTCGTCACCAACCCGAGCCGCGTCGCGCACCGGGAAGAGCTGACGGAAATCATTCACAAGATCCTTGCCTCGGATTCCTGCGAGAACTGGGCGGTTAAGATGCAGAAGGCCGGCGTTCCTGCCGGCGTGGCGCGTACAGTCGAAGGAGCATTCAATTCCGCGGAAATGGCCGATCGCAAAATCGCGTCGAGCATTCCACACCCGACAGCAGGAGAGATACCCAACATCGCTTCGCCGCTGATCCTTCGGGGAACGCCCGTTGTCGATCCTGTCGCCGCGCCGACGCTCGGACAGCATACCGCCCACGTTCTTTCACGTGTCCTTGGATATCCGGGCGACAGGATAGACGCCCTGGCGGCGAGCGGTGTCATCCGCAAATAGGTCTTGCGGCAATCAGGTCACTTGCGCCGGCGGGCCTTCGCTTTCGACGGCTTTGCCGGCGCCTTCGTCGCGGCCTGCTCGTCGGACACGTTGTCGATCAGAGACAGGTAGGCACGTTGCAGCCGCTTGAGGCTCGTCTCCATCTCCGCCACCGCCGCATTCGCGTCGCCTTCGACCAGATGCTTCATGAAACGGCGGCGAGACGGGATGACGAACATGTTGTCGTAGTAGCCGATCTTGTTCACGAAGTGGCTCAGGACGTCCAGCACGCTCTTCATCACCGTCATGATGATCGGGTTGCCGGTGATCCGGGCGAGAATGCCGTGAAATTCGATATGCTCCGCCGCGCATTTCGGGAGATCGCCCTGGCGAGCCGCGGCGACTGCAGCTTCGATGTTGGCGTTGAGTTCCGCAATGTCGGCGTTCGTGGCGCGGTTGCACGCCTCGCGAACGATAATCGACTCGAGCCAGATCCTGGCTTCTGTCAGTTGCGCCGGCTGAATGGCGCCGAGATGGTACATGTCCATAAGGCCGGTGGTGATCGCCTTGTCGCTGCCTTCGCTGATGAATGCGCCGCCGCTCGCGCCCTTCTGCAGGCGGATGAGCCCGGCGTGTTCGAGTGAACGCAGCGCCTCGCGCAGCGTGTTGCGGGAGACGCCGAATTGCTCGGACAGCGCCCGCTCCGACGGGAGCCGGTCGCCGATCCGAAGGCGGCCCTCCGACAGCTCCGTACGGATTTGCTGGGCGATCTCCTCGAATGCGCGCGCCGACCGGATCGGCTGGAACAGCATCTCTGCGTTCTTCGAAGCCTTGGCTTTTGGCGTTGTGGCTCTCATGCTCTTGCCTCCGAAGATACGCCGGCAAGGTGGCCGACGTAAGCTTGCTTAACTCACGCCGCCGCAGCGCTCAACCGGAGAGGTCATCTATGCGTCCAGGAAGGCCGGGCTTCCAATCTTCTTGTGATACTCTGCTGGTCCGGCGCATTTGCGCACATAGGAGGAAAGGTACTCATCGAAAGCAGACGCGTCCGCGCTCGCCTTCACGTAGTCAGCGATGTGCTTCTCGTCCAGATCGTAGAATCCGGCGCTGACAGTTGGATGGGCGCCGAACGGCGCCTCGACGACGGCGTCGACGAAGGCCGAGGGCAGCCGCGTGAGAGCGTGCGATTTACGAACCGTCTCGTGTGAGACAATCCGATCGACGGAAACGATGACATGCCGGGCGGCCTGCGCCATCAAAATGTCGAAGAACACCGGCGCGCGATATTGCACGTTACCGAGTTCGTCGGCCTGCTGGGCGTGCAGGAGCACGACGTCGGGCTTGATGGCCGGAACCTTTAGCATGCGCCGCTCGCCCGGCGCAGACTGAACGGGCTGATAATATTCCGGATTGACGTCCGGCAAGTCGGTGCACATGTCTGGAATGAGGCCGTAGGGCAAATCGCAGGCGCCCGCACGCAGTCCGCCAGCGATCGCTGGACCGTCCATTTCGAGAATGCCGATCGACCCGGTCTCCGCGGCCTTCCGGAAATTGGGGGCGAGGCCGAACTGCTCGAAACTGATGAAGATGCAGCCGGTCGTCTTCACCGCTCCGGCGCCGATCAGCATATCCGGCGCTATGCTCCCGGGCGCCGGGATAAGGGTCAGATGCTTGATTTCCTTCCGGACGATCTCGCGAACAAGGGCCATCGGCTGGGCATTGAAAATCCAGCCGCCGGTCGCGACTGTCATCCCCGGCTTGATGACATCGATTGCCTCGGAAATACTCTTGATCTTCGACATCCTAGTATCCTTGAAAGAGGTCGATCGCTATGGCTGATCGCGGCAGATCACGCTGCCGATCGCAATACACCGGTTGAATCGACTTTCTGTCGCAAGATCTGCATTTCTTCCGCGGTCGGCGCCATGGTCACGGGAGGGGCGCCCTCGACCAGCATCTCGAAGCCAGTATTCGCTTGCACCTGATCGACAGTCACGCCCGGGTGCAAGGAGATAATCCGCATGCGCTTGGTTGACGGTTCAAAGTCGAATACGCCGAGATTGGACACGACGAGTTTCGGTCCGCCGGCCGGAAGTCCCCTGTCTGTGCGAGTCGTTCCGCCATCGAGATGTCCGGGTCCGTTGAGGAAATCTACGCGCTCGACGAAAGCGCCGCGATGATGCTTGGGCATCACGACGTAGAAGCGCTTTGAAAGCGCGGTCAGAGCAGCGATACCGACGGTTCCGGGCCCGCGCAATTTCGGTTTGGAGTGAGGTCCGACGCAGACCGTATTAATGTTCCCGAACCGGTCGATCTGCAGGGCGCCGAGGATAGCGAAGTCGAAAAAATGGATCTCCCAGTCGATGAAATCGATCATCTGTGGCAAGTCCATCACGGCTTCGCAACAGGCGAGGTTACGGTGGTCGGCCGTCGGGCGGATGACGCCATCGTCGGCATTCACCATTCCTCCAGGCCCAGAGACCCACCACAGCGTCGGCGCATGCATGTTCCGGGCAAGATTGCAGGCCGCAACCTGCACGTCGCTGTTGGTGCCAACGATCGCCTTTTCGCCGTCGCACAGATCCCGGGCGAGAAGAACGGATAGCAGTTCGGACGTCGTGCAGTGCAAATCGGTGCTCATCGGGGCCTCGTTCCGTCGTTCAGAGTCAGTCTAACCATGGCTTCGTCAGATCGTTCCGCCAGCGCCCTGCCAGAACGGCTCTCGAAGCTTGCGCTTGAAAATTTTACCGCTGTCGTGGCGCGGAAGCGTATCGTGAAAATCAATGCGCTTCGGTATCTTGAATTTCGCGATATGCAGGCCGAGGAATTCCCGAATCTTCTCGGCGCTGATGTCTGCCCCCGGAACTGGCTCGACCGCCGCGGCGAGCGATTCACCGAATTCCTCGTGGGGGATGCCGAACACCGCGCAATCCTGCACGCCAGGGCATTGCACGAGAGCGTTCTCGATTTCGGCGGGATAGATATTGGTTCCGGCCGATATCACCATGTCTGAGCGTCGATCGCACAAGTACAAATGACCGTCTTCGAGATAACCGACATCGCCGACGCTGATCAGACCGTCCCGTTCAACGCGCTCCCGCTTTCCCGGATCGTTAAGATAGGTGAAATCGGCATAGGCGGGAACACGCATGTAAATCTCGCCGGCCTCCCCTAGCGGCAGGAGACGGCCGTCCTCGGCGTAGAATGCGATTTTTGTTCCAGGCGTTGGCGCGCCGACGCTGCCCGGATGAGACATGGCGTCCTGCGGCGTGGCCAGGGTGGCTGTGCCCACCTCGGTGCCGCCGTAGGTTTCATAGATTACCGGCCCCCACCATTCCATGAGTTGCCGTTTGACTTCAGCCGGGCATGGGGCGCCAGTGTGGGTAACCCAGTTCAGACTACTGACATCGTAGCGTCCGCGGACCTCCCGCGGAAGCTTCAGCATCCGGATGAACATCGTCGGCGCCATGACAGCGTTCGTGATGCGATGTCTTTCAATCAACGCGAGCGCCGCCTCGGCGTCGAACTTCAACTGCATAACCAGCACGTCCGCAGTCGGCAGCGCCTGCCTGCCGTAAGCATTCGGCGATGCATGATAAAGCGGGCCAGCCACGAGGGCGCGGACACCGGGCGTCAGACCATAGACGCGGGCGATCATCTGCACATAGGCCGCGGCTTGTTCGGGCGTGGCCGGCGCGCGCTGTACACCTTTCGGGTTGCCCGTCGTGCCGGAAGTATAGATCATGGTCGCGCGCGCCGGCTTCGGCGCACCGGCCCAAGGCTCGAAGCCAGAAAGCCATTGGTCCCAGGCGATGTCGCCCAATGAGATGCCGCATTGGCCTTGGGTCAGCTTGTATGCGCGCGCAATTTCCGTCGGGGTTTCAGCCACCAGGACGACAAGGTCCTCGGGCAACACGTGGCGGACGGCCGCAAGGAGATCGGCATGCGCAACGAGCGTCTTGGAGCGCGCGTCCTTGAGAACATACAGAATTTCCTCCGGCGCGCCGTGCCAGTTGATCGGTATCGAATAGGCGCCGAGCGCCGCTGCGGCCCGCTGCGCTTCGAAGAAGACAAAATCGTTGCGCAGCAGAAGGGCGACGCAATCGCCCTCCCCAACGCCGAGGCTCGCCAGGCCCGTAGCGGCCTTCCTGCCGTTGGCCAGGACGATCTCGCGATCCACGCCGCGGTCGTCGAGATAGATCATTCGATCGGTCATGGGTCGTCCTGCGTAAGCGACTCGCTGCAAACAAATTGGCGCTGACCGGGTTAGACGGAGATGTGAAACCCGCCATTGACCGGGATATGCTGGCCCGTGACGTAAGAGGCGGCGTCGGAAAGCAGAAAGCAGACGGGCTTCACGACTTCCTCCGGTTGCGCCCAACGGCCCATCGGGATTCTAGCCAAGATGCCATCTCGAAATTTGTCGCCACGGATCGTCTCCGTCATGGGCGTCTCGACCACGCCGAAACAGACGGAATTGGCGCGAATGTTGAATTTCGCCCATTCCTTGGCCGCGGTCATCGTCATACCGAGCATCCCGGCCTTGGCGGCCGCGTAATTTATCTGTCCGACGGACCCCATCCGGCCGGCATCGGACGAAATATTGATGATCGAGCCGCCACCGAAACCGCCCGCTTTCGTCGCTTCCAGCATTTTCCTGCCGACCGTCTGCGTCCAGATGAACGCGCCTGTCAGATGAACGGCGATCACGTCGTTCCAGGCCTGCATGCTCATCTTCTCGATCATCGCCGGCCTGGTGATGCCTGCATTGTTGACGAGGCCGTGGATATCGCCGAAGCGCCCGACGACTGCGTCGACCGTGGCCTGCGCGAATTGCGGATCGGCCACATTCCCGACGAAAGGAGCGATCTTGTCGGGGGCGCTGTCAGCAAGGGTCGTCACGCCTTCGGCGTTCAGATCGACCGCCGCCACGCGGGCGCCGAGCTTGACGGCGAGTTCGGTCGCTGCGCGGCCGATGCCCTGCGCTGCGCCCGTGATGATGATGGTCTTGCCCTCGAGAGATACCAGTTCCTGCATTTGCGCGTTCCGCCAGTTTGCCGACCGCATGTTGCTAAGAGAACCCATCGCGGCGCGTTTAGCGCGTTCTAGCCTTAACGGACTCGTCTTGCAATGGTTCTACCATTTGGTATCGCTGAATCCTGTTGTCGGTTGCCTCTTAATTGCGCGAGATCTTTATCAACAAAAACAAGCATCTACATGGCCATTTAATTTGAGGACGGGCAAGTAATTTGATAAGTCTGTCTCGATTCTGGCAGTTGATGTGAGAATCGGACTTTTTTGGAAATAACCACCATCGAACTCTGATGCACGACCCCTTTCCCGACGAGCTTGACGACAAGCAATGGGAGCTCGCGCGGCGTCGCGCCGACATCATCCGCAAGTTCCAGAAGCGTCGCGAGCGCGGCGCTGTAACTGGCGGCAGGCCACGGCCGGATGCTCCTGCTTTGGTGACGCTCGCGAAGCTATGCCGGAGGACGTCGGGCGTGACGTCCGGGAGCGGCGAAGCTTTGAAGATCTGCTCCCAATTGATACGCCATTAAAATCAATCAATTACAGCGGCTGCGCCGTTCTAATCAAAAATTTTAGACGGTGTTGTCGAGGCATCTGCCTCACGTCGCCACTTGCGAACATCGAGATCGTCCGCTCCCGGCGCGGCCGCCGCGGCGCATTTATGAAATCCTTATGCCCGCGGCGCGGAATCCCTGTCGAGACTTGATGCGGCAGGGGTCTAGTAAGCGATCCTCCACAGGAGGTCGCCATGTACGACGTTGTGTTCGCGGGGCTCGGCCTCGTCCTTATCGCGCTGATGGGGCTCTATGCCCGCGCGCTCGACCGGGTGTGAGCGGTCATGTTCGACGCCTGTCTCGGCCTGATCGTCGCCATCGCGCTCGCGATCTACCTCGTCGTCGCGCTTCTCAAGCCCGAACGATTCTAGCGGGGCTCCCATGACATTCATCGGCTTGGCGCAGATCGCGCTCGTCTTCGTACTCGCCCTCGCGGCGGCAGTGCCGCTCGGGCGCTATATGGCGGCGCTGTTCTCCAGCGATGCAGCCGGCGATGCGTCGCTGGTCCGTCGCATCGAAGGCGGGTTGTACCGTCTCGCGGGCGTCGATCCCGCGCGCGAGCAAGGCTGGCTTGCCTACACGCTTTCGATGCTGGTGTTCAGCGGCTTCGGTTTCGCGAGCCTCTATGTCATCCTGCGCGTGCAGGCGCTGCTCCCGTGGAACCCACAGGGTTTCGACAATCTGTCGCCCGATCTCGCCTTCAACACGGCGATCAGCTTTCTCACCAACACCAACTGGCAAGCCTATTCGGGCGAGACAACGATGAGTCATTTCTCGCAGATGGTGGGCCTCGCCGTTCACAACTTCCTTTCGGCGGCGACCGGCATTGCGCTGGCGCTGGCCATCACGCGCGCCTTTGCCCGATCGAATGTGGCGACGCTCGGAAATTTCTGGGTCGACATGGTCAGGACGACTCTGTTTCTCCTGCTGCCGCTTTCGTTCGCCCTCGCGTTCGCATTCGTCGCGCTCGGCGTGCCGCAGACGATGGTGGGCTTTGTCGACGCCGCGACGCTGGAAGGCGCGAAGCAGACGCTCGCACTGGGGCCGATGGCGAGCCAGGAAGCGATCAAGCAACTCGGCACCAACGGCGGCGGCTTCTTCAACGCCAACTCGACGCATCCGTTCGAAAATCCCGGCGCGCTGTCGAATGCGCTGCAGATCTGGGCGATGCTCGTCGTCTCGACCGCGCTGCCGATCGCCTTTGGCCGCATGGTCGGCCTGCCGCGCCAGGGTTATGCGCTGCTCGCGGCGATGGGCGTGCTGCTGATCGCCGCCGTTCTCGTCGTGTATGGCGCGGAAGCCTCGGGCAATCCGCTGTTGACGCAGCTCGGCCTCGACCCCTCCCAGGGTAATATGGAAGGCAAGGAAGTTCGCTTTGGCCAGGCCATGTCAGCCATGTTCGTCGCGGTGACGACAGGTCTGTCCTGCGGCGCCGTCAACGCGATGCACGACGCTTTGACGCCGCTCGGCGGTTTCGTGCCGATGTTTCTGATCCAGCTCGGCGAAGTACTGCCCGGCGGCGTCGGTTCGGGCCTGTACGGCATGATCGTGTTTGCGATCCTCGCCGTATTCGTCGCCGGTCTCATGGTCGGTCGCACGCCGGAATTCATGGGCAAGAAGATCGAAGCCCGCGAGATGAAACTCGTCATGCTCGCGGTGCTCATCCTGCCGCTCGTCATCCTCGGCTTTTCGGCGGTCTCGGCCATGTTGCCAGCGGCGCTGGCGAGCCTCGCCAACGCCGGCCCGCACGGTCTGAGCGAGTTGCTCTACGCTTATTCATCCGCCGCCGGCAACAACGGCTCGGCGTTTGCCAGCCTCAACGCCAACACGCCCTGGTTCAACGTCACGACCGGCATATCCATGGCGCTCGGACGCTTCGGCTATGTCGTGCCGGTGATGGCGATGGCGGGCTCGCTCGCCGGCAAGACGCGCGCGCCGGCCTCAGCGGGCACATTCCCGACGGACGGCCCGCTGTTCATCGGCCTGCTCGTCGGCGTGATTCTCATCCTTGGCGGCCTGCAATTCTTCCCCGCGCTCGCGCTCGGACCGATCGTCGAGCATGTGCTGATGCTCGCCGGCAAGACTTTCTGAGGAGCCGATCATGTCGAAGAAAGCCTCCGCGCCCCATTTGTTCGACGGCAAGATCGTCGCCGCCGCTTCGGTCGACGCGTTCCGCAAGCTCGACCCGCGCCATCTCATGCACAATCCCGTGATTTTCGTGACGGAGGTGGTGGCGGCGCTCGTCACCTTCCTGTGGGCGCGCGAACTGATGAACGGCGGCGGCGCGCCGTTCTTTTCCGGACAGATCGCCATCTGGCTGTGGTTCACCGTGCTTTTCGCGACATTCGCCGAGGCGGTGGCCGAAGGACGGGGCAAGGCGCAGGCGGCCAGTCTGCGCGCGACGCGCAGCGACACGCACGCCAAGCGCTATCTGGACCCCACCGACCCGAAAGGCCTCTACAGCGGCGTCAATGCGCTCGATTTGCGGGTCGGCGACGTCGTGCTTGTCGAGGCCGGCGATATCATTCCCTCGGATGGCGAAATCATCGAAGGCGTCGCCTCTGTCAACGAATCCGCGGTCACTGGAGAATCCGCGCCTGTCATTCGCGAGGCAGGCGGCGACCGCTCGGCCGTGACGGGCGGCACGACCGTTCTGTCCGACTGGCTCAAGGTTCGGGTGACGGCTGCGCCGGGTTCGACTTTCATCGATCGCATGATCGCGCTGGTCGAGGGCGCCGAACGCCAGAAGACGCCGAACGAACTCGCACTGTCGATCCTGCTCGCCGGCATGACGCTGATCTTCCTGATCGCGGTCGTCACACTCTGGGGCCTCGCCGGCTATTCCGGCACGTTCGTCTCCGTCGTCGTCCTCGTGGCGTTGCTCGTCACGCTGATACCTACCACTATCGGCGGATTGCTCTCGGCGATCGGCATAGCCGGCATGGACCGCCTCATCCGCTTCAACGTCATCGCCACCTCCGGTCGTTCGGTCGAGGCGGCGGGCGATGTTGATACGCTGCTGCTCGACAAGACCGGCACGATCACCTTCGGCAACCGCATGGCCACCGAATTTCTGTCGGTCGCAGACGTCGCAGAGGAAGAACTGGCTGCCGCGGCTCTGTCGGCCAGCCTGGCCGACGAAACACCGGAGGGACGCTCGATCGTCGCGCTCGCCAAGGGCGAATACGGGCTTGCCGATCCCGACTTCGGCGCGCAGCCGACAATCGTGCCCTTCGCCGCACAGACGCGCATTTCCGGCGTCGATGCGGCCGGCCGCTCCATCCGCAAGGGCGCGATCGACTCGATCCTGCGCCATGTCGGCGTCCCGCTCGAACGTACGCCCCCGGAGTTTCGTCGCGCCGTCGACGGGGTGGCCTCGTCAGGCGGTACGCCGCTGGCGGTAGCCGAGAACGGCAGGCTGCTCGGCGTCATTCATCTGAAGGACGTTGTTAAGCCGGGCATCAAGGAGCGTTTTGCGGCCCTGCGCGCCATGGGCATCCGCACGGTCATGGTCACCGGCGACAATCCCGTGACCGCCGCCGCCATCGCCTCCGAGGCGGGCGTCGATGATTTTCTCGCCGAAGCGACGCCAGAGGACAAGTTGACCTATATTCGCAAGGAGCAGACTGGCGGGCGTCTCATCGCCATGTGCGGGGACGGTACGAACGACGCGCCGGCGCTGGCGCAGGCCGACGTCGGCGTCTCCATGCAGACGGGAACGCAGGCTGCGCGCGAGGCAGGCAACATGGTCGATCTCGATTCCAATCCGACGAAGCTCATCGAGATCGTCGAGATCGGCAAGCAGCTCCTCATGACGCGCGGGTCGCTGACGACCTTTTCGATCGCCAACGATGTCGCGAAATATTTCGCGATCCTGCCGGCGCTGTTCATTGCGACATATCCACAACTCGGCGCGCTCAACGTCATGCGGCTGGCCTCGCCGCAATCGGCGATCCTGTCGGCGGTGATCTTCAATGCTCTGATCATCGTTGCGCTGATCCCGCTCGCGCTGAAAGGCGTCGCCTACCGGCCGGTCGGCGCCGCCGCATTGTTGCGCCGGAACCTGCTCGTCTATGGCGTCGGCGGTCTTGTCCTGCCTTTCATCGGCATCAAGGCGATCGACCTCGTCGTCGCTGCCCTGCATCTGGCGTGAAGGAGAATTTCGATGCTCCAGCATATTCGGCCCGCGCTCGTCCTTCTGTTCGTCCTCACTGCGTTGACGGGCGTCGCCTACCCGCTCGCGGTGACCGGCGTCGCTCAGATGGCCTTTCCGGAGCAGGCTAACGGCAGCCTCGTCAAGCGCGACGGCGCCGTCATCGGATCTGCGCTGATCGGACAGAATTTCACCTCGCCGCGCTATTTCCATGGCCGTCCGTCAGCGACCAGTGCGACAGACCCGAACGATGCGACCAGGACGGTCGATGCGCCCTACAATGCCGCCAATTCTTCCGGCGCCAACCTTGGGCCGACCTCGCAGAAGCTGATCGATCGCGTGAAAAACGCCGCTGAAGCGTGGCGCGCGGCGGTGGGCGCCGGTCAGATCCCCGGCGATGCGCTGACGACGTCGGCCTCGGGCCTCGATCCGCATATTTCGCCGGAATCGGCGCTGGCGCAATCCGCCTCGGTCGCACGGGCGCGCGGCCTTCCGGGCGGCCGCGTGCGGGCGCTGGTCGCCGAACATATCGAGCGGCCGCTGTTAGGGCTGATCGGAGAGCCTCGCGTCAATGTTCTGGGGCTCAATCTCGCGCTTGATAGGTTAGGATCGACTTGAGGAGGCGGATTGGCGGATGGCCCCACCGCTCAGACAACGCGACGGTCGCCCTGATCCCGACGCGCTGCTCGCGCAAACGCAGCGCGAGAGCCGAGGGAGGTTGAAGGTCTTTCTCGGCGCAGCCCCCGGCGTCGGAAAGACCTATTCCATGTTGCAGAACGCGCGGCGCGTGCAAGCCGACGGCGTCGATGTCGTGATCGGCCTTGTCGAGACGCATGGGCGCGCCGAAACGCTCGCGCTGGTAGATGGCCTCGAAATCTTACCCCGTCGCAGAATGGAATATCGCGGCCGCACGATCGAGGAATTCGACCTCGACGCCGCGCTCGTGCGCAAGCCGACGCTGCTTGTTCTCGACGAACTCGCGCACACGAATGCGCCGGACAGCCGTCATCCCAAGCGCTGGCGGGACGTCGAGGAATTGCTCGACGCCGGCATAGACGTCTGGACGGCGCTCAATATCCAGCATCTCGAAAGCCTCGCTGACGTCGTTTCGCGCATCACCGGAATCGTCGTGCGCGAGACTGTTCCCGATAAGGTTCTGCAGGATGCCGACGCCGTCGTCCTCGTCGACATCACGCCGGACGAACTGATCGCCCGGTTGCACGAGGGAAAGGTCTACGTGCCCGAAGTCGCGCGACGCGCGACCGCACAATTCTTCACACCCGGAAATCTTACCGCGCTGCGAGAGCTTGCGCTCAGGCGGACGGCCGATCGCGTCGACGATCAGATGGTCGACTACCTCCGTCGCAAGGCGATCGAAGGCCCCTGGGCGGCGTCCGAAAGATTGCTGGCCTGCATCGCGGCCGACGAGAGCGCCGAGCGCGTCGTTCGTCGCGCGAGCCAACTCGCCACGAGCCTGAACGCGGGCTGGATCGCCGCGCATATCGAGCGCCGCGGCGAGATCGCGGATGCGACGAAGGCGGAGTGCGTCCGCGCCGCACTGGATCTGGCCGAACGCCTCGGCGGCGAGGTGAAGCATGTCGCCGGCCCTGATCTCGTCGAGGAAGTTCTCAGACTCGCGCGCCGCGAGAACATTACGCAGATAATCGTCGGCGGTCCCCGGCGCAACTTCGGCCACCGGCTGTTTCGGCGCTCGTTTCCGAAGGCGCTCGCTCAGGCCGCGGACCAGTTCGAGATTCATTTCGTGCCGACGCAGGAAGCGACCCCTCGGCCGCGCCGCACGATCGCCGGTCTTCTCGGACGGGGCGCAGCGCTGGAATACGCGGTCGCCGCGCTGGCCGTTGTTGTCGCCGTCGTCATCGGCGAAGCGCTGACAGGCATCTTGCGCTTGCCGAATCTGTCGATGATATTCTTGTCTGCGGTGTTGTTCTGCGCGGTCAGATACGGCGTACGCGCGGCGGTCGTCGCCTCGTTCCTGTCCTTTCTCGCTTACAACTTCTTCTTCATCGAACCGATCTACACGTTCACGATCGCCGAACCGCACGAATTGCTGGCGCTGCTCGTCTTCCTCGCTGTCGCGGTGCTGACGGGCTCGCTCGCCGGCCGCATTCGCGACCAGCGCGAAGGCGTCATCAAGAGCGCCGCCGTGACGCAATCACTCTACGATTTCTCACGAAAGATTTCCGGCGCTGCAAGCGCCGACGACGTACTCTGGGCGGCGGCGGCGCATTTGCACGCGACCCTCGGTCACCAGATTATCTTGCTGGTCGTCGCCGGCGATGACCTGTCGCTTCAGGCGGCCTGGCCGCCCGACGTGCAACTCGACGCCGCAGAAACCAGCGCCGCGCGCTGGGCGCAGCAAAAAGGAGAGCCGGCGGGTTGGGCGACCGGAACCTTGCCGCGCATTCGCTTCCAGTTTCGCCCCTTGCGGACTACGCGCGGCGTCGTCGCAGTCTGCGGTTTTGAGCCGCCTGATGCGACTGGCGCGCTCTCAGCGGACGACGAGCGCGCGCTCTCGGCGGTGCTCGGTCAGACAGCGATCGCACTCGACCGCGCTCTTCTCGCTCGGGAAGCGATCCGCGCGTCCTCGCTCGAGGAGAACGAAAAGGTGAGGGACGCCTTGCTCGCTTCGCTGTCGCACGATCTGCGCACCCCGTTGTCGTCCATCGCCGGCGCAGCGTCCAGCCTGCGCGACCTCGGCGCTAAGATGAGCGAGACAGAGCGCGCCGAACTCCTGTTATCCATCGAGGAGGAGACGGGTCGGCTCTCGCGCTTCGTCTCCAACCTTCTGGACATGTCGCGCATCGAAGCTGGCGGCCTCAAGGTGCGGCGTGACTGGGTCGATGTCGCCGATGTCGTGAGAGCCGGCGTCGAGCGGTGCCGCAAGGCATTTCCGCATGCAAAAATCCGCATCAGTCTCGCACCGGATTTGCCCTTCGTGCGCGGCGACGCGCGACTTCTCGAACAAGTGCTGTTCAATCTGCTCGACAATGCGCAGAAGTATGGGGGCGAGGGCGAAACCGCGGTCCACGCCCGCCGCGAGGGTGCAGACGTGGTGGTGAGCGTGACCGACGACGGACCGGGTGTGAAGTTGGGCGATCTTGAGAGGATATTCGAGAAATTCTATCGCGGCGGGCGCGCCGATGGACGCAAGGCCGGCACCGGGCTCGGCCTGTCGATTTGCAGGGGGCTTGTCGAATCCATGGGTGGAACCATTCTGGCGCAGAGCCCGGCGGCGCGCCGTCGCGGCACTCGAATTCTCGTGCGGCTTCCAGCGTCAGAGCCGCCGCTGCTGGGCGGAGCCGGATCATGAACGGACGACGTGTCCTCGTCGTGGACGACGAGCCGGAGATCCAGCGCTTTCTCAGGTTCGCGCTCACCGCCGCGGGCTACGAACCGATTTCGGCGGAAACTGCGGCCGAGGCGCTCAGGGCCATCGTGAGCAAGGCGCCGGACGCAGTCGTGCTCGATCTCGGACTGCCTGACCGCGATGGCAAGGATGTACTGCGGGACATCCGCGCCTTCTCGCGGATTCCGGTCGTCGTCCTGTCGGCGCGTGATCGCGAAACGGAGAAGATCGCCGCGCTCGATCTCGGCGCCGACGATTATGTCGAGAAGCCTTTCGGGATCGGCGAATTCATGGCGCGCCTGCGCACAGCGTTGCGTCACGCCGCGCCTGGTGCGCCGCGTACGAACAAATTCGATATTGACGGCTTGATCATCGATACCGAGCGCCGCCTCGTGTCGCGTGATGGCGTTTCGGTGAAGGTTACGCCAAAGGAATACGACCTGCTGATCGCCCTGGTCCGTCATACAGGTCGCGTGGTCACGCATCGCCAGATACTGAATGAGGTCTGGGGGCCGGCTCACGCGGACGACACACAATACCTGCGTGTCTTCATTGGCCAGTTGCGGGCAAAGATCGAGCGCGATGCAAGTGCTCCGACAATCATTTTGACCGAACCCGGCGTGGGCTATCGCATCGTCGAGAATGGCAAGTGAGGCCCCACGTCCGCTCTCGGATCAAATCGTTGCGTCTGAAACTGGCGCATTTCTTCCGATTGTAAGCTGTCGACTGCAGGGCAAAACTCTTCCCGGACGCTGGGGGCGCATACACTCCGCGTCGCGGCGCGCGGCGTTGATCGACGCTTTCTCGGCGCGGCAGAATCGGGCGGACAGCGGTACAGTCGCATGTATCGCCAGCGCGGCGATCGCCGCGGACGAGTTTCTGCCGAATATGACAACGGACGAGTTTCTGGCATGTCTTTCGCGCCGGCGCTGGGGCGCTCTTGCACCAATACGTCGGTCCTGCCGAGGCAGAAGCTGAAGGCACGCGCGGGGCGCTTGTCGAGCCTTCAAGGAAGGTCGCTTCGTGCATGCTACGGCGCTGTTTGCTCCGGACGGGGAAAGGTTCGCGGCGTGGCTGAGGCGAGCCGACGAACTCGGCAACGAAGATGTCGAATCGGCCGAACCGTCGGACGAAAAGTCGGACGCAGATGATGTCGCGGATGAGGCGGCCGGCGAGGGCGCCTATCGGGTCGCTGCGGAATAACCGCCTTCCCCTTCTGCCATCAGATCATCGATCTGCCGCCGGCGCTCCTGCGGCGGCATTGTTTTACGCGCGCAAGGAGTAGGCATGTCCGCGCAAAATTCCGGAGTTCTGGAAGTCAAGTTCGACCAGTGCGCCGACGCTTTCCCGTCGCACGCGTCGGCGACGTTGCGTTCGCGCGATCCCGCTGCGCGGGTTCGTTTCAGTGAACCCAAAATGCCAAAGTAGTGTTAGCGCCGTTTGCGCTCGATCGCATCCCAGATAGCCACCGCGAGATTGGGACCGCCGAGGCGCTCGATGGCGCGCAGGCCGGTCGGCGAGGTGACGTTGATTTCGGTCAGGTGGCCGTCAATGACGTCGATTCCGACGAAGATCAGGCCCCGCTTCCTCAATTCCGGCCCCAGTCTGGCGCAAATTTCACGTTCGCGGGGAGTAAGCTCGGTCGCCGCCGCCGCGCCGCCGCGCACCATGTTCGACCGGATGTCATTGGCGGCCGGCACTCGGTTGACCGCGCCCAACGGCTCCCCGTCGACAAGGATGATGCGTTTGTCGCCCTTGGCGACCTGGGGCAGAAACCGCTGGCAAACCCAGGGCTCCCGGAACATGGCGCTGAACATGTCGAACAGCGACCCAAAATTCGGATCGACCTGGGCGACCTTGAACACGCCGGCGCCTCCGGCGCCATACAGCGGCTTCATCACGATCTCGCCATGTTCCTCGCGGAACGCCTCGATCGCTGCGCGGTCGCGGGTGATGACGGTCGGCGGCATGAACTCCTCGAAATTCATGACGAACAGCTTTTCCGGCGCATTCCGGACCTGACCGGGGTCGTTGACCACCAGTGTGCGCGGATGGATGCGTTCCAGAATGTGCGTGGTCGAAATGTAAGCCAGATCGAATGGCGGATCCTGCCGCAGCAGCACGACATCGCATTCCGAGAGATCGATCGAACGCGCTGCGCCAAGCCGAAAATGATCGCCGACGATGTCCTGCACGTCCAGATCCTGCACGGTCGCAATCGCGCGCGCCCCCTTCTGGGTGAGACGGTCGGGCGTGTAATAGACGATCCTGTGCCCGCGTCGCTGCGCTTCCAGCAGGAGGGCAAAGGTCGAATCGCCAGCGATCCTGATGCGTTCGATCGGGTCCATCTGAACGGCGACACTCAGTCCTGCCATTGGAAATCCTCGCGATTCATGTGTCGCTTCAGCTTTATCCGATGCTGCTCCCGGCACAACCCCGGGCGCGCCGCGCTAATAGCGTTAACTTTTCGCAAACAGAGCGGCGTTATAGTGAAAATCCGCAAGCTAGGGATGCGTTATGCCAAAGGTTTCGATCGGCGCCAGCCTGGTTTTTCGTCAGGCGATCTTCTTTCTGGCGATCGCCGTCTTCGGTTTCTACGCCTATATGCGCGCGGGCGATCTGACCGACATTGCGCAGCAGGTCGCAGGAGCGCCACCCCAGGCCCAGTCGGAGGCGCTCGCCCTCTTCGTTGCTGCCACCGAGCATTTCCAGTTCTCGCTGCTCATCGGCGTCGCGCTGATCTGCTTCATCATTCTCGCAATCATGATCCCGGTGATCCACGCGACGGTCGCGCGCCCGCTCTCGCAGATCGCGCAGCAGATGGACGAGCTTGCCAATGGCAATACCGATGTCGAGATTTCATCGGAAGCGCGGGAAGACGAGATCGGAGCGATAGCGCGCAGTCTGCTCGCTCTACGAGCGGGCGTCCGCCGCAACGCCTCTCTCATGGAAGAGATCAAGGCGCGCGACGATCGGGAGGCGCGACTCGTGCGGGACGCGGCCGTGCGCGCGGGCGTCGACCAGTATCTCGGCGATATGACCAACCTCATGGAGGGGCTTGGCGCGATGACGCGGCAGCTCTCGGAAGATACCCAGACCATGACTGCGGCAGTGCGACACGCCAACGACGGATCTGATTCGGCCAAGGCGGCCGCCACCGAGGCGGCCCAGAACGTGTCATCCGTGGCTGGAGCGGCCGAGCAATTGCTGGACGCGATCGAGGAAATCAGCCGGCAGGTCGTGGATTCCACCGGAGTCGTGCGTGAAGCCGTCGCCCAGACCGAGAAATCCAACGCGGGCATTTCCCGCCTGTCGGCCGCCGCAGCGCGGGTCGGCGACGTTGTGGAGCTGATCTCGCGTATTGCCGCGCAAACCAACCTGCTTGCGCTCAACGCGACAATCGAGGCCGCGCGCGCCGGCGAGGCCGGTCGCGGGTTCGCCGTCGTCGCGCAGGAAGTGAAGACGCTCGCGACACGCACCGCCAAGGCCACGCAGGACATCGCCGCCCAGATTTCTGAAATGCAGGCGGCGACCGACCAATCGGTGGATGCAATCGAGGCGATTCGCGACAAGATCACCGCGGTCGAACGGATTTCGGCGATCATTGCATCGGCGGTGCACGAGCAGGGCGCGTCGACTCAGGAGATCGTCCGTTCGACGCGCTCGGCGGCAGAGGGAACGCGGTCCATGTCCGATCACGTCAGCGCGGTCGACAAGGCGGTCGGCGACGTTGGCGACAGCGTCGATTCCGTGATGCGCCTGGCTCAGGAACTCGACGCCTTCGCGGCGCGCCTTCGCGGAAAGGCGACGGATTTCGCCCGCGTCGTCGAATCGGCGGCGTGACGGAACGACTTATTCCTCGCCAGTCCCCTCGATCGGCGGCCCCTCCGTCAGCAATGTCTCGAGTTCGCGGAGCATGGCTTGCAGCTCCGCAAGCCTCTGCGCGCCGAACCGCCGCGTGATCTCGGCATAGATCGTCTCGGATTCCGGCGAAATCTGCTCGATCAGCGATTCGCCTCGTGGCGACAGCGCGATGATGCTGCGGCGTTGGTCCGCATCGTCGAGACGACGCGTGATCAAGCCGAGCGAATCGAGATCGCGCAGGATGCGCGACAGGCTCGGCCCGAGCAGGAACGTGGCCTCTGCAAGTTCGGACACCTCCATACCTGGCCGCGTCATCAGCGCGCGCAGCACCCGCCATTGCTGCTCGGTCATGCCGTTGCGCCGGAGCGCGGGCCGGAAATGCCGCATCACCGATTCGCGCGCACGCAGGAGCGACATCGGCAACGACCGTGTAAAATGGCGGATGCGCACCGGCGCGGCTGGTCTGGGGGCTGGATCGCTCATGCGAAATGACAACTCACGGAGCCAAAGGCGCCATAATCGGCGGTGAAGGTGTCGCCTGAACCCGCCTCGATCGGCCGGATGAAGGAGCCGGCGAGCACGACGTCGCCCGCCTTCAGCGCGCCGCCGCGCCTTGCGATTCGATTCGCAAGCCAGGCGATTCCGTTGGCAGGATGATTGAGGACGCCGGCGGCGAGCCCGGTTTCCTCGACAGCGCCGTTCTTCGATACGATCGCGCCGATCCAGCGCAGGTCGGCGGCGTCCGGCCGGATCGGTCGGCCGCCAACGACGACGCCGCAATTGGCGGCGTTGTCGGCGATGGTGTCGACGATCGTGCGGGTCCTTTTCGTCTCGGGATCGACGCGAAGGATGCGCGTGTCGAGGATCTCGAGCGCTGGCGTGACGAAATCCGTCGCGTTTAACACGTCGAACAGGTTGCAATCAGGCCCCTCCAGCGGCGCCTTCAGCACGAAGGCGAGCTCGGCTTCGATGCGCAGGCCGATGAAACGATTGGTCGGAATCACGCCGCCGTCGGCAAAGAACATGTCGTCGAGCAAGACACCGGAATCGGGCGTGTCGATTCCGAGCGCCGATTGCATCGCCCGGGAGGTAAGGCCGATCTTGTACCCGCGGATCGTGCGCCCGGTCGCCAGTTTGAGGTCGATCCAGGCCTTCTGGACGGCATAAGCATCATCGATATCCATGCCCGGATGCTCCAGCGACAGCATGCGGATCTGTTTGCGCGTGTGCGCAGCGCCGTCGAGGCGGCGCGCGGCGCCGGCGATATCTTCGGGACTCATCATCTCGTCACGCCTCGTCGACGACGCCATTGGTCAGCGCGCCGATCCCTTCTGCGGACACTTCTACCACGTCGCCGGGCACGAGAAATTTGGGTGGATCAAGTCGCGCGCCCGCGCCTGTCGGCGTGCCAGTGACGATCAGATCGCCCGGAACAAGCGTCGTAAAGGTCGAGATATAGGAAATCAGGTAGCGAAACCCGAAGATCATGCGGCTCGTCCTGTCGTCCTGCCGCAATTCGCCATTCACTCTGGTTGTCAGGCGGATGTCGGCGATCTGGCTCTCGTCTTCAAAGGGTACGAGCCAAGGCCCGAGCGATCCGGAGGCGTCGAAGTTCTTGCCTTGGGTCACGTTGAACTTGGCATGCCGCACCCAGTCGCGGATCGTGCCCTCGTTGCACAGGCTCAGCGCCGCGATATGATTGAGCGCGTCGCGGTCTGCTATGTGGCGCCCGCCCTTGCCGACGACGATCACGATTTCGCCCTCGTAGTCGAGGCGCAAGGATGCGTGCGGACGCACCAGCGGCGCGCCATGGCCGACGAAGGACCGGGCGAACCGCACGAACATGGACGGAAATTTCGGCGCGGCCTGCCCGTCCTGGTATTCCTCGTTGCGATCCGGATAGTTCACGCCGATGCAGATGATCTTTTCCGGCGCGGGGATCGGCGGCTGCAAATGGACGCTGGACAGCGGACAATCAGCGGGACGGCCTGCGCCCGCGTCGGCGAGTTTCGCCAGCCCGTCGTCGGCGATCGCCTCGCGCAAACCTGGCCACCGCGCGCCGAACCTGCTCGACAGATCGACCACCCCGTCGTCGCAGATGAGCCCGTAGGCGACCGACCCGTCAGCCCGTCGGTACGTCGCAAGCTTCGGTTTTGGTGACGTGTCGGGATGCAGCAGCATTGGATAACATGTAAAATATTGGCGCCGGCCGGTCAAATGCGCGGTGGGGCGGGAAGCGTCCGCGCGACGTCTGGTGGACTTTAATTTAACATGTTAATCGTATCCCGCCACGCTGGCTCTTGCGCCCAAACTCGCGCAGGCTTACGCCTGAGCAGGAGAGGCGGTCGGAAGGTCCGAACATGCGGACGCGATCGTGACAGGGAGGATGGAATGCGGAAGGTAGCGACGGCGCTCGGCGTTTGCGCGGCAATGGCCACCGGCGCGGCGATGGCGCAGGAAAAGCAGATCAATCTCAAGATCTCGTTCTGGGTTCCTGCGCAGCATCCGCTCGTGCCCGCGACCAAAGTCTGGGCGGATTCGATCGAGAAGGAATCCGGCGGCTCGCTCAAGGCGACGTTGTTCCCCTCCGAGCAACTCGGCAAGGCGTTCGACCATTACGACATGGCGCGCGACGGCATCGCCGACATCACTTATGTCAACCCCGGCTACCAACCCGGCCGCTTCCCTATCGTCTCGCTCGGCCAGGTTCCGTTCATTTTTGCCGACGGGCACAAGGGCACGCAGGCCTTCGACGCTTGGTACCGGAAATACGCGCAGACCGAGATGAAGGATACGCATTACTGCTTCGGCTTCATCCACGATCCCGGCTCTTTCCATTCGCGCAGCAAGAAGATCGTGTGGCCCGACGATCTGAAGGGCATGAAGATCCGGCCTGCGCAATCGACGATCGGTCAGATGGTGAAGATGCTCGGCGGCGCCAACGTTCAGGCTTCGGCGCCGGAATCGCGCGATGCGCTGGAGCGCGGCGTCGCTGACGCCATTACCTTCCCCTGGGGATCGGTGTTCCTGTTCGGAATCGACAAGGTCACGAAATATCACATGGACGTGCCTCTCTACACGACCGTGTTCACCTATTCGATGAACAAGGCGCTCTACGATTCGATGTCGCCGGCGCAGAAGAAGGTGATCGACAATCACTGCACGACCGAATGGGCCGAGAAAGTTGCGGGTCCGTGGGCCGACTTCGAGGCGGCCGGCCGCGAGAAAATGAAGACGCTTGCAGGCCACGACGTCTACAAGCTCGACTCCGCACAGACCGCCGCCTGGCGCAAGGTCGTCGAGCCGCTGGAACAGGAATGGGCCGACAGCGTGAAGAAGGCCGGCGCCGATGCGGTCGCGATCAAGAAAGATCTCGACGACAAGATCAAGGCATACGGCGCAGCCCTCTAACCCAAGCTCCGGCCCTCCCTGGAAGCCTTTCCGCCACAGCGGACCAGGCGAAGAAATCCAGGGCCACGGGCTCGTGAATGGATTGCTTCGTCGCTCAGCGCCTCGCAATGACGGCGAAGGCGCCGCCCCACCGAGATTTCGCCATGCGCCGCAGTTACATGGACCGCTTCATCGACACGATCGAATGGGTCGCGGCGATTTTCGTCGGCATCGTCGCAGCCGACATCTTCATATCCGTCCTGCTGCGCTATTTCTTCTCGACATCGATACCGGACAGCTATGATTTCGGCCGCATGCTGCTCGGCATTCTCATCTTCTGGGGAATTGCCGCGACGAGCTATCGCGGCACGCACATCACGGTCGATCTCGTCTACTCGTCCGTCGGGCCGCGGGCGCAGCGCGTCATGGACGTGTTCGCGACATCTGTCCTGCTGTTCGTCGTGAGCGTGCAGACCTACACCCTGTTCGACAAGGTTCGGCAGACGCGCCTCGACAACGTGCTGACCTACGACCTGAACCTCCCGACCTGGCCGTTCTTCGCCGTCGCCTGGATCGGCGACGTATCCGCCGTGCTGCTGATCGCGATCCGGACCTACAGGCTCATCTTTCATCCCGATGCGATGGAGCGCGGCCATCCCATCCACAGACCGGAAGCCGCGCAGTCATGAACCCGGATCTCGTCGCCGTCGGCGGCTTCGTTCTTCTGTTTGCACTGATGCTGTTGCGCGTGCCCGTCGGCATGGCGATGGCGCTGGTCGGCGTCGGCGGCTACTCGCTGCTGGTCGGCAGCGCGCCCGCATTGAAGCTGATCGGCCAGACATCGATGCGGACCGTCACCGACTATACGTTCGGCGTCATCCCGATGTTCCTGCTTATGGGCGCATTCGTGTCAACATCGGGCATTTCGCAGGAACTGTTCAAGGCCGCGAACACATTTCTCGGACACAGGCGAGGCGGTCTCGGCATAGCGACAATCGCCGCCTGCGGCGGATTCGCGGCAATCTCCGGCTCTTCGGTCGCCACCGCCGCAACCTTTTCCACGGTCGCCTATCCGGAGATGCGGCGGTTCGGCTACCCACAGAGTTTCGCCACCGGCGTCATCGCCGCTGGCGGCACGCTCGGCGCCATGCTGCCTCCATCGACGGTCCTCGCGGTCTATGCGATCATTACGCAGCAGGACATAGGCAAGCTGTTCGTCGCCGGGATTCTTCCCGGCGTCCTTGCGATTTGCATGCACATGCTGACGATCGCCGTCATCGTGCGCATGCGGCCGGATTTCCTGCCCGCTGCGCCGCGCGCGAGCTGGCAGGAGCGTCGTGAGGCGCTGATGAACGTCTGGGCGCCGCTGCTCCTGTTCGTTTTCGTCATCGGCGGTCTTTACGGCGGCCTGTTCACGCCCACGGAAGCCGGCGGCATGGGCGCCGGCGGCGCATTCGTGATCGGCGTCGCACGACGGCGTCTCTCGCGCGAGGGGATCCGCTCGTCCCTGCTGCAGGCGACGCGCACGGCTGCGGCTGTGTTCACGGTGCTGATCGGCGCCTTGCTGTTCGGGTATTTCCTGACGATCACGCAAACGCCGCAGAAGGTGACGGAATTCCTGACATCGCTCGGCCTCGGGCGCTATGGCGTGCTGATATTGATCATGCTCCTCTATCTGGCGCTGGGCTGCCTGATGGACGCCATGGCCATGATCATCCTGACCGTGCCAATCATATTTCCCGTTATCACCGCCCTCGGCTTCGACCCGATCTGGTTCGGGGTCATCATCGTCATGACCGTGGAGCTGGGTCTCATCCATCCGCCCGTCGGCATGAACGTCTTCGTCATCAAGAGCGTCATTCCGGAAGTGTCGTTCTCGACGATCTTCAAGGGCGTCATCCCCTTCATCTGCGCGGACATCGTCCGCCTTGCGATTCTCATCGCCTTTCCGATCATCGCGCTCTATCTGCCGTCGCGTATGTAGCTGGGGCTGGACCCGGCCCGGCGCATATCCCATATGCTATTCAGCACGTGCGGAGGCGATATGGGCGAAGTCATCGACAATACCAAAGAAAACCGGTTCGAACTCGACATCGACGGCCACCTCGCGATCGTCACCTATTCCATTTCAGACGGGGCAATCTATTTCACCCACACCGAAACGCCGGCGCATCTTCAGGGTCGCGGCATTGCCGGCCGCCTCGTCCAGGCCGCGTTCGAATCGGCCAGGCAACGCGGTCTGAAAATCGTGCCGCGCTGCTCCTACGTTGCCGCCTATCTCAAGCGTCATCCAGAATTTCAGGGCTGAAGGCCATCATGCGCTGGCGCCGGCCGAGGCAAAATGGCGCGCTGATCTTCCCCTGCCGCGCGACATATGTGGAAAGCGCGACAACGTGTTCGTCGAACGGCTGTAGCGCACGGTCAAATACGAGGAGGATATCTGCGCGCCTGCGACAGCGTGTCCGAGGCGCGCTCCTCGATCGGCCGGTATCCGGCCTTCTACAATGGAGGGCGCCCGCATTCGAGCCTTGACGAGCGCACGCCCGACGAGGCTTATTTCGGCGCGCAAGCGATGGCGATGGCCGCATGACGGCCGCCTCGCGATTTTGTCGCAGCTCTGGTCGGGCTACTCAAGGCGAATGCGAAGCATTCGTCCGACCTCCCGCCGCCGCAACAAAATCGCAATGCCCCGCGTTCAGCGTAAACCGGCAGGAATCCGCTCAATTTCCGCGGGGCGCTGTCCAAACAATCGGAGCTGGCTCTGTTCGTCGCGGTCGGAATGCCGGCCGATCAGGCGCTATACCGCGCGAAATCGGCTTCGGTCATTGATGTCCCTTGGCCAATCGAGCGCGGCTGGGTTACACGTCGGCCCCCAGCCGGCTGGAGATCTTCTTCGCGATTCCACGTACGTTGGAAACGATCTGCTTGATTTCCGCATCGCCGAAATCACGCTTCGGCAAGCTGACGGCAAGCCCGGCGATCGGTCGATTGCGTGAATTCAAGACAGGATAGCCGAAACAAACCATGCCCTCCTTCACGCCTTCGTCGTCGATCGAATATCCACGCTTGCGGCAAGCTTCGATGTCTTTGAGGAGTTCATCGAGGCTCTTCGGACTCCTCGCTGTCAGAGGTGACGGAAAATCGGCGTCATAGAGATGTTTCACCTCGAAATCGTTCATGTAACTCAGGAACGCTTTTCCGGTTGCAGTGAACGCTGCAGGCAATCGCATGCCTGCGCGGAATTCGAAATTCGGCAGCACATGCGAATTGCGCGCAGCAATATAGACGACCTCGGTGCCTTCCAGCACGGAAAGCGTGATGGTCGCGCCCGGTAGCTGCGTTCCCTCGTCCCAGATCGTCGAGAACTCGGCGGCGACGTCCGAACGCTCCGAGAAGGCGTTGGCCCAGCGCATGAGATGCGCGCCTAATTGAAAACTCTGGTCGGAGCGGCGTATCAGCAGATTGAGCTGGGAAAGCGTGGCGCACAGACTGTGAGCGCTGCTCTTGGCGATATTCAGTTCGCGCGCGATCTCCGATGCAGTCAGGCTTTGCGGCGATCTTGCGACGAGATCCATGATGCTGCATGCCCTTTCGACGGCGGGCACCAGCGGCGCGCCCTCTTTTTTCCGCGCGCCCGTCGCCTTGCTCACTTTTTTCTCCACCTTGCGCTTCTCCTCTTGCAGGCACGCATTCTTTGTGACTAGATACTATCCGTATAGGTGAACTACGTCCAGCTAATAGGACGGATTATTGAGGGAGGAACGCGGTGCCGCTCCGCCGCTGCGAAGTCCGACTGCAATCCCGCTGCGCCCTTCGGCGCAGGACTGCGTGAGTTCGGCCATGAACATCCGAGACTGGGCGATCCGTTTCAGTGAAGCCTCCGACGCCGATCCCGCCATTCAGGCGATGGCGAAATATTTTACGTGCACATACCTGTTCGACATGACCGAAGCCAAGGCCATCATCGAAATGGTGGATGGCAAGGTCTATCGCATCAACATCTCTCCCGCGCCGATGGATTCATACGATTTCGCCCTTCGGGCGAGCGCGCAGACGTGGCGCGAATTCGCGCGCCCCTTACCGAAGCCGATGTTTCACGGGATCTGGGCGGCGAGCTTCCGCCAGGACCTGCGCATCGAAGGCAACACGCTCGTCCTAATGCAGAACCTCAGAAATTTCACGCTGCAATTCGAACTGCTGCGCAAAGTGGGGGTTCCCGTATGAGACATGTCGCCTCCGTAAACTGTAAATCTGACGATGGCGGAGGCGCGCGTGGCTAAACACTCCCCCGTCATCGGCCGTTATGTCACGTTCGAGGTCGACGGCTGCGAATACAAAGTCTTTTACCTTCAAAACGGAGAAGGCGTACCGCTGGTCTGTCAACACACCGCCGGTTGCCACAACCATCAATGGCGCGGGCTGCTCGAAGACGAAGAGATCACGAAAAAATACAACGTGATCGCTTATGACCTTGCCAGACACGGCAAGTCCGACCCTCCGCTCAACAAGGAATGGTGGAAAGAAGAATACCGACTGACCGCCGATCACTATGTGAACTTCATCGTCGCATTCTGTGACGCGCTGGAACTGAAGAACCCGATTTTCATGGGCTCGTCGTTCGGCGGCAACGTCGCCTTGCAACTCGCGCTGCGCAAGCCGGACAGATTCCGGGGCGTGATTCCCGTCGAGGCCGCGGCGCACGCGCCCGGTTTCTTCCTCGACGTGTGGCGCCATCCTCACGCCAATGCCGCACAGGTTTGCGCGAGCGGCGTTTGGGATCTAATGGCGCCGCAGAGCCCTGACCGGGACCGCTGGCTGACCTGGCACTACTACACGCAGGGATCCGAGGCGTTCCGGGGCGACCTGTATTTCTACTCGGTCGATCATGATCTGCGCGATTCTCTCGGCAAGATCGATACGCATCGCTGCCCTGTCGTGATGATGACTGGGACTTACGACTATCTGACGCCGCCAGACGTGACCGAAAAGACCGCCAGCGGCATTGCCGGCGGCATTTATATCGAGATGGAAGAAATCGGACACTTCCCGATGAGCGAAAACTACCCGGTATTTCGCATCTATCTCAAGGAAGCGCTCCGGATCATTCGCGAGAAGACTGGCTAGATTCGAGCCTCAAGTAGATGGAACGCGCATGAAGATCGTCGAATTTGATGGGCGAGGTCAGAAGATCGAGACCGATAGCCGCTCCGTTGGCGCCGCCCGGTCGAGCCATCTGGCGCCGCCTCCGACTCTCTCGGTCGGACGCGGCTTGGGGCGCGGGGTCCGCTCCGACGTGCAGCTTTACATGTTCCAGACCGGCACGCTGCGCACCAAGACCAAATACATCAAAATGAACCAGGGCGAGGATGATTTCGAAATCCCGGTCCCCTGGTATCTCATCAAGCATCCGAAGGGCAATGTCGTCATCGACGGCGGCAACGCGGTCGAAGTCGCTCTCGACAAGCGAGGTCATTGGGGCGCCGCGGTCGACGCTTACGATCCCGTGATGGACGCGCGCGACAATTGCGTCGATCAATGTCGCTCAGTCGGCGTGCGACCGGAAGACGTTCGGTACGTCGTGCAGTCGCACCTGCATCTTGATCACACCGGCGCTATCGGCCGTTTTCCGCGCGCCGAGCACATCGTGCAGCGCATGGAATACGAATATGCGTTCAATCCAGATTGGTTCGCCGCGGCGGGTTACATCCGAGCGGATTTCGATCGCCCGAACTTGAACTGGAAATTCCTCGGCGGCGAGTACACAGACAATTTCGATCTGTTCGGCGATGGCGTCATCCGTATGATTTTCACTCCCGGCCATTCGCCGGGGCACCAGTCGTTCCTCGTCACGCTGCCGAATAGCGGTCCGATCCTGCTGGCGGTGGACGCCGTCTATACGTTGGATCACTGGAACGACAAAGCGCTTCCGGGATTCGTGTGTTCGGCGGTCGACGCCGTCCATTCGGTCGCCAAGTTGCACAAGATCGCCGCCGACGCCAACGCGCTCGTTGTCCCGGGACACGATCCAGATCTGTGGCGCACGTTCCGCAAGGCGCCGAGCGCTTTCTACGATTGAGTTCGACCGCTCACCATCGTTCCAGAGCTGTCAGCAAGGGAGGAGAGGTAATGAAACTTCTAAAGACAATTGGCTTAGCCGCCATCGTAACGTTTGGGGCGCAAGCGGCATACGCCGCTGGTCTCGACGAGTTGCCGCCCGATCTCGTCAAGCGTCTCTATGACAAGAGCATGCTGGATCCGGCGCAACCGATCGGCGTGACGCCGTATCGCGACTTCAAGGCCAAGCGCCCGCCGCCGTGGACGATCGGTTACGCGAGCTCCTACGCGGGCAATACCTGGCGTGCGAACGCGATGGATCACCTCCTCAAGAACGTGATTCCGAAATGGAAGGCGCTCGGCCTCGTCAAGGACGTGATCATCACGCAATCGAACCTCAATGATTCGACGCAGATTCAGCAGATGCGGCAGCTCGTCGATCAGGGGGCGGATGCTATTTTCGTCTGCTGCTCGAATCCGACCGCACTCAACCAGACCGTCAAGTACGCCTTTGACAAGGGCGTGCCGACCTTCTCGTTCACGGGTTACCTGACCTCTCCCTATTCGGTGAACTCGTCAGTGAATTATCAATTTGCCGGCTACACGATCGGCAAGGCGATGGCGACTGAACTGAATGGCAAGGGCAATGTGCTTGTCGTCGAGGGCATTCCGGGAACGTCGGCCTCCGACAGCCAGGACCGTGGCGTGAAGGCGGGTCTCGCGACCGCTCCCGGCATCAAGGTCGTCGGATCGATCGCCGGTCAGTGGACCGATCAGGTCGCACAGGGCGAAGTGCAGAAGTGGCTTGCGACCCACCCTGCACAACTCGACGGGATCGTTGTGCAGTCGGCGGCGGAAATGGGCGTTTTGCGCGCCATCGCCCAGTCAGGCCGAAAGAACGTCAAGATCGCAGTCGGCGGCGAACTCGGCGCTCTCTGCTCCTGGCGCAAGGATCCCGGCCTTATCTCGGCCGCTTATCAGGTCTGGCCGCCCGGCGATGAAATCGAGTTGAGCTTCGATATCATGATGCGCACGCTCGAGGGCCAGGGTCCGAAAGTCCAGTCGATCCTCGTCGATCCCATCATGCTGTCGATTGACGACGTGAAGGCGAAGCTGCCCGAAAACTGCGACCCGCAGACCTCGTCGTGGTGGGAGGTCGGCCCGGCCAAATGGGGTCAGGATCCGGCCTATCTCAACCAGTTCTTCGCACATCCCGCCGATCCCGCGGCCTACAAGCCCTGATCGCCAGGGACATGGAGGTCGCCCCTGCGGGCGACCTCCCTCAGCCGGAACCAAAGTCGCAATGACCAAAGCCGTCACTTCGCCTGTCGTTGTTTCCGTCAGCAATGTACGGAAATACTTCGGCCCGACGCGTGCGCTCGACGGCTGCAGCTTCTCCGCGCGCGCCGGCGAAATTCACGCGATCATCGGCGGAAATGGCTGCGGCAAGAGCACGCTTGCCAAAGTGATTTCGGGCGTGCTGCCGATCGACAGCGGCGCCGTTTCCATTCTGGGGGAGGCGCCCTCGACCCCCGCCGAGTCGCGGGCCGCCGGAATCGCCACCGTCTATCAGGAAGTGCTCGTCGCCGAAGAAAGCTCTGTCGTCGACAACCTTTACATGGGCGTCGACAATCTCTTTTCCTCCGCGATCCCGTTGGAACAAAAGGTTCGCAACGCGGCGGCCATCATGGAGGAACTCGTGGGCCAGCCGATCGATCCGCTGGTCAACGTCGGCACGTTGCCGCTAGCGATCAAGCAATGGATCACCATCGGCCGCGCCTTGCTCTCGAAGCCGAAGGTCTTGATCCTCGATGAATCCTCGGCGGCGCTGGATTTCGACAGCACGCAGCGCCTCTTCGGCAAGATGCGCGAACTCCGCGACTCCGGCGCGACCGTGCTGATTGTCACCCACCGGATCGCTGAACTCATTTCGATCTCCGATCGCGCGACCGTCATGCGAGATGGCCGCGACGTCGGCATCCTCACCAGGGATTCGCTCACCGAGCAGAACCTCATCGCCCTGATGACGGGCGAAGCGCCGGAAGAGCGCCATCCAGACCGTCATGCGCCACGTCCGGCGCGGCGCGAAGCTGTCATGACCGCCCATCGGCTGGTCAATGTGCCGGCATCGGCGCCGTTCGATTTCGAACTCTATCGCGGCGAAATCATCGGCGTCGCCGGTCTCGACGGCCAAGGTCAGAACGAATTCGTGCGACACCTTGCAGGCGTGCAGCGACCTCCGGCCGGCGAAATTTCCGTCCTGTCCCGCAACGGCGCCTTTCGGCGGATCGACTCGCTGAAGACCGCCGTCAAAGAGCGCGTGGTATACGTTTCCGGCGACCGGAAACGCGAGGGTATCTTTGCCTCGATGTCGATTTTCGAGAACATGACGATCCCGCTCTATCGCGAAAAGAAGCGCGCAGGCATTCTTGGCTTCATCGACTGGAGCGCGCTCGGCGCCGTCTTCGCCCGCGAAACGGCGAATCTACTCATCAAATTCAGCGAACCTGACGACAAGATCACGTCGCTGTCCGGCGGCAATCAGCAGAAAGTTTTGATCGGTCGTGGATTCGCGCTGCGCCCCGACATCATCGTCCTGAACGATCCTGCCCGCGGCATCGACATCGGCGCCAAGACCGAGCTTTACAAGCATCTGCGCGCCTTCGCCGAGGCGGGCAAGTCGGTCGTTTACATGTCGAGCGAGCTCGAGGAATTCATCGGCTTCGCCACTCGCGTCATTGTGTTCCGGGGCGGTCGGCCCTTCGATGCTTTCGCCGACGACGAGGTCGAAGGGCACGCCATCCTCAATGCGATGTTTGGTCAGACCAGCGGGGCCGGCCTGCGCCACATTGTGGCGACTGCCGGAGCGCCGGCCGCGCCGGCGGCGGTTCCCGCGTCGGCGGCGGCCGAAACGCCCGCGCCCATCGCCTGCGCCCCCGATCCGGCAGCCGGGTCGGCGCCGCGGTCGATCCGTATCGTCGAATTCGGAGCGCATGGCGAAGTCGTGCGCAGGAGGAGCGCATGAGCGCGGCTGCCGCGAGCAATCTTGCGCCGACCGCCGTGCAGGGCGCCCGCAGCAGCCCGCATTTACTCATGCCGATGACGCTGCTGTTCCTGTTGCTCGTCATCGCGGTCCTGCGATCGCCGGATCTGGTCACCAACGCGGGGCTCGGCAGCGCGGTCATTGTCGTCGCGCCCTTGATCCTTGCGACCTATGCGCTGATGTCGACGGTCGTGGCGGGTCGCGGGACGGTTGATCTCGCCATCGGGCCGCTCATCAGCTTCATCAACGTGACGCTGATCCAGCTCGTCGCTGCTGACTTGCTCGGTTCGCCCATCATTGTCTTCGCATACGCGATCGCGGTCGGCATGGCGTATCAACTCGTCATGGCGTTGATCGTCATCTTCATTCGCGTGCAACCGATCATCGTTTCGTTGTCCGGTTATCTCGCGCTGTCGGGGATCAATCTCGTCATTCTGCCGAGGCCGGGCGGCGTCGCGCCCGAGTGGATGGCGACCTGGGGCGCTGGCACCTCGGTGTTTTCGCCTGTTATGGCGATCCTCATCCTCGCAAGCGTCGCATGGCTATTGATGACGCGTACGGCGTTCTTCACTCATCTGCGGTTGATGGGATCGGACGAGCGCGCCGCCTACACGAGCGGGATCCAGATCACGGTCGTCCGCATCGGCGCCCATCTGATGTGCGGTTTCTTCGCCGGCCTGTCGGCAATCTGCTTCACCGCGCTGATTGGTTCCGGCGATCCCGGTCAGGGAACGACTTACACGCTGATCGCTGTCACCGCGCTCGTGCTCGGCGGAGCCTCTCTGGGCGGCGGTCGCGCCAGCATCGCCGGCTCGCTGATCGGAGCGGTCGATCTTTACCTCATCACCTATGTGCTCTCGACATTCTCATTTGGAGGAATCCAGAGCTTCGTCACAGATCTGTGCTACGGCGCGATCCTCGTCGCGTCGTTGCTCCTTACGCTGACGCTGCCGTTCATCCAGCGCCATCTTCGGAACTTCTCGTCGTTGCTCTATTTCGTCGCGCTCGCGATTGTCGCGCTCGGCGTGATTTTGCACTCCACCTATCACTATGAAGCCGTCAGCGCCGCGACGCAGCCGGCGGCGGGCTTCCTCGAGATCGAGGCGCTGCGGGGGGCCGCTTTGGTAGAGGCGCGAGACACGCGCATCTGGGCGTTTATCGGCCTGCTCTTGCTCGTTCTTCCCGTCATCGCAAGAACGCTCATCGTCGGGGCGCCGCGTCGCGGAGTAGGGCCAGTGGTCTATATTGTCGTTCTAGGTCTCATCCTGCTCGGCGTGTACGTCCAGACCCACGGATATTCCATCGACAACATGACGCACGTGGACGGAAAGCCATGAGCGCTCCCATCCAACCGGCTCCGGCCGGCAGCCTGCTCGCCCGCGTCATCGGGTTGCTGATCGCGGTCGTGTTGACCGCCGCCAGCGCGGGCCTCGGCGTGTATCAGAACTTGCCCGCGCAGCAGGTGATAATCTATTCCGCGGCCACACTCGCGCTGTCGGCGTGGATCTGGCGCTTTTACGTGATTCAGTTCGCCGGAGACAGCGCGGGCGAGGGGGGCGCAAGCGAATTGCGTCGGGCGTGGCGGCGCTATCGATCGGGCATTATCGGCTTTCTCGTCCTGCTCGCCGTCTTCATCGCGCTGTCGTTGACGATCGACGGCTTCTTCAATGTCTGGACGGTCATTTCCGCCCTGATCCTTTTGCTCATCATTATTCTGACGATGAGCGTCGGGCGCTTCATGGCGGAGAACCGAAGCGCCTTCATCGGCCTCATGGTTCTCGCCGGCCTGTTTTCAGTTGGTTCAATGAACATCGACGGCTTCGCTTCGGCCACGAACGTCAAGTCGATGTTGTTGTTTGCCTCGTTCCTCGGCCTTGCGTCGATTGGGCAGACGCTGGTCGCGCTGGTCGGCGGCCTCGACCTCTCGATCCCATATGTCATCGGCGCTGCGAACGTCGGGCTGCTCTATCTCATCGGCCTGAGCGTTCCCCCTTGGCTCGCGGTCGTGCTGATCGTGCTCGCCGGCGGTGTCATTGGAGTGATCAACGGCATTCTGAGCCTGCGCTTGCAAGGTCAAGCGCTGATCGTGACGCTCGGCGCCGGTTTCGTCGTGTCCGGCGGAACGCAGATCATCACGTCAATCGGCTCAGCTTATAGCGGTAACGTGTTCGGTACGGTTCCCGACTGGCTGACCAATCTGTCGTCGATGTCGGGTTCGACGTTCGGATTGCCGTTTCCTCCTGTTGTCGCCATCTGGGCGGCTCTGGCGCTCATTCTTGTCATCGGGCTTCGCCACACCGTGCATGGCCGTTTCCTGTATGCTCTGGGCATCAACCGGACGTCTGCAGACCGACTGTTCATATCCGAGCGCGGCTACTGGATTTCGATTTTCGGTCTGAGCGGCATGTTCTCGGCGATCACCGGCTGTCTTCTGCTCGGCTGGAGCGGGGGCGGCTTTATCGGCGTCGGGAGTCAATACCTCTTCATGACGCTGGCCGCGGTCGTCGTCGGCGGTACGTCGCTGCTCGGCGGCGTCGGCGGGTACGGCTTCACCGTCATTGGCGTGCTGGTGCTGCAAGTTCTCACCTCGTTCCTGGTCGGGATCGGCCTCAAGTTCGAGTGGCAGCAATTCATCTTCGGAATTCTGATTTTGCCGATGGTCGCGCTCTACGCGCGCTCGCCGCACATTCGGACACAGATATGAGGGGCGTCGCGATGAACTCGCCGTGCAAGTTGGAGGGGGGGCTGTGACCACGATTATCGATGCTCAGGACCTGACCGGCGCGAGCTATTCCGCGCTCCTGTACGCGTTGACGGGCGCGACGGTCCTGCTTCTCCTCGGCCTGAGTTGGGTGGAGCGCGAATGGAAGCTGACGCTCGCCCTCAGCGCGATTGCGCTCCTGGTCGGCATCGGGCAGACCTATGACGCGCGCGCTGCGTGGCTTGCCGTTAAAAGCGTATCGATCGCCTATCCCTACGCCGGCTGGATCGTCTCGATGCCGATTCAGGTGCTCACTCTGTTCTTTTTCGCGCGACGCGGCGGCAAGGTCTCGCACGCGTTGTTCTGGCGCCTCGCGGTCGTCTCGATCCTGATGGTTTTCGCCCGCTATCTCGGCGACGCGAAATTGATGCATCCGACCTTGAGCTTCCTGATCGGCGTCATTTTCTGGCTGTACATCCTCGGCGAACTTTATTTCGGACAGATGGACGAGGCGATAGCCACGAGCGAGGATGACACGATGCGCCGCGGCTACTTCTGGCTGCGCATCATTGTTACGGTTGGCTGGGCGATCTACCCGCTCGGAAGCTTCATCGTGAGCTTCACCGGCTATGTCGACGATGGCCGCCTGAGCCTGACCTATAACCTCGCGGAATTCGTCAACCGCATCGCATTCGGGCTCGCGGTTCTGGCCACAGCGCTGGTGATCGCCGAGCCATCTCGCAAGTCACAGGCTGAATAGAGAATCCGCGGATGCGCGGACGCACGCATATCGGGAGTTAGCAACTATGAACGGCGCCGACATCATAGCGGTCATAATTCTGGCGGCGATCGTCATCGCTGTCCTCGCTTATCTGTTGCATTGGCTCTATCGCCGGTCGACGAAAGACGTGTCGTTCGTTCGAACCGGACTGGGCGGCGAGAAGGTCATCATGGGCGGCGGCGCCTTCATCCTGCCGATTGTTCACGACGTGACCGAAGTGAGCATGAACACACTGCGGCTCCAGGTGACGCGCGCCCGGGAAAAGGCCCTGATCACCAAGGATCGCATGCGTATAGAACTTGAAGTCGAATTCTACGTGCGAGTTGTCCCGAATGCCGCGGAAGTCGCAACCGCCGCTCGCACTCTCGGCCGCCGCACGATGGATCCGGAAAGGCTGCGCGAATTGGTTCAAGGCCGTTTCGTCGACGCTATGGGTTCCGTCGCCGCTTCCATGACTCTCGAGGAGATGCACGAGCATCGCGACCGCTTCATTTCCGGCGTCAAGGCGGAAGTGGTGAAGAACCTCGGCCAGAACGGGCTGGAGCTCGAAGCGGTTTCGCTTGTCTCGCTCGATCAGGCCGACATGAAACTGTTCAACCCCGCGAATGCCTTCGATGCGGAAGGATTGACTCGTCTCACCGAGGAGATCGAGACGCGAAAAAAGAAGCGCAACGACATCGAACAAGATACTCTGATCGCCATTCGCAACAAGAATCTCGAAGCCGAGAAGCTTTCCCTCGAAATCGCGCGCGAGAGCGAATACGCGCGTCTCGATCAGGAGAGCGAGATCGCGCGGCGGCGCGCCCAGCAGACGGCCGAAGTCGAGCGCGAGCGCGCGGCGCGCGAACGCGAAATCGAAGCGGCGAAAATTGGTGAACGCGAAGAGGTCGAACGCGCGCGCATCAAGATGCAGCGCGAACTTGAGGAACACGAAATCAGCCGCATGGAGGCGCGTGAGATTGCTGAGCAGGCGCGCGATATCGCCATAGCAGAGAAATCGCAGGAACTTTCACGCAGCCAGACCGCGGCGGAAGAAGCCAGACAGGCTCTGTTCGAGGCGCAGGAACGCGTCACGACCGCGCGGGAGAAAGAGATCGCCAACCGCAAGCGTGAGATCGATCTGATCGCCGCGCAACGGCAGGCCGAAGTCGAAGCGGTCAAGATCAAAGTTCTGGCCGAGGCGGAGAAATTCGCCGCAGCCGACCGCGCCGAGGCGGATCGCATTGCGGTTTCAGCGCTGAAAGATCGTTCGGAGGTCGAAGCCGCAGCCAAGCGTGCGCTCAACGAGGCGGAGAACCTGCGTTCCGATGCGAGCCGTCGCAGCGCTCTGCACCAGAAATTGGTCGAGGTTCTTCCCGCGATCATCAAGGAAAGCGTCAAGCCCATGGAGCGCATCGAAGGAATCAAGATCCTTCATGTCGAGGGGCTGCCGGGCCTTTCGAGCTCCGGCGGAACGGGCGATGGCGATGGCGCGTCGCGCGAACCCAAAGGCGGCAACCTGGCCGAGGAGGTCGTCAGCTCGGCGTTGCGCTATCGCGCACAGGCGCCGTTCGTCGACACGCTGCTAGGCGAAATCGGCCTCAGCGCCGCCGACATTCACCGCACGCAGCCGCTGCAGAATTTGTCGAAGATCGTCTACTCGCAGACAAACGATGCCGACGCAAACGAGAAGCGGAACGATTGACCGGACCGGCGTCGCGACTGCAAATCGCATGCGAACAAATGCGCTAGCGGGATGCCCGTCCTGGGTTCGTGGCAGGTGAGATGAGGACCATTCGTGGAGACTGACCAGTTCGTCGAACGCGGGATTGCAGTGTTCTCCAATTGGGGAATGTTCGGTAGTGTCGCCGTTGGCTTCGTCATGGAGGGAATTCAACGCGAGGTCTATGAGCTGTCGCTGATCGGCGTCGCCGCGATTGTCATCGGGTTTCTGGGGCACCTCGTGATCAACGCCTACTTCGGCCGTTCGTTCTCACGCGGTGAGGCGGGGCTGGGGCTGGCGACGCTCGGTTCGATGACGCTGCTGTTCACGGTCGCCTGGCTCACGAGCGGCCTTACGAAAACGAGCGTATGGACCGGCCTGACGTTGATCGCGGCGCTGATCGTCACTGGCGCGATTTTCCTGGCGACGCGGTTCGGGCTCAAAGGCGCGTTTTCGCAGTTTCATGGGCGCGGTGCGCGGGGCGGCCCGCGATGAATCTCACCGCTTCGCAAATCTGGCTTATTGCTTTCGGCGCGGTCTATGTCGCGACGACGTCGTTTTGGGCCCGTCAGTGCGCGCTGCGGGAAGGCGCCGCCCGCCGGTATCTCTCGGCGACGGGCGAATTGCCGGCCTGGATCGTCGCCCTGGCGCTCGCCGCGCTCAGCCTCTCGACCTGGGTCACGCTAGGCCTGCCGGATGAAATTGCCCGCGTGGGCTTGCCGGGCGCGGCGCTCGCGCTGTCGACGATCGTGATGGCGCTCGTCGGCGTTCTGACGTTCAAACGACAGTGGCAGGTTGGACGAAGGTTCGGTGCGCGCAGTCAGGCGCAACTGCTCGCCTTCTACTATCGTTCTCGTGGTTTCGCGTGGTTGTCGACGGGCGTCGGCGTGCTGTTTGCTGTCGCTTTCACCGCCGTCCAGCTCGGCGTTCTCGGCCGCCTCATGGCCGAACTCTCCGGCGGGGGCATTGCTGCCGAGCCGGCCACCTGGCTCATCGCGTTGATGACGTTTTCTTATGTGATCGTCGGCGGCCTCTACGCCGCAGGCGCGCTCGGCGCGCTCCAATGCGTTCTGCTCGCGGTCGGCGTTGTCGGCCTCACACTCGCCGCGACTTATCTGAGTGGCGGCTTCGCGACGTTGAATGTCGCGATGAACAAACTCGCCCTCGTTCCCGCCAACGCCCACCTGTTCCGAATTTCGGGCGTCGTGCGCTTCGTCAGCGGCGCTGACGACGTCACGGGGTGGACTTCCGCGCTTGTTCTTTCCACGGGTTTCGCGCTCGCGGGGATTCAGGCGAGCCCGATGGCGACCCAGCTTTTGCTGGCGGCCCGCGACGATCGTGGGATCGCGGCGGGTCAAACCTGGGTGCTTGCCGGTTTTTTCGGCGGATTGTGCGCCTTTGGGCTCGCGCTGATCGGCGCCTGGGGTTTGGTCGCGACATCGAATTTCGCTGTTGGCGACCTGCTGCTCAAGTTTGGCGGGAGCTCGCCCTGGTTTGTGGCGGCGATCTATATCGGACTGGTGGCCGCCTTTCAGGCGCTCGCGGCGACGAGCGCCGTGACTGCGGCTCATGCGCTGGTGCGCGATATTTTCGTCCCTGATTTCATGCCGGATCTCGATCCGCCGACGGTGACTTTGCTCGGCCGCGTTTGCGTCGGCGTCCTGACGCTGGCCAGCGTGCTGCTGGCGACGCGCGCGCCGGCGGCGGCGGTCTCGCTCGGCGCGCTGGCGCTTCCTTTCGCCGCGCAGCTCTTCCCGCCGCTGCTCGGTCTATGCTGGTTGCGGTGGATATCGCCGCCGGCGGCGCTGGTTGGCGCGATTACCGGCGTCGCGACCGTCGCTCTCACTGACAATTTCGGCATTGCATTGATGAATTTCGTCGGCCTGCATCTGCCATGGGGTCGCTGGCCGTGGACGATTCATTCGGCGGGGTGGGGACTTGCCGCAAATGCGGCGGCAGCCCTTGTGATTGCGGCGATCACACAGTCGCGGCGCGCCAACCAACGCAGCGATGTCCTCCGCAGCTTTTTCGCGAACGTCGCCTCGACGCGCGCGGTTCAACGCGGTCTGAAATCGACAGCCTGGGCGGCCACCTTGGCCTGGCTGTTCCTGGGGACCGGCCCTGGGCTGCTTTTTGGCAATTTCGCATTCGGCGACAGCGGCGGAGCATTCAGCGCCTGGCTGCTCGGCGTCCCCCCCCTCTGGGGCTGGTGCCTGCTGGCGTGGGGACTCGGGGTAATTCTGGTCTGGTTCATCGCCTACAAGCTTGAACTGGCGACGCCATCGAGCGTCGAAATCGATCCTGCCGAGAAAGGCCCTGCGGCGCGACTGAAGACCGTAGGGCTGCGCATCGATCATGTTCAGGCGTTGCTCTGGGCGCTCAGCGGCGCGGGAGCGCTGATCACCGGATTGGCGTGGATATTCGGACACTGAGATGGAATGAGGAAAAGCATGAGTCCATTCATCTTCAACACGAGCGCCAGCATCCAGTGTGGAGCGGGAGCCTTGGCGAGCATCGGCGCCCTCGCGCGTGAGAAGCTCGGTGCGCGCGTGCTCCTTGTGACCGATCCAGGCATGGTGTCGACCGGCATCGTCGATCGGGCCGTCGGATATTTGCGCGAAGCCGGCGTGCGCGCCGAAATCTATGCCGACGTCGTCGCAGATCCGCCAACGGCGATTGTGCTGAAGGCCGTTGACGCCGCAAAAACCCTGGGCGCCACGGGCGTCATCGGCCTCGGCGGCGGCTCGTCGCTCGATTCCGCCAAACTGGTTGCATTGCTTGCCCCTGGGCGCGAGACTCTGGCCGACGTATTCGGGGTAGGCAACGCCAAGGGCCCTCGATTGCCGTTGATTCTCGTTCCAACAACCTCCGGCACAGGTTCGGAAGTGACGCCCATCTCGATCGTGACAACCGGCGAGAATGAGAAAATGGGCGTAGTCTCGCCCGTCATCCTGCCGGATGTCGCGCTGCTTGATCCGGAACTCACTCTGGGGCTTCCCGCGCACGTAACGGCGGCGACCGGCATTGACGCGATGGTTCATGCGATCGAAGCCTATGCATCGAAGAGCGCGAACAACAATCCTGTTTCTCGTGCGTTCGCGAAACAGGCGCTGACGTTGCTCGGCGGATCGATTCTGGTGGCCGTGCACCAGGGTTCGGACATCGAAGCGCGCTCGGCCATGCTCCTCGGTTCGATGCTCGCCGGTCAGGCTTTCGCGAATTCGCCCGTTGCGGCCGTGCACGCGTTGGCTTATCCGCTGGGTGGCCATTTCCATATTCCACATGGGCTCTCGAACGCCCTCCTTCTCGCGCATGTGCTGCGCTTCAACTGCCAGACCGCGCACGGCGCCTATGCCGAGCTGGCGCCTTATGCGTTTCCGGAACTTGCCCGTCTCGAAGGTCAGGAACGGGCGGCTGCCTTCTGCGATGCGTTGCAGGAATTGTCTCGCAGGTGCGGATTGCCGCAACGGCTGCGCGACGTGAACGTCCCGGAAAGCGTGTTGCCAATGCTCGCCGGCGACGCCATGAAACAGGCCCGTCTGCTTCCGAACAACCCGCGTCCTGTGACCGAATCCGACGCGCTCGAAATCTATCGCCTGGCCTGGTGAAGCGGAGATACGTTCGATGTTGACTCTCAAAGATCCCTCTCTGCTTCTGTCAGACGCCTATATCGACGGCGCGTGGATCGCCGGCGCCCGACGCACGCCCGTCAAGAACCCTTCGACCGGCCAAATTGTCGCCGAAGTCGCTGACGTCGGCGTCGAGGGCGCTCGCGCCGCTATCGACGCCGCTCATCGCGCCCAGGGCGAATGGGCGGCGCGCACGGCGCGCGAGCGCTCGAACATTCTCCTCAAATGGAACCAGCTCCTGCTGGACAATGCCGACGACCTCGCCCGTATCCTGACAGCCGAGATGGGCAAGCCCTTTCTCGAAGCTAAGGGCGAAATCGCCTATGGCGCGAGTTTCATTGAATGGTTTGCGCAGGAGGGCCGTCGCGTCTATGGCGACATGATCCCGGGGCACCAACCCGACAAGCGCATTCTCGTGCTCAAACAGCCGGTGGGAGTCGCAGTCTCGATCACGCCCTGGAACTTTCCCAATGCGATGATCGCTCGCAAGGTCGGCCCGGCGCTTGCCGCCGGCTGCGCCTTTGTCGCGCGCCCATCGGAGCTTACGCCGCTCTCCGCGCTCGCCATGGCGGCGCTCGGCGAACGCGCCGGAATTCCCAGAGGCGTCCTCAACATCGTGACGAGCGCGGACGCGTCCGGTGTCGGTCAGGAATTTTGCGCCAATCCGAAGGTGCGGAAGATTTCCTTCACGGGCTCGACGCGCGTCGGAACGATCCTGATGCGCCAGAGCGCCGACGGCATCAAGAAACTCAGTCTGGAACTCGGCGGCAACGCGCCCTTTATCGTTTTCGACGACGCCGATCTCGACAAGGCCGTCGAAGGCGCGATGATCGCGAAGTTCCGCAATGCGGGTCAGACGTGTGTCTGCGCCAATCGCATATACGTGCAGCGTGGCGTGCTCGACGCGTTCGCTACCAAGCTTGCGGCTGCGGTAGCACAGCTCAAGGTCGGCGACGGCGCGGATTCCGGCGTGCAGATTGGGCCGCTCATTTCGCCGCCGGCTCTTGCGAAAGTCGAGGCGCATGTCGAAGACGCCGTCGCGAAGGGCGCTAAAATCGTGACGGGCGGCCGGCGTCACAGTGCGGGCGACCTCTTCTATGAGCCGACCGTGCTGTCCGGCGCGACATCGCAGATGCGCTTGTCGCGCGAGGAGACCTTTGGTCCCGTGGCGCCTTTATTTCCATTCGATACCGTGGAGGAAGCGATTCAGTTGGCTAACGACACCGAATTCGGACTGGCGTCCTACTTCTATTCAAACGACCTCGGTCGAGTCTGGAAGGTGGCTGAAGCGCTCGAATATGGCATGGTCGGGGTCAACACCGGGCTCGTGTCGACAGCCGAAGCCCCGTTCGGCGGCGTCAAAATGTCAGGTCTTGGGCGAGAAGGCTCAAAATACGGGATCGACGAATATTTGACCGTCAAATACATGTGCCTGTCTGTTTGAGCGCTGAAACCGACCAGCAATGATCGTCAGGCGCACCCGCCGAACACACAGAGGCAAATCCTCGCCGACCGTCGATATCGGCTATGAATGCGGCGCGACGGGTTGCCGGAAGACGGGCCGTTGCTGGTCGAGCGCTCGTGTCGGACGACGATGTTCGTTTCGCGGGGCTCGCAAAGGATGCCTGTACAACAAAACCTGGCGGCAAGAGCGAGGATGCGCGAAATGATGCCATCGTGGCGATTCCTCAGCGAAATCGCCGAGAATGGCCCCTCGAATGCATCAAAACTGAGTCAGGCCAATTTCCCGCGCCGATTTAATATAAGCAACTCCTCCATGCGTTTGGCGGGTGGCTGCGCCTCTTGACCAGCCTACAATATCGTATGACGATCGTCGTCATGATGCAGCAGAGGATCTGGCCAGTCGCCAGCGTCATCGAGACCAATCGCATTCTGACGTCTCCCGGCGCGCCCTTCGAGATGGAAACGATCGAGGTCAGGGGACGTCCGACGCGCGTATACAAGAATGCGCATCGCGACCTGCGGGCGATCTTCGATGCGAGCCGCGCCTGGGACGAACGCGTTTTTGTCGTCTACGAGGGCGAGCGAGTCACCTACCGCGCGCATTACAAGGCGGCTTCGGCGCTGGCGGCGAAGCTTGCCGAAGACTATGGCGTGCTGAAAGGCGACCGTGTCGCGATCGCCATGCGCAATTTTCCGGAATGGCCGCTCGCCTTCTGGGCGACCGTGGCGATCGGCGCGATCGCCGTTCCACTCAATGCCTGGGGCACGGGCGACGACCTCGCCTACGGCTTGCGCGATTCCGGCGCGAAAGTCGCGATCGTGGACGAGGAGCGCCTGGAGCGCTTGCGGGGCCAGCCCGCCGGCGCGCATGCGGCGGAGCTGATCGCGGTGCGCACGCCAGACGACAGGCTCAACGGCGCGGCGGCGCTCGAACGCCTGATCGGCCCGCAATCGACGTACGATTCCCTGCCGGACCGCGCGCCGCCCGACCGCGCGATTCATCCCGACGACGACGCCACGATTCTCTACACATCCGGTACGACCGGGCGGCCGAAGGGCGCGCTCGGCACGCATCGCAACATCATGTGCAATCTCGTCAACATCACGTTCTCCGGCGCGCGCGCCGCCATTCGGCGCGGCGACCCGCTGCCTGCGCCGCCGACCGAGCAAAAGGCGCATCTTCTGCCGGTGCCGTTCTTCCACGTGACGGGTTGTCATTCGGCGATGATCCCGGCCGTCGTCAACGGCTCGAAGATCGTCCTCATGTACAAGTGGAACGCCGAACGGGCGCTGGAACTCATCGAACGCGAACGCGTGACGACGCTTTCCAGCGTGCCGTCCATGGCGTGGCAGCTCATCGAGTCGCCTGATTTTGAAAAGCGCGATCTGTCATGCCTTGAAGGCGTCTCCTACGGCGGCGCTGCCGCGGCGCCGGAACTCGCGCGAAAAATCGCGCGCCTGCTTCCAGGAAAATTCGCCGGGCAAGGCTATGGCGCGACTGAGACCTCGTCGGTATCGACATCGAACGGCGCCGAGGATTATCTGGCGCGGCCGGACTCCGTCGGGCCGGCGACGCCGGGCTGCGATCTGCGGGTTATCGACGCTGACGGCAATGTGCTGCCAGTCGGCGCAATCGGCGAACTGGAGATCTACGGCGGCAATATCGTCAAGGGGTACTGGAACAACCAGGAGGCGACGGCGAAAGCTTTCCGCGACGGCTGGTACCGGACCGGCGACATCGTTCGCATGGATGAGGACGGCTTCGTCTATCTGCTCGATCGAGCGAAGGACATGCTGATCCGTGGCGGCGAGAACATCTATTGCGTCGAGATCGAGGACGCGTTGCTGGCGCATCCGGACATCATCGACGCGGCGGTCGTGGGCATTCCCGATCGTGTCCTCGGAGAGCTCGTCGGCGCGGTCGTGCAATTGAAGCAAGGCGCCTCGCTTACCCGGAGCGCGATCCTCGATCATTTGCGGCCGCGGATCGCCGCCTTCAAGCTGCCGGCGCGCATCGACATCCGCGCCGAGGAAATGCCGCGCACAGCGAGCGGCAAGATCATCAAGACCATCTTGCGCAAGGAGATGTCCGGCGCGACGAAATGATCATCGCCGGTCTTCGGCAAGGGCGCGCCTGCATACAGGAACACTAGGGAGAAGCATCGATGAGGCGGAGCGTATGGGCGACTGCGGCGCTGGCGGGGATGCTCGCAGCGACGACGGCTATGGCGCAGAAGAAATACGACCAGGGCGCGTCCGACGCCGAGGTGAAGATCGGGCAGACCATGCCCTACAGCGGTCCCCTCTCTGTTCACGGCATACAGGGCCGCACGGAAGTCGCCTATTTTCGCATGCTGAACGAGGAGAAGGGCGGCATCAACGGACGCAAGATCGACCTGATCTCGCTCGACGACGCGTTCTCGCCGCCGAAAACGGTCGAGCAGACCCGTAAACTCGTCGAGGATGACGGCGTGCTCGCGCTGTTCGGATCCTCCGGCACGGCGGCGCAATCGGCTGTTCAGAAATATCTGAACGCCAAACACATTCCTCAACTTCTGGTCTCGACCGGCGCGAACAAGTGGAACCAGCCCAAGGCGTTCCCGTGGTCGACGCCGGCGTTCCATCTCTATGGCACCGAAGGCGAGGTGCTGGCGAAATACCTGCTTTCGGTGAAGCCGGACGCGAAGATCGGGATTCTCATGCAGAATGACGACTTCGGTCGCGATTACGTTTCGGGTTTCAAGAAGGGACTCGGCGACAAGGCGTCGACGATGATCGTCAAGGAAATCACCTACGAGCTGAGCGATCCGACGCTCGACTCCCAGCTCGCGCAATTGAAGTCCTCCGGCGCCGACACGTTCTTTAACGTCTCGCTCGGCAAGGCCGCCTCGCAGTCCTTCAAGAAGGCCTATGAGCTCGGCTGGCGGCCGCTACAGCTCGTCGTGAGCCCATCGACGGGGCGGCAATTCCTGGAAGCGGCCGGGCTCGATACAGTGACGGGCATCATCGCAGCGACGCCCTACAAGCAGATTACGAGTCCGAAATGGGCCGCGGATCCCGACGTGCTCGCCTACCAGGCCTTCATGAAGAAGTACCTGCCGAACGAAGATCCAAAGAACGAAATCGGCTTCGCGGTCTATTCGTTCGCCTATGTCATGGGCAAGATCATCGAAGGCTGCGGCGACAATCTCACCCGCGAAAACATGCTCTACCAGGCGACACATTTGAACAACGTCGCAGCGCCCTCGTTGCTGCCCGGCACGACCTACACGACGAGCCCGGACAATTATGTGCCCTTCAAGCGGCTTGTCGTGCAGAAATTCAACGGGCAGGATTGGGATCAGGTGACAGCGGTGACGGTGGAATGAACCACGCGGCGGGGAAACGGGGCGCGTCGTAATTTCGGGGGCGGCAAAGCAATTGCAGAAACCCCGCCGTGACGCCGCAAGCGATCTTGAAATCCGAGTTGCGGGATTGGCGTCATGGCCCCGTAACGCGACGCGAAAGTCTCCGGCCGAGCCGTCGGACGGCGCGGCCCCGGCTTTCTCCGACGCGCGCGAGTTGAGCCAAGCCATTAGCGATTGAGCAATGAATGGCGCCTAACTTTCTGAGATTGAGTTGCAATCGATGGAGTTGCCGCTTGTCCGCGGAGGTCAGGACAACGAAGGATCTGGTCTGGCGGGTCGGCAGTGTCACCTTGGTGTCGGTCGTCTTTTCGCTGCTGGTCACCTACGTCGCTGGACTGCTGTTCCTTGGGGCCGACCTCCATCGCTCCGTCAGCGGCCCGGAAATGATGAAAATCTGGCTGGCGCTCGCTGCCCTGGTCCCGGCGATTGTCGCTCCGGTTTTCAGTTATCGGACAACCAGGCTGTCACGGGAGGCCATCCGCGCGCGCGATGCGCTCGATCTGCTCGCAAATGTCGATCAGCTCACGGGGCTGCTGAACAGGCGCGGCTTCGATCCGGCCGCGTCGAGCCTTCTGCGGGAGGCGGTCGCGTCCGCCGCGCCCGTTGCGGCGTTGATGATCGATATCGATGTATTCAAGGCGGTCAATGACGATCTGGGCCATGATTTCGGCGACGCCGCGCTGCTGCATGTCAGCAACGAGCTGCGCTCGGCGACCGCCGCGCACCGCGCTGTGCTCGGGCGGCAGGGCGGCGACGAGTTCGCCGTGGTGCTGTTCGGCGTTCCGCTGGTCGAGGTCACCGCTCTTGCCGAGAATATGCGCGCGGCTTGTGCGGCCCGGCCGGTTGTCTGCAGCGGCCGCTCGGCGAAGCTTACCATCAGTATCGGGATATCCGGCGCGCTGGCCGGAAAGGGGGGCGCTCTCAAGCCGCTGCTGAGCGCCGCGGATGCCGCGCTTCTTGCCGCCAAGCGTCAGGGCCGCGACTGCGTCGTGGTTTCCGTCGCCGCCCTGGCCGAAATGGCGAAAGCCGCTTAGACGGGCCTCGCCAATCCCGTCTGGCCCGACGGATTTCATCGCTTTTGCCGGACAGGGGCGGCCTTGCCTTCAATCCACCGCGCTGGCGCGGCTGGTCATGATTGACCTGCGGCTCGCTTCTCCCGTTTGAGCAACGAAATGGCGCAGGACGATGGACAAGTCCGGCGCGACAAAGGCGCTTTGGCTGGAAACTTGCGCCCTCGGGAGCCATCTTCGTCTGTGCGACATGGAGTCTGCCCTAGGCCGGGGATCTCGCCCGGGACAACCGGCCGCGTGAACCGGCGTCGCGCGGCCAGAAGCTGTGCGCCTGCGAAAGCATTGTCCATGTCCGATCGACCATCGCCGTTTGCTGCTTTTCGCGCCGGGCTGGCGCAGCAAGAACCGCTGCGGACCGAGATAACCTCGGCCTGCCGCCGACCTGAACCGGAATGCTTGAAGCCGCTTCTTGATCTCGCCGCGCCGGCCCCGGCGGAGGCCGCGCGCGCGGAGTCGATCGCACGCGGCCTCGTCGTCAAGCTGCGCGCGAAGATGCGGGAGCGCGGCGTCGAGGGGATGATCCACGAATATTCCCTGTCGAGCCAGGAAGGCGTCGCGCTCATGCGCCTCGCCGAGGCCTTGCTGCGCATACCGGATGCGACGACGCGCGATCTGCTGATCCGCGACAAGCTTTCATCCGCCGACTGGCGCGCCCATCTCGGCCACAGCCCGTCCATGTTCGTCAACGCCGCGACCTGGGGGCTTGTCCTCACCGGCAGGCTCGTGGCGCCGCCGCGCGAGCAGAGCCTGACAGCCGCTCTCACCGGACTGATCGCGCGTCGCGGCGAGCCGATCATCCGCCGCGCCGTCGACGTGGCGATGCGGATGCTGGGCGCACAATTCGTCAGCGGACGCACGATCGCCGAAGCCGTTGCGAACAGTCGCGCGATGGAGGCCAGAGGCTTTACATATTCCTATGACATGCTCGGCGAAGCGGCGACGACGGCCGAGGACGCCTCGCGCTATTTATCCCAGTACGCGGCCGCCGTGCGCGCGATCGGAGAAACGTCGCGGGGTCGAGGCATCTACGAACGGGCGGGCGTTTCAGTCAAGCTGTCGGCGCTGCATCCGCGCTTTTCCCGATCGCAGCGCGACCGCGTCATGACCGAACTGCTCCCTCGCGTGAAAATTCTGGCGGAGTTGGCGAAACGCGCAGACATCGGCTTCAACATCGACGCCGAGGAAGCCGACAAGGTCGACATTTCTCTCGACATCCTGGAAGCCCTGAGCCTCGACCCTGCGCTCGCTGGCTGGAACGGCCTGGGTTTCGCGGTGCAGGCCTATGGCAAGCGCTGCCCGTACATCATCGACTGGCTCATCGATCTGGCCCGCCGTTCACAACGCAGATTGATGATCCGCCTCGTCAAGGGCGCCTATTGGGACGCCGAGATCAAGCGCGCGCAGGTCGATGGACTCGACGGGTTTCCAGTGTTCACGCGCAAGATCTACAGTGACGTTTCGTTTCTTGCCTGCGCGCGAAAAATGCTCGCTGCGCCCGATGCGATCTACCCGCAATTCGCCACGCACAACGCACAGTCGCTCGCCGCGGTTCTCGTCGCGGCCGGGCCGAGTTTCTATCCCGGCCAATTTGAATTCCAGTGCCTGCATGGCATGGGCGAACAGCTCTACGAGGAAGTCGTCGGGCCGGACAAGCTCAACCGTCCCTGCCGTATTTACGCGCCCGTGGGATCGCACGAGACGCTGCTGGCCTATCTCGTGCGCCGGTTGCTGGAGAACGGCGCGAACTCCTCGTTCGTCAACCGCATCGCAGACAGAGCCGTGGCGCTCGACGAACTCGTGCGGGACCCGGTCGCAGTCGCGCGCGCCATCGCGCCGCCCGGCGCGCCGCACGGCAAGATCGCCGCGCCGCGCGATCTGTTCGGGGCGGATCGGCGCAATTCCTTTGGCATCGATCTGGCGGACGAGCGGAGACTTGCTGCGCTGGCCGATGGCCTGGACGATAGCCTGCGCGCCGTCTGGACCGCCTTTTGCCGGGACGCCGGGCCTGGCCCCGACGATACGCCCGTGGTCAATCCCGCCAACCGGCATGATCTTGTCGGGATGACGCGGCCCGCGACGCTGGTGGAAATTGGCGCCGCCATGGACATGGCCGCGCGGGCGGCGGCCGGATGGGCGGCGACGCTCCCCTGCGAGCGGGCTGCGGTTCTTCAGCGCGCAGCCGACGCGATCGAGGCGCGCGCCGATATCCTGATCGGACTGATCGTCCGGGAGGCCGGCAAGACATTCGCCAACGCAGTCGCCGAAGTGCGCGAAGCCGTGGACTTCCTGCGCTACTATGCGTGCGAAGCGGTGCGCACGCTCGATCCGGCCGCGCATGCGCCGCTCGGCCCCGTCGTCTGCATCAGTCCATGGAACTTTCCGCTCTCGATCTTCATGGGGCAGGTCGCTGCGGCGCTCGCCGCCGGCAATGTCGTTCTGGCGAAACCGGCCGAGGAGACGCCGCTGATCGCGGCAGAAGCGGTCCGCATTCTGCATGACGCCGGCGCGCCGGAAAATACCGTCCAATTGCTGCCCGGCGCCGGCGATGTGGGGGCTGCCCTGGTCGCCGATCCGCGCGCCGAGGGCGTGATCTTCACGGGGTCGACCGCGGTTGGCCGCCTGATCCAGGGTCAGCTCGCCGGACGATTGGGCGCGGCTGGAAAGCCCGTGCCGTTGATCGCGGAAACTGGCGGTCTGAATGCGCTCGTCGTCGATTCCACGGCGCTTGCCGAGCAGGTCGCCGCCGATGCGATTTCGTCGGCTTTCGATTCCGCCGGCCAGCGCTGCTCTGCGCTGCGCATTCTGTGCCTGCAGGAGGAAATCGCCGATCGAACGCTGGGCATGCTCATCGGCGCAATGTCCGAACTTGAGGTCGGCGTTCCCGATGACCTGTCAGTCGATGTGGGGCCCGTGATCGCCGCGGACGCCCGCGACGGCATTCTATCCCACATCGAGACGATGCGAAGCCGCGGTCATCGCGTCTGGCAGCTCGCCCTGAAGGAAGCGACCGCGCACGGAACCTTCGTTGCGCCGACAATTATCGAAGTCAGCAGAATCGGCGACGTCGAGCGCGAAATCTTCGGTCCTGTGCTGCACGTGATGCGCTACCGGCGGGAAGAACTGGACGAATTGATTGCTGACATCAACGCCGCCGGCTATGGCCTGACCTTCGGTCTGCACACCCGCATTGACGGGACCGTCGCGCGCGTCGTTGAGGAAATCGAAGCAGGCAATATCTATATCAACCGGAACATCATTGGCGCGGTAGTTGGCGTGCAGCCCTTCGGCGGCGCGCGCTTGTCCGGAGTCGGTCCGAAAGCCGGCGGGCCGCTCTATCTCGGACGGCTGGTCCGCCGCGCGCCGCGAAATGCGCTTGCCGGCGCGCGGAGCGGCGGCGTTCCGCTTGCGGGCGCCAGGGCTTACGTCGACTGGTTGCGCGCACGCGGGCATCTGGCCGAGGCTGAAACATGCGCTGGCTATATTGCCCGCTCTCCGTCTGGCGCGCGCATCGAGCTCGCAGGTCCGGTCGGCGAGCGTAATATCTATGCGCTTAGAGCGCGCGGCCGCATCGCCGCCCTGGCGGCGGGTCAATCGGCCTTGCTCGTTCAGGTCGGGGCGATTCTGGCGACCGGCAATACGGCTCTGGTGGCGAGCGGCGCGGCGATTTCTGTCTTTGACCGACTGCCGCAGGAAGCTGCGGCGCGGATCATCGCGATCGATGATCCGCTCGCGGCGTCGGGTCTGGCCGGCGTTCTGTTCGAGGGGCCGGCCGACGACATGCGTGCGGCGGCGCTGGCTCTTGCCGCGCGCGCCGGACCGATCGTCCCGATGCAGGCTGTCGTGGCGCCCGGCGATGAGTACGAACTCGCCTGGCTGGTCGATGAGCGTTCGATCGCGGCCAACACGGCGGCAGCCGGCGGCGACGCCGGTCTGATGTCGATGGTGTGAGCGCGCGCCGGTCGGCGTCAGCCCGGCCGGATCACCGGCGCGCGCATCATGCGGCGGCGTCGGCCGTGATGATTTTGTCCAGGGCGCCGATGAAATCGTCGATGTCCGCCGTGGTTGTTCGATGATTGACGATTGCGGCGCGAATGACGGGACGGCCATCGAGCAGGGTAAGCGATGGCGCTGCATGCCCGCCTACATGAAGGGCTTCCACGATTCTTCGGTTGAGGCTGTCGGAATTCTCCGATCTTGCGCCGAAGCACACGATGTTCAGCGCGACCGGCGCACGCAGTTCGAACAGGCCGCCGGCGTCGAGCCGGTCGGCGAGATAGCGCGCTGCGACGCAGTTCTGCGCGACGCACGCGCCGATCCTGTCGGCGCCGAAGGTTTCGAAGGCGAACCAGGTTTTGAGGGCGCGGAAACCGCGCGAAAGATCTGGACCAAGATCGCAGGGCCAGACCTCGCCGGCGGCCAGACCTGTTTCGGCGCGCGACAGATAGGCGGCGTCGCTCGCGAACGTCCGCAGATGCGCACGGGAGTCGCGCACGATTACAAATCCCGCGTCGTACGGAACATGCATCCACTTGTGGAAGTCGAGCGCGACCGAATCCGCGCGCTCGATGCCTTTCATCAATGGTTGCAGGTCCGGCGCAAGCATCGCCGCTGCGCCGATTGCGCCATCGACATGGAACCAGAGGTTTCGTTCGCGCGCGATTGTGGCGATCGCGTCGAGCGGATCGATCGAGCCGGTATTGACGGTTCCCGCTGTGCCAACGACCAGAAATGGCGTGCAGCCCGCCGAAATGTCGGCATCGATGGCGGCAGCCAGCAAATCGGCCCGCAAGGCGCGCGAAGAATCCGTGGCGATCAGGCGCAAATTGTCGGAGCCAAGTCCTGCAAGCTCCATCGCCTGCCCGATGCACTGATGCGCCTCGCAGGAGGCGTAAGCGACAAGGCGCCGGCCGGTCGCCAGCATGCCGCTGCGACGCACGTCCACGCCCAACGCTCTGGTTCGCGCGACCAGCAGCCCGATAAAGTTCGCCATCGAGGATCCCGTGACGAAAAGGCCCGAGCAATCCGCAGGAAGACCCAACGCTTCGGCAACCCACAGGGTCGCCTGCCGCTCGACGTCGATCGCGATGTGATTTCGGCCGCCGCAATTTGCGTTCAGCCCCGCCGCCAGCATTTCCGCGATCATGCCGACGGGCGTGCCAGCGCCATGAACCCAGCCCATGAACAGCGGATGCGTGTTGCCCGTGACATAGGGGCGAACGAATGAGTTGAAATCCGTGAGAACTTCGCGGAAGTCGCGGGACTCGCGCGGGATCGGATTACGGAAACGATTGCGGACTTCGTCCGGCGCCTGGCGCCAGACCGGCCGTTCACGAATCGTCTGCAGATGGTCAATCATCGAATCGAGCGCGGCGTGGCTCAGGTTCCGAAATTCGTCCCAATCCGTCGGATCGAGGTCAACAACATCCATTCTTGCATCCAAGCATTGTCGCGGCGCGCCGCCCAGAACCGGCGCCTCATTTCGGCGCGGGACAATGGCAGCAGAGGCCGCAACAGGCAAACAGCGAGATCGGCGTCGTGGCGGCGTGCGCCGTCCTTGGCCCAATGCGGAATATCTTCCCTTCCAAAATATCGGTACATTGCTGAACGATGTCGATTTTCTTGCAGATGCAGGCTGACACATGGCGAAAGCGCAGGCGCGCGGGACCGTTGGCAACACGGTCGACGCAAATCTGATCGCGGTTCTGGCGGCGGTCACGGGGGGCCAGCCGAGAGTGCTCACCGTCCACGGCGGCGACGCCCTGCCATCGGGGCCGTTCGAGCATGCGCATCGCTCGCTGCAAACGGGGCTGCGGATCTGGGTGGAGCAGCAGACCGGGAGACCGCTCGGCTATGTCGAGCAACTCTACACGTTCGCCGATCGGGACCGGGCGGAGGAGCCTGCGGCGCGGCGGGTGATTTCGATCAGCTATCTCGGCCTGACAAGAGAGGACAAGCCGCCGGACGGGCAGGGCGCCGGCTGGCGCAATTGGTACGACTATTTTCCCTGGGAGGACCATCGCGCCGGTCCGCCGCGGTTCATCGAGGACGCGATTGCGCCGCAACTGCGCGATTGGGCGCGGTCAGCTCCGGATCGGAAGCTGCGCGCAGGCAGGTTGCAGCGCGCGGCGATCAATTTCGGCTTGGACGGATTTGACTGGAACGAGGAGCTCGTTCTGCAGCGCTACGAGCTTCTCTATGAAGCCGGGTTGGCGCACGAAGCCTTGCGCAGCCAATCGACCGGCGAGGTTTCGCTGACCCTCGGCCGGGCGATGACGGCCGACCATCGGCGCATCCTCGCAACCGGCATTGCGCGGTTGCGCGCGAAAATCAAATACAGGCCGGTCGTGTTTGAATTGATGCCGGCGACCTTCACGCTTCTGCAGTTGCAGAAAAGCGTCGAGGCGCTGGCCGGACGGGACGTTCACAAACCGAATTTCCGTCGCTTGATCGAGCAGCAGGAGCTGGTCGAGGAAACCGGCGCGACCTCGACCGAAGCGGCGGGGCGCCCCGCCAAACTGTTCCGGTTCCGCCAGGCGGTTCTGGCGGAGCGCGGCACGACGGGAACCCGGCTGCCCGTTTCGCGGGCTTGACAAACCATATACTCAACATCAGTATATGTTGGACTTGTACTCAAAAGTAGTATAACAAATGTCCGACCTGTCTGACGTTCTGGCCCGCACGGCGCCGCTCTACGAGCGGGTGCGAGGCGTGGTTCCGCCGATCGAGTGGCCATCTTTCGCTGGCGATGTCGACGCAATCCTCGATCTCAAGCGGCGGCGCAACGCCGTGATCCTCGCGCATAACTACCAGACGCCGGAGATCTTTCATTGCGTTGCCGATCTGGTTGGCGACAGCCTGGCGCTGGCGCGCATGGCGATGAACGTCGACGCCGAGACGATCGTGCTCGCGGGCGTGCACTTCATGGCTGAAACCGCGAAGCTCCTCAATCCCGACAAGACCGTGCTGATCCCTGACCTGGAGGCGGGCTGTTCGCTCGCGGAATCGGTGACGCCCGAAGACGTGCGTCTGCTGCGACAGCGCTATCCTGGCGTGCCGATCGTCACTTATGTCAACACGTCGGCCGCAGTGAAGGCGGAATCGGACATCTGCTGCACCTCCGGCAACGCCCGCGCTGTCGTCGAGTCGCTTGGCGTCGATCGGGTCATCATGATTCCCGACGAATATCTGGCGCGCAATGTCGCTGCCGAAACGCATGTGGACATCATCGCGTGGAAGGGGCGCTGCGAGGTGCATGAACGCTTCACCGCCGCCGAAGTGCGTCAGTTGCGGGAGGATCATGCAGGCCTGGTCGTGCTCGCCCATCCGGAGTGCCCGCCCGAGGTCCTCGCCGAGGCGGACTTTTCCGGGTCGACTGCGGTCATGTCCGACTACGTGGCGAGACGCAGGCCGTCGCGCGTCGTTCTTCTCACGGAATGCTCGATGAGCGACAATGTTGCGGCGCTGCATCCCGACATCGAGTTTGTGCGCCCCTGCAATCTCTGTCCGCACATGAAGCGGATCACGCTCGCCAATATCCGCGCCGCGCTGGAAGAGAACAGGCATGTCGTCACGGTCGATTCCGCGATCGCCGAGCGCGCCCGACTCTCTGTGCAGCGGATGCTCGACATATGATTCCGATATTCGAACGGCCGGGACGCCCGGTGATTATCGGGGCCGGCGTCGCCGGGCTTGCAACGGCGCTGCGCATGGCGCCCCAACCCGTCGTGCTTTTGTCCAGGGCGCCGATCGGCCTGGAGTCCTCCAGCATTTCGGCGCAGGGCGGCATGGCGGCGAGCCTCGGCGCCGACGACGATCCCGCCCTGCATGTCGCCGACACGCTGGCCGCGGGCGATGGGCTCTGCGATCAAGTGATCGTCGAGCGCATCGTGCGCGCCGCGCCGGCGGCGATCGAATGGCTTGAACGTATGGGCGTCGAATTCGACCGCGCGCCGGATCGTGCGATGCATCTTGGATTGGAGGCGGCCCACGGCCGACGGCGTATCGTCCATTGTCACGGCGACGCCACCGGGCAGGAACTGGTGCGCGCTTTGGCGGCGGCGGTGCGCGCGACGCCGTCGATCTCCGTTCTGGAGCGGCTGGAAGCCCGGCGGCTTGTCATCGAAGACGGCGCCATCGCCGGCGTAGTCGCAGCGGGGCCTGCTGGGGCCGTGATTCTGGAGACAGATCGCGTGGTGCTCGCGGCAGGCGGGCTCGGCAGTCTGTTTCAGGACACCACCAATCCCTCCGGGAGTTTCGGGCAGGGCCTCGCGCTCGCGGCGCGCGCCGGCGCTGAACTCGCCGATCTCGAATTCATTCAGTTCCATCCGACCGCGCTCGATCGGGCCGCGCGCCCGATGAAGCTGATCAGCGAGGCTGTGCGCGGGGAAGGCGCCTTGCTCATCGACGAAACCGGGCATCGCTTCCTTGCGGGTCAACCGGGCGCAGAACTTGCGCCGCGTGATGTTGTCGCGCGCGGGGTCTGGCGGCATCTTGCCGCCGGCCATCGCGTCTTCCTTGACGCGCGCGGAAAACCCGGCCGCGATTTCGCGCGGCGCTTTCCAGCGATCGAGTCGTTCTGTCGCGCCGTCGGAATTGATCCGGCGACGCAGCCGATTCCGGTTCGTCCGGCGGCGCATTATCATATGGGCGGCGTCGCGGTGGACGCCGACGGCCGCAGTTCGATCGCCGGGCTGTGGGCATGCGGCGAAGCCGCATGCACCGGGTTGCACGGCGCCAATCGTCTCGCCAGCAATTCCTTGACGGAAGCTGTCGTCTGCGCCGGCTGGACTGCCGAAAGCGTGATGGGAAGCCCCGCCCGCCGCAATCGGCGGCCGATCGTCGCCCGTGCGCCGGCGCCGGCCGATCCGTCCGCCGTTCGCCCCATTCTGTCAAAGGCGCTTGGCGTCGTGCGAGACGGCGATGCGCTGCGCACGGCCGTCGCCGCGCTGCTGCCTCTTGCATCGGACGATGGGGCTTCTTCAGATCCGGCCATTGTCGGGCTGATGATCGCGATTGCGGCGCTTCGACGCGAGGAGAGCCGGGGCGCGCACAGCCGCGCTGACTTTCCGCGCCGCGCCGAGGCGGCCCGTCGCGCGACACTGCGTCTCGACGACGCCTTCACCGCGGCCAGAGATTGCGCGCTGCCCTCTATGACGCTGGCCCGGAGCGCCTGACCAATGAACCTGCACCCGCTTCCCGCCCTGATGCTGGAACCGCTGGTCCGGACCGCGCTCCTCGAGGATCTTGGCCGCGCCGGGGATCTCACGACCGATTCGATCGTTCCGGCCGGGCGGTGCGCCCGCATGACGCTGGAAGCGCGCCAGAAGGGCGTCATCGCCGGATTGGATCTGGCGGCCATCGCCTTTCGCCTGATTGATCCGGCGATTGAGATCAAGTTCGGACGCCAGGACGGCGTCGAGGTTTCGCCCGGCGACATCGTTGCGTCGGTCGAAGGGCCGGCGCGCGGGATACTGACCGCCGAGCGCACCGCGCTCAATTTCCTCTGCCGCCTGAGCGGCATCGCCACGGCGACCGCGTCGGTGGCCGCCGCCCTGTCCGGGCATCGCGCCCGCGTCGTCTGCACCCGCAAAACGACGCCGGGATTACGTGCGGTGGAAAAGTATGCCGTGCGCGCCGGCGGCGGCGCCAACCACCGCTTCGGCCTCGACGACGCGGTTCTGATCAAGGACAATCACATCGGCGTCGCCGGCGGCGTTCACGCCGCTGTCGAGCGGGCGCGAGCGGGCGTCGGCCATCTCGTCAAGATCGAAGTGGAGGTCGATACGCTGGCCCAGCTCGAACAGGCGCTGGATGCGCGTGTCGATGCCGTGCTGCTCGACAATATGTCAATCGAGGATCTTCGGCGCGCGGTGACGATGGTCGCCGGACGGGCGATCACCGAGGCCTCCGGCCGCGTTACGCCGGCGACAGCCCCCGCAATCGCCGAAACCGGCGTCGATTTGATTTCGATCGGATGGTTGACCCATAGCGCGCCGATCCTCGACATCGGACTGGATTTCCGATCATAGCCAAAAGTTTGGCCGTGACGGCGGTCCGTTTCGGGACGTTGGCGAGGCGCGGAGGCGCGGGTCCGCTGGAGATCGGCGCCTGACCCTGGATCGTCCGGTTGGGCATCGGGTCCGGCGGGCCGCTGCTGGTCACTTGTTCACTTGCGGTTCAGCCTGTGTGCGTTCTGTTGTGGACGCTGGAGCGCCAGGCGCTGCAGCAGCAGATCACAGGAGAGATCCATGCGCCCGATGAAGACCCTTGCCGCCGCGCTTGCCGCGGTTTCTCTCGGCGCCGGCGTTCTCGCGACATCCGCTGCGCCGGCGAGCGCCGACCCCGGCGCGATCATAGCCGGCGCGATTGGCGGCATAGCTGTGGGCGCGCTCCTCGCCGGCGCAGCCAATGCGCATCCCTCCTACGCCTACCCGCCTGCCTATGGCGCATATCCGTCAGGCGACGAGGGCTATGCCGCTCCCTATGCGGCGGCGCCAGGCTATGCCGCGGTGGACGACGACGAGTCGGAATACCAGCCGCAGTGCGTCGTCCGGAGATTTCCCGTCCGCGACCAGTGGGGCGAGGTCGTGGCCTGGCGCCCGCAGCGCCTGTGCCGCTGAACGCCGCGGCCGATGAACTGGGATGATTTCCGTCTGGTGAAAGCGATCGCGGAAGCGCGGTCGCTGGCCGGCGCGGCCGATGCGCTGGACCTTAATCACTCGACTGTGTTTCGACGCCTCGGGCAGATCGAGTCCGAGCTTGGTCGACCGTTGTTCGAGCGCTGGCGCACCGGATATTCGCCAACGGTCGACGGCGAGGAGATGATCGCGCTCGCTCACAGCATGGCTGACAACATCGTCGACTTCGAACGGCGGCTGTCCGGGCAGGATTCGCGTCCGCGCGGAGACCTGAAGGTCACGACCACCGATTCCATTTACGCCAGCCTGCTTGCCCCGCTGTTCGCCTCGTTCCATGCCGCCTATCCGGAAATCCGCATGGACGTCCTGCTGACGAGCGGCGCGCTCAACCTGTCGCGGCGCGAGGCCGATGTTGCGATACGCCCCACGTCGCAGCCGCCCGACACGCTCGTCGGGCGCAAGGTCGGACCGATGCACTGGGGCGTCTACGCCAGGGTCGGTTCGGCGCTTGCGCTGGCCGACCCGCTCGGCCCCCAGGCGGACTACATCTCCTTTGCGCCTCCAATGGACGATATCGAACCCGCGGTCTGGATCGCCGGACATGTTGCGCCGGCCCACATCGTCGCGCGCGTGAATTCCATGCATGCTGCGGCTGTATCGGCGGCGGCTGGTCTCGGCTACGCCGTCCTTCCCTGTGTCGTCGGCGATTCGCTGACCGGGCTGCGGCGGATGAAGGTGACGGTTCCCTCGACCTATTCGTTGTGGCTTCTGACGCACCCGGACCTGAAGAATGCAGCGCGCGTGCGCGTCTTCATGGATCACATGTGGACGCAGTTGACGCGGGAGCGCGCCCGTCTGGTCGGAGACTGATCGGGCGGCGTGCGTCTCGGTCGGGCGGGACCGGCGTTCCAACATTCGGCCCGTCTACGCCGCGCGCCCACGCGGCCCGTCGAACTATTCCCCGGCATTGCGTTCGAACAGCAAATGACCGCCGTCGTCGAACAATTCGATTTTCGCGATCTTCACGGCGACCGACTTGTCCGTCGCGTCGGCGCCGGTCACACGACCGTAAACCTTCATTTCAAAAAGCTTGTAGGCGTTCACCCGCTCGTCGATGGTCCGGGCGACGGCGGGATCGGGGCAGGGCAGCGGATTGAGGTTGCTCGGGTTCGTATAGAAGTAATGGTATGGCGAATCGTCGAAGTAATATCCGAGTTTGCCAAGGAACAGCCGGTTGTCCATCGGGAACGCCTGTTTGGAGGCGTCGTAATTGTTGAGCGAGACGTCCTTGAGATCGAGTATGATATCGGCGTCAGCCTTGGCCCGTTCGACCGCCTTGTCGGCCAGATCGTCGGCGGCCTGTACAGCGGCCTGCCCCAGGTTGAGCGCGTAGCGCGTGAATTCGGCGCGGTCGGCCGGCGTGCGCGTAAAGACGAAATAATAGGCCTTCAATTGATCCGCGCTGTCGAGCGGCACGAAACCGGCTGCGACGCCGGAGGAGGGCGCGGCGGCGCCTGCCGTGACGTCCGCCGCTACGGCGCGCGCGGCGAACAGGACGCCGGTCAGCGTCGTCGCCAGAGCGAGCGCGCGCCAACCGGGGCCGCCCGCAGATGATTTCGCTGTATGGCTCATTGTTCGTTCAACTCCCAGCCGGTGATCATGGCCTTGATATGCGCCAGCGGCGTCGCGCCGGTCGTGGCGAGATAGATGTGGAGCACGAAGAATGTCGCCATCATGTAGGCGGCGATGGTGTGCGCCCACGCCAGCGTCTGGAGGCTGACCCCGAACGGACGCGCCGATTCGAGCGTCGTCCAGTTCAGCGCCATGAACAGAAGCGCCAGTCCTGAAATCCAGATCATGGGGTTGATGAGGATCTTCACCCAGAGATAGGCCAGACGCTGCAGCGCGTTCTGCTTGTGCTCGGGCGTCGGGTGATAGGGGTGCGCCTCGCCGAGAAAAATCCCCCAGGCGTAGAACCGGGCTACGGCGACGGCCCGGTCGAGCGTCGGAATGTATTGCCGCCACTCGCCCGTGGTGAAGTGCCAGAAAATCGCGAACGCCCATAGCGCCATCAGCGCCCAGGCCGCGTACATGTGGACCCGAATGCCGGTTTCCACATCGAACCCGCTGATGACGCCGTGGATGCGAAATCCCGTAATCAGCAGGGCGATGACCAGCGCCGCCTGGCTCCAGTGCCAGAAGCGTTCGAATCGCTTGAACAGATAGACGCGTTCGGTAGTCATGACTTCCTCCCAATCACGCCGCTTCGCCACGCCGGCGGCGCAGCCACATCATGATGCGCAGCAGGCCGTGGCCGATGACGCCCGCGGCGCTCAGAACCACCGCGAGCATGCCCAGACGCTCGGTCCATGGTTGATGATCGGACCCGCGCCCGGGGATGTAGACCCCGGCGACCGAGGCGAGCCGCCCTCCGTCGGCATGGCATTCGGCGCATTGCAACGCTTTCTCGGCCGGCGCGACCATGTGGGCGAGCGGCCAGTACATCCGCGTCGGCACGAACGAGAATTTTCCGGAATAGGGAAGCTTCGCGTCTTTCATGCCTGCCGTGATCGACCTGTTCCAGTCGCCGGAGATGGTGAAGGCGTCGTCGTCGAAGCCGAACGAGTGGAATATGGTCAGGGTATTGTTGACGGGGTCGAACGGCTGGTTGTTGCGCATGATCTTGAACGGCCAGATCCGCGACTTGCCGTCGGTCGCGCTGCCGGAAATGCGGTTGACCTCGACGACTCCGTCCGCCCCCGGATGAAGCTTTTCGCCATTCGTCATCCAGTCTTCCGATCCATTGAACCACGCGTATTGAGGGATGACGTCCCGTCCCCATGCGAACGTGCCCTTGACGCCCCAATAGACATTGTCGCCCTTTGCATCGTTGAGGACGAGCGGCGTGCCGTTGGGTCCGAACTTGCCTGCGCTCGAATAGTCCCACTTCATCTTGGTGGCGACGCCGCCGCGCGCCATTGCCGGGATGTGGCAGGTCTGGCATGCAATGTCGCGCGTGTGCATGTTGATCGTGCTGGCGAGCGTACTTTTCTTGTGCGGCATGTCGCCGTGGCAGGACTGGCACGAAGCCGGATTGCCGCCATGCGCCGAGCCCCTCATGAGGGCGCCGCCGGTGGGCTTGGCGTCCACCTCGTAATGGCTGCCGGCGAGCAGGTGATTGCTGGCGACGTGACAGGTCTCGCATGCAAAATTGAGCCCGTTCGCATCCATATGCACGTCGAGCGCTTTGGTCGCCTTCACCAGCGAACTGTCGAGGTCGCCGTGCTTCACGCCATCGCCGCCGCCGCCATAGAAATGGCAGCCGCCGCAGTTTTCGCGCTTCGGCGCGCCGACGCTCTGCGCGACGGCCGCAAGGTCCGGCGGGTCGACATAGGGCTCTTCCGTGCCATAGACCTCGTTGCATCCCGGCCGCACGCGCGTGCGTTCAACGGCGGGATTGCCGCCGAGGAACGGGATCTTCTTGTACTTGCCGGACCGGTCGTGACAGACGAGACAGTCCACCTGGTTCTCGGCGCGCTCGTTGAAGGGAACGAAATGCGCGGGATCCGGGTCGCCATAGCCGACGTGGCAAACCGTGCAGAACTGTTCGTTGCTTTTGATGTTGGCGCAGAATGTGTTGAACACATTGGCCTTGCCGATCATGTGGCCCGTGTTGGGATCTTTCTTCGACCAGGTCCAGTGAATCGTCGACTTCATCTGGTTCGCCGAATCGGTGTGACAGGTCAGGCAGGCGCTCGTCACGTCGCGCGGCGATTTGAACGGTCCCTTGAGGGCTGCGAATTTGCCGTGATCGACGGGAGTCCACGGGCCATTCGCGCGCGGGACCGCCCGTTGCAGTTTCAGCGGTTGCAAGGCTGGGTCGTCGGTTCCGGCCGGCGCGGCCGCGAGGGGGGCCGCGCCGGTCGGCGCCGTCGCGGTTTCAGCGCTGGCGCCAGACGCCAGCAGCGCGCAGATGGCCAAAGCCGCCGCCCATGAGGTGAGCCGAGCCGAGTTGATGCGATCCGACGCCGTCGGCTTCATCTGCGTAATCCTCCCGTTTTTTCCTCCGCTTCCGGAGGCCTTAATCGCGCTTCCAAAGGGGCGTTTCTCAAACGGACGCCCGTTCACATTCTTACATTCTATTTGTAAGATACGACGTGACCCGCGCGTAGGCGACGTTTCGACGCAGGCGATGCGCGCATTGGCGCCTTGGCTGTTCTCGTCTATTCAGAATGCGAGCGGCGGGCTCGAAGGTCGAAGGTTTGCGATGAAACTGACGAGCTATTCCAACTATTCGATGCGCGTGCTGATGGTGGCCGCCGCCCGCGGTTCCAATCTCACGACGGTCGGCGACGTCGCGGAAGCGTTCGGGGTGTCGACGCCGCATCTGGTGAAATGCGTGCATCAGCTCGGCGTATGGGGCTATCTGGAAACCGTTCGCGGTAACAAGGGCGGGTTTCGCCTTGCGAAGCCGCCGGAATCGATCGGCGTCGGCGAGGTCATCCGTCGAACCGAGGCCGGGTTCGACATCGTCGAATGTTTCGACCCACAGACCAACACCTGCCCGCTGATCGCGAAGTGCAAGCTTCGCAATGCCCTGCGGCGCGCGACCGATGCGTTCCTGGCGGCGCTGGACGAACTGACGCTGGCCGACATCACCACGAACGGCGCATCGCTTCTGGAAACTCTCGACTTCACCGGCCCGACCGGATGTCGGGCCGCCTAGACGAGATCAGCCTGGCAGGTCATCGGGCGCCAGTTCAGCGATCGTGAGCGAAACAAGTTCGGCCCGGAAGGCGGCGTACGCCCGCTCGCAGGCCATCCGCAACTGACAGAGGTCGGCGATTCGGCACGCGCCGTCGTCGTGCTGCCGGCAAGGAAACAGGCTGCTGCGTCCCTCAAAAAGCTCGATCACTTCCATGGCGCTGACGTGCTGCGCCGGGATCGCCAGTCGATAGCCGCCATTGCGGCCTCGTTGTCCGACGAGGTAGCCGCCGAGCGCGAGTTTATGGCAGACCTTGACGACCAGCGGCTCCGCGAGACCCAGCGAATCGGCCATTTCCGACATCGTCATCGTTCGGCGCACGCCGCAGGCGGTCAGGATTCTGAGGGCTCCATTCGCGGCGGCGGTCATGCGCATGCGGTAATTTGTCCTATAATATATATTAAAAATAGAACTTCATATCCATATCTTGTCTGCGGAGACGTCCGCATATCCAGGCGGCGTCCGTTATTTTATCGCACCGGAGTCCGGAAAATGATTGATCACGAGCAAACACATCACTGCTGCAGGGGGCGCGGCCATCGAAACGGCGGCGGGGAGCGACCGGGACAGGGCCATCGGCATAGCCATGACGACGCGGAATGCGCGCTGAATGCGCCGCTCGACGCGGACCCGCCGCTCACAGCGGAGGCCGAGGCGGCGGTGCTCGCGGCGCTTGACGACGAATATCACGCGCGGGCGTTCTACCGGGCTGTCATGCGGCGTTTCGGCGAGGTCCAGCCGTTCTCGCATATCGAGCAGTCGGAAAGCCGGCACATCGCGGCTCTGACGCGTGTGTTGAAGCACTATGGGCGCACCACGCCCGCCGATCCGCATGATGGCTCTCCGGCGATCGAAAGCGCGGTTCCCGGCGCCTTCGCGCAGGCCTGCGCCGCGGCGGAGCGGGCGGAGGTCGACAACGATCTTCTGTATCAGGAGAAGCTTCTGCCGCAGGTGCGCGACTACCCCGGCATTGCGGCGGTGTTTTCCAGACTCATGGAAGCCTCGCGCGAGCGGCACAGGCCCGCGTTCGGGCGGTGGGCGGCCGATCGCTGACCCGGCGCCGGCGCGCCGCTTGCGAGCGAGTCGATCACGATTCTCGATGCGCCGGGCGAAGGCGTGGCGCTCGACATGGAAGGCGCGCTGCTTGGGAGTCTGCTCGACAGACGCGGCCGGAACAGAAACGGCCGGGCGATCGCCCGGCCGCTGTATGGTGCGAAGCGCGAGGCGATCTAGCCAGTGTGCTTGATCAGAAACCGGTAGACGCCGCCGTCAGCGGTTGACTCCATGAGTTCATTGCCGGTCGTCTTGCAAAATGCTGCGAAGTCGGCGACCGAGCCAGGATCGGTCGCAAGAATTTCCAGCGTCCCGCCGCGCGGCACGTCCTTCAGCGTCTTCTTCGCGCGCAGAATGGGAAGCGGGCAGTTCAGCCCTTTCGCGTCGAGTGTCTTGTCAGCCATTCAAGTCCTCCTGAGAGCCAGTTTCTTCGGGTCAGATATAGAGATTTATGTGCGACTTCAGCGCCTGTTCCATGTAGGTCGCCGCACCGCCGAGCTTCACGCCGTCGATCATGTCTTCTTTCTTGAATTCGAACAGGTCCATCGTCATTTGACAGGCGATGACGTTGATGTCGGACTCGATCGCTGCTTCGCGGAGTTCCTCGATCGAGGCGACGCCCTTCTTCTTGATCATGTTCTTCATCATGACAGACGCCGCCGCATCCACGCCCGGCAGCATGTTGACGATGTTCGGCATACCCATGTGCATGCCCATCATCGGCATTTTCATTGCTGGATTTCCGAGCGCGGACACTTGCAGGTCGAGCTTCTTTTTCAGAAGCGACAGGCCGTAGAACGTGAAGAACATCGTCACGTCGACGCCCATGGCGGCCGCCGTCGTGCCGAGAATGAAGGGCGGATACGCCCAGTCGAGCGATCCCTTGGTGACGATGATCGTCATTGATTTGGCGTTGACGCCGTTTGGTTCAGCTTCGGCCATTTCGATTCCTCCGATGATTCTTGAAAGGCGATTGGGCAGTGTCCCGCATATCTAGCGCGCGATTACAAGCCAGACGAGCGGGATGACGAAAATCACGACAGTCGCGCCGAGTACGATGAGCAGGTGACGCGGCCCCACGCCGAACACCGAGCGCAGCGACGTATTGAGTCCGAGCGCCGCGATCGCGATCAGAAGCCCCCAGCGAGAGATTTCGATGAGGATCATCTTCGGCGTCGGCGGCAATATGCCGATCGTGTTGATGATGACGAACACGACGAACATGATCGCGAAGACTGGAACGGGCACCTTGGCCTTATGCGCGTCCGCGCCCTTCGTGGAGAACCACCAGGCCACGCCCGTCACGACCGGCAGCAGCATGAAGACGCGGAACAACTTGACGACGGTCGCCGTATTGCCGACCGTATCCGAGACTGCGTAGCCGGCGCCGACGACCTGCGCCACGTCGTGGATCGTTGCGCCGAGAAAGACGCCTGTCGCGCGCGGGTCGAAACCCGCGGCTGCGCACACCAGCGGGTAGAAGACCATTGCGAACGTCGCAAGCAGGTTGACGGTGATCGCGACGAACGCCGTGTCGGATTCCTTCTCGCGATAATCCGGCAGCACCGAGGCGGTCGCCAGCGCAGCGGAGGCGCCGCAGACTGCGGTCGCTCCACCCGCAATTGCGCCGAGCAGATCGCTGCGGCCAAACAGCCGCGCAAGGATGACGCCGGACACCAGCGTGAACGCCATCGAGACGACGACCATGAGCGCCATGCCAAAACCGAGGGCGAGAATATCGGTCAGCGCGATCTTCAACCCGAACAGTGCAATCGCCCAGCGAAGAATCTTCTTGATCGAGAGCGTGAGTCCCGGAGTGAACGCCGGTTGCGAAGCGATCACATGGAGCGCCATGCCGATGACGAGAGCGAGCACGGGCGCGGTAATGGTGATCGGCTTGCCGAACGCAGCCAGCGTCGCCTTGGTCGTGAGGGGCTCGATCTGCACCGCGACATAAGCGAGAGCGCCGGACAGGGCCAGCCCGGGCGCATATTTAACAAGCTTGACGAAATCCATATTCGCCGGACGCTTTCCGGCGGCTATTTTTTCAAGTGACATTCATGCTTCCTGTCGTGCGCCGCGCGGCTGCCGCGCGCGTTATCGGGCCGCGATGCGCTTCCTGCCGGAAGCGCATCGCCCGAAGGACGTCATTTAGGGTCTTGGGTGACCTGCTTGAGCTTGCCGATGCCGAGCATGTTGAGCGCCGCGGTTTCATAGAACGGTTCGCTCGTGCCTTTGCGCATCTTGCGCAGAAAGTACTTCTCGAAGCCGATCTTGGCCGCATGCACCCACTTGCCGGACGAAGACCAGTTGACGTTGCGCGGGGGAATCTGCGGTTGCGCAGCGAATGCGATGCCGGAATCGCCGAAGTCGGCGAGGCAGATCGCATTCCAGGTGCCCTGATGTGTCGGCTGCTTGCCGCGCAGCAATTGCCCGACGTTGTGTGCGGTCGCCGTCACCATGGACTCGATCATGAAGCCCGTCTTCGGCACGCCACAGGGCACGGGCGTCGGCCCGACCGGTGGAATGGCGACACAGACGCCGACCGAAAACACGTTCTTGTAGGTGGGATTCTGCTGGTGATTGTCCACGAGGACGAACCCGCGCGGATTGACGAGGCCCTCGATGCCTCGCAACGGCTTGATGCCGCGGAACGCCGGCAGCATCATCGAAAAGCCGAACGGCATTTCATGTGTCGCTTTGACGGAGCCGTCGTCTGCGACCTCCTCGGCGATCAGCTTGCCGGCTTCGACTTTCTTGATCCGCGTGTTGGTCATCCATTTGATGTGATGCTCGCGCATCTCGCTTTCGAGCAGCCCCTTGGTGTCGCCGACGCCATCAAGCCCGAGGTGGCCGACATAAGGCTCCGAGGTCACGAATGTCATCTGCACCTTGTCGCGAATCTTGCGGCGGCGCAGCTCGGTGTCGAGGATGAAGGTATACTCGTAAGCCGGCCCGTAGCAGGACGCGCCCTGCACGGCGCCTGTGATGATCGGCTTCGGGTTCTTGCAGAATTCCTCGAAGCTGACAGAGGCGGTCAGCGCATGTTCGACGTGGCAGATCGACTGGGTGAACCCGCCATGCGGGCCGAGACCCTCGATCTCGTCGAATGCGAGTTCGGGGCCGGTCGCTATGATCAGATAATCGTAGGGAACCGAGGCGCCGTCTTCGAGCTCGATGCGGTTCGCGAGCGGGTCGACCTTTGCGACTGGCACGGGTTTGAAATTGATTCCGCGGCGCGCGAACGTCGGCGCCAGATCGACTTCGACAGCCTGACGCGAACGCCAGCCGACGGCCACCCACGGATTCGACGGAACGAAATGATAGATCGGATCCTTGGTGACGACCGTGAGATTGTCCTCCGGTCGCATCTGATCCTTCATTTCATAGGCCATGATTGTGCCGGCCAGCCCAGCGCCCATGATCACGATTTCAGCCATAACCCTCCCCTTCGCTCCAGTTTTGCTCGACCCGTTGCAATCGGTCGTGTTTATGGTCGCGCATTGCGCCGCACCATCTGCTTTTTCACTTCAATATATTCCGTTATATGCATTTGTCTATTGAATTGTGACTCCTTCGCCCTATTGCGCAAAACGCTTTTCAGATCGGCGGGCGATCCGGGCCGTCGGGCTGGCCGGCGTCGCCTGCATCCTCGGCCCAGCGGATCATTGCCTCTCCCCAAGCGCGCGCCGACCGTGTGTCGATTTCGAGAATGGTGAAGCGGCGCCCCTCGCGGATCGTCGTGCGCAGTAACCGCATGCCGCTTTCGTATGCGACGTCCTCGAGCCGGATTTCCCTGCCATAGGGCGCTGCGATCGTGGTCAGGTTGGTCCGCACGGCGTCGGTCATTTGCGTGGCGCCTCGGCCATGTAGAACACCTGCTCCAGGCGCACTTCCCATTTCTGGGGCGTGTCGGGATATTCGGGTTTCACGTCCATGTACAAGTGAATTTCGCCGTCGCGCGCGGCTTGCGCGACGAACTGCTCCAGTTCGGCGAAGCTTTTCGCTTCGGGGTGCGCGATCATGAGTTCGCTGACGTAGGCCACGGTTGTTCCTCCTTCGAGCGGTCAGGCGATGAGAGTGTGATAGCGGATGCGATAGAGCAATCGTCCGCCGCTGGCCGGCGTCGTAAATCCGGTCCGGTCGTGCAGGACGTTGTTGCAGGCGAGGCCCATGCCGGGGCGCAGGCGCGCGCGCAGGATGAGCGGCTCGTCGGCGAGCAGGCGCGTCAGCGCCGCAGCAGCGGCGCGGGCGCGCGGGTCGTCCCGCCATTCGATGCTGCGCGTGCGCGCCGTGTAGCGCATCGCAAGGCGGCCGCTTCCGGGTTCGACGAAAAAGACCGGCCCGGCGTTCGCCTCGCGCGTCTTGCCGTCCGGTTCGACATTGGCGGGAATGGTCATGGCGTCGGCGCGGCTCAACGCATCTATGTGTCCCGGATCTTCGTCGCGCAGTCGAATATACGCGATCTCGTGATCGAGCAGGCCGTTGTCTCCGCCGTCCGCGTCGCGCGCGCAATGCAGAATCATTGCGACAACCGCGCGGTTCGGGCCGTGATAATTGTAGTAGCCGTCCGTATGCCAGGCGATCGGCCGGTTCGTGTAGGGAATGTAGCCGGCGCGCCCGCCCGTGTCGGCGAGTTCGATTCGCACGAGTCCGTCATTGTCGCGGGAGCGGTGATCTTCCGCGACGGTCAGATCGAGACGTCGACCGAGCGCGAGAACGGCGCGGCGATTAGCTTCCTCGTCGTCGAGCGGGCGCGCGCAGACGTAGATCGCCATGTTGGCGCGCCCGCACCGCTCGACAATCGCCGCGCGTTCCGCGCCGGACAGCGCCTCCGGATCGCGAATTTCGACCAGCAGATCCTCGATTCGGGCAGGGTAAGCCGCAAGTTTGGCGTCGCGCCACCTGCGGTACGCGCTATCGTCGGTCAGATCGAACGGTCCGCCCGCCGAGGCGCCCTCCACCACATTCTGCATTGCCGCTCCTCCCTGGAAATGCAGCATATCCGCTTCTTTCCGCTTCGTTTTTCAAAGCGGTCGAGCCTTCGCTGCATTTTCCTATTCTCATATTCAAATTTCGTGTTATTATGACCTTGCCGCGTTCAAATGAAAAGCGCCGGGCGTTCAGTTGGCTTCATTGCCGACTGGCTAACAGGCGCGAAAGAACGGGGCGTCCGCTTCAGCGGGCAGGTTGAGGGAGATTCGCGGGCGACTGCGCGCGCGACGAACGCTGCAGGGAGATGCAAGTATGTCGCATGACGACGACGGCCGCGCCAATCAGGGCGCACAGAAACATCCGACGCCGATGCTCGACGAACTCGAGAGCGGTCCTTGGCCGAGCTTCGTGACAGGTCTGAAGCGCCTGCGCGACTCCGGCGACCAGCAATATGCGCCGATGATGAACGACCTTCTCGGTCAGCTCGAGCATTCCTACGAGAACAAGACCGGCTATTGGAAGGGCGGCACGGTTTCCGTGTTCGGCTATGGCGGCGGCGTGATTCCGCGCTTCTCCGAGGTCGCGGACAAATTTCCGGCTTCCAAGGAATTCCATACGCTGCGCGTGCAGCCGCCCGCGGGCTATCACTATTCGACCGATATTCTCCGCCAGATGTGCGACATCTGGGAGAAGCACGGCTCGGGGCTGATCGCCTTTCACGGGCAGAGTGGCGACATCATGTTTCAGGGCTGCTCGTCGGAAAACGTCCAGAAGGCGTTCGACGACCTGAACGAGATCGGTTTCGATCTCGGCGGCGCGGGCCCTGCGCTGCGCACGTCGATGAGCTGCGTCGGGCATGCGCGCTGCGAAATGTCGTGCTACGACGAGGTCAAGGCGCACCGCACGGTCATCAATGAATTTCTGGACGAAATGCATCGTCCCGCGCTGCCCTACAAGTTCAAGTTCAAGTTCTCCGGATGCGGCAATGATTGCGTGAACGCGATCCACCGCGCCGACTTCGCGGTCATCGGCACCTGGCGCGACGACATGAAGGTCGATCAGGAGGAAGTGAAAAAATATGTCGCGCGGGTCGGGCGCAAGTATGCGATCGACAAGGTCGTCGCCATGTGCCCGACGCGGGCCTTGAGCCTCAACGACGATGACACGCTCGACGTCGACAACAAATCCTGCGTCCGTTGCATGCATTGCCTCAACGTCATGAACAAGGCGTTGGCGCCGGGCGACGACAAGGGCGCCTCGATCCTCATCGGCGGCAAGCGCGCGCTCAAGGTTGGCGACCTGATGGGCACGATGATCGTGCCGTTCATCAAGCTGGAGACCGAGGAGGACTTCGCCAGGCTCGTCGAGATGGCGCGCAATCTGCTGGACTTCTTCGCGGAGAACGCTCTGGAGCATGAGCGTATCGGCGAAACCATGGATCGCATCGGCCTTCCCGCGTTCCTTGAAGCCATAGGCGTCGACCCGGACCCGAACATGGTCAATCATCCCCGCACGTCCTGCTACGTCCGCACAGACGACTTCACGGAAGAAGCGGAGAAATACTTCGAGCGCCGCGCCGAAAAAGCCGCCAAGGCGATCGCCGCGGAATAGCAACGCAAGAGACGCCGGGCGGAGGCGCCCGCGAAAATCGTGGATTTCGGGAGGAAATCAGAATGAACGCCCCTGTTCAGCCGCGCAGGCCCGACGAAGTCGGGGTGCCGGATCCGTTTCAGTACATGCATCCCGTATTGGCCAAGAACTACGGGAACTGGGCCTGGCATGACCGGCCGCGTCCAGGCGTCCTGCATCATGTCGCCAAAAGCGGCGAGGAAGTTTGGACAGTGCGCGCCGGCACACAGCGCCAGATGGATGTGTTCACGATCCGCAAGCTTTGCGACATCGGCGACAAGTTCGCCGAAGGCCATGTCCGCTTTACGACGCGCTCGAATATCGAGTTCATGCTGAGTTCGCCCGACAAGGTCGATCCGCTGATCGCGGAATTGAACAGCCACGGCTTCCCTGTCGGCGGAACGGGCAATTCCGTATCGATGATTTCGCACACACAGGGCTGGCTGCACTGCGACATTCCCGGCACCGACGCCTCCGGCGTCGTCAAGAGCCTCATGGACATGATGCACCATGAGTTCACGCATGAGGAAATGCCGAACCGCGTCCGCATCACGACCTCGTGTTGCCAGATCAACTGCGGCGGTCAGGGCGACATTTCGATCAACGTGCAATACACCAAGCCGCCCAAGATCAATCACGACCTCGTGTCCAAGGTCTGCGAACGTCCGGCGGTCGTCGCGCGTTGTCCTGTCGCGGCCATCCGTCCGGCCATGGTCAATGGCGTTCCGTCGCTGGAAGTCGACGAAAAGAAATGCGTGTGTTGCGGCGCCTGCTATCCGCCGTGCCCGCCGATGCAGATCAACGGCGCGGATTCGACCAAGATCGCTGTCTGGGTCGGTGGCAAGCATTCGAATGCGCGTTCCAAGCCGACCTTCCACAAGCTGGTCGTCGCCAATCTGCCGAACAATCCGCCGCGCTGGCCCGAGGTCGAGGAGGTCGTCCGCAAGATCCTCTTCGCCTATAAGGAACACGGCCGCGATTACGAGCGGATGGGAGAATGGATCGAGCGCATCGGCTGGCCGCGTTTCTTCGAGATCTGCGACTTCGCCTTCACGAAGCACCATCTCGACACGTGGACCGGCGCGCGCAAGACCATGAACATGTCGGCGCACGTGCATTTTTAAACCAAACGCGCGATCCGCCTGCGTGGATCGCGCCTCCAGACGGGGCGAGGGGAGAGTTCGTTGCGCTTCGGTATTGTCGTCAATGAAGGGCCATACACGCATCAGGCGTCGGATTCGGCCTATCAGTTCGCCAAGGCGGTCCTCGCCAGGGGGCACGAAATTTTCCGTGTCTTCTTCTATCACGACGGCGTCAACAACGGCACGCGCTACACGGTGCCGCCGCAGGACGACCGAAATCTGCAGAAGCTCTGGAGCGAGCTTGCCGAGACGCACAAGCTGGACCTCGTCGTCTGCATCGCGGCGGCGCAGCGGCGCGGCATTCTGGACGCCAACGAAGCCAAGCGGCAGGGCAAGGACGGCGACAATATCGCGCCGGGCTTCCGCATCTCCGGTCTTGGCCAGTTGATCGAGGCCGGCATCCAGTCCGACCGCCTCGTGACTTTCGGCGATTGAGGGCGACATGTCGGAACAGCCGAGCAAGAAGAAATTTCTCTATATCAACCGCAAGGCGCCCTACGGCACGATCTACGCGCTTGAGTCGCTGGAAGTCGTGCTGATCGGCGCGGCGTTCGAGCAGGAGGTCAGCCTCGCCTTCCTCGACGATGGCGTCTTTCAGTTGATGGAAGGCCAGGACACGACCGGCGTCGGCATGAAGAATTTCTCCAAGACCTACAGGGCGCTTGGCGACTACGAGGTCCGCAAGTTCTACGTCGAGAAGGAATCGCTCGCCGAGCGTGGCCTCTCCGTCGAGAATTTGATGCCGGTGACTTACGAGGACGAGGACGACGACTACGCCGAAAAGCCGTCGATCATCCTCGTCGATCGTGCCGAAATGGCGAAAGTCATCGCCGCCAACGACGTCATTCTGAGTTTCTGAGAGAACGCCATGTCGACCTTGCACACTGTCAACAAGTCGCCATTCGAGCGTTCATCGCTTGCGAGTTGTCTCGCGCACGTCGCGCAGGGCGACGCGGTGCTTCTGATCGAGGATGGCGTGACGGGCGCTCGCCGGGGCAGTTCCTTCGCCGAGGCGCTCCATGCAAAATCGCCGGTCTGCGCGATCTACATACTTGCGCCTGATCTTGCCGCGCGCGGCATGAAGGCGGAAGATGTGATCGAGGGCGCGAAATTCGTCGATTACGGCGGCTTCGTCGATCTCGTCGCCGAGAAGACGCGCGTCGTTGCGTGGCTTTGATCTATCAACGCAGCAGGGTTCAGGAGGAAGCAACATGAGCGAAGTCGCAACAGCTTACGAAGTCAACGGGATTGTCGCGCAGCACGACGAGGAGGGATATCTCACGGATATCGGGCAGTGGACGCCGGAGCTCGCTCTCCTCATCGCCAAGAGCGAGCATATCGACATGACTGACGAGCACTGGGAAGTCGTCAACTTCCTGCGCGATTATTACGAGGAATACCAGATTGCGCCGGCGGTTCGTATCCTCGTGAAGGAAATGACCAAGAAGTACGGCAAGGAGAAAGGCGACCAGAAGGCGCTCTATGCCCTGTTCCCCTATGGTCCGGCCAAGCAGGCGTGCAAGATCGCCGGTCTGCCGAAGCCGACGGGCTGCGTCTAGTCGTCATCACGCACGAGGTCCGAAGGGCGGAAACAAGCTCGCGGACGAGGGAGGCTCAATGCGCACGCTTGTCTTCGCGTCGCTGTTTTACTTTGCGTCGTTCACACTCGCGGCGGGTCTCGCCTTCCGCGTGTGGCTCTACGCCAGGACGCCCGCGCCACTGAAAATCCCGACCACTCCAGCGCCGCTGACGCGCGGCGGAGTGGCGGTGCGCATGGCGCGCGAAGTCGTTCTGTTCGAAAGCCTCTTCAAGTCGAACAAATGGATCTGGCTATTCGGCTGGCTTTTTCATGTATCGCTGGCTGCGGTCCTGTTCCGGCACCTGCGCTATTTCCTGCAGCCTGTTCCCGCTCTGGTTGCGCTCGAACAGCCGATTGGCGTCCTCGCGGGCTTCGCAATGGTCGCAGGTCTTCTGGCGCTTTGGGGCCGGCGCGTTGTCGTGCCTCGCATTCGATACATCAGCCGCGCGTCGGATCATCTGATGCTTGTGCTGCTGATCGCCATCGGCGGCAGCGGGCTCGCGATGAAATTCGTGACGCACACGGACATCGTGTCGCTCAAGGCTTTCTTCCTCGGCCTGATGTATCTCGACTGGAAGCCGTTGCCTGACGACACGATCCTCGCCATTCACCTGTCGCTGGTCGCGGCGCTCATGATCATCTTCCCATTCTCCAAGCTCCTGCATGCGCCGGGCGTCTTCTTCAGCCCGAGCCGCAACCAGGCCGACGACAGCCGCGAACGGCGCCATGCGCCACGCGGACTGCTGGCGGCCGGACGAAAGGGCTGAGGCGCGCGCGATGGCTGAAGCAGCACCCAAATTTGATCCCAAGGCGCATGTCGTCGGCGATCCGATCGAGATTCCGGCGCTTGCCTGCGGCGCGATGGCCGGCTCCAAGCCCTATGTCGCCTCGTCGGCGCATCAGCAGCCGCTTGGCTTTCCCGGCGAACTCGTCGAGAACTGGCAGGAAAAGGCGGTCGCCCGGCTGGGCGAACTCGTCGACAATTCGCGCGCGCTCCGCGTCTATCTGGACTCTTGCGTGAAATGCGGCGCATGCACGGACAAATGCCATTATTTCCTGGGCACTGGCGACCCCAAGAACATGCCGGTCGCGCGTCAGGATCTGTTGCGCAAGGTTTATCGCCGGTATTTCACCCTGAGCGGCAAGCTCGTTCCCTGGCTTGTCGGCGCCGAAGATCTGACCAAGGAAGTCCTCGACGACTGGTACAGCTACTTCCACCAGTGCTCGCAATGCCGACGCTGCTCGGTGTTCTGCCCTTATGGCATTGACACCGCCGAAATTTCCATGGCTGCGCGCGACATCATGGACACGATCGGTCTCGGACAGAAATATTCGAACGAGATCATCGGCAAGGTCTTCAATATCGGCAATAATCTGGGCCTCCCGCCAAAGGCTCTGAAGGCGACCCTCGCGGGCCTTGAAGAGGAAATAGAAGAAGATACTGGCGTGCCGGTGCGCCTGCCGCTTGACGAGCCGGGCGCGGACATTCTGTTTGTCACGCCCAGCGCCGACTTCTTCGCATCGCCGCACATGGAAGGCCTCATCGGCTATGCCAAGGTGATGCACGAGGCCGGGGTGAAGTGGACATTCAGCACCTACGCGTCCGAGGCGGCGAATTTCGGCATGTTCGTCGGATCGCAGGAGAATATGCAGAAGGTGGCGCTGCGTATTCGCAAGGCGGCCGAGGATCTCGGCGTCAAGCGCCTGGTGTTCGGCGAATGCGGCCACGCCTGGCGTGTGGCCTACTCGTTCCTCGACACCCTTGCCGGCCCTTTCGATTTTCTCGACCGCGACTATCCCGTGCCGCAGCACGTCTGTGAGTTCACATACGATCTCATGCAGAAGGGCAAGCTCAGGTTTGACAAGTCGAAAAACGACGACTTCCGACTGACCTTCCATGATTCCTGCAATGTGGCGCGCGCGTCGCGCATGGGCGACAAGCCCGGCGGCCAGTTCGAGATCCCGCGCGCCATCCTGCGTGCGACGTGCAATCACTTCTACGACATGGCCCCGGAGACGATCGGCGAGAAAACTCTCTGCTGCGGCGGCGGCGGCGGTCTTCTGACCGACGAACTCATGGACGTGCGCATCAAGGGCGCCCAACCACGCATGCGGGCGCTGCGCGACGTCGCCGATGAGCACGGCGTCACGCACATGGCTGCGATCTGCGCGATCTGCAAGGCGCAGTTCTCGAAAATCCTGCCGCAATACGGTTTCGACATGGAGGCGATCGTCAGCGTGCACCAGATGGTGTCGAACGCCATCCTGCTCACCGGATCCAGGCAGGCCGAAGAATACGACGCGCAACAAAAACCTGCTTCCTGAGAAGCGGCGGAGGAACGGCGATGAACGACGCGAGCCCGAACACAAAGCCCACATTCCGTCGCTACCAGAACGGCGACACGATGTGGAACTGGACGGATCTGACCGGGAAGATCTTCCAGGCTGACAAGACATACAAGTGCCCGACCTACGTGCATCGCGCGCCACCCTGTCAGGGCGGGTGCCCGTCGGGACACGACATCCGCGGATGGCTGTCGATTGCGCGCGGCATGGACAAGCCCCCGGCGCCGGGCATGACCTGGCAGGAATACGCCTTTCAGCGCATGGTCGCCGCCAACCCGTTCCCCGCCACCATGGGTCGCGTGTGCCCGGCGCCTTGCGAAGACGGCTGCAACCGCAATGAAGTCGATGATTTTGTCGGCATCAACGCGGTCGAGCAATATGTCGGCGACTGGGCGATCGAGAACAAGACGGCCCTGCCTGCGCCGCCTGCGCTCGACGGCAAGCGCGTTGCGGTCATCGGCGGCGGCCCCGCCGGGCTTTCCGCCGCATATTTTCTGCGCCTGAAGGGCCATTCCGTCACGATTTTCGAATCGCACGAGAAACTCGGCGGCATGATGCGGTTCGGCATCCCCGGCTACCGCACCCCGCGCGACATGCTGGACGCCGAGATCGGTCGCATCCTCGCGATCGAGGGCATCGAGGCGCGCACCGGCGTCCGCGTCGGCAAGGACGTGACGATCGAACAGCTTGACGCGGAATTTGCTGCGATCTTCTGGGCGATCGGCGCGCAGAAGGGCCGCCCGCTCCCCGTGCCCGGCGCCGATGCCGAGAACTGCATCACCGGCGTCGAGTTCCTGGACGCCTTCAACCGCGGCTGGGTCTTTTCAACGGCGAAGAAAATCGTCGTCGTCGGCGGCGGCGACACCTCCATCGACGTGGCCTCCGTCGCCCGCCGCCTTGGGCATATCACCAGCGCCCACGCCCACGACGCGCCGGCCGCCTCGACGCATGGCTACACCGCGCATGATGTGACCGACGCCTTGCGCAAGGAAGGCGCGGAACTCGTCCTGACGTCGCTGTTTCCGATCGAGAAAATGACGGCTGCCGAGCACGAGCGCGAGGACGCCAAGCGAGAGGGCGTCGACATTCAGGGCGGAGTCATGCCGCTCGAGGTCGTGAAGGACGAAAACGGCCGTGCCCGGGCGCTTCGCATGTGCCAGTGCACGATGAAGGGCATGGTCCCGACGCCGATCGACGGCACGGAGTACGAGATCGAGTGCGACATGGTGATTTCGGCGATCGGTCAGATGGCAGATCTTGCCGATGGTCTCGAGGCGCTCGACGGCGGTCGCAGCGCGATCGCGATCGATGCGGTCTACAAGGTCAGGAAAATGGACAAGCACTTCGCCGGCGGCGACGTGGTGCGGCCGCATCTGCTGACCACCGCCATCGGCCACGGCCGGATCGCCGCCGAGACGATGGATCACTTCCTTGCCGGGACGCCGGAGGACAAACGACCGAAGATCGACGTGCACCAGTTCAATTTGCTGGAAGAATTGCACGCCCGTCATCTCGATCCGTCGCCCTATGACCACACGCAGACGCGCGGCACGTCGGCGGGAAAGTTCGCGATCCACAATTATGAGGACCGCGGCGCGACGCAGATCATTCCGCATCGTGACCTGTTCAAGGGGCATTTCAATTTCGTCGAGCGCAGCAAGCGCGACGCGCGCCTGGTCGAAGCCGACAAGGTTCTTGGCGATTTTGGCGAGCGCATCATTCCGCTGACCGAGGCGCAGGCTAAGAAGGAAGGCGAGCGCTGCATGAGCTGCGGCATGTGTTTTGAATGCGATAATTGCGTGATCTATTGTCCGCAGACAGCGGTGTCGCGGGTGCCCAAGAAAGAGCGCGCGGTCGGTCGCTATGTGCAGACCGATTACTCCAAATGCATCGGCTGCCACATCTGCATGGATGTATGTCCGACCGGCTATATCCAGATGGGCCTCGGGGAATAGCATGGCGCGCGCATCGCTCCGGGCATTGGCGTTCGTCGCTCTGATCGTCTTGATGGGTCTGGGCGTCGGCCGCGCTTTCGCCGCCGATGGCGATGCGTCGCGCACGCCGGTCCCGCACCCGCCGAAAGGGCAGGGCGAGCATTGCGTCGCCGATACAGAATTCATGCGGCGCAATCACATGAAGATGCTGCTGCACGAGCGGACCGAGACCGTGCATGAAGGCGTGCGCGGCGGAAAGTTCAGTCTTGCCGGCTGCGTCGCCTGCCATGCGGTCAAGGGCGACGACGGCAAGCCGGTCGCGTTTTCCGACGATCGGCACTTCTGCCGGTCCTGCCACTCCTATGCCGCCGTGAAGATCGACTGTTTCGAGTGCCATGCGTCGCAGCCCGACGTGGCGAAGAAGAGTGCGGCCGTACAAGGCGTGGACGGTTCGATCGCCGCGCTCGCCGACCACTTTCGGGGGATGAAGCCGTGAGCGCTGCGGACCGCCGTACGTTTCTCAAGAGCGCCGTCGGGCTCGGCGCGACGACGCTTGCGCCAGGAATTACGCTCTATGCATTCGGGCCAGCGGCGAGCGCGGAGACTGCGCCCGTGTCCGCGGCGAAGCGTTGGGCCTTGCTCATCGACATCAACAAATGTCCGTCAGGCTGCGATCTCTGCGTCTCGGCCTGCCGCAAGGAGAATGGCTGGAAATCAACCGGACACGCTGCGACCGACGCACAATGGATCCGCAAGGTGACGTTGCGCGACCCGGAGACAGGCAAGACGCGCGAAGCGCCCGTGATGTGCCAGCACTGCGCAAATCCCGCCTGCGTCGACGTCTGCCCGACCGGCGCTTCGTTCAAACGCGCGGACGGCATCGTTCTCGTCGACAAGCATATCTGCATCGGTTGCCGCTATTGCATGATGGCTTGCCCCTACAAGGCGCGCTCGTTCGTCCATGAAGAGCTGACCGACCAGAAGACCAATGCGCCGCGCGGCAAGGGAACTGTCGAAAGCTGCACGTTCTGCGTCGATCGGATCGACGCGGGGCGCATCCCGGCCTGTGTCGAGGCCTGCGCCGCCGAGGGAGGCGCGGCGATGACGTTCGGCGATCTCAATGATCCCAAAAGCGACATCTCCAAGGCCGTTTCGGCCGCTGCATCGTCCCAGATCCGCGCCGACCTCGGGCTCGACCCGGGCGTGCGCTACCGCAATCTCTGAAGGCGCGGAAACCAATGGCGAAACTCAAGTTTCGAACTCTGGATCAGCAATCCCCCTCGTTCTGGGGATTGATCGTCCTGCATCTCGTCGTCGTGGCGACCGGCCTCGGCGCCGCGCTCTACATGGAAGAGCACGGGCATATCGTCACCGGCATGAGCAACCAGGTCGTCTGGGGCTTGCCGCACGTCTTCGCCGTCTTCCTGATCGTATCGGCGTCCGGAGCGCTGAACGTCGCCTCGGTGTCGTCGGTCTTCAACCGCCTCGCCTACAAGCCCTATGCCCGCCTGTCCGGCATTCTCGCCATTGCGCTGCTGCTTGGCGGTCTTGCGGTCCTCGTGCTTGATCTTGGGCGGCCGGAACGCCTGATCGTCGCCGTCATCAACAACAATTTCAAATCCATCTTCGCCTGGAACATTTATCTTTACACCGGCTTCATAGCGATCGTCGGCGCGTACCTGTTCGTCATGATGGACCGTCGCGCCTCGCAATCGGCGCCAACGATGAAGGCCATGGGATGGGTCGCCTTTGCCTGGCGTCTGATTTTGACGACCGGCACGGGTTCGATCTTCGGGTTTCTGATCGCGCGCGAGGCCTATGACGCGGCGATCATGGCGCCGCTCTTCATTTCGTCGTCGTTTCTCTACGGCCTTGCGTTCACGGTCCTTGTCCTGCTGATGATGTCCCGTGAGACGCTTTCGGATCTCATGCCTGAGGAGATGGTGGAGAAATTCAGCGGGCTTCTGATGATTTTCGCCTTCACGACGCTCTATTTCACCATCGTGCAGCACCTGACGAAACTTTACGCCGCCGCGCATGTGGGCGTGGAAACCTTCCTTTTGCGCGACGGGGGCGTCTACACCATCGCGTTCTGGTTCGGGCAGATCGTCATCGGCACGCTCGCGCCGGTGGCTGTGCTGTTCTTTCGCGGCAGCGGATTCTCGGCGCGCTCCGCCCTCACGCTGGCGTCGATCCTGTTCCTGTTTGGCGGCCTTGCGCAGATGTACGTCATCATCATCGGCGGTCAGGTTTATCCGCTCAAACTGTTTCCGGGGATGGATGTCTCCAGTTCGTTTTTCGACGGAGCGGTTGGCAGCTATGTTCCGTCGGCGCCTGAGGTTCTCCTTGGCGTCAGCGGGATATCGATTGCAATGTTGATCGCGGCGCTGGCGATGCGGTTGCTGCCGTTCCTGCCGCAAGCCGAACCGAAGGGGAGCTGATCGCGTCATGGCCTTCCGCGATCCCGACCCCATCGACCATCGCGGTCTCTGACGCCATGAGCCGGCTGTTCATTTCGGCAGCGCACAAGTCTTCCGGCAAGACCATGGTTTCGGTGGGGCTCGCTGCGGCGATGGACGCGCGCGGGCTGCATGTCCAGGCATTCAAGAAAGGGCCGGACTACATTGATCCGATGTGGCTGGCGCATGCGACCCGCCGCGCCTGCTACAATCTCGATTTCAACACGCAGGGCCAGGACGAGATCGTCTCGACCTTCGCCCGCGGCTGTTCCGGCGCCGATGTCGCTTTGATCGAAGGCAACAAGGGCCTTCACGACGGGGTTGACGTCGAAGGATCCGACTCCAGCGCCGCGCTCTCAAAACTGCTGGGCGCGCCAGTCTTGCTCGTCGTCGATACGCTCGGAATGACGCGGGGCATCGCGCCGTTGCTGCTCGGCTATCGCGCCTTCGACTCCGATGTCCGGATTGCGGGCGTCATCCTCAACAAGGTCGGAACCCTGCGCCAGGAGACCAAGCTCCGGCAGGCGATCGAGCGCTACACCGATATTCCCGTTCTCGGCGCCATAGGCCGGAATGCCGCGCCGCTGGTCGAGGAGCGCCATCTCGGCTTGACCACGCCGGCTGAGAGTCCCGCGCTGCGCGATACGATCGCCAACCTGCGATGTGCTGTCGAGGCGGGCGTCGATCTGGATCGTCTGCTTGGCATCGCCGGGTCGGCGCCGCTGCCCGAGCGCGGCGTCGGGGCCTTGGCGCGGCATGAGCCGGATGTCCGCATCGCGGTGGCGCGCGATGCGGCTTTCGGCTTCTATTATGCCGACGATCTGGAGGCGCTTGAACGCGCGGGCGCCGAAATTGTGTTCTTCGATGCGATCCAGGACGGGCGTTTGCCGCGATGCGATGGGCTTTTCATTGGCGGCGGATTTCCGGAAACGAGCGCAGCCCGGCTGAGCGCCAACGCCGCGCTGCGCGCCGACATCCGGACAAAATTGCGCCAGGGCCTGCCAGCTTATGCCGAATGCGGCGGGCTGATGTATCTCACGCGCTCGATCGCCTGGGGCGACGAACGCCACGAAATGGTCGGCGTCGTTCCCGCGGATACGACGATGCGCGACCGGCCACAGGGGCGCGGCCTCGTCGTTCTTGAGGCGACGGCCGAGGCGCCCTGGCCATTGCCGCCGCCGATGACGCGCGCCCACGAATTCCATTACGCGGCCTTGGAAAACATCGACCCGGCGAGTCGATTCGCCTATCGGATCAGGCGTGGGTTCGGCGTCGATGGGGGGCGGGACGGCTTCGTCATAGGAAATCTGCTGGCCAGTTTCGCGCATTTGCGCGATACGGAGAGCAACCGCTGGGCAAGGCGGTTTGTATCTTTTGTCCGGAGCAAACGGACCGCGGTCGCGTCGTGCGAAGGCAAAGCAAGGCCGGCTGCATGGCATTCGACTGAAGACGTCGTGGCGCCGGGCGAGGCTGCGCGCATTGCGCCCTCATCGTTCGCGGGCGCGATGCTGTCGCGGCGCGGCTGAACGGGATCAGATGCGACATTTTCCTGTATTTCTGAACATGAGCGGCCGATGGGCGGTCGTTGTCGGCGGCGGCGTGGCGGCGGCGCGGCGAGCGGAAATACTTCTGCGGGCGGGCGCGCACGTGACGGTTTTCGCCAGCGAACTAAGTGGAGATCTCGCCCTTCTGCGCGAGAAATTCGCGTTCGAACATGTTGCGCGGCGGCCGGCGAAACCAGCCGAACTGGAGGGCGTCGCGCTCTGCATCGTGGCCACCGGGGATGCGGCGGCCGATGAGCGCGCGCGCGATCTGGCGAAGGCGGCGGGCGCGCTTGTCAATGTCGCGGACCGGGCGGACCTCTGCGATTTCATGCTCCCCTCGATCATTGATCGCGATCCGCTGATGGTGGCGATCTCGACCGGCGGCGCCTCGCCGCTGCTCGGACGCATGCTGAAGGCGCGGCTCGAGACGACGATCCCGGCTGCGTATGGCCGGCTGGCGGATTTTGTTCGCAGTTCCCGGGCGATGGTGAACGCGAAGCTGGCGACGGGCGTGGCGCGGCGGCGCTTCTGGGAGGGCGTGCTCGACGGGCCGGCGGCCGAACGCATGCTGGCCGGCGATGTATCCGGCGCGAATTCGGCGCTGGAGGATGAACTCGGTCGGGCTTCGGCGCAAGGCGAGGCCGCGATGCGCGGCGAGGTCTATCTGGTCGGCGCCGGGCCGGGCGATCCGGATCTGCTGACCTTCCGCGCGCTGCGTCTGATGCAGAAGGCGGATGTCGTGCTCTTCGACAACCTCGTCGATCCGGCGATCGTCGATCTGGCGCGGCGCGAGGCCGAGCGCATCTATGTCGGCAAGCGAATGGGCGACCACGCGCTGGCGCAGGAGGAAATCAGCGATCTCCTGGTGCGGCTCGCGCTTCAAGGCAAGCGCGTGCTGCGGCTCAAGGGCGGCGATCCGTTCGTGTTCGGGCGCGGCGGCGAGGAGATCGAGATGCTGGCGTCGCGCCGCATCCCGTTCCAGGTCTGTCCGGGCGTGACGGCGGCGATTGGCTGCGCGGCCTATGCCGGAATTCCGCTGACCCATCGCGACCACGCGCAATCCGTGGTGTTTGTCACCGCGCACGGGAAAAACGGGCCGCTCGATCTCGACTGGAGCGCGCTGGCCCGCCCCGGCCAGACGGCGGCGGTCTATATGGGACTGTCGCGCATCGAGCAGCTCATGGACGAGTTCGTGAAGCATGGAGCCGATCCGGACACGCCGGCGGCGATCATCGACAATGGCACGCGCCCCAACCAGCGCGTGATTGCGGGCGCGGTGCGCACGCTCGCCGAACTGGCGCGCGCGGACGACCTGCGCGGACCGACCATCGTCATCGTTGGATCGGTCGTCACGCTGCGCGACAAACTCGACTGGTACAAATCCGCCGGCTCTTCGCTGGCGTCAGGACAAACAACGACAGCTTTGGAACAGTGAGGGATCATGGTCAGTAAAGAAGTAGTGCTCGCGGCGATAAGCGCCATTCCGGGCCCCGATGGCGCCCCGCTCGGGCAGTCCGATGCGATCTCCGGCGTCTCGATCCGCGACGGCAAGGCTTTCGTCGCAATCTCCGTCGCTCCGGAACAGGCCGCCTCGCTCGAACCGATGCGCGCAGCCGTCGAGGCCGCCGTAAAGCGTGTTGAAGGAGTCCAATCCGCGCTCGTCACGCTTACCGCGGAATCAGCGCGCGCGGCGGGCCCAGCGCCGGCGAAGGCCGCGGGCCAGGGGGCTGTCCCTGGAATTCCCGGCGTCGGGCAGATCATTGCGGTCGCCTCGGGCAAGGGCGGCGTCGGCAAATCGACGACCGCCTGCAATCTCGCCCTCGGCCTCGCCCATCTCGGGCTCAAGGTCGGCGTGCTCGACGCCGATCTCTACGGCCCGTCCATGCCGCGCCTGTTCGGCCTGAAGGGCCGGCCTCAGGCGACGGCGGACGGCGCGAAGCTGTTTCCTCTCGAACGGTTCGGCGTGAAGGTCATGTCGATCGGCTTTCTCGTCGAGGACAGCGCGCCGATCGTGTGGCGCGGCCCGATGGTGATGTCCGCCCTGAAGCAATTGCTGCATGATGTCGCGTGGGGCGAACTCGATGTGCTCGTCGTCGACATGCCGCCGGGCACCGGCGACGCTCAACTGACCCTTGCGCAAACCGTGCCGCTCGCCGGCGCCGTGATCGTGTCGACGCCGCAGGATCTGGCGTTGATCGACGCGCGGCGCGGCGTCGCCATGTTCCAGCAGGTTCATGTGCCGCTGCTCGGGCTGATCGAGAACATGAGCTATTTCCTGTGCCCGCATTGTGGCGAGCGGTCGGACGTGTTCGCACACGGCGGCGCCCGTCAGGAAGCGGAGCATCTCGGCGTGCCGTTCCTGGGCGAGACGCCGCTGCATATGGCGATCCGCGAAACGTCCGACAGTGGAGAGCCTCTGGTCGCAACCGCGCCGGACAGCCCGCAGGCCAAGCCCTATATCGATATCGCGCGACAGGTCGCGGCCACGTTGCGGTCGGGCGTCCCGCAGGCGAAGGCCGCGCCGAAGATCACGATCGGCTGAAATAAGCTTCGAAACGGAGAGGGGAAAAATGGCGATTGAATTCGAAGGCAAGACAATTGAAACGACGCCGACCGGCTATCTCTCGGACCAGGAGGACTGGAGCCGCGAGCTGGCGCAGCAATTAGCCGCGCGGGAGCAGATCGAATTGACTCAGAAGCACTGGGACGTCATCGATTACCTGCGCGAGGAATATTTCGACAACAACCAGAGCACGCCGAATACACGCACCATCATCAAGGCGATGAGTGATCGGTGGGGCGAAAAGGTCGATCAGCGGACGCTCTACGATCTGTTCCCGCTCGATCCCTCCAAGCAGGGCGGCAAGATCGCCGGATTGCCCGAGAGCCGGCGCAAGGGCGGTTATTGACCTTGTATTCGGATCTCGCCGCCGCAGGCTCGGGCTCGCTGGTTGGTTTCGTCCTCGGTCTGGTCGGCGGCGGCGGCTCCGTGCTCGCCGTCCCGTTGCTCGTCTATGTCGTCGGCGTCGCGTCGCCGCATGTCGCGATTGGCACCAGTTCGGTCGCTGTGGCGGCCAACGCCTTCGTCAACCTGATCAGCCACGCGCGGCAGGGGAACGTGCGCTGGCCCTGTGCGGCGGTATTCGCGGCGTCCGGCGTCGTCGGCGCGGCGCTCGGATCAATTGCGGGCAAGGCGTTCGACGGCAAGAAGCTGCTGTTTCTGTTCGGCGCGCTGATGGCGGTCATCGCCATTTCGATGTTCATCAGAAAGCGAGCGGACGGTGACGGCTTCCGGCCGCTCACGCGCGACAACCTGAGCGAGCTTGCGCCACGACTGACCATCGCCGGCGTAGTGGTTGGCGGCTTATCCGGCTTTTTCGGAATCGGCGGCGGCTTCCTGATCGTCCCCGGTCTGATGGGGGCTGTGGCCATGCCGATTCTGTCTGCTGTCGGCACGTCGCTCGTTGCGGTGGCCGCGTTCGGTTTCACGACCGCCGTGTCCTATGCGCTGTCGGGCCTCGTCGATTGGCGCATCGCCGCAATTTTTGTTGCAGCCGGAACGATTGGCGGAGTATTCGGCGCAAAGGCCGCCGGAGAACTGGCCGCGAACAAGGCGACGCTCGCCAGAATATTCGCTGTGCTCGTCCTGGGTGTCGGGATTTACGTCATGGCCCGCGGCTATCCTGCCCTGTTCAACTGAGAGGCGGTCCGCGATTGTGGGTGGACCGTCCGGTCAACCGCCAGCGTCGCGGACGCCGACCACCCTCGACAACGGGCAGCTCATGCGCCACTCGACGCCGGCGCTCTTGTAGGCAAGGTCCGCTTTTCCTCCCAGACTGGTTCGTACTGCGTCGCGAACGACAAATGTTCCAAATCCGGCGACGGACGGGGAATTCACATGTGGTCCGCCACGTTCCAGCCAGGCCATGTCGAATCGTCGCCTGTCGCCGTCCAATCCATCGATTGTCCAGAAGATTTCGATCCAGCCTTCCGCGTTGCTCAGGGATCCGTATTTGGCTGCATTGGTCGCCAGTTCATGGACCGCCATGCCGATTGTCTGGGCGGCCGTCGCCGAGAGGCGCAACTCCGGCCCTTCAATCTTGAATCGAGGGCCCATCAAATCCTTGAAGGGGTCGAGTTGCGAGCGCACCAGCGCATCTAGAGCGACGTCCTTCCATTCGTGTTGCACGAGAACGTCCTGATTTGCGGCGAGCGCCTGAATGCGATCACTGAAGGTCGCCATGAAATCGTCGGGGTGGCGCATATGGGTCTGCCGCGCAATGCCGTGGACTACGGTGAGCAGATTCTTTGACCTGTGATTAACCTCGCGCAGCAGGGTCTGAATCTGCTCGTCGCGTCGCTGGCGTTCGGTTATGTCGCGCAATATGCCTGTGAAATACCTTTGTCCGGCGTTGCGCCATTCCGTGACCGATAGTTCAGCCGGAAAGGTCGAGCCGTCCTTGCGTCGGGCCGAGACGTCGCGGCCGATGCCGATGATCTTCGCGTTGCCGGTTGCGAGGTAGGCGGCAATATATCCGTCATGCGCGCCGCGATCCGGCTCCGGCATCAGGAACGAGACGTTGTTGCCAATCGCCTCTTGGGCGGAATATCCGAAAATGCGTTCAGCAGCCGGGTTGAACGACTGAACGACGCCGGTGCTGTCTATCACGACAATCGCATCGGCGGCGGTGTCGATCACCGCGCGCATGCGCTCCTCGCTGCCGGCAATCCGTAGCTCCGCCAGCTTTGGCAGCGTAATTTCATAGATGATGGCGACCACATTCGAAACGTCGCCGTCGTCGTTGCGAAGCGGCTCGCAAACGACCGTGAAGTAACGCGGCGCTCCATCCGCCCCCTGTCTCGTCAACTCGTAGGTGACTCGCTCGCCTGCAAAAGCGCGGTCAAGATTGGGTGAAATCTGTGTTTCGTAAACCTCGGGCAGGACGATGGCCGGCCCCTTGCCGATAAGGTCCACGTCGCCGAGTCCAAGAATTTTCGAAAACGCGGGGTTGGCAGTCAGATAAAGGCGATTCTTGTCGAGCAGCACCATTCCGACGCCGGCGTTGTTGGTCGCAATTGTCAGAAGCGTTTCGCCGCGCCGCCGCTCTTCGATCGAGCGATTGCGCTCCGCCGCCGCTCCTCGTAGCGCAGTCCAGAGCTCGGCGATTTCAGGCGACCCGGGCTCGAACGGTCTGAATGCCGCCGACCCGGTGAGCAGGCTCGCCGTCCGCTTGCGAAGCTCCCGCAACGGGCCGGTGATGCGATGCGCGATGCCGATAGCGAGCAGGATGCTGAACGCAGAAACGACGGCGCCAAGAACCGCCGCCCAGAGCGCCGCGCCCCAGGCGACGGATTGCAGCTCCGCCTTCTTGATAGCGACGCCGATCGTCCATGCGGCATCCGCCGAGCGGGCGTTGGCGACGACAACGGGATCGCCCTCAAGCGAAACCGTCTCGAACACACCCTCGCGGGTTCTCTCCGGGAGCCATGTGGCGGACGCAAGATCGCCCGCGAATGCTTCGCCGGGCACACGTGCAACGATATGGCCGCGCCCGTCGACAATTGCGGCGAGCCAGTTCTTCGGCATATGCTGCCCGTTGAGCAGACCCAGGAAATTACCCGCGTCGACGTTGACCGAGACGACGCGCAACGGCTTGTTATCCTTGAAGACCGGCACGATGATGGTTATCAGCCAGCGTTGCGTCAACGCGCTGAAATAGACATCGGAAATCCCGGTCGCGTGCGTGTCGAATGCGCGTCTCTGGGCCGCCAGAGCTGTCTCTGGCCTGACGCGCAGGACGTCGCCGGGACGCCGCGCGGTATTGAGGAGTTGCACCCCCTCCAGATCGCTGACAACGACCCAGGCGACCGAATGTGTTGGGAAAAGCCGCGCGGCTTCCGCCTCGAATGCGTGTAGATCCGGCTCCAGCAGGCTCGGCGCGCGCGCCAGCGCTTCGGCAAACGCGGTATATTTTCCGAGTTCGGCGTCGACGCCGGTGGCTATGGCGCGCGCGGTATATAGCAGGTTCGTGCGCTGCGTGGCGCCGGCTTCGCTGACCAGACGCCAGACGATGCCCAGGGCGATCAGGTTCATCGGCGCCGCCAGCGCCACCACCAACAGGATCAGGCGGCTGGAAATGCTCCAGCGATTGAATTCAAGGCTTCTCGAAATGGCCACGCGCGTCGTCCCGCAAAATCGCGATCGACCCCATGCCGGCGAGACGCATGGCGTCGCCCCGGCTACAGGCGCACATCCTAGGCGCAGGGGTTGATCTTGTCCGCAATCTTCTTGCGTCGGGCGTTCGGCCCGCGTTCCGATGGGTCCGGTCATTCGCCCGGGCGTCAATCGGTGAATTCATCCCCGCCGCCGCGCGACCTCGCGCCGTCGAACCCTTGCGCCGCCGGATTCGAGCCCGGCGACAATCGCTGCGCCATGCGTCTCGTCCTGCGCTTCGATCAGGAGATCGACCTCGGCGACATTGACGGACATGGCGCCGAACAAACGCTGGTGCTGCACTTCCACGATATTGCCGCCGAATTGGGCGACTGACTCCGCCAATTGCGCCAGGGCGCCGGGCTTGTCCGCGATTTCGACGGTAAGCTGGATCAGCCGCCCGTCCCGCACGAGCCCGCGCATGAGAATGTTGGTCAGCATGCGCGTGTCGATATTTCCGCCGGACAGAATGAGGCCGACCTTCCGTCCGCGAAAGCGGCCGGGCTCGGACAGCAGCGCGGCGAGCCCGGCGGCGCCTGCTCCTTCGGCGACGGTTTTTTCGATTTCGATCAGCAGGATGACCGCCTTTTCAATTAGGCTTTCCGGAACCGTCATCACGTCGATCCGGTTCGCGCGCAGGATCGACAACGGCAGCACGCCGATGTCGCGCACCGCTATGCCCTCGGCGATCGTCGCGCCGCCGACAGATACCGGCTGTCCCGCGAGCATTTGCGCAGCGGCGGCGTAGGTCTCGACCTCCGCGCCGATCACTTCGGGGTTGGGTCGGGTCGCCGCAGCCACGATCGAGACCCCCGCCGCAAGGCCGCCGCCTCCGACCGGCGCGACGATGCAATCCAGGTCCGGCGCATCGGCGAGCATTTCCAGCGCAACCGTCGCTTGTCCCGCGATGATGGCGGGATCGTCGTACGGGTGAACGAACACAAGCTCCTCGCGTTCGCCAAGTCGGCGCGCGAAGCTTGCCGCGTCGGCCAATGTCTCGCCTTCGATCAAGACACGCGCCTGATGGTGGCGTGTGCGCGCCACCTTCACGAACGGCGTTCCCTTCGGCATGACGATGGTCGCCGGCAGCCCCAGACGCTGCGCGTGATAGGCGACAGCCTGCGCGTGATTGCCTGCTGACATCGCGATGAGGCCGCGCCGCGCCTGCGACGGCGCGAGCGTCAGCAGCCGATTGGCTGCGCCCCGTTCCTTGAACGAGGCCGTGAATTGCAGGTTCTCGAATTTGATCCAGATTTCGGCGCCGACGATCTCGGACAATGTTCGCGAGCGCATGAACGGCGTGCGCTCGACTGAGCCAGCAATGCGCTGCGCCGCGGCGCGAATGTCGTCGATGGTCGGCGCCGGTTCGTTCATTGCGAGGGCAGCGCGCCTTCCGCCTGCAACGTCTCATGCGCTGCCTTGAATGCTTCGAGGCCGGCGGGAATGCCGCAATAGACGGTCGCGTGCAGCAGCGCTTCCTTGATTTCCTCGACGGTGACGCCGTTCGTCAAGGCTCCTTTGACGTGCAGCTTGAGTTCCGCCGGCTTGTTGAGCGCGGTCAGCATGGCAAGGTTGAGGATGCTGCGCGTCCGGCGATCGAGGCCCGGCCGGGTCCAGACATACCCCCAGGCCAGTTCGGTGGCGGCGCGCTGGAACGCCATCATGAAATCATCGGCCTTCGCCAGCGAACCATCCACGTAGTCGGCGCCCAGAACCTCGCGCCGTGCGGCGAGTCCCTTGTCGAACAGTTCGCTTTCGGACATGACGCCTGCCTTCCCGTGAAGGGGAACCCCGGAACTCATCCTAACGGATAAGCCGAACATATATCCACGCCGGCATGGACGCGGGGAGAATTTCGACGCAGGCTTCCAGCCAGGACGGATGCGGGCTTGCCCAGCGCCGGCACGACGGCCTCAAGGCGCATGAACCGGGGGATCTCGATGCGGATCTGGTCGATGCTGCTGGTTCTTCTGTCCGGCGCGGTCTGCGCCGCCCAGGCGCAGGCTCCCGCCGATGTCCGGGCAGGCGCCGCAGCCTACGGCGACTGGCGGCAGGACGCGCCGGGCGTATGGCGCCATATTGGGCCGGCCGACATGCCGCCGCCGCGCGCGACGCCGGTCGGCGCGGCCTCCCCCCACATCGTGGCGCGCCCGCCAGGCGCGGCGCTCGCCGCGCCGCCCGGATTCTCCGTGGACCAGTTCGCGAGCGGAATGGCGCAACCGCGCACATTGCGCTTTGCCCCCAACGGCGATCTGTTCGTCGCCGAAACCGGGCAGGGGCGAATTCTCGTCCTTGGCGCTGGCGGAGCGCCCGGCCCGAAGCGCCGGACGATCTTCGCCAGTGGACTCGGCGGCCTGTTTGGCCTTGCCTTCTATCCCGCCGACAAGCCGCGCTACGTCTATGCCTCGACGCCGACGCGCGTCGTGCGCTTCCCCTATGTTTCCGGCGACGAGGTCGCGCGCGGTGCGCCGGAGACCGTCGTCGACGGCTTGCCGGATGGTGGCCATGTCACGCGCGACATCGTTTTTTCGCGCGACGGTCGCACGATGTACCTGTCGGTTGGATCACGCTCGAACAACGCGGCGGAAATGGATCAAACGCCCGCCGAACTCGCTGCGTTCGAACAGGCGAACGGGCTTGGCGCGAGCTGGGGCGCCGAACTGGGGCGCGCCGATGTGCTGGCTTTCGATCCACATGGCGGGCGCCGCCGCGTGGTCGCTGCCGGATTGCGCAATTGCGTCGCCATGGCCCTGCGGCCAGCCAGCGATGAACTCTGGTGCGCCGTGAATGAGCGCGACCTGCTCGGCGACGACCTCCCGCCGGACTATGTCACGCGCGTGCAGGACGGCGCGTTCTACGGTTGGCCCTGGTTTTACATCGGCGGCCACGGCGATCCTGGCCACCCCGGCCTCCGGCCCGATCTGGCGCACCGCGTCACGACGCCGGATGTCCTGATCCAGCCGCATTCCGCGCCCCTGGGCCTTGCCTTCTACGAGGGCGGTCGCTTTCCCGCCGACTATGATGGCGACGCCTTTGTCGCTCTGCACGGTTCATGGAACCGGACGAAGCGCACCGGGTACAAGATCATCCGTCTACGCTTTGAGAACGGCAGGGCGACCGGCGCCTATGAGGATTTCGTGATCGGCTTCGTCGCCTCCGATGCGGACATCTGGGGGCGCCCGGTGTCTCTCGCGATCGGACCGGATGGCGCGCTGTATTTCAGCGACGATAGCGGCGGCGTCATCTGGCGCGTCGATTACGCCGGCAGGTGATGCAAACGAGCGCGCGCCGTGACGCTCCACGACGCTCGGGAGCGTCCTACGCCGGCTCCGTTGCGACGACGCCCGCCTGCAGGGCAAATCCTTCCTCCAGCGCCGCAAGATTCAGCTCGGCGAATTTCTTCGGCGTCTCCAGTCGAACGGCCTCCATCAGCGCATCCTTGCTGACAACGCCCGACAGCCGCGCCAGCGCGCCGAGCGCCACAATATTGGCGACGCGCGCGCTGCCGAGCGCGATCGCGCGCGTCGTGATCGGCAGGATATGCAGGTCGTGCAGGCCCTCTGGCGGACGCGGGACGAGACGCTCGTCGATGAGGACGAGCGAGCCTGCCTTCGCCATCGCCATTGAGCGGTCAACTCCGATCTGCGACAGGCCGGCGATCATGTCGAGGCCGGTGACCAGCGGGTAGCCCGCCGCATCGTCCGATACGACAAGGTCGGAATAGCAGAAGCCGCCGCGCGAGGTCGGCTCGTAGCTCTGCGATTGCGCTGCGCGTTTGCCTTCGATGCCGAGCGCGCGAAACAGGATGTGCATGCCGAGGATGAGCCCCTGGCCGCCGGAGCCGGCAAGGCGGATTTCGGTGCGGGCCATGTCAGCGCCCCTTCTTCGCGCGTTCGAGCGCGGCGCGCGCGCGATAGGTGCGGCCGTATTCCGGGCGCTCCTGCTTCGCCAAGACGCCGGTGACGAGGCGGTTCGGACGGAACGGCTGATCGGCGACGTTGCCGAATGCCTCCGGCCGCATGTCGGCCTTTTGGCTCAGGATCATCTCGGGCGACTCGCCGAGATCGTTCTTGCGACCGTAGATTTCGGTGCAGTCGGACATGACTTCGACGAAAGAAAAACCGTCGTGCTCCATCGCCGCGCGGATCAGATTCTTCAGCGCCGGCGCCTGACGGGTCACCTCGCGCCCGACGAAGCTTGCGCCGGCGGCCTCCGCCAGTTTGCAGGCGTCGAAGGTCGGTTCGCAATTGCCGGCGGGGGTCGTCGTCGTGAGACGGTTGACCGATGTCGTCGGCGACACCTGTCCGCCGGTCATGCCGTAGACTTCGTTGTTGAGCATGAGACAGGTGATGTCCAGATTGCGGCGGCAGGCATGGATCAGATGATTTCCGCCGATCGCCAGACAATCGCCGTCGCCGGTGATGACGATGACTTTCAGATCGGGGCGTGCGAGCTTGAGACCCGTCGCGAACGCGAGCGGGCGTCCATGCGTCGTGTGATAGGTGTTTGCGTCGATATAGGCGCCGACCCGGCCGGAACAGCCGATGCCCGACACCACCGCGAGCTGGTTCTTCTCTATGCCCAGCTCGTGCGTCGCCCACAGCAACGCGCGCAGCGCGATGCCGTGGCCACAGCCCGGACACATGAAATGCGGCATCAGGTCCAGCCGCAGATAATCCTTGATGTCGAAGGCAGGACGAACCGCGTCCTTTCGGACAATCTCGTTCATTGCGCGATCATCTCCCGGATTCTTGCGGCGATCTCGCCAGGCGCGATTGGCTCGCCATCGACCCGATGCAGACCGGCGACCTTGGCGGGCGCATCGACGAGACGTTCGACTTCGCGATTGAGCTGGCCCGTATTCATTTCCGGGACCAGCACGACGCGCGCATTGTTTGCGGCCGCGCGCACGGCGGCCTCGGGAAAGGGCCACAACGTCACGGGACGAAGTAGGCCAACCTTTATTCCCTCGCTGCGCAGCGAGGCGACCGCGCTGCGCGCGGCGCGCGCGACGATGCCGATGGCGACGATCAGAATATCGGCGTCGTCCGTTTCGATAGCTTCGATTTTCTCGATTTTCCCTCGGTTTTTCTCGATCTTGTCGAGAATGCGCATGAGCGCCCTGTCCGCAAGATCGGGCTTCTGCGTCGGAAACCCGTCGGGCGTATGCGTGAGGCCGGTGACGTGCACGCGATGGCCGTCGCCCGGCCGCGACATCGGCGGCACGAGGTCTGGCGTCTCCGCATAGGGCAGATAGTTGGCTTGTGCCGCGTCCGCCCACTTGCGGTCGACCTGCTTGATCGTTCCTGCGGCCGGAAGCTCGACCATCTCCATCAGATGCGCGACGATCTCATCGTAAAGCACGACGACGGGGGTACGGAATTCCTCGGCCAGATTGAAGGCGCGGATCGTCTCCGAATGGATTTCCTGCACGGAGGCGGGCGCGACGACGATAATGGGATGGTCGCCGTGCGAGCCCCAGCGCGCTTGCATGATGTCGCCCTGTGCCGGTCGCGTCGGCATGCCTGTCGACGGTCCGCCGCGCATCACATTGATGATGACGCACGGCGTTTCGGTCATGGCGGCATAGCCGAGATTTTCCTGCATCAGGGAAAATCCGGGACCACTGGTGGCGGTCATCGTCTTCGAGCCGCCGAGCGAGGCGCCGATGATCGCCGCGATCGAGGCGATCTCGTCCTCCATCTGGATGAAGACGCCATCGACGCGCGGCAGTTCGCGCGACATGAATTCCGCGATTTCCGAAGAGGGCGTGATCGGGTAGCCGGCGAAAAAGCGGCACCCCGCAGCGATTGCTGCAAGCGCGCAGGCGTGATTGCCGGCGACAGGCGTGAGAGTCTTGGTCATTCAGGCGCTCGCAGGCTCGCGGGATACGGTATTGACGGAGATGGCGAAGTCCGGACAGAGCCATTCGCAGATATGGCAGCCGGTGCAGGCCTCGGGCGCCTTCAGATAGGCGATCTGCTCCTCGTTCAGCGCCAGGCATCGCTCCGGACAGAGCTTGACGCAGATGTCGCAGCTCTTGCACCAGGCGGCGTTGATTTCGAGCCGAACTTCAAAGTCCTGCGGCTTCGCGTAGGTTTTCTCCCGCGCGATCGCATGGTCGAAGCGCAGCGACGGGTCTGCCTGCGCCGCCTCGGCCCAGGCGCGACCGGCCTCGAACGCCTTCACGTTTATCTCGCGCGCCTTCTTTGGCACGAGCTGTTCAATCACGCCGAGCCAGTCCTCGATCGGATAATCGAGCGTTGTCGACAGCACGCCGAGCAGCACCGTGTTGGCGGCGCGCGAATCGCCGAAGGATTCGGCGATCGAGGTCGCATCGAGCGCGTAGCCGTCGGCGACACGACTGACGATTTCCGCGGGCGTTTCGCTTGCGTAATTCATCGTCGCGCCCGTCTTGCGGTTGCGACAGGCGAACGGCGGCACGATCCGCCGCGTGTCGGCGATGAATGCGCCGGAGCCCGGCTTGAGGTGATCGAGCCAGCGCAGCCCTTCGGCCCATTCGAGCGCGATCAGAGCGTCAGCGTCGCCTTTGGCGATGGTCGGCGACCAGACTTCCTTGCCGAAGCGCACATGGCTGAACACGATGCCGCCACGCTTGGCCATGCCATGCACTTCGCTCTGCTTGACCTGAAGCCCCTGCTTCTGGCCGAGCAGCGCCATCACCTTGGAAATCATGATGACGCCTTGGCCGCCGACGCCCACGATCATGATGTTGCGGGTAGGCGCAGCCTGGATCTGTGCGGTCGTCGCGGGCATTGTTGCGGGCGCGTTCATTGTGTCACCGGCTGGATGCAGTCAGTTGGACATACCTGCGCGCAAAGCGTGCAGCCGATGCAGGTCGCCGGATCGATCTGCACCTTGTGATGGCCTTCGAACATGTCCTCGGTCCAGGTGATCGATGGGCAGCCAAGGTTCATGCAGGACTGGCAGGCGACGCAGCCGGCGGCGGCGACCGCCAGCGGCGTCCCCTTGATCTTCACCGGATCGAGCACGCATGGACGCGACGAAATGACGACCGACACGCCCTTGTGGACGATCGCCTCGCGCAGCGTCTGATAGAGGTGTCCGATATCGTAAGGGTCGACCTTGCGCACCCATTCAACGCCAACTGCGCGACAGATGGTTTCGTAATCGACCTTGTGCGTCGCTTCTCCGCGCAGCGTCCGTCCTGTGCCCGGATGGTCCTGCCCGCCCGTCATGGCGGTTATGGAATTGTCGAGCAGGACGACGGTGATGTCGGCCTTGTTGTAGACGGCGTCGACCAGCGGAGCGATGCCCGAATGCAGGAATGTGGAATCGCCGATGGTTGCGACGATCGGCTTCGTTTCGCCCGCCGCGGCCATGCCGACGGCGTTGGCGATGCTCGCGCCCATGCACACCGTCGTGTCGATCGACCGAAGCGGCTCGACAGCGGCGAGCGTGTAGCAGCCGATGTCGCCGGCGACGCGCGCGTCGACGCCACGCAGGGCCAGATAGCTCGCCGTGTGCGGGCAACCCGCGCAAAGCACGGGCGGACGCGCCATCGGCTCGATGTCGAGCGAGATGGCGGGCGCCGGCGCATCCATCAGCCCCGCTGCCGCGAGCCCGGAACGCACGAGTTCCGGCGACAACTCACCGATGCGCGGGAAGAAAACTTTTCCTTCCGCAGCAATCCCCATCGCCTTGATTTCGTTTTCCATGACCGGCTCAAGTTCCTCGACGACCAGCAGGCGGTCGACAGAACCGGCGAATGCGCGGATCGCCTGCTCGGGCAACGGATAGGATGCGCCGAGCTTGAGGATGGAGGCGTTCGGAGCGACCTCCTTCACATACAGGTAGGCGGTCGACCCGGTGATGATGCCGACTGTCCTGTCGCCCTTTTCCCAGACCGTCAGCGGCGAGGTCTCGAAATATTGAGCGAGTTTCGCTTCGCGCGCGACGACTTTCGGATGCAGTCGGCGCGCATTCGCTGGAATCGTAACGGTTTTGGACGGCGTATCGACGAAGCCCTTCGGCGCCTGCTCCACGCGCGGCCCAATCCTCACCGCGCTGCGCGTGTGCGACAGGCGCGTCGTCGAGCGCACGATTACCGGCGTATCGAACTGTTCGGAAATCTCGAAGGCGAGCTTGGTGAAGTCATGGGCCTCCTGCGCGTCGGACGGTTCGAGGATCGGAACGTTGGCGAAACGCGCGAACAGCCGCGTATCCTGCTCGTTCTGCGAGGAATGGATGCCCGGATCGTCGCAGACCACGAGCACGAGGCCGCCGTGGACTCCAATATAGCTCTGCGACATCAGCGAATCTGAAGCGACATTGAGGCCGACATGCTTCATCGACGCCATCGCGCGCACGCCCGATAGTGCGGCGCCGATCGCGACATCCAGCGCCACCTTCTCGTTGGTCGACCATTCCGCATAGAGGTCGGAGGCCGGATATTCGCCCAGGGACTCCATGATTTCGGTCGACGGCGTACCGGGATAGGCAGCCGCGACGCGCACGCCCGCTTCCCAGGCGCCGCGTGCGATCGCTTCGTTGCCCATCAGCGGCGCGGCCGCTTCCTCCGCCGTCCCGGCGTCGATGTCCCTGACCTGAAGATTCATTCCGTCACCCAGAAAATGCGGCCGCCATAAAGCGATGAAAGGCGCCGGACGATACTGCGCGCCCGCCTGGCCATCCTCGGCCAAAGGCCCGCAAAAACCCCTCCCGCGCCTGTTTCCGGCGCTGGCCCCTCCACGTTGCCCGTGGACACTGCATCATTTGCGGGCGAATTTAATTGACCGGCGTCAATCGCGGCCCCTGTCCCGCAGGCTGGCTTGACCGGTTGACAAGATCGCGATTGCAGTCGGCGGCCGATTGGACAACCGGCTTCGTCGGCCGTACGCCGCAAGGACGCCCGCGGGCGATGTTTCCAGACCAGGAGCCGGCCATGCAGACATCTTCCCTTCCCACGCCGATCGACGACCGCTGGTTCGAGGACTATGTCGCCGGCGCGGTCTATACGTTCGGCCCGATCGAGGTCGCGGAGGTCGAAATCATCGACTTCGCCCGAAAGTTCGATCCGCAGACGATGCATCTCTCTCCCGAGGCGGCGGCCAGAGGCCATTTCGGCGGACTCATCGCCAGCGGCTGGCATACGGCCGGGCTGATGATGCGGCTTTTCGTCGAGCATTATCTCTCGTCGGTCGCGAGCGTCGCGTCGCCGGGAATCGATGAGCTCAGATGGCTGGTCCCGGTGCGGCCCGGCGACAGTCTGTGGCTGCGGGTGTCGATTCTGGAAACGCGACGTTCGACCTCCAGGCCCGATCGCGGCATCGTCGTTTCGCGGCTGGAAGCGTTGAACCAGCGCGGCGAAACGGTGTGTGCCCTGCGCGCAATGAACCTCATACTCACGCGCGGTTCCTGAGCGTCTGCTGTCGGGTCGTCGGGCCTTTCGCGGCGCTTGGTATCCGCCGCTCACTCTCCGGCGGGGCCTGAAAAAATGATCGCGCCGTCGTTGCGGGCGACGGCGACGAGCGTGACGCCCAGCGCCTTGGCGCGATCGATTGCGAGCGACGTCGGCGCAGACACGGACACAAGCGTCGCAGCGCCGAATATGGCCGCCTTTTCGATCATTTCGAATGAGCAACGGCTCGTGATCAGCACGAATCCGCTGGCGGGCGAGATCCCGGCGCGCAAACATGCGCCGATCATCTTGTCGAGCGCATTGTGCCGCCCCACGTCTTCGCGCACGAGGCCGACCGCGCCCTCGCCGTCGCACCACGCAGCGGCGTGCGTGGCGCGCGTCTCGGCGAACAGCGGTTGTCGATCCGCCAGCGCATGCAAGGCCGACGCGAATGCGGAGGCGTGAATGGCCGCGCCGCGCACGCGCCCGGATGCAGACCGGATCTGATCGAGGTTTTCGACGCCACACAGGCCGCAGCTCGTGCGACCCGACAGATTGCGACGTCGCGCCATGTGACGGCGCAGAGCGTCGGGCTTCAGGGAAACGGAGACTACATAGCCATCGTGGCGCTGGCCGATCTCGACGCCACGAATTTCCTCAGCGCGTTCGACCACGCCCTCGGTAAGACTGAATCCGATGGCGAAATCCTCGATGTCCGCCGGCGTCGTCATCATCACCGCATAGGGCGCATCGCCGTAGACGATGTTGATCGCCGTCTCGACGGCGACCGCACGGGGCTGCTGTGGTTCTGTCGCGCCATCGTAGCGCAGCGCGCACCCGCCATAGAGACGCGATGCGGAAATGGCGGCGATGCGCGGCGCGCCGCTGCCCGTCACGCCATCCCCGCCTTGGCGGCTTTCGCAGCGACCTTGCCGCGCAGCTTTTCAACCTCGACGACGAAGCGGCTATGACTGCCCCGGCTGATTTCCTCGACCGGATCTTTCGCGAGGAGATCGAACGTGACGAGACGTCCTTCGATCCTGGCGACCGTCACCGTGATATCGACGGGCATCCCACGCAGGGTTGCGCCGCCGTGCGTCACGCTGATGCCGGTTCCAACCGAATCCTCGCCGGCGTCGGCATGCGCGAGCAGAAATTCACGGCAGGCGATCTCGAAATCGCGCACCAATTCCGGCGTCGCGTAGACCCTCAGAGTCTCGCCCAGAAAATCGATGGTGCGGGGTGTATCGACCTCGATGCGGCGCGTCGCGGACATGCCGACCTTGATAGTGTCTTTCATGATTTCCTCCCAGTCCGATTGGGAAACGATACAGACTTATCCATAAGTTGATTTGATCTGTATCATTTTACCCCTTCGATGATTCCTCGCACGCATACAGGAAAAACTCAATTGCCCCTGCGATGCAGCAAATGATGTTGCGCTGCAATGCAGGCGAAGCTTCACAATACAATACAAAATATTGACGATCCAAATATGATTTTGTATCATTTTAAAAAATGAGCGGGACGACGCGAGTGCGCGCAGGGTGCGGTCGCGGGCGATTCCGTACAAGCCCGCGAGACGGGCGATCCGGAGGAAGCAGATGAACGCGCCCAGGGACGTGCAGCGTTTTTCGTCCTTTTGCTACAATTGCGTGTCCGGACCCGACTTCTTGAAAATCAAGGTCGAGGATGGCGTCGCGACGGAAATCGAGCCCAATTTCGACGCTGAGCGCGTGCATCCTGCGCGCGGTCGTCCATGCGTCAAGGCTTATGGTCTGGTGCAAAAGACCTACAATCCCAATCGCATCCTCACGCCGATGAAGCGCACCAATCCAAAAAAGGGGCGCAACGAGGATCCGGGCTTTACGCCGATCTCGTGGGACGAAGCGTTCGATATCATCGCCGCGCGCCTGAATGCGATCCGCGCCAAGGGGCTGGTCGATGACGCGGGATTGCCTCGTCTGGCCGTGAGCTTCGGGCATGGCGGCACGCCGGCCAACTACATGGGGACGTTCCCCGCTTTCCTCGCGGCCTGGGGCGCGGTCGATTACAGTTTCGGTTCGGGGCAGGGCGTGAAGTGCACGCATTCCGAACATCTCTATGGCGAGTTCTGGCATCGCGCATTCACGGTCTCCGCCGATACGCCGAACTGTCGCTACGTGATTTCCTGCGGCGCCAATGTCGAAGTCACGGGCGGTCCGACAGCGGTGATCCGGCATTCTGACGCGCGCGTGCGCGGCTACAAGCGGGTGCATGTCGAACCGCATCTGACGATCACCGGAGCCTGCTCCGCCGAGTGGGTTCCGATTCGTCCAAAGACCGATCCTGCCTTTCTGTTTGCGTTGATCAACGTGCTCGTCTGCGAACATGGCCTCGACCGGCTGGATGTTCCGTTCCTGCGTGATCGCACGGCCTCGCCTTATCTGGTCGGGCCGGATGGCCTTTATCTGCGCGATCCGGACTCCGGAAAGCCGTTGATGTGGGATGTGGCGACGTCGCGCGCCGTCGCATATGACGCGCAGGGCGCCGTTCCCGCGGTAGAGGGGCGTCATCGCGTCGCCAGGGCGCTGACCGTCGGCGCCGATGCGGCGCGCGCCGAACACAACGATGTCGAAGGCGTCACCGCCTATCAGGCGCTGGTCGATCACATCGCCCGCTATACGCCGGAGTGGGCAGAGACGATCTGCGACGTTCCGGCCGCGACGATCCGGCGTATCGCCGGCGAATATCTGGAGGCCGCGAGCATCGGCGAGACCATCGAGATTGACGGCGAAATCCTGCCGCTGCGCCCGGTGGCGGTGACGCTCGGCAAATCCGTCAACAACGGTTGGGGCGCCTATGAATGCTGCTGGGCGCGCACCGTGCTCGCGAGCCTCGTGGGCGCGCTGGAAAATCCTGGCGGCACGCTCGGCACGACGGTGCGCATCAATCGCCCGCAGGACAATCGCCATCTCAGCGTGAAGCCGGGCGAAGACGGCTTCATGGTCCAGCATTTCAATCCGACCGGGCAGAATTCCTGGGAAAGCGAACCGACCACCCGCAACATTCATCGTACGCTCGTGCCGATTGTCGGTCGCAACGGCGGGTGGAGCCAGGCGCTCGGCCCGACTCAGCTCGCATGGCTGTTCACAGAGGGCGTGCCCGACGACTGGAGTTTTCCAAAGCCGACCTATCCGGAATTCTGGTTCGTCTACCGCTCGAATCCGGCAATCTCCTTCTGGCAGACGCGGTTGCTCGCGGAGTCGATCGCGAAATTCCCGTTCATGGCCGCGTTCGCCTATACCGTCGACGAAACGAATTACATGGCCGATCTGCTGCTGCCGGAAGCGACCGATCTCGAATCGACGCAGCTCATCCGCATGGGCCAGACCAAGTACATGGAGCATTTCTGGGACTATATCGGCGTCGTGCTGCGCCAGAAGGCCGTCGAGCCGCAGGGCGATGCGCGCGATTTCACCTGGATCGCCACGCAAATCGCCAAGCGCACGGATCTGCTGCCGCAATATGTTCAGCAATTGAACCGAGGCATTTCAGGGGTCTCGCCCCTGAAAGGCGAGGGATACGACTTCAGCCTCGACCCCGCGACGGAACCCGAGCCCGAGCACATATGGGACGCCGTCTGCCGCGCGGCGACGACGACCCTGTCGGAAGGCAAGGAATGCCATGGGCTCGATTGGTTCAAGGAGCATGGGTTTTACGCAACGCCAGCGTCTCGTCTCGAATGGTATCTGACGCCGACGCTGGCGAGGCAGGGACTGCGCTACGAACTGCCCTATCAGGAGCGGTTAATGCGCGTCGGCCAGGAACTCGGCAATCGCCTGCATGAGAAAGGCATGCACTGGTGGGACGACCAGCTTACCGAATATGTGGCGCTGCCGGATTGGCACGATGTGCCGGGCCGCTGGGAGCGCGCGCTGGTCAACGCCGGCGGTCGTCCGGAAGATTTCCCGTTCTGGCTGCTGACGACCAAGAGCATGCAATACCATTCCGGCGGAAACGCCGGCATCGCCTTGATGAACGAAGTCTCGGAGAACCTGCACGGCCACACCGGGGTCATGCTCAACGCGGACGCCGCCGCGAAGCTCGGCATTCGCGAGGGCGATCGTGTCGAGGTGCGCTCGCATATCGGCGCAACCTTCGGCAAGGCGGCGCTGATGAAGGGCATTCGCCCGGACACGATTGTCATTCTCGGTCAGTTCGACCATTGGGCGACGCCCTATATCAAGGATACCGAGCGCGCGAGCCTGAACACGATCGCGCCGATGTCGATCGAATTGACCGATGCGACCGGTTCGGGCGCCGACATCGTGCGGGTCGCGGTGCGCCGCATGGACAAGGCGGTCGCGGCATGAACAAGCGCTATGCGATGGCGATCGATCTGCGGCGCTGTGTCGGATGTCAGACCTGCACTGCGGCATGCAAGAGCGCAAACGCAACGCCGCCAGGCGTGCAATGGCGGCGTGTGCTTGATCTCGAAACCGGAGAATTCCCCGACGTGCGCCGCACGTTCATGCCGGTCGCCTGCATGCACTGCGCCAACCCGCCGTGCATGCACGTCTGCCCGACAACGGCGACGAAGCAGAGAGAGGATGGACTCGTCACCATCGATTACGACATTTGCATCGGCTGCGCCAATTGCGTGATGGCATGTCCCTATGACGCCCGATCGATCGAACATCTGCCGCATTATGCCTACGGCGAGCCCATGAAGTCTGAAACCGCGCGCTTCGACGCAGGCCGTCTCGGCGTTGCGACCAAATGCACGTTCTGCAAGGAGCGCATCGATCAGGCGGCGATCACCGGACAGATCCCCGGCGTCGATCCGGAGGTAACGCCGGCCTGCGTCAATTCCTGCATCTCCGGCGCCATGCACTTCGGCGATGTCAACGACGCCAACAGCAATATCTCCAGATTGCTTGCGGACACTGAAAGTTTCCGAATGCATGAGGAGTTGGGCACGGATCCGTCCGTCTACTACATCTGGGACGGAGGCGACCAATGAGAGCGCAGCGCGAGATCGTCGACCGCGTGCCGCCGCGCCGGCAAATGGACTGGGACATTCGCGGCGCGCTCAACTTCATCTTCGGCGGGGCCGGCGGCGGACTTCTGGCCGCGACCGCATGCGCGCAGCCGCTCGGCGTGGATCTGCGCGCGCCCGTTGCGCTCGGCCTCGCGCTTGTCGGCGCCGGGCTGTTTTCGGTGTGGCTGAAGATCGGCCGGCCATGGCGGGCGCTTTGGGTGTTCCGTCGTCCATCGACATCCTGGATGACGCGCGAAGCTCTTCTCGCGCCGCCGATATTTCTGAGCGGCGCGCTCGCATTTTTCTGGCAATCGGCCCCGGCGCTCTACGTGGCCGGTTTGCTCGGCCTTGCTTTCGTCTACGCACAGGGCCGAATCCTCAAGGCCAACATCGGCATTCCCGCCTGGCGGCGCTGGTCCTGCGTCGCGCTGATCGTGGCGACAGGCCTGACCGAAGGCTTCGGAATACTTTGTCTGGCCGCCCCTGTCTGGCCGTCGTTGCTTTCTCTCGCTTATCCGCTTGCGGCGCTTGTCGCCGTTCGCTTTCTGGTCTGGCGCTATTATCGCGGCGATCTGCGCCGGACGGGCGCGCCGGACGGGACGCTGAGGAGTCTTGATGAATTCGAATTCCGTTTCGTCCTGATCGGCCATGCGAGCGCCGCTGTGCTGGCGATCGCCGGCGCCTATGCAAGCCTGCCGGCGCTGGTCGCGGCGGGCGCCGGGCTGGCGGTCCTTGCCGGCGCTCTGTTCAAATACACGCTCGTTTGCCGTGCGGCGTTCACCCAAGGATTCGCGCTTCCTCGCACGCCCTCGCGGGGCCGGGGCGCGCCGGGAGTTGGCGTACAGCCTGGCTGGCGGCAAGGGCAGGGACGATAGACCCAGATCAAATACCAGCGGAGGAAATTCCGCGATAGATCGCGAAGCGGCCGGGCGACCGGAACAAAGAAGCGCGCACGGGAGGGACATATGAACATGAGGGCGAAAACGCCGGGTCTCGAGTCGATCGAGACCGCGAGCCATGACGAGTTGCAGGCTCTGCAATTGCAGCGGCTGAAATGGTCGCTCAGGCACGCCTACGACAATGTTCCTCACTATCGAAAGAAATTAGACGCCGCCGGCGTCCATCCGGATCAGGTGAAGCAACTTGCCGATCTGGCCAAATTTCCGTTCACGAGCAAGGCTGACCTGCGCGAGACATATCCCTATGGCCTGTTTGCGACGCCGATGCGCGATGTTGTGCGCGTGCATGCCTCGTCGGGCACGACTGGCAAACCTACGGTGGTTGGCTATACGCAGAAAGACATTTCGACCTGGGCGGATCTGATGGCGCGCTCGATGCGCGCAGCGGGGGCGACGGCGGACGACATCGTTCTCAATTCCTATGGATACGGCCTGTTCACCGGCGGGCTCGGCGCGCATTACGGCGGCGAGCGGCTCGGCGCGGCGGTCATCCCGATGTCCGGAGGGCAGACCGAAAAGCAGGCGCAGATCATTCAGGATTTCCGGCCGACAGTGCTCATGAGCACACCGTCCTATGCGTTGACGATCGCCGACGAATTGCAGCGCCAGGGCGTGCAGCCGAACAAGACCAGCCTGCGGATCGGCATGTTCGGCGCCGAGCCCTGGACCAACGAGATGCGCAGGGAGATCGAAGCGCGGCTCGGTATCGACGCGATCGACATCTATGGTCTGTCGGAAGTCATGGGGCCGGGCGTCGCCTGCGAATGTGTCGAAGCGAAAGATGGGCCGCATATCTGGGAAGACCATTTCTATCCGGAGATTGTCGACCCCGCGACCGGCGAGGTTCTGCCGGACGGCGCCGAAGGCGAACTGGTCTTCACCTCCCTGACCAAGGAGGCGCTGCCAATCATCCGCTACCGGACCCGCGACCTGACGCGCCTCATGCCAGGCACGGCGCGTACCATGCGCCGTATGGGCAAGATCACCGGCCGCTCCGACGACATGCTGATCATTCGCGGCGTCAACCTGTTTCCGACGCAGATCGAGGAGATTCTGCTCAGGAATTCGAATCTGTGCGCGCAATATCAGATCGTGGTGACGCGCGAGCACAATCTCGATGAACTCGACGTCTTCGTCGAACTGCATCCCGATCGCGCGCCAGGGATCGCCGATGAACGGCGCGACGAGATCGGCCGCGACGTGTCGCATCACATCAAGGCGCTGGTCGGCGTTAGCGCGCGAATTCATGTCGTCGATCCCGAAAAGGTCGAGCGCACCATCGTCGGCAAGGCGCGGCGCGTCATCGACAAGCGGACAAAATGAGTGAGGATGAAGCGTCGTCGAACGATTTGACGACAGGGCTGGCGCGACGATGAAAAGCCGGGCGCTTGGGCAGTGGATCGAGAAGCAGCTTGCTGAGCGGCCGCTGCGCGCCAATTCGCTGATCATAACGATATACGGCGATATGATCGCGCCGCATGGCGGCACGGTTTGGCTCGGCGGATTCATCCGGCTGGTCGAGCCACTGGGCCTCAATCCCCGCATGGTCCGCACGTCCGTGTTCCGGCTGTCGCGCGAAAAATGGCTCGTATCCGAACAGATTGGCCGTCGCAGCTATTATTCTCTCACGCCCGCCGGCCGACGGCGATTCGAACATGCATTCCTGCGCATCTACGAAGACGCGCGCGTTCCCTGGGACGGCGACTGGCAGGTTGTCTTCCTGCCGGGCGAAAGCATGACGACCGCTGCGCGCGACGCCTTGCGGAAGGAATTGCTATGGGAAGGCTATGGCTCGATCGCGCCTGGCGTTCTGGCGCGCCCGTCGGCGCAGAGCGACGCCCTGCTGGAAATCCTGCAAAGCGCCGGCGCACACGACAAGGTGGTCGTGCTCAGGGCGCAGACGCTCGGCGCGCTGTCGGCCCGCCCGTTGAAGGAACTCGTCGAGCAGTGCTGGAGCCTCGGCAAGGTCGCCGCCGAATATCTTGACTTCACGGACAGGTTCCGGGGCGTCGCGCGCGCGTTGCGGAGCGCGTCGAGCGTCGATCCCGAGCAATGCTTTGTCATCCGGACGCTGTTGATGCATGAGTTCCGGCGGGTGCAACTGCGCGATCCGATGCTGGCGCGGCAATTGCTGCCCGCGGAATGGCCCGGCGATATCGCGCGCGCACTCTGCCGCGACATTTACCGCATGTGCTGGACGGGGACCGAGCGTCACCTCATGGCGACGCTCGAAACGGCGGACGGATCGCTGCCGCCGGCAGACGAAAGCTACCACGCGCGCTTTGGCGGCGTGGGAGTCGATGCCGCAGGCAAGTCGGCCAATCCGGACCCGTCCGACCGGATCGCCTCCTGACCGCGCGTGGCCTTCAGGCGTTCAGTATGGCAGGCCGACGTAGTTCTCGGCCAGCGCGGTCTGTGCGGCGCGCGAGTTGAAAAGATATTCGAGTTCGGCTTTCTGGATCTTGCGGTCGAAGCCGCTCGACTCCGGGAACGTGTGCAGCGCTTGGGTCATCCACCAGGAGAAGCGTTCCGCCTTCCAGATGCGCGCCAGCGCAGTTTGCGAATAGGAGTCCAGCCCGGCGGTGGAGCTGGATTTGTAAAAGCCGATCAGCGCGCGCGACAGATAGGCAATGTCGCTCGCTGCAAGATTGAGCCCTTTGGCGCCTGTCGGCGGTACGATGTGCGCGGCGTCACCGGCAAGAAACAGACGGCCGCGCCGCATCGGCTCGGCGACGAAGCTGCGCAGCGGCGCTATGCTCTTTTCGATCGATGGCCCGGTTTGCAGGCGTGCGGCGACCTGCGAATCGAGACGGAGCAGCAATTCTTCCCAGAATCTGTCATCCGACCACTCCTCGACGTGTTCATCCAGCCTGCATTGCAGATAGTAGCGGCTGCGCGTCGTTGAGCGCATGGAGCAGAGCGCGAAGCCGCGTTCGTGATTGACATAGATGAGTTCGTCGGAGACCGGTGGCTTGTCGACCAGCACGCCGAGCCAGCCGAATGGATAGACCCGCTCGAAAGTATGCAGTTTGTCTGCTGGAAAGGTCTGCCGGCTTACGCCGTGAAACCCGTCGCAGCCGGCGACGAAATCGCACTCGATCTCGTATGGCTGTCCGCTCTTCGTCCATCGCACCTTCGGATGATTGGATTCTACGTCATGGATGCTGACATCGAGCGCTTCATAGACGGTTGGCGCGCCGCATGCCTCGCGCACATCCATGAGATCGTGCGTAACCTCGGTTTGCCCGTAAACAGTAACCGTCTTCCCGGTCAGCGCCTTGAAGTCGATGCGGTGACGCTCGCCGCCGAACTCGATTTCGATCCCGTCATGAACGAGTCCTTCGTGCCGCATCCGCACGCCGGCGCCCGCCTCCTCGATCAGCGCGACCGCGCCCTGTTCCAGCACGCCCGCACGGATCCGGCCGAGCACGTAGTCTTTGGACTTCTGTTCGAGGATGATCGTGTCGATGCCGGCGTTGTGCAGCAATTGACCAAGCAGGAGTCCGGACGGACCGGACCCGATGATGACGACCTGCGTTCGCATTTTCGCTTTCACTCCTCTCGGCGGGCGGCGCGTGCGCCATCTGTCCCGCTCGACCAGTCTCGCTCCCGACGCATTATCGCGCTTCCGGCGTTTGAGGCAAACGCCCGGGCGCGTCTCAGGGTTCGTCCGCTCCGAAATTGGTCGGCGCGTCGCGCAAAAGGTACCTTTGGATCTTGCCGCTCGCCGTCTTCGGCAATTCCTCGACGAATTCGATCCAGCGCGGGTATTTCCATGGGCCGATCGACCGCTTCACATGCACCTTCAGTTCCTCGAAGAGAATGCGATCCTCTTCCGCGCCGTGCTTGTCCAGAACGACGAAGGCTTTCGGCTTGACGAGACCCTCGTTGTCCTCGAGCGGAATCACGGCGGCTTCGAGAACCCGTGGATGGCTGGTCAGCGCGTCCTCTACCTCGAACGGCGACACCCAGATGCCCGAAACCTTGAACATGTCGTCGGCGCGTCCTGTGTAGAGATAGACGCCATCGGCGCGCCGCACATACTTGTCGCCGGTGCGCAGCCATTCGCCGACGAATGTCCGCCGCGACTTCTCAAGCTGGTTCCAGTAGCTGCATGCGATCGTCGGGCCGTTCACCCACAGTTCGCCGATCTCGCCGTCGCCGACCTCGTCGCCGGCCTCATCGACAAGCTTGAGGCGATAACCGTCGATTGGTATACCGGAGGTGCCGTATTCGACCGCAGCCGGCACATTCGTCAGAAACAGATGGCCGGATTCGCTTGAACCTACGCCGTTGACGATGTCGAGGCCGAAGCGCTCCTTCCAGCCCTGCCCGATATGCGCCGGCAGCGGCTCGCCCGCAGAAAAGCAGATACGCCAGTCGCGCGACGCCAATTCGCGCGTGCAGTTCGGGTCGTTCAGGATTGCAGCGTAGAGCGTCGGAACGGCGAAGAACATGGTTGGATTGAAGGCGCGCAATGTCTCGAACACGGTCTGCGGAGTCGGCCTTTCCGGATAGAGCACCGTCGTCGCTCCGACCCACATCGGACAGATCATCGCGTTGCCGATTCCATAGGCGAAGAACAGCTTGGCGGCGGAGAAGACGATGTCATCCTCCCGATAGCCGACGCGGCCGACTCCCGCCTTCTGCGCAACCATGCGTGGGCTGCCGTGCACGTGCATCACGCCTTTCGGCATGCCGGTCGTGCCGGATGAATAGAGCCAGTAGGCGACATCGTCGGCGCAAGTTTGCGCAGGCGCCGCGCCTTCATTCTCTGCGGCCAGCAGCGTGTCGAAGCGTGGCGTCTCCGGCGGGCCGCCGCCGACGACCACGACATGACGCAGGTGCGGCAGATCCACGGCGGCCTCCTGTATCATCGGCAAGAGGGCCGACGAGACGAAGACGAGTCGCGAACGCGAATCTTCGAGCAGGTAACGGTATTGGTCGACCGTCAACCGTGTATTGAGCAGAACGGGAACGATACCGGCGCGCACCGCCCCCCAGAACAGCACCGGGAAATCAACCGTATCGAGCATCACCAGCGCGATTCTGTTTTCCTGCTCGACGCCAAGACGCGCCAGCATCGGACCGACGCGCGCAACCTGATCGCGCAATTCGCCATAGGTCAGATTGCGAGATGGATCGACAAAGGCGGTCTTGTCGGCGCGCCCTTCCGCGACATGGCGGTCAACGAATTCAACAGCCGCGTTATAGTCCCGCACCGTCATGGTATCCCTCGCATGCAATGCTGCATGTTCGAAATTTAATGGCGGATGGGGAACGATCTCTTGACTTCAGTCACGCGCACGGACGTTGTTGCGACGCAAACAGACTTACCTTGACTTTAGTCATGGCGCGCACGCCCGTTGCTGGCGATCTTCTGCTTGAGGGAGCGCGCCAATGCATGAACCGTCTGCCCAATACAAAAAGCGTCTGCTGCGGATCAAGGTAAATGGACGATGGCGCGAGGACGCTGTCGCCGATGGTTGCATGCTTGTCGATTATCTGCGCGACACAGCTGGTCTGACAGGGGTCAAGACCGGATGTGACGGCGGCGAATGCGGCGCATGCACGGTATTGCTCGACGGCCTGCCGGTTCTCGCCTGCGTGACACTCGCCGTGCGCTGTGAGGGCCGCAGCGTCGAGACAATCGAGGGACTCGCCGCGCAGGGGCGGCCGAGCCGTCTGCAGCAGGCGTTTCACGAAAAGCTCGGCGCGCAATGCGGCTATTGCACGCCGGGCATGGTGATGGCTTCGGAGGCGCTGCTGCGCCGCAATCCGACGCCGACGGATGACGAGATACGCGCGGCGTTGGCCGGCAATCTTTGTCGCTGCACCGGATATGTGAAGATCATCGAATCCGTCAAAGCGGTCGCGGGGCTTGCGCCATGACCGCGGCCTTCGCAAGTTCGCGTCCGGGCGTTCCGCTCATTGACGGCATAGACAAGGTTCTTGGCCGCGCCCGCTATACGGCGGATCTCGATCGCGCCGGCGCGCTCGTCGGGCGCATATTACGCTCCCCGATCGCGCATGGAGAGATCGTCCGCATCGACACCGCGAGGGCGCGCGCGCTCGATGGCGTCATCGCAATCGTTACTGGCGCTGATTGCGACAAGACATACGGTGTTCTGCCGATAGCGATGAACGAATATCCGATGGCGCGCGACCGCGTGCGCTATTGCGGCGAGCCGATCGCTGCGGTCGCGGCGGTTGATGAAGAAACCGCTCAGCGCGCACTCGACCTTATCGATGTCGAATTTCGCGCGCTGCCCGCCTATTTCATATCGAAGGATGCACGCGCGCCAGATGCCGTTCTGCTGCATGCCAACAAGCCCGGAAATGTCGAGCGCGAGGTCCACCACGACTTCGGCGACATAGAAGCCGGATTCGCCGCTGCCGATCTCGTGCGCGAGCATCGTGTCTCCTGCGCCGAGATCAATCATGCGCAGATCGAGCCGCACGCCTGTCTTGCGGATTTTGATCCCGTGACGGGACGTCTGACCGTTCAGGACGTCTCGCAGGTCGTCTATTACCTGCATCTGATGCTTGCGCGTTGCCTCGATATGGACGAATCGCAGATCCGCGTGATCAAGCCTTTCGTTGGCGGCGGCTTCGGCGCACGCGTCGAGGTGCTGAACTTCGAGATCGTTACCGCGCTGCTGGCGCGCGCTGCTGGCGGCCGGGTTTTCATGCAATTGACGCGCGAGGAGACATTTATCACGCATCGCGCGCGTCCGCAGACCGACGTCGTGTTGAAACTGGGCATGAAGAAGGACGGTCGCTTCACCGCGTGCGCCTGCGAGGTGACGCAGCGCGGCGGCGCTTACGCCGGCTATGGGGTCGTGACCATTCTGTACGCGGGCGCCTTGCTCCAGGGTCTTTACGATATTCCGGCCGTAAAATACGACGGCTATCGAGTCTACGCCAACCTTCCGCCTTGCGGCGCAATGCGAGGGCATGGCGGCGTCAACACCCGCCACGCATTCGAGACGTTGGTTGATCGCATGGCGCGCGAACTCGGACTCGACCCGTTCGCCGTTCGTCGCGCCAATCTGTTGCACGCGCCGATGCAGACGATGAACGGGCTGATGGTGCAAAGCTACGGTCTTGCCGAGTGTCTCGACGTCGTCGAGCAGGCGAGCGGCTGGAAGGAGCGCATCGGCCGCATGCCTCCGGGCAAGGGTCTGGGCATGTCCTGTTCACATTACGTGAGCGGTTCAGCGAAGCCGATCCACTTCACCGGCGAGCCGCATGCCGTCATCCACCTGAAACTCGATCACGATGGCGGCGTGACAGCGCTGACCGGCGCCGCGGACATCGGTCAGGGTTCTTCGACCATGGTCGCCATTGCCGTCGCCGAGACGCTGGAGGTCGGCATCGACCGCATCCGCGTTATTTCCAGCGACACCGCCGTCACGCCGAAAGACAACGGCGCCTATTCCTCGCGGATCACCTTCATGGTCGGCAACGCCGCCATCGACGCCGCGAAAAACCTCAAGAAAATTCTGATCGCGGCCGCCGCCAAGAAGCTTGAAGCGCATCCCGACGAAATCGATTGCGCAGGCGGAATTTTCAGGGTCGGTCGCGGCGGCCAGGCGATGCTTTCGTTCAAGGAGGTCGTCGCCGCAGCGCTCGTCGACGAAGGCGCGATCTCGGTCAAGGGATCGTTTACCTGCCCGGTGGAATTCCAGGGCGGCAAGCATCGCGGCGGCGCGGTAGGCTCGACCATGGGGTTCAGTTACGGCGCTCAGGTCGTGGAGACGAGCGTCGACGAAGCGACGGGAATGGTGACAATCGACAAGGTCTGGGTTGCGCTCGACTGCGGTCACGCGATCAATCCGCTCGCCGTCAAGGGGCAGATCGAGGGGCAGGTCTGGATGGGCATGGGACAGGCGCTGTGCGAGGAGACGCGCTACCTCGACGGTCTCCCGGCCCACGCCAGCTTTCTCGACTACAAGATGCCGACGATTGTGGAATCTCCGCACATCGAGGCCTTTATCGTCGAGAGCAACGATCCGAACGGTCCGTTCGGGGCGAAGGAAGCGAGCGAAGGCGCGCTCGCCGGCTTCCCGCCGGCCATGGTCAACGCCATCGTCAATGCCATCGGCGTCGAACTCGATGAAATTCCCGCGACGCCGGATCGGGTTCTGGAAGCGATCGTTCAGCATCAGCGCAAGGTGAAACTTGCACAGAAGAAGGCCAGATCATGAGCGCGCGGCTTTCCGAATTTCAACTCGTGCAGCCCGCCCGCATCGAGGACGCGATCGCGGCGTTTGTGGCCAAACCCGGCGCGCGCTATGTCGCTGGCGGGACCGATCTACTCGTCAACATGCGCCGCGGGATCGTCAGCGCCGACCGGCTCATCGATCTCTCCGGCGTCGCCGGATGGGGCTCCATCGACGCGGATGCTGAAGGCATGACGATCGGCGCGGGCGTCACGATCGCTGCGCTTGCGCGCGATCCCATCGTCATCTCGCGCTATCCGGCAGTGGCGCAAGCTGCGACGTCGATAGCAGGTCCGGGGCATCGCAATGTTGCGACTGTCGGCGGCAATCTTTGCCTGGATACGCGCTGCATCTATTACAATCAGAGCGAATGGTGGCGGAAGTCGAACGACTATTGCCTCAAGAACAGGGGCGACACGTGCCATGTTGCGCCGCAGGGCAAACGTTGCCACGCGGCGTTCAGCGGCGATCTTGCGCCAGTCTTTCTGGCGCTCGGTGCGAGCGCCGAGATTGCGGGCGTCGACGGACGGCGCCGTGTTCCGCTGTCGGATCTCTACGTCGAGGACGGGCGCGCGCACCTGTCGCTGAAACCCGGCGAGCTCGTCGCCAGTGTGCATCTTCCCGCGGTGCTGGCTGCGTGCGCTTATGAGAAGGTGCGAGCGCGCGGCGCGATCGACTATCCTCTGGCGGGCGTGGCGGTCGCGCTGATGATTGCGGGCGGTAAGATCGTGATGTTGCGCATCGCGTTGACCGGAACCAATTCGCGACCGTTTCTCCTCGCCGATGTCGATCAGTTCATTGGAAAATCGGTCGACGACGCCATGCTGCATGGGGTCGACCGTCTGGTTCAGCGGCAGGTCCAGCCCATGCGCACGACGCTCGCAGCCGCGCATTACAGGCGATTGGCGGCGGCGGCGGTTGCGCGGCGTGTCGTGAGGAGACTGGCCGGCGCCTAACTTTGCTACCGCAGCGTTCCCCGCACGGCCGTTCTGTCATCGGCTGCGAGCGCGCGAAGCCGGGCGATGTCGTGGATCACGACCTGCGAGGCGTTGATTGTCACGCCGATTCCCCTGAGGCGCGCGAAGGCGCGCGACAGGGACTCCGGCATCAGGCCGAGCTGCCGCGCGATCAGCATCTTGTCATAGGGGAGCGCGAAGGCGCAGTGGCCGCGCTGGACCTGCGTCTGCGACGCGAGGAATTCGGCGACCCGCTGCACGCCGCTCTGCGCCTTGAGCTGCTCGACCTGCTGGACAAGATAATGCATGTGCTGCGAGATCGACGCGACCATCGACAGTGCGATCTCTGGCTGCTCACGGATGGATCTGACGATGTGGTCGGCCGGGATGCGCGCGATGCGCATGTCGGTTACCGCTTCGGCCGTCGCGAGGTATCGGTTGCCGGTGAAGGCGACGGCCTCCGCGAAGCTGTTTCCGGTCGTCATGATTTCCAGCACAGCCTCCTCGCCGGCTGGATTTCCGCGGGAGAGCTTGAGAAATCCGGAGATGATGATGAAGAAGGCCGTCGCCGGGTCGTCCTGCCTTACGAGAATGTCGTGAGGGCGCAGCGCGAGAGCCTTCGCCGGGGCGATGATGTGCGAGATCGTCTCAGGCTTCAGCCCGCGGAACACGGCTATACGCGAAATGACCTGGAGGTCGCCGGCGGTAAGCTTCATCAGCCGTCTTTGAATGGAACGAGGCCCGGCCCGATCGGATGCGCATGATGCCGTTCATCGAGACAGACGTCGCGGGCGCGCGCGACGATGCTCGCGCCGTCGCCGCAAGCCGACCTGTTCGGGCACACCGTGACGCCGCCGCCGAGGCAGCCTTCGTTTTGACCGCACGGAACAATCGCCGTCAGCGCGACCGGGCGGTCCGCAAAAAACAGGGCGTCGTCTCCGGCTTCAACGACATGGCCGTTAACCCTGTGCGCCACCGTCGGATGGTCGGCGCCGCCATGATCGCCGCCATAGACGAAACCAACACCCGCGCTCCACAGAGAACAGGACTCGATTTCGATCAGAACTTCGTCGACGGCGGGCTTGCCGGAATCATCGTCCAGCGGAGTCAACACGCCGTCCGCGCCTCCCATCCGCCAGCGTTTCGACATGCCGGTCATCGGTGTTCCTCCCTCCGGGCGCGGCGATATTTGCGCCTCTCGTTTTGTACAGTGTCATTCGGCGAGGCCGAATGTCGCATTGACCAGGATCAAGCATGCCGAAATTCGTAGACATGCCGCACCGCAGCATGAGCTCCTCGCCTGTCCGCTTCGCGTCCGGTCTGCGCCGCCGAATGAACGTTCATTCCCTGTCTGCGCGGCGTTTGCTAGCTTTGTTCCTCTCGGGTATCGGTCGGGGCCGTCGCATGATCTGGATGATGAAATGAAGAAAGAAGGAAAGACGTCCCGCATGCGCGCGGGCCGCGCAATCGTCAAGAGCCAGGTTTCGGACGCCGCTCTGGTTACGAAGCGACGCGAGCAGATCGTTACAGCGGCGATCGAGCTTTTCGCGGGACAAGGCTACGAGCGTACGACCATGCTGGACATAGCCAGGAAAGCGGGTGTCAGCGTCGGCCTCATCTACCAATATGCGCAAACCAAGGAAGACGTGCTGTTCCTGTCGCTGATCAGCGTGCTCGAATCCTACAAGCAGGAAATTCCGCGGCGGGTCGAGTCCGCGGATCCGGTCGAATCGCTGTGGAGTGCGATCGATGCCTATGTCCGTATCATCGATCGCCGGCGGAGCGCCGCATTGCTGTCGTATCGCTCGACGAAATCCCTGCCGCGGCCTCAGCGCAGAATCGTCATGCAATTGGAGGTCGACACCAACGACCTGATCGCCGCGCGCGTGCGTGACTGCGTGGCGGCCGGCCTTTTTCGTGATATCGACGTCGAACTGGCCGTCTATCAGATTGTGCTGCACGCGCATGGCTGGGCGCTCAAGCACTGGCGGCTTGCTCAGGTCACGACAATCGAAAAATATATCGCAAACGGGTTCGATCTCCTGACGCGGGGCGCGGCGACGCCGGCCGGGCTGCTCGCCTACCAGAGATTCCTGGCGGAACGTCGGGCGATCCCGGCGTCGACGACGCTCGTCGGCGGCCGTAAGCGAGGCGCGAGGAAAATTCGGAAATAGCGAGCGCTGCGCGAGCATTCGATTTTCCGTGCTGCAATCGGCGTCAGCGCAAGTTGAATTCCACAGTCGCCGCTTGACGCCCAAACTGAATGAGTGTTCATTCGTCAAATCCGTCGCGCGGGTGGACGGGCAATGAGGGCGACCGAAATGAAGTTCGATGGGAAAACCGCAGTCGTCACCGGCGCAGCTTCCGGCATTGGTCGAGCGACAGCCGAAGCGTTCGCGCGCGCCGGCGCGAATGTCGTTCTCGCGGATCTTTCCGCAGAAAAGGGCGAGATGGCGGCGCGGCAATTGCGCGAGGCGGGGCTCAAGGCCTCCTTCATTCCGATCGATGTCGCCTCGGACCAGTCGGTCGCGGACTTCGCCAGAACGGCGCTTGGTCAGGGAGAAGTCCACATTCTCGCGAACGTGGCCGGCTACGGGAAGGGGCAGCCGTTCGTCGACAATACGCCGGACTTCTGGGAGCGGGTCGTGGACATCAATCTGATGGGGCCGATCAAATTGACGCGCGCGCTGCTCGACCCGATGATCGCGCGGCGTTCGGGAAAGATCGTCAACGTCGCGAGTGACGCGGGGCGCGTCGGCTCGTCCGGCGAAACCGTATATTCGGGCGCCAAGGGCGGGCTGATCGCCTTCACGAAGGGGCTCGCCCGCGAGATGGCGCGCTATTCGATCAACGTCAACAGCGTGTGCCCCGGTCCGACGGAAACGCCCATGCTGATGGCGCTGCCCGAGAATCATCTTGAAGCGTTTCGCAAGGCTATTCCGCTCAAGCGCTTCGCGCAGCCGCACGAGATCGCCAGCGCGGTCCTATTCTTTGCAAGCGAGCACGCCAATTACGTGACCGGCCAGACGCTGAGCGTCTCCGGCGGCCTTGCGATGGTCTGAATCCTGACAACATATCGAACGGGAGAGTGAACGTGAACAAATTCAACGCCGCCGATTATAAGGCGACCCATTTCAAGTGGGAGGTCTCGGGCAAGGTCGCGACCATCACGCTCAACCGGCCGGAGCGCAAGAACCCGCTGACGTTCGAGAGCTACGCGGAACTCGGCGCGCTGTTCAGAAAGCTCGAACATGCAAGCGATGTAAAGGCGATTGTCATCACCGGCGCTGGCGGCAATTTCTGCTCCGGCGGCGATGTTCACGAAATCATCGGACCCCTCGTGAAAATGCAGGAGGCCGACGATATGCCGGGCCTGCTCGCGTTCACGCGCATGACTGGAGAACTGGTCAAGGCTATGCGTCATTGCCCGCAACCGATCATCGCGGCGGTTGATGGCATCTGCGCCGGCGCCGGCGCTATCATCGCCATGGCGTCCGATATTCGCATCGGCACGGCGCGCACGAAGACGGCGTTCTTGTTCGTGCGCGTCGGCCTGGCCGGCGCCGATATGGGAGCATGCGCCATTCTGCCCCGCATCATCGGCCAGGGGCGCGCCTCGGAATTGCTTTACACCGGCCGCGTCATGAGCGCGGAGGAGGCGGACAAGTGGGGCTTCTACAATCGCCTCGTCGCGCCCGAGCAGGTTCTTGCCGAATCGCAGGCGCTTGCGAAGGAATTGTCGGATGGGCCGACCTTTGGTCATGCCATGACCAAGACCTGCCTGCATCAGGAATGGGCGATGGACGTGGATTCGGCGATCGAGGCCGAAGCGCAGGCGCAGGCGATCTGCATGCAGACTAAGGATTACGGCCGCGCTTACCGCGCCTTCGTCGCCAAGCAGAAACCCGTGTTCGAGGGCAATTGATGGTGGACCGCACCTTCCTGTCCTGGCCCTTTCTCGAAGGGAAGCACGCGGCCTTGTATGAGCGGGTCGATGCGTGGGCGAGCGCCCATGCGTCGATCCTGCATGGACCGGACGAATCCAGCGCGGCGGCGGCGGCGGTCGTCCGTCGCCTCGTCGGGGAGATGGGGAGCGAGGGGCTTCTGGCGACAGCCACCGGCGGCGCGAACGGCGCCCTGCACGGACCGCTGGACGCCCGCAGCCTTTGCATCTGTCGCGAAGTGCTCGCGCGCCATGGCGGGCTGGCTGATTTCGCCTTCGCCATGCAGGGGCTCGGCACCGGGCCGATTGGCCTGTTCGGAACGGACGAGCAGAAAGGCCGCTTTCTGCCGGCGGTCGCACAGGGCAAGGCCATTTCCGCGTTCGCTCTGTCGGAGCAGGCAGCCGGCTCGGATGTGTCCGCGCTCGCGACGAGCGCGACGCGAGATGGAAACGGCTGGCGGCTCGACGGCGAGAAGACGTGGATTTCAAACGCCGGCATCGCCGATCTCTACGTGGTCTTCGCGCGCACCGGCGAGGCGGCTGGCGCCAAAGGTCTGTCCGCCTTTGTGGTCGAGGCGACCGCGCCGGGCTTTTCCGTGACGAAGACGATTGATCTCATCGCGCCGCATCCGATCGGCAAGCTAGCGTTCGACGGCGTGAGAGTCGGCGCCGCCGACCTGCTCGGCGCGCCGGGGCAGGGTTTCCAGATCGCAATGGCGACGCTCGACGTCTTCCGCTCGACCGTCGGCGCGGCCGCGCTCGGCTTCGCGCGCCGCGCGCTGGACGAGGCGGTTCGACATGCGACGAATCGGAAGTTGTTCGGCCAACCGCTGTCCGACCTGCAATTGACGCGCGCAAAACTCGCGGACATGGCGCTGGCGGTCGACGCCGCGGCTCTGCTGATCTACCGCGCAGCCTGGACAAAGGACGTCAAGGGCGCGCGCGTCAGCCGCGAATCCTCGATGGCGAAGCTTTTCGCGACCGAAGAAGCGCAGAAGGTGATCGATTCGGCGGTGCAAATATTCGGCGGTCTCGGCGTCACACGCGGCAATATCGCCGAAAGCCTTTATCGCGAAATCCGCGCCCTGCGCATCTATGAGGGAGCAAGCGAGGTGCAGAAACTGGTGATTGCGACGCGCCTGCTCGCGGATGCCGCAACGTAGCAACAAGGCCGCCGCATCATGATCCTCTCCGGCCAGCAGACGATGATCCGGGACGTGGCGCGCCGTTTCGCGCGGGAGCGTCTCGCTCCGAACGCCGCCCGCTGGGATCGGGACTCGCATTTTCCGGTCGAGGAATTGCGCGACATGGGCCGCCTCGGCCTGTTGGGGATGAACGTGCCGACCGAATGGGGCGGCGGGGGCGCCGATTACCTGTCGATGGCGCTGGCCCTTGAGGAGATCGCGGCAGGCGACGCCGCGACTTCGACCGTCATGAGCGGCCATAATTGCGTGGGTTGCATGCCCGTCACGAATTTTGGAACGGATGCGCAGAAAGAGAAATTTCTGCGGCCGATGGCCGAAGGCCGCATGCTCTCCGCCTTTGCGCTCACCGAGGCGCATGGCGGATCCGATGCCGGCGCGATGACGACGCGCGCCCTGCGCGAGGGAGACAATTACGTCATCGACGGCGCGAAGCAGTTCATCACCAGTGGCAGGAATGCCGACGTGGCGCTTGTGTTCGCGCGGACGGGCGACGGAGCCGGAGCGAGAGGAATTTCCGCGTTCATCGTGCCGACCGACACGCCCGGTTACCAGGTCGTGCGCGTCGAGGCCAAGCTCGGCCAGCGCGCATCCGACACCTGTCAGATCGCGTTCGACAACATGCGGGTTCCGGTGGAGAATCGACTCGGCGCGGAGGGGGAGGGCTTTCGCATCGCCCTGTCAAACCTGCAGGGCGGCCGCATCGGCATAGCCGCGCAGGCGGTCGGCATTGCGCGCGCGGCGTTCGAATGTGCGCTGTCCTATGCGCGCGAGCGCGTTGTGTTCGGCAAGCCCATCATCGAACATCAGGCGATCGGATTCCGCATTGCGGCCATGGCGACGCGCGTCGAGGCCGCGCGGCAGTTGACCCATCATGCGGCGGCCCTGACGGACGCCGGCGAGCCGTCGCTGAAGGAAGCCTGCATGGCGAAGCTTGTTGCATCCGAAGCGGCGGAATGGGTTTGCTCGGAGGCGATTCAGACATTTGGCGGCTACGGCTATCTCCAGGATTTTCCTGTCGAGCGTCTCTATCGCGATGCTCGTGTATGCCGCATCTACGAAGGCACGAACGACGTTCAGAATCTCGTCATCCTGCGCGAGTTGCAGAAAGACGCGTGAGCCGTCTGAGGCCCATCGACGCGCCGCGGCAGTCGCGCGCCACGAAATTCTAGCCGATCGCGTGGGCGACGATTGCTGCGGTCATCAGCAGGAATGCGGCGATCAGCGCCGCTGGTCCGACGATCGCCTCGGCGCGCACGACCGCCCTTTGGCGCGCCGACGGCTCGAAGGCGCCTGCCGCCACGATCGCGCTTGCATTGACTTCTGATCGATCTGCCACGGACGCCTCGGACGCGGCGCAGCACAACCCGCTGCGCCCTGGAACGCTAACTGCGGCGGCTCGGCGTCTGGTTAAGGGCCGCGCCGAAAGTGCGCATTTCACGGCGCATCGTTAACGAATCTCGACAGCCAAAAGGCTCAGTTCAAGGTCGCATCGGCTGCGTCCGCTGAACCGGCTCCAGCGCGCGTTGCGCAATCTCCGCGAAGTCGCAAAGCAGTTTGCGTGTTTCGCGCGGGTCGATGATGTCCTCGACCCAGAATGTCTCAGCCGTACGGAAGGGCGAACGCAGCTTGTTCAGCCGGTCCTCGATCTCCGCGAGCTTTGCCTTCGGGTCTGCGGCCGCCTCGATTTCCGCGCGATAGGCGGCCTCGATCCCGCCTTCGAGCGGCAGCGACCCCCAGGAGGCCGACAACCAGGCGTAGCGCAGCGACAGACGCCCGGCCGGCTGGTGCGCGGCGCCTGCGACGCCGTAGCAATTGCGCAGGATGATCGTGCACCAGGGCATCGTTGTCTGGTTGAGCGCCGCCATGGCGCGCACGCCGTGGCGAATCGTGGCGGATTCCTCAGCCTGCTTGCCGATCATGAAGCCCGGGCAATCGCACAGATAGACAACGGGCAGACGAAACGTTTCGGCAAGATCGACAAAGCGAATGATCTTCTGGCACGCCTCCGCTGTCCATGCGCCGCCGTAATGGAAGGGATCGCTTGCCAGCAGCGCGACAGGCTTGCCGTCGAGGCGCGCAAATCCCGTTACGATCGAACGGCCGAACATCTGGCCCATTTCGAAGAATGAGCCCTCGTCGACGACGGTCTCTATGATCGGGCGAATCTTGTAGACCTGCCGCCGGTTGCGTGGCACCGCCGTCATCAGGCTTTCCATGGGACGGTCCGGCGCATCGGTCGATGGCGCGACCGGCGGCAGCTCGTGCGCGGAGGAGGGCAGGTAGGAAAGGAATTTTCGCGCGCAGGCGAAAGCCTCGTCCTCCGTGTCGACGGCGTGATCGATGGCGCCGCTGCGTGTCTGAATCTCCCAGCCGCCGAGATCCTGCTTGCCGACTTCCGTGCCGAGCCGCGCTACGACCGGCGGCCCGGCGACGAACATGGCGGAAGTCTTCGTCATGACGGAGTAATGCGTCGAGGCGAGCCGCGCCGCGCCGAGGCCCGCGACCGAGCCGAGCCCGAGCCCGACGACGGGAACGCGCCCGAGATTGTCCGTCATCAGATGGTAGGCGCGCGTCTCGCCGACCTGACCTGGCAGATTGGCGCGGCCCTTGGTCTCGATCGTCTTGACGGAGCCGCCGCCGCCGGAACCCTCGATTATACGAATGATGGGCATTCTGAATTCGCGCGCCATCTCCTCCGCCATCATCGGTTTCTCGCGGATCGATGCGTCTGCCGAACCGCCGCGCACCGTGAAATCGTCGCCGACGATCATGACTGGGCGGCCATCAACTTTCGCGCGGCCGAAGACGCAATTGGACGCCGTGAAGTCCTTCAGTTCGCCACGCTCGTCATAGGCGGCGATGCCGGCAAGCGCTCCGATCTCGCGGAACGAATGTGGATCGGCGATCTTCTCGACTCGCTCGCGCACGGTGTAGCGGCCGCCGTCGTGCTGGCGCTTTACACGCTCGGGGCCGCCCATGCGTTTGGACAGCGCCGTGCGTTTCTTCAGCTCCTCGAGTTCCGGCGTCCAGGCCATCTCTGCGTTTCTCCCGATCATTCGGCGCTGTCACGCGCCCTTGACGCAAGCATAGCGAAAGTGCCGGCCGCGTACATGCCCGACCGCCGCAAACCTGCTACCATCGCGCCGACTAACCGGACCGCCATGCAGAACGCCCCGATCCCGCACAGCCTCGAAATCGCCGCCGAACGGTGCGGCGACATCGCGCCGCTCGTCTATGCGCGGCTCGCGCGCGAACTGCCGGAGGCGGCGGCGCAGTTCCGCAAGGAGGCGCGGCTGGTGCAGGGCGAGATGCTGGCCCGCGCCATCGAGGCCATACTCGACCTCACGGGCGAACGCGCCTACGCGCATCATTTCATCGCGGGCGAAGCGATCAATCACGCAGGCTACGACGTGCCGCCACAGGTGTTCGCGCAATTCTTCCGCATCCTCGCCGACACGCTGCGCGGCGCGCTTGGCGAGGCCTGGACGCCCGACATGGAGGCGGCGTGGCGCCGGCTCGACGTCGATATCGCGACCCTGCTTCGGGAGGTCTCGCCATGACGAACATTTACGACTTCACGGCCGGAACGATCGATGGCGACGAGACGGCGCTCGCCGACTATCGGGGCAAGGCGCTGCTGATCGTCAACGTCGCCAGCAAATGCGGCTTCACGCCGCAATACGCGGGGCTGGAGAACTTGCAGAAGGCATATGGCAAGCGCGGCTTTTCCGTGCTCGGGTTTCCCTGCAACCAGTTCGGCGCGCAGGAGCCGGGCGATGCGGCGGAGATCAGGGCGTTCTGCGCGCTCAATTATGACGTGAGCTTTCCGATGTTCGCCAAGATCGACGTCAACGGCGCCAATACACATCCGCTGTTCGGCTATCTGAAGAAGGCTGTTCCGGGCGTGCTTGGCACTGAGGCGATCAAGTGGAACTTCACCAAGTTTCTTGTCGACCGCGGCGGCGACGCGGTGGCCCGCTATGCGCCGAAGGACGCGCCGGAGTCCTTACGCGCCGATATCGAGAAGCTGCTGGGGTGAGGCGCGGCTGCATGGCGCCAGCGCATTCGGACAATTGCGAGCGAGCGTCATTCGCGAGCCGCGCGCGTGCTTTGAGATAGACGACCCCGGCGACGTGTTCGACTACGGTCGTTTCGAATGTGACACGGGCCTATCATTCCGAAGCGTAATCGTATTCGGCAAACTCCGAATTGCAGACGACACGACGACAAAACAATGGTTCTGCGAGCGCCTGATGGAAAAATACGCCAAGCCCGGTTCAATTCGGCCTGTGAACTTTTTTCCGAGGCTCGATTCAATCATCATCTACACATTGTCCGCCGAGCGCATCACGGGCAAGCAACAAGCATTACCTCCGCTTTCGGAACAGTGGCCGGCGGCAGATCGCACCAGGACGCCGAATGCGAGGCCATAAGGCCTGCATTCGTCCGAATTGCGCGCAGGCGCCTCACGCCGCCAGGAATCCCTCCAACCGCTTGCGGATGATCGATTCCGCCTCGCGCATGATGCGGTCGATCAGCTCCTTCACCGTGGGAATGTCGTGGATGAGCCCCGCGACCATACCGCAGGACCATGCGCCGGCCTCCATGTCGCCGGTTTTCATGATCTTCGGATAGACGCCCGCCACTTCCTCGATGATGTCCTCGAACTTTATATTGGCGCCGAGGGCTTTTTCCTTGGCGAGCAGCCGATCGACCGCCCCGTTGCGCAGCACGCGCTCGGTGTTGCGCAGCGGGCGCATGACGAGGCGCGTGTCGAGTTCGCTGGCCGCAACGATCGCCTGCTTCACGTTCTCGTGCACCGGCGCTTCCTTTGTCGCGATGAAGCGCGTGCCCATGTTCATGCCCTCGGCGCCCATCGCCAGCGCCGCGACCAGGGAGCGGGCGTCGGCCATGCCGCCGGAGGCGATGAACGGGATCTTCAGTTCGTCCGCCGCGCGCGGCAGCAGGATCATGTTCGGCACGTCGTCCTCGCCGGGATGGCCGCCACATTCGAAGCCGTCGACGCTGACCGCATCGCAGCCGATCACCTCGGCCTTCAACGCATGGCGCACCGAGGTGCACTTGTGGATGACCTTGACGCCGGCCTGTTTGAAATAGGGCATCACTTGCGAGGGATTATTGCCTGCCGTCTCGACAGCCTTGATACCGTTCTCGATGATGACCCGGACGAAGCCGGGATAGTCGGGCGTGTTGACGATGGGCAGGAACGTCAGGTTCACGCCAAACGGCTTGTCCGTCATTTTGCGGCAGCGCTTGATCTCCTGGTCGAGCTTCTCCGGCGTGCCCAGCGTCAACGCGGTGATGATGCCGAAGCCGCCGGCGTTGGACACCGCGGCGGCCATTTCGGCGAAGCCGACATAGTGCATGCCGCCCTGCACGATCGGATGCTGCACGCCGAGCATTTCGGTGATGCGGGTTTTCATGTGGACGCTCCTCCAGCAATCTCGATTGCGCCTCGCGGCGCGCTTGCGCGCAGACTAGAGCAAGACCGCGCGCAAATCGAGATCGTCGGACAAAAGAGCGTGACGAAGCTAGTCCGCCTTGCGAACGGCGGATGTTTCGCCATCCTCGCGCCGGCGGAAGCGGACCACGGCGCCAGGCCCGCGCGAGCGGGCTGTGATCCGGCTGCGGCCGGTGCCGGTGAGGATGTAACGGCCGCGGCTGTCGTCCCAGCGCATCAGGTCGTCCTGGATCGCGCGCTGGCGCAAAACCATGGTCATCGGATCCTGAACGTGGGCGGGCGCCACATCGCCGAGCGCGTCGACTTTTTTCAGGGCTTCAATGAGAACAATTTCCTGAGAGTCTTTCATGTTCCCGCAACATGGCCCTCCCGGGCCGCTTCGGCAAGAGGCGTCTGAAACACAAATAAAATCAAATGGGTTTGACTGGGCGGCCAAGCCGGGCGTTGTGATTCCGGCGACTGGGCGCCAAGCTGTGCAATCGCTGCCGGCGGATTTCCGGCCGGGTCCGGATGAATCGGCTCACGCCAGGACCGTCACGCGCGTGCCGATCGCGGCGCGCGTATAGAGGTGCACGATGTCCTGATTGATCATGCGGATGCAGCCGGATGACACGTTCGTGCCCACTGTCTCGGGTTCGGTGGTGCCGTGGATGCGGTATCCAAGGTCGCGCCCATCGCCGAACAGGTACATGGCGCGCGCGCCGAGCGGACTTCGCGGGCCGCCGGGCACGCCGAGACCGCGCGGCGTCTTTTCGAGCTGCGCCATGATTTCGGGACTGCGCAGGACCATTTCATGCGGCGGAATCCAGTCCGGCCAACTGCGCTTCATGTTGATCTGCGCGTGGCCGGACCAGGAAAAACCCTCCCGACCGACGCCGACGCCGTAGCGGGTCGCCCGGCCGGCGCTCTCGGTGAAATACAGATGCTTGTTGGCCGGATCGACGATGATCGTCCCTGGTCCTTCCGGTCCGCGCCATTCGACGGTCTGGCGAAGATAGCGGGCATCGACCTGGCGATAGTCGAACGGTTCGATGGCGAAGGGCTCGCCGGGATATTCTCCGTAGACGGCGCGGTAGTCCGGCGTCGCAAGAGTGCGCGTTGCGAGTTCCGGGCGCGCGCTGCGGGAGTCGAGCGTCAGCATCTCGCCTGTGGAGCATGCCGACAATGGAGCCCCGAATGCGACGGCGCCCCCGATGCAGAACTGACGACGGCTGACCATGGCAAGGCTTCTCACACCAAATCCGAAACATGGTTTCAGAACTTGGTTAAGAATTCCGGTCGTCTGCCGCTGCGTCGCCCCTCAGCGCGTCTGGGCGTAGGCGCGCGCGAAAACTTCGGTGTTCTCGGCGTTGAGCCCTGCGACATTGATGCGCCCGTCCGGCACGATGTAGACGGCGTGCTGGTCCTTCAACCGCTGCGCCTGGCCTTCGGTCAGCGGCAGCCGTGAGAACATTCCGGCCTGCTTGACGATGAAATCGAACGCTTGTGAATTGGACTGCCGGTTGAGCGCGAGCGCGAGGTCGGCGCGCAGGGTCTGGATTCGCTCGCGCATCGAATCGAGTTCGGCTTTCCAGCTCGCGCGTAGGCCGTTGTCTTCAAGGACGATGCGCACGGCCGCCGCCGCATGGTCCGGCGGCATCGACCACAGGCTGCGCGCGATCGCGCCGAGCTTGCCGGTGACGATTTCCGCCTGCGCCGGAGTGGCCGACAGAATGATCGCCGCGCCCACGCGGTCCCGATAGACCGCGAAATTCTTCGAGCAGGAGACCGCGACCGCCATCTCCGGCGCGATCGTCGCCAGATGTCGCACGCCGAAGGCGTCTTCCTCTAGGCCGACGCCGAGGCCCATGTAGGCGAGGTCGACCAGCGGCAGCAGCCCGCGGTCGAGCAGCAGCGTCCCGACGGACTTCCACTGCGCCGCGTCGAGATCGGCGCCCGTCGGATTGTGACAGCAGCCGTGCAGCAGAATGACGTCGCCGCGCCGGGCGGCGCCGAGGTCGCGCATCATCGCGTCGAAGCGCACTGCGCCGGTCGCTGCGTCAAAATAGGCGTAGCTCTTGAGCGTGAGGCCAGCGCTGGACAGCAAGGGGATGTGGTTCGCCCAGGTCGGGTCCGGGACGTGGATCGTAGCCTCCGGCCGCGCGGCGCGGATGAGATCGGCGATCATGCGCAGCGCGCCCGAGCCGCCCGGCGCCTGGGCGGCGCTGAGTCGGCTGCGGTCAGCGTCCGCGCCGAATACAAGGCCGGTCAAGGCCGCGTTGAAGCCAGCGTCGCCGGTTGTGCCCAGATAGGTCTTGGTCTCCTGGCTCTCGTACAGCCGCGCCTCGGCGTCGCGCACCGCCTTGATGATGGGCGTGCCGCCGGCAGCGTTCTTGTAAACGCCGACGCTGAGGTCGATCTTGTTTGCGCGGCGGTCTTCGCGAAACTGCTGCATGATCGACAGGATGAGGTCGGGCTTGGCGGGCGCCAGATTTTCGAACATTTGCTTCTCGCTCTCGCTGTCGGCGCGCAGAGCGCGTCGGACGAACTGAATTCGGCCCGCCTTTTAGCCGGGAAACGCGCCTAAGCACAGTGTTTTGCGCAAGGCGCCAAAAATTTGCTGCGCTGCGGCGAGCGGCGACGCCGCATCTCGCTTCCGCGGCGGCGAATATATGATGGAGCTTCGGAATCGGGAGGTCGCCATGAATTTCCAGACCACGCCCGACGCCGCCGCGCGCCGCCAACAAGCGGAGCTGGCTTTATCGCATCCGGCCGAGCGTGACACACCGGGGCAAATTCAAGAAGGTCGACATCGGCCGGTGGCGCGCCGCGCCGGACGCCGATGCGTTCGATGCCGCAAGCAGGGCGGAGTTGAAGCCGAACCAACTCGAAAATACGATGGCTTTCATGTTCGAGACGCGATTTGCGCAGCGCGTGTCGGCCTATGCAGCCGCAGCGCCGGAACTTCAGCAGGGCTATGGCGGTTATGGCCACGCGCTGCGCATACATTTCGACCCGACGAAGAAGTGACGACATGATCGATGGCACCCATGCGCCGACGCTGAAATCCTGGGTCGCTTCGGCGAACGGTCATCCCGACTTTCCTATCCAGAATCTACCTTTCGGCGTGATCCAGCCGCGTGGCGAAACGCGGCGCGGAGCGGTCGCGATTGGCGACAGCGTCGTCGATCTCGCACGGCTGCGGGATTCTGGTCTGTTGAGCGGAACCGCGCAAGCAGCCTGTTCGCTCGCGGCGCAGCCGACGCTCAACGACTTTCTCGGCGCGGGCGCCACGATTCGCCGCGCCCTGCGTGTGGCGTTGAGCGCCTTGCTGGCTGAAGGCGCGCCGCTGCGGCCGGGCCTTCTACATGAGGCCGCCGCGTGCCGGCGGCATCTTCCGGCGCGTGTGGGCGACTACACGGACTTTTATGCCGGCATCAATCACGCCGCGAACGTTGGGAGACTGTTTCGGCCAGACAATCCGTTGATGCCAAATTACAAGTGGATTCCGATCGCCTATCACGGCCGCGCATCGTCGATCCGCATCTCGGGCGAGCCGGTGCGGCGACCGCTGGGGCAGATCATGGCGTCGGGCGTCGACAGTCCGGCGTTCGGACCTTGCCAGCGGCTCGACTATGAACTCGAAATGGGTATCTGGATCGGCGCTGGCAACGAATTGGGCGAGCCGGTCAGGATCGGCGCAGCCGCCGATCACATCGCAGGATACTGCCTGCTCAACGACTGGTCCGCGCGAGATATCCAGGCGTGGGAGTATCAGCCGCTCGGTCCGTTTCTCGGCAAGAATTTCCAGACGACGATTTCCGGCTGGATCGTCACACCGGAGGCGCTCGCGCCGTTTCGGACGGGGCAGGCGTCTCGCGCCGCCGGCGATCCGCAGCCGCTTCCCTATCTCTACGACGAAACGGACCGGAAATCGGGCGCGCTGGCGCTCGAACTCGAAGCGCTGCTGACGACGGTCGAAATGCGCGCGAAAAATATTCCCGCGCACCGGCTCTCGATCGGCTCCTCGCGCGACATATACTGGACGCCGGCGCAGATGGTGGCGCATCACACCGCCAACGGCTGCAATCTCAATCCCGGCGACCTGTTCGGAACTGGCACGATTTCATCAAGGACGCGCGACGGACTCGGCTCGCTTCTCGAAATCAGCAATGGCGGCAAAGAGCCGTTGAAGCTGCCGACCGGCGAGACGCGCACGTTCCTGTTCGATGGCGACGAGATCATCCTTCGCGCGCACGGGCGCCGCGAAGGTTTCGCGAGCATCGGATTTGGCGATTGCCGCGCAGTCCTGACGCCCGCGCTTGAATCGCCGGTGTGACCTGGATGGTCCGGTGATGCGCCTTCCTCGTGGAAAGGCCGGAAATTGGCCCTGTCGGCTGCAATCGGCAGGCGCTGACGCCGGAGGTCGGTCGGGAGCGGACAGGCTGGACGATGGACGCTTGATGGTGTCGGCTTGATGTTCGCGCGCGCTGGCGCAGACGAGCCGCCGCGACTGCGATTGAACTGGCTGACGGTCCCGAGCGATTGATCTGGAGCAAGGCCCGCAACTTTCCGGACCGCATCCGCTTGCGCAGACGTATCGTTTCGGTTATTTTCGCATAAGAGTACGAAAATATATGAAATAGGGAGATCACCCCGGCGGCCACGCCGCTGGGGTAGGACAACGGGAGCGGGACAACATGTCGAACGGTGACAGGCAAACAGCGGTTGGCTCGGTCCGCCGGTTGACGTCCGCCGATCTCGATCGCGTCATCGAAATCGACCACGGAATCGCCGGCCAGTCGCGCAGGGGCTTCTTCGAAAACCGACTCGGCGGCAGCCTCGCTGATCCAACCGCATTCATCTCGTTGGGCTTCGTCGAGAACGGCGTGATGCAAGGCTTCGCTCTCGCCCACATGCTCGACGGCGAATTCGGCGGGCGTCACCCGGTGGCGGTGCTCGATGCCATCGGCGTCGATCAGTCCATGCGTGGGCGCGGTGGCGCGCATCGTCTTATGCAGGAGCTGCAGCTTGCGGCGCGCGGGCGCGGGGCGCATGCATTGCGTACACAGGTCGCTTGGAGAAACGAGCCGCTGATCCACTTTCTCGGTTCGGCTGGCTTCAGGCTTGGCGGTCGCCTCGTTCTCGGCCGTCCCTGCGCCAAGTTTCCGAATGAATTGCGGCCGGGAGAAGCCGAAAGCGAGGGCCGGGATCTATCGGAGGACCGGATCTCCGTACGCTCCCTGACGCAAACCGACCTGCCGTCGATCATCGGCATCGACCGCGACATCACCGGCCGCGATCGCTCGACCTATTTCAAGCGCAAGCTGAAGGACGTTCTGCGCGAAAATGGCGTGCGCATGTCCATGCTGGCCGAGGTCGACCGCACGCCGGCCGGGTTCATCATGGCGCGTGTCGATTACGGCGAGTTCGGACAGGCCGAGGCTGAGGCGGTTCTCGACACGATCGGCGTCGACGATGAATTCGCCGGCCAGAATGTGGGGTCGGTTCTGCTCACGCAACTGCTGACCCAGCTCGCCAACCTGCGCGTCGAGCGCGTCCGCACGGTCGTTGAATGGAACAATGCGTCGCTGCTTGCCTTCCTTGATCGCTTGGGATTCAAGCCAACGCAAAGCCTGACGCTCGCGCTCGATTTGTGACAGTCGAAAGGAAGCCGCGCGATGAGTTTGCAATATTCCGCGTCTCGAATTCTGCACGACGAACACATGGCGTCGCTGGCGCTGCTCGGTGAGGTGGAGCGCGTTGCGCTCGCCGGCAAGTCGACCTCATCGAACGCCGGCGAGGAGCTTGGACGCCTCCTGGTCCGCCTCCGTCGCACGCTCGATGGAGAAGTGCTGGCGCACTTTGATTTCGAGGAGCAGGCGCTCTTTCCGCTGCTCGCGGAATTTGGAGACGGCGACCTCGGGCAATTGCTGACCGAGGAGCATCTCGTTTTGCGCGAGGTCTTCGAGGATCTCGGCAGATGCGCCGACAACGCCGCGGCCAGCGGATTTTCCGATGAGAGCCGGACGTCCATCCGTCGCGTCTGCGCGGAACTGATCGAGCGGCTGCAATCCCATATCGAAAAGGAGGAGCGCGCGCTGCTGCCTGCGCTCGAAAACGCGCTGACGCCGGAAACTGACGCGGAGGTCTCGGCGCGACACTATATCTAGGGCGTGGTCGGCGCCCTCGTGACGCCTCTCGCGCGGAAAGCAAAACCTCTATACTGCCGTCGGGACGGAAACGAAGCAGCAGAGAGGCGTGGATGAAAATCGGGGCGAAATCGGCCAGAAACGCCCGAGATGTCGCGATCCGGCGGGCCAATCCGATGGATTTGCCAGCGATTGTTGGACTTGACGAAGCGACGACCGGCCAGTCCAAGCCGGATTACTGGCGCGACATGCTCGCGCAATTTTCCGATGACCGGGCCGACCAGCGCGCATTCCTGCTCGCCGAGATCGAAGGGCATGTCGTCGGTTTCATCACCGGCGAGATACGCGCCTTTGAATTCGGAGCCGAGCCGCGCGGCTGGGTCTTTGCCGTGGCGGTCGACCCGGAAATTCGCGTCAACAATGTCGGGACACGGCTGTTCGACGAGATTTGCAAGATATTTCAGCGTGCCGGCGTCGAGAAAGTCAGCACGCTCATCGAGCGCGATTCTGATCTGGTCCTCGCATTTTTCCGCAGCCAGGGAATGATCTTTGGGCGCTATATCCAGATGGAGAAAGAAATTGGCTAGCGCGGCTTTGCCCCTGCGTCGACGCGGCGTCGTGGTCGCCGGCGTGGCCTGCGCCGGCGACATTGGCCGGAGCAGGCGGTATATCACATATGTGTCCGATGGATTCGTCGAGACGCCCGAGGCGTGCGGCAAGCCAAACGGAAAGATTGCGAGCCAATGAAATTACAGAAGGCGACGATATGCGGCCTCTATGCGGTGCTTGAGCTGGCGGCGCACGCAGACGAGCAGATCTCCGCCGGCGAAATCGCCGAAAAATATAACATTTCGCTCAACCATCTGGCCAAGGTCCTGCGCACGCTGGTGCGGGCGCGCCTGATCGAATCAGTGCGTGGTCCAGGCGGTGGCTATCGGTTCTGCGGCAATCCGAAGCGTGTGACGCTGCTCGATATCGTCGAATTGTTCGAGGATCCCTCGCCCGATCTCGACAGTGCGAACGCCGAGGACAACGAGGAAAGCCGTGCGCTGCACAAGGTTCTGACCGATATCGACGATATCGCGGTGACGACCCTGCGGTCGGTGTCGATCACGTCGCTCCTCAAGATCATCGAAAGCGACCGCCGCAAGCACGAGCGCGCTCAGGCGCGCGCAGGCCGTCCGGCGGTCGTCGAGCAAAACTGAACGGCCCGGCGCTATTCCGAAATGACCGGCGGATCGAGATCCTCGGCCCAGTCCGGATCATCCGGATCGTATTTGTCGAGCCACTGATCGACCATGACGACGTGGTGCCGTTCGTCCTCGGCCATGGTCAACGCGAAAGCCTTGATTTCCGGGTCATTCGCCGCTGCCGCGATCGCCTCGAAATACTTGACCGCGCGCTCCTCGTTATGCCGTGCGAGCATCAGCGCCTGGCGCGGCGTCATCTTGTAATGCAACTCGCCGAAGTCGATCGCCTCCGGCCCCTCCGGCGCAAGCCACGAAAAACTGGCGGGACGGCCTCCGGCCAGCGTGGCGCCCGCGCGCCGCCTGATCTCGTCGCGATGCAGTCCTTCGATGGACGCCATTTTGCGGAAAATGTCGGCGATCGTGTGGTTGTTGTGCACTTCCATCTGATCTGCGAGTTCGCTGTAGCGTTCGGACGCTTCCACCTCGATCGCCAGCGCCTGCGCGAAAAATTCAGCGACGCTGTCGAATGTAGGCGCTTCACGCGGCTTGTCGGGGCTCTTCATATTGCAAATTCCTCTTCGAGACGGGAGGGATCGAAATTTGCGATCGGCTTCGGCTGGTAGGGCGCACGATGGCCGCGATAGAGGATGCCGACGTTGAAGCCGTCGTCTGTCATGAGGCGACGGGCGGCCAGACCCGGATCGTCGGTTTCTGGCACGACAGCGTCATGCACAATGCTCTTCCATCCTTTCTGCTGGTCTGGACGGAAGGTCACGCAGGGGCTCAGCAATTGCACGAAGGAGAAACCTGGCGTGCGCACTGCCTCCACGATCAGGCTGGCGCAACCGCCGACGTCGCCGGTAAAGCCGCGCGCAATGAAGTTCGCGCCCGAAGACAGCGCGATCACCAGCGGATGGAACGGGCTCAGACCCGTTCCGCCCGGCGAGATCGCCGTGTCCCAGTCCGGCTCTGTCGTCGGCGAGGGCTGGCCTTTGGTCATGCCATAAATGCGATTGTCCATGACGATGTAGGTCAAGTCGATGTTGCGACGACAGGCATGCAGGAAATGGTTGCCGCCGATCGAGAAGCCGTCGCCGTCGCCGCTCGCGACGATGACTGTCAGCTCGGGACGCGCCACCTTCAGGCCCGTCGCCAGAGCGAGCGAACGGCCATGCACGCCATGGAATCCATAGCAGTTCGTATAGGCGGGCAAGCGTGACGAGCAGCCGATGCCCGAAACGACCGCGACGTCTTCCGGCGGCAACGCAAGCTGCGCCATGGCGCGTTGGAACGATACCAGCACGGAATGGTCGCCGCAGCCTGGGCACCAGACCGGCTTCACGGACGATTTGTAATCGGCGGGCTTGAACTCGCGCGATGGCGTCTGGATCATGTTCATGCCTGCGCTCCCTTCCTGATATATTCCAGAGCTTCCCGTGGCCGGATCGGCAATGGTCCGGGTTGCGGAATTGAAACGACGTCGGCGGGCAGATCGTAATAGGCGCGCAGATAGCGCCAGAACTGCCCGCTGTGGCTCTGCTCGATCACCAGCGCGCGCTTGACGCCCTTCAGCGCCTCGGCGAGGCGCGCCGGCTGCGCGGGGGAAATCAGCCGCATCGCGATGAGCCTGACTTTGATGCCCTCCGAACGCGCGATGTCGATTGCTTCGCGCAGAGGTTCGCTCGACGAGCCCCACGTGATGACCGCAAGCTCTCCCTCGCCATCGACGTCCGCCCAGCGCGCGCCGAAGTCGAATGAGGCGAGTTTGCGCTGCCTTTTGTCCATCTGCCCGACATGGTCATGCGCCTGACTGGAGGGCGTGCCCTTCGCGTTATGCGTGAGTCCGTCGGCGGTGTACTGGCCTCCGGCCATGCCCGGAATGGACATCGGCGAGACGCCGGACTCGACTAGCGCGTAGCGTTCGTAATTTTCCACCGGCGCCTGCGGCGTCAGGCGTTTTGTCTCGAACGAGACGTCCTGCGGCCTGTCGATCACGACCCGCGCCTGACCGAGCGACTGATCCGACAGCATGATGACCGGCGATTGCAGCGTCTCGGCCAGATGCACGGACCATTGCGCCGTCATCAGACAATCGGAAACCGACAGCGGCGCGACGACGACATGCGGAGCATCGCCGTGCAGCCCGAATACAGCGATGTTGAGATCGCTCTGCTCGGATTTGGTTGCGATGCCGGTCGAGGGGCCTGAACGCATCACATCCACCACGACAACCGGAATTTCCGCCGCCACGGCGAGCCCGAGCGCCTCGATCATCAGCGACAGGCCTGGGCCGGCGGTAGCGGTCAGCGCGGGCGTTCCGCCAAAACTCGCGCCGATGATCATGTTGATGGAGGCCAGTTCGTCCTCCGCCTGCACCAGTACGCCGCCGCATTGCGGAAGCGTGTGCGCCATCCATTCGAGAATCTCGGTCGCCGGTGTGATCGGATAGCCGCCAACAAAGCGGACGCCGCCCTTGAGCGCGCCGAAGCCGGTGGCCTCGTTGCCGGTGATCGACCAGCGCCCGGCTGGCTTTGCAGCGGAAATCGTCAGCTTGGGAGCTTTCATCTCGGGCGAGTTCAATGCGCCGAGCCTCACGGCTTGCTCGCTCGCCTGGACAGCTTCCGGCTTCTTCCGGCCGAGCGATGCGGCGACTGCCTCGACGATCGCTGATTCAGGCAATCCGATGAGACGGGCGAGCGCGCCAAGCGCAACCATCGAAATGCGTCCGCCGGGCACGGTCTTGGCGAGCTTCTTCATCTCGACATGCCCGACCGCGGCGCCGGTTTGGGCGAGGAACGGGGGAAGGTCTCCGGCTGCCGGATCTGCGAGAATCACGCTCGCTGAATCCAGCGGAAGCTCGGCGGCGAACCGTTGAATATTATCGAAATCGAGGGCGAGCAAAATGTCGAACTTGTCGCCGGGGCACTGCACCGGCCTTGTCGACAGGCGAATCATCGCCGCCGCCTCGCCGCCGCGGATTTGCGGGCCGGTGGACCTCGTCATGAGGCCGTAAAGCCCGCAACTGGTCGCGGCGTCGAGAAGCGTCTGGCCCGCGGTCATGACACCCGCTCCGCCGGATCCTGTCAGAACGATCGAGAGGCTTGTCCTCGTCTCCAGCGCGCTCATGATGATCGCCTCTTCATGCTGTTCTCCCGTGTTTGTCGACCTATTCCCGGTTTGGCGGCCTGCCGTATTGATCTGCCTCAAACCCGAAAACAAGACGCTTGCTTATTTGGTATTTCGATACTACTTTACCATCCAACGAGACGGATCGCAATGGCGCAATGGCCTGCGACAAGAAAACGGGGAAACGGATGAGACAGGGCGTCGCGGCGCATCGTTGGATGATGACAGCCGTAAACAAGCCGATGATCAGATCGGACTTCGTCGCCGCCGCAGGCGCGGGTGAGGTCGTGGTTGCAGTCGCCGGCTGCGGCGTGTGCCATACCGATCTCGGCTATCTCTATGACGGCGTGCGAACCAACCATTCCCTCGACCTGACGCTCGGGCATGAAATTTCCGGGCGCGTCGTCTCCTGCGGCTTGGGCGCGCAGGAATGGATGGGCGAGGCGGTCATCATTCCCGCGGTGATGCCGTGCGGCGAATGCGACGCCTGCCTGCGTGGACGACCGAACATCTGCCGCAAACAGAAGATGCCCGGCAATGACATCCACGGCGGCTTCGCCACGCACATTGTCGTTCCAACCAAGGGACTCTGCAGGGTGGACGAGGCCAGGCTCGCGAAGGTCGGCCTGACGCTCGCCGATCTGAGCGTCGTCGCTGATGCGGTGACGACGCCCTACCAGGCGGTCACACGCGCCGGCGTTTCGCCGGGATCTGTCGTGATCGTCAATGGCGTCGGCGGCGTCGGCGGGTATTGCGCGCAAATATCGAAGGCGTTCGGCGCAACGGTCGTCGCGATCGACGTCGACTCGCAAAAGCTCGATGCGGTCGCCAGGCACGGCGCGGCCTTGGCGCTCAACGCCCGCGACTTCGACGCCAAGACGCTGAAGGCGAAGATCAACGATTTCTGCAAGGCGCAGAACCTGCCCGTGAGCGAATGGACGATTTTCGAATGCTCAGGCACGGCGGCCGGCCAGATGACGGCGTTCAGCCTTCTCAATTATGGAGCAACGCTTTGCATCGTCGGCTTCACGATGGATCGCGTCGAGATTCGGTTGTCGAACCTCATGGCCTTCGACGCGCGGGCGCTCGGCAACTGGGGGTGTCCGCCCGAACTCTATCCGGCCGCCCTCGACCTCGTTCTCGACGGCAAGATCAACCTCGTCGATTTCGTCGAGCAACACCCGCTTGATGACATCAACGACGTCTTTGACCAGGTGCACGCGCACAAGATCGCACGCCGCGCCATCCTCGTTCCCTAAAAGCAACAGGAATTCATCGCATGACCGCACATCTTGTCGACCACGACATCGTCCCGCACTCGAAAGCGCCGGGCGTCATCTACGAAAAGCGTCCCGCCAAGAGAGCCAACGGCGAGATCGTGCCGGGTCTCTACAATGCCTGGATCTGGCTCGATAACCCCAGCCAGTACAATTCCTACACGACAGACATGGTGAAAGGCGTGATCCGTGCGTTCCGAACCGCGTCGAATGCGCGCGACGTGGTCGCGGTCGTGTTCACCGGCGTCGGCGACAAGGCGTTCTGCACGGGCGGCAACACCAAGGAATATGCCGAATATTACGCCGGAAACCCGCAGGAATACCGCCAGTACATGCGGCTGTTCAACGACATGGTGTCGTCGATCCTGGGCTGCGACAAGCCGGTGATCGCGCGCGTAAATGGCATGCGCATCGGCGGCGGCCAGGAAATCGGCATGGCCTGCGACTTCACGATCGCGCAGGACTTGGCGCGCTTCGGTCAGGCCGGCCCCAAGCACGGTTCCGCCGCGATCGGCGGTGCAACCGATTTCCTTCCGCTCATGGTCGGCGCGGAGCGCGCCATGGAATCCGGCACGCTGTGCGAGCCGTGGTCGGCGCACAAGGCCTACCGCCTCGGCGTGGCGCTCGACATCGTTCCCGCGCTCAAGGTAGACGGCAAGTTCGTGCCGAACCCGACCGTCGAGACGCAGCGTTATCTCGACGAATTCGGCCGCATCGTTCACGGCGAGCCGCTGACCGGCGAGGCGCTGAAGGCGGGCAGGGCGCTGATGGCGCGCGGCGAGGTCGACCTGTCGCAACTCGACATCAAGGTCGAGGCCATGTGCACGAAACTCATGAACACGTTCCCGGAATGCCTCACCAAGAGCTTCGAGGAATTGCGCAAGCCCAAGCTGAACGCCTGGAACATGAACAAGGAAAACAGCCGCGCCTGGCTCGCCCTCAACATGATGGCGGAAGCGCGCACGGGCTTCCGCGCCTTCAACGAAGGCCCGAAGGAGGACCGCGAGATCGACTTCGTCGCGCTGCGCCAGCGGCTGGCGAAAGGCGAGGGCTGGACCGAACGGATGATCGAGGAACTGATCCCCAAGGCGAAAAACGCATGAGCGCGCCCGTCAAAATATGGTTCGAGCGCGACGGCCGTCTCCTGCGGCTGCGGCTGGACCGACCCAAGGCGAACATTCTTGACGCGGCGATGGGCGCCGCGCTGGAGCAGGCGCTGGAGCAGCATGGAGACGCCGCCGCGCTGCGGGGTATCCTGATCGATGCGAGCGGCGGTCATTTTTCGTTCGGAGCTTCGATCGAAGAGCATTTGCCCGGCCGGTGCGCCGCCATGCTCGAGGGCTTCCACCGTCTGGTTCTGAGACTGTTCGCCTCGCCGGTTCCGGTGCTCGCCGTCGTGCGCGGCCAATGCCTGGGCGGCGGTCTCGAACTGGTCAGCGCGGCGCATCTGATCTTCGCCGGCGAGGACGCCAGGTTCGGTCAGCCCGAAATCCAGATCGGCGTTTTCGCGCCGGCGGCGTCGTGCCTTCTTCCGGAGCGGATTACCCTTGCCGCGGCGGAAGACCTTCTTTTGTCAGGTCGTTCGGTCGACGCGGACGAAGCTGCGCGCATCGGGCTGGTTACCGCGACAGCTGCAGATCCGGAGGCGGCTGCGCTCGCATATTTCGACAAGCACCTTGCGCCGAAAAGCGCGACATCCCTGCGCCACGCGGTTCGTGCGGCGCGGCAGGACACGGTCGAACGCGTTTCGATCAAGCTCAGGAAGATCGAGACGATCTATCTCGACGAACTTATGGCCACCTCGGATGCGGTCGAAGGACTTACCGCGTTCATCGAAAAGCGCCCCGCGCGCTGGAAGGATGCCTGACATGCTCGACAAGCCGAAACCGACGACGGCCGACATCGTCAAGAAGTGCGAGGATCTGTTCACGGACCTCAGCTTCGCCGCCGCACGCGAATGGAAGGAAGAAAAGCCGGGACGCATCGTCGTCGGTTTCCTCCCCTATTACGCGCCGCGCGAACTGGTTCACGCCGCGGGCGGTTTGCCGCTCGGGATCTTTGGCGGCGGCGACCAGCTCGAAGTCATACATGGCGACGCCTATTATCAGAGCTACATCTGCCGCATTCCACGTTCGACCATCGAACTCGGCGTCACTGGCCGGCTCGACTTCGTCGACGGCATGATGTTCCCCTCGATCTGCGACGTGATCCGCAACCTCAGCGGCATGTGGAAGATCATGTTCCCGACCAAGGGATCGCGTTACATCGACTTGCCGCACAATTTTGTCGATGATCTCGGCGGGGAGTTCTATCGCAGCGAGTTGAAGGAAACTTGCGACTGGCTGTCGGGCATGACGGGCAGGCCGATTACAGACGACGCCATCCGCGCCTCGATCGCCGTATTCAATGAGAACCGGCGACTCATCCGCGAAATCTATCAGCTTCGTTCCGATCAGCCGTGGAATGTTCCATCGTCCGAACTCTACGTCCTCCTGCGCGCCGGCATGGTTATTCCGGTTGAGGACCACAACAGGATCCTGCGTGAGTATCTCGACTCGGTCCGTGAGCAGACACGGCCGATGAAAGACAATTCGCGGGTCGTCATCTGCGGCATGTTCTGCGAACAGCCGCCGCTCAATCTCATCAAGTCGATCGAGCTTTCCGGCTGCTACATCGTCGATGACGACTTCATCCTGGTGACGAGGTGGGAGAACTCCGACGTCAGGCTTGAGGGGGATCCGCTCGCCAATCTCGCGAGCGCCTATCTGCACGATTCGAAATCGACGCCGCCGAAATACGAGCCGGACGAGGCCAAGAAGGGTCTCTACCTTGTCGACAGCGTCCGCAAGAATCGAGCCGAAGGCGTCATCTTTGCGATGACCAGCTTCTGCGATCCAGGACTGCTCGAGCGTCCGATTCTGCAGAGCGTTCTGAAGAAGCACGGTATCCCGCAGATCGCGTTCAAATATGCGGAAAACTCGGGACAGATGCAGCCAATTCGCGAACAAGCCGGCACTTTCGCCGATTCGATCAAACTGTGGAGCGGAGCATGACAGTCATCACTCGACCCAAGGCCAAGCCTGCGGACGCCATCAAAGACGCATCGATGGCGAAGCAGAAGGCAATGATGGCCGCGCACTACGATCGACTGTCGGACGCGCCGGAGACGGGGCAGAAGGTCGCGGCGACGTTTGTGCCTGGAAACCTCAACGAACTGATCATGTGCTTCGACATGGTCAACAATCTGCCGGAGGTCAACGCCATCCAGAACGGCCTGCGCCGCACGAGCGGCAGCTACGTGATGGAAGCCGAGAAACTCGGCCACTCCGAGGACGTCTGCACTTACGTGAAGTCCGACATAGGCATGATGGCGAGGGGCAACATCGGTCCGAACGGTCGCAAGTTGCCAAACCCGGATGTGCTCCTGTTGTCCTATACCGGCTGCTTCACCTTCATGAAGTGGTTCGAACTGCTGCGCCGCGAATACGGCTGCGAGACGATCATGTTCCAGACGCCCTACATGGCTGACGGCAAGATCACGCCGGACATGATCGCTTACATGGTCAAGCAGCTCAAGCAGGACGTGATTCCGAAACTGGAGAAGGTATCGGGCGTCAAATTCGATATCGACCGCCTGCGCGAATATTTGAAAAAATCCGCGGTCGCCGAGGACGATCTCGTCAAGGTTCTGCAGAGCGCGAAGCACAAGCCGTCGCCGATCGACGCCTATTTCGGCGGGATCTATTACATCGGCCCGATCTTCGGCGCCTTCCGCGGCACCGACGAGGCGATCGACTACTACCGCTTCCTGCGCGAAGAGGTCGACCAACGTATCAGGGAGGGAAAGGGACCGGTGACGCCGGACGGCGACATGGGCAAGGAGCGCTATCGCCTGGTCGTCGAGGGGCCGCCAAACTACACGAACTTCCGCCAGTTCTGGAAGATGTTCTACGACGAGGGCGCAGTGGTCGTGGCGTCGAGTTACACCAAGGTTGGCGGCACCTACGATTTCGGCTTTCGCCACAACCCCGACAAGCCGCTCGAGTCGCTCGCCGAATATTGCCTCAACGTCTACACGAACCGGAACCTGCCGATGCGTGTCGACATGCTCGAAAATTACGTCAACGAGTATGAGGCGGACGGCTTGCTGATCAATTCGATCAAGAGCTGTAACAGCTTCTCGGCTGGCCAGCTCCTGATGATGCGCGAGGTCGAAAAGCGGACGGGGAAGCCGGCCGCGTTCATTGAGACCGACCTCGTCGATCCCCGCTATTTCTCGGCGGCGAACGTCAAGAACCGCCTGGAAAGCTATTTCCAGATGATCGAACAGAAGCGCGGCGGCCTGCGCGGCGCGGCCTGAGGAGAGATCATGCGCACTTTCATTGGAATCGACCTGGGCTCGACGACGACGAAGGCCGTCCTGCTCGACGAAAATCAGGATGTCATCGGACGCGGCATCACAAATTCGCGCTCGAACTATGGCACGGCGGCGCGCGTCGCCAGCGAGGAGGCGCGTGTCGACGGGCGGTTCACGCTCTTTCGTCGGGCGCTGCACGCCGACGATCCGAGCAATCTCCGCGCTCAGGAATTCCTTGGCGCACTCGAACGCAACTTCCGTCTCGTGCAGTTCCTCGAGCAGCTCGACGATCTCGAGGAGACCTGCATCGGTCAGTTGCAGACCGCGCGGTTCGCAGCCGTCGCCGACAAGATGCGCGAGGCGCTGTTTGAAGTCTTCAGTCGGTTGAAGGCCGAGGCGCCGCAGCTCTATGCGCCGGGCGCCAAGCGCAAGTCGGATTTCTTTCGCGACATAGCCGGCTCCCGTTTCCACGTCTACGCGGAAGAAGTCGCGAAGGAATCAAATGTCCCGCACGAGATCCTTCTGAACGCCTACGACAAGTCGATCATCGAGGTCGAGAACCGGCCGCCGAGTGGCGACCTCAGCGACAAGTTCCGTCGCGCCATGGCGCGAGTGATCGAACACGACGCGCACATCACCGACGGCACGCGCGATCTCACCACGATGATCGAGAACACGCTCGGGATCGAACTGGAGGAGACATATCTGGTCGGCACGGGCTACGGCCGCGTGACCCTGCCATTCTCCAAGGAGCATATCCGCTCTGAAATCCTGTGCCACGGCCTTGGCGCTCATATGATGTACCCGAAAACCAGGACGGTTCTGGACATCGGTGGTCAGGACACAAAGGGAATCCAGATCGACGAGCACGGCATCGTGGAGAACTTCCAGATGAACGATCGCTGCGCGGCGGGTTGCGGTCGCTATCTCGGCTATATCGCGGACGAGATGAACATGGGTCTGCACGAACTCGGACCTCTGGCCATGCAGTCCAACAAGCCGGCGCGCATCAACTCGACCTGTACGGTGTTCGCCGGCGCCGAACTGCGCGATCGCCTATCTCTCGGCGAGAAACGCGAGGACATTCTCGCGGGTCTGCATCGCGCGATCATCCTTCGCGCGATTTCCATCATATCGCGATCCGGCGGCGTGACCGATGAATTCACTTTCACTGGCGGCGTCGCCAAGAACGAAGCTGCCGTGCGCGAACTGCGCAAGCTCCTCAAGGAGAATTACGGCGACGTGACCATCAACATCAATCCGGACTCGATTTACACGGGCGCGCTTGGCGCATCCGAATTCGCGCGTCGTGCGGTCGTTTCCTGAGGAGAGAGACACATGCCTATCACAGCAGGAATAGATGTCGGAACAGGCGCCATCAAGATTGCGGTTTTCGATGTGCAAGGCGACAGGGAGACCTGCCTCGCCAAGCGCGTCGACCGGCTGCGGCAACGCGATCCGTTGAAGACGGCGGAGCTGATGTACGATGAGGTGCTCACGAGCGCTGGACTCAAGCGCGCCGACATCGCTTATTGCGCGACGACGGGCGAGGGCGAGGCGCTGGAATTCCACACCGGGCACTTCTACTCGATGACGACGCATGCGCGCGGGGCCATCTACCTGCGGCCGGAGTCCCGCGTGGCTCTCGACACCGGCGCGCTGCACGGCCGCGCGATCCGCATGGACGATCGCGGCAAGGTTCTGAACTACAAGATGACCAGCCAGTGCGCATCAGGCTCCGGCCAGTTCCTCGAGAATATTGCGCGATATCTTGGCATCGCCCAGGACGAGATCGGCTCGCTGTCCAAGCAGGCTGACAATCCCGAAAAGGTGTCGGGCATCTGCGCGGTGCTCGCGGAAACAGACGTCATCAACATGGTGTCGCGCGGGATCACGGCGCCGAACATTCTCAAGGGCATACATGAATCCATGGCGGACCGTCTCGCCAAGCTGCTGAAGACGATCGGCGGTCTGGATGGCGCTATCCAGATGACCGGCGGTCTGGCGCTCGACGCCGGTCTCGTTGAGGCGATGAAAGAGGCTATGGTGCGCGAGAAGGTCAACGTACCGATCGAGACCCATCCGGATGCGATCTTCGCCGGCGCTATTGGCGCTGCGCTCTGGGGCGCGTTCCGTCACGATAAACTCACGCGCATGGCCGAGGCGGCCTGAGCGCATAAACCGAGAGGATAGACCATGGCGCTGCTGATCAATGAAGACTGCACGGCCTGCGACGCCTGCAAGCCCGTCTGCCCCAACGAAGCAATCTCGGCGGGCGATCCGATCTTCAAGATCGATCCGATGAAATGCACGGAATGCGTCGGCGCGGAAGATGAGCCGCAATGCAAGCTCGTCTGCCCCGCCGATTGCATCGTCGTCAATCCCGACTGGGAGGAGAGCCCGGAACAACTGCAGGAGAAATACGAGCAGTTGCATTCCTGAACCGCGCCACGTTTGACACGAGCGGGTTGCTGCAGGGCGGGGATCGCAGCGCTCGATCAGGGATGATCGATGGCACCGCGCGCGCTATCGTCCGGTCAGGTACAGCCCTCTCTGTCGGCGGGAGGAGGCGCGCGCGAGACGCCCGGGCCGGCGGCGTTAGCCGCGATCAACAGGTTCCGGGCAGCGCCGTTGCGGCAAGGTCCGCGTCGATCTCGTGGTGTCCGATCAGGCTGTCGATCAGGGCCGGATTGTCTCTCGACGCCGCCAGCGGATCCTGCGGAAGGAGTTTGTGCTGCAGCACGAGATGCGCCAGCGCGAGCCGCCGCCATCTGCCGGAACGCGCGGCCTCCCATGCAAGAATGATGGCGGAGGTCGCGTTATACAGGGCGCTCGCCATCCGTCGCACGTCCTCCTCGCGCTCGGGCGCATTCACGACAGCTTCCGCCAGCGCGCAGGCGCGAGCGTGCGCGACCGCCAGCTTTTCGCGCGACGGCGCGGGGATCCCGGAATTCCCGAGAAGCTGGGCGGCGTAGGTCTTCAGCGCCTCAAGCGATTGCTCGCGCCGGATCGCGCGCTTCACGTCCAGCGCCACGACATTGCTCGTGCCTTCCCAGATCGAGCCAAGGTGCGCGTCGCGCAGCACGCGAGCGTCCGACCATTCCTCGATATAGCCGCCGCCGCCGCGCGCCTCCATACCGTCTCCAGCCACCTTTCGAGCGTCCCGGCAGGTGCGGAACTTGATCAGCGGTGTCATGATGCGCATCAGTCCGGCATAGAGCGGATCTCCGGCGTCGGCGCGGCGCAGGATTTCCGCCGTATGCAGGCACATGGCGCGCCCCTGTTCGGCCGTGACGGTCATCTTGATCAACTGACGCCGCATCAGCGGCAGGTCGATCAGCGCCTTGCCGAACGCGGTGCGGTTGCGCGCGATATAATGCGCCTCGCCGACCGCGCGCAGCATGAGGCCCGCCGACCGCACGCCGTTCGACAGCCGCGACATGTTGATCATGTCGGTCATCTGCTTGAAGCCGGACGCCGGCTCTCCGACAAGATGGGCGACCGCGCCTTCAAGGACGATCTCGCCGCTCGCCATCGAGCGCGTTCCGAGCTTCGGCTTCAGCCGCAAGATGCGGTAGGCGTTGAGCGTCCCGTCATCCAGGCGGCGCGGCAGCAGGAACAGCGACAGGCCTTTGGTGCCGGGCGCGCCGCCCTGCGGACGCGCCAGAACCATGGCGAGATCCGCATCCGGATTGGAACAGAACCATTTGTCTCCGTAGAGACGCCAGAAGCCGTTTTCCAACCGCGCCTCCGTCGTCACCGCGCCGACGTCGGAACCCGCGTCCTGCTCCGTGATGAACATCGCGCCCTGATACAAATCCTCGAAGGTTTGGGTCGTCAGCATCGGAAAGAATCGGTCGATCAGATCTTTCGAGCCGAACTTGCACAACGTGCGGGTCAGCGAATCCGTCATGCTCAGCGGGCAGCACAGCCCGAATTCGGCCTGCACGAACAGCATGGTCAACCCGTATTTCACCGCGGGCGGCAGCTTTTCGGCACGTCCGAATACGTCGCCGCGATGCGACATGGCGGCGAGGCCGAACTCGGAGAAGGCATAGCGTTCGAGCGCGATGTAGCTCGGATGTTTCTCGATCTTCTGCAGATCCGAACTGTTGCGCGCGCGCAGGTGCAGGACGGGCGGATTGCGATCGGCCGCCAGCGCGAGCGATTCCATCTCGCCGCGCACCAGGCTGCCGAGTTCCACGAAATGCGGCTCGACCGCCGCCATCACATCGCCATCGAGGTAGATGCGCAGCAGATGCGCGAAATCCGGGTCCGACAGATAGGCGTTGGTGCCATAGCTGTCGGGGATGTTGCGATAGGCGAGTGTTGCTGTTGGCTTCATGATCGATATGTCCTGTTTGAGTGCGGCATGTCCCTGGCTTTGATCATCTGCGAACCAGCGGGCATGAACTCTCCGCCAGCGGCCGGAACGCCTGTTCGCCGGGAGTCGTCCTGAGCAGACGGTAGTAATCCCATGGCTGCTTCGAGTCTTCGGGCGTCTTGACCTGGAACAGGAACGTGTCGTGAATTTTTCGTCCGTCTTCGCGCAGTCGGCCCTTGCCGAATACGATGTCGTCGGTCGGTATCGCCTTCATCTTGGCGAGTGTCGCGGCGCCGTCCGCCTTGGCTGCGTCGACGCCCATGGCGGCGACTGCCTTCAGATAGTGGAAGACTCCGGAATAGCAGCCGACCTGAATCGTGCATGGCATCGCGCCGTCGACCTGCGGCGCATAGCGCGCGGTGAATGCGCGCGTCGCGTCATTCAAGTTCCAGTAAAACGTCTCCGATAACAGCAGCCCCTGTGCGGCCTTCAGGCCGAGCGCGTGAATCTGGGGAATAAGACACAACAGCGCCGCGAGCTGTGTGCGGCCATCGCGGGTCAGGCCGAACTCGTTTGCCTGCTTGACGAGATTGCCCGTGTCCGCGCCGGCGCTGGCGAGGCCGACGACCTTGGCGCCGCTCGCCTGCGCCTGCAGCAGGAAGGAAGAGAAATCCGACGTTTCGGGGAATGGATACTTGACGGAGCCGAGCACATGGCCGCCCGCAGCTTGCACGATTGCCGATGAATCGCCGGCAAGAGCAGCTCCGAAGGCGTAATTCGCCTGAATGAAATACCACGAGTCGCCGCCTCCTGCGACGATGGCGCGGCTCGTCGAATTGGCGAGACAATAGGTGTCGAACGCCCAATGCGCGTGGTTCGGCCCGCAGGCGCCGCCGGTGAGAGCCGATGACGCGGAATTGAAGATGGCGAGCTTGTTGCGCTGTTTGGCGACGCCTGCGACAGCCAATGAAGCCGATGAGACCGGCACATCGATGATCAGATCGACGCCATCCCTGTCGTACCAGCCAGCCGCGATATTGGATGCGACGTCAGGCTTGTTCTGAAAATCCGAAAAGACGATTTCGACCGGGATGTCGCCATACTGCTTCCGGAAGTCCTCAACGGCGAGCTTGGCCGCAACGACGGAGCCTTTTCCGGAATCGTCGGCGTAGGGGCCCGTCATGTCCGTCAGGACGCCGATGCGAATGGGCGTCGCTGCTTTTGCGCGGCGATGCGGGATGGTCATGGCGGCGGTGGCGGCGATCAGACTGCGGCGATCGATGAACAACATCGTTACCTCCCTTGCGCCCGTCGCGTCACTGGCGCCTTTCCTGGTCCGGTTGCCCAAAAGCAGGCCCGGTTCTTGTCGTCTTGAATTGCGCAGAGTACCGGCCGGGCGAGCGCCCGCCCAATACTCTTTGTGTTGCGAACCATATCAAAGGCCATATGATCCCGGACGCATGGCCCCGACCTTTCGTCAGTTGCAATATTTCGTGGCGCTGTCCGAAGAGCTCAACTTCGGACGGGCCGCGCAGCGGCTCAACATATCGCAGCCGCCTCTCAGTGCAGCGATTCGTCAGCTTGAAATCGACCTGGGCGTTCGCCTGTTCGATAGGGATTCCAAACATGTCAGCCTGACGCCGGCAGGCGTGTCGCTGCGGGCCAGAGCGCGACGGATGCTCGACTACCTCGACGAGACGCTGGAAATCGCTCGTCGCGCCAGTTCGTGCGCGCCGGTGGAATTGCGGATAGGATTTGCGCCTTCGATGATATTCCGTAGGCTACCGGAGTTCTTGCGCACGTTGGAGGAAGTGCATCCGGCGGCCCGGATCGTCCTGCGCGAGATGAATTCCGCGCTTCAGTTCGAGGCGCTCCTGCGCGGGCAGATCGACGTGGGGTTCATTCACGGCTTGCCGCTGCCCGAGGGCGTGGCGTCGATTCTGCTGATGGACGAGCCCTTCATCTGCTGCGTGCCGTCGCATCACCGTCTGGCTCAGGCGTCCTTCGTCTCGTTGCAAGAGCTGGCGCAGGAACGGTTCGTTACATTCTCACGACCATTGGCGCCCGATTACCATGACCGCGTGATGAATCTCCTGAACGCCGCCGGGGGGCAGCCCGGAGCCGTGCATGAGGTTTCGCACTGGCTGACCGTGCTCGCCATGGTGGCCACAGGAATGGGCGTCGCCCTCGTGCCGCAATCGATGGCGAACTCCAGGATGGCGGATGTCGTCTATCTGCCGCTTGACCGGAATTACGGACGGCACGAGGCCAGATGCATCTGGCTCGATATCGGCGAAAATCCTGCGCGGGAATTGATGGTCGGTATCGTGAAAAGCGCGCTTCGGGTCGAATAGGGTTTTCATTCCTCCCCATGGCGACAACGCGCGCATTGCCCGGCGGCAGCCTCCCGTCGCCCTGGCGCCAGTTCATTGCGCGCGAATTTCCGGTCAGGCCGGTATGACGGCTGTCGCCTCGATTTCGAGCTTTGCGCCGACTTCCACCAGCCCCGCCACTTGAACAAGCGACATGGCCGGATAGACCGGGCCGATCACATTTTTGTAGACCTTTCCGATTTCGGCGAGGCGGTCGAGATATTCCGTCTTGTCCGTGACGTACCAGGTCATGCGCACGATGTGTTCGGCGCGCGCGCCGCCTTCCGTCAGAATGGCGACGATATTGGCGAGCGCCTGTTCGGTCTGCCTGACGAAGTCGTCGCTCTCGAATTCCTCGCGTGCGTTCCAGCCGACCTGACCGGCCACGAACAGCATCCTGCCTTGGGCGAGCACGCCGTTCGCATAGCCTTTCGGCCGCGGCCAGCCTTTTGGTTGAACGATCTGGTGCATGATCTCTCCTATTGTCTGGATTGTGAGCGCAAAACGAACCTCTGGATCTTTCCGGTCTGAGTCTTCGGCAGCGCGCTCGTGAATTTGATGGAGCGCGGGTATTTGTAAGGAGCGAGCGTCGCTTTGACATGGTCCTGAAGCGTCTTCGCCATCGCCGCATCCGCGATTGCGCCGGTCTTGAGCACGACGTGCGCCTCGACGATTTCGCCGCGATCTTCGTCGGGCGCGCCGATCACCGCGCATTCGTCGACGGCGGGATGGGAGAGCAGGGCCGTCTCGACTTCAGGGCCAGCGATGTTGTAACCGGCCGAGACGATCATGTCGTCGGCGCGGGCGATGAAATGGAACAGGCCGTCCGCATCGCACATGAATGTATCGCCGGTCAGGTTCCAGCCGTCGCACACATACTTGCGCTGGCGCGCGTCGGCGAGGTACCGGCATCCCGTCGGTCCGCGCACGGCCAGACGACCCATCACGCCGGCTGGCAATGGCCTCATGTCGTCGTCGACGATGCGCGCCTCGTAGCCGGTCACCGGTCGGCCGGTCGCGCCGGCCTGCGCCTGCCCCTGCCCCTGCCGATTCGAGATGAAGATGTGAATCATTTCAGTTGAGCCGATGCCATCGAGGATCGGCACGCCCGTCCTGGCCACCCAATCCTCGTAGATGGGTTTCGGCAGGGTTTCGCCGGCCGATATGGCGAGACGAAGCGATGATAGGTCCGCGCCCTCGGCCTTTGCCGAGAGTATGGCCCGATACGCGGTCGGCGCCGTGAAGATCAGGGTCGCCCGGTAGGTCTCGACGTATTTGACGAGATTGGGCGGCGTCGCCGATTCGAGCAGCGCGGCGGTCGCGCCGAATCGAAGCGGAAACACGGCCAGTCCGCCGAGTCCGAATGTGAAGGCGAGCGGTGGCGAGCCGACGACGACGTCGTCGGGCGTCACGGCGAGAATCTCGCGCGCATATCCATCGGCCATGATCAGGATGTCGCGATGGAAATGCATGGTCGCCTTGGGCTGTCCGGTCGTGCCGGACGTGAAGGCGAGCAAGGCGACGTCATCACGGCCGGTCCGGACCGCATCGAATGTTTTGGGTTTCTCGATCGCCGCGCGGTCGAGTTCCGCCTCATACGAGGCTCCGCCGTCGAAATGCACCACGCGCTTCAAGAACCGGCTTCTCGCGCCTGCCGCCTCGATTTCGTCGGCGAGACCGCTGTCCGTCAGTGCGAGCGAAATTTCCGCCTTGTCGATGATCTGCGAGAGTTCGCCAGCGCGCAGCAGCGGCATGGTGTTGACGACGACCGCGCCAGCCTTGGTGGCGGCGAGCCAGACGGCGACCATGGCCGGATTGTTGCCCGACCGCACGAGAACCCGATGGCCTGGCCGCACGCCGAAATCCTCGACCAGCGCATGCGCAAGCTGGTTCGTCCATTCCGACAGTTGGCGGTAGCTGCGCTGGCGGCCATTGCCGATCAGCGCGATACGCTCGCCGAAGCCGCGCTCGACCAGCCTGTCCGAAAGTTCGACGCCGATGTTGAGATATTCCGGATAGGTGAATTCTGGTCGATCCAGCAGGAAGTCCGGCCAGAGCGTCGCTGGCGGAAGGTTGTCGCGTGCGAAACTATCGACATGGCCGCTCGGGCCAAGCGGTCGGTTTTGGAAAGCCGCATGCGATGATGGTTCGCTTGACATCGACAGCTCCGTGTTCTCGCTCCAACCCCTGCCAACGCAAGCCGGCTATCCAGCCATGACCTCGCCGCCGGCGACCGGCAACGCCTGTCCCGTAATCGACTGCGCTCCGGGCGAGGCGAGCCAAAGCGCCGCATTGGCGACCTCACGCGGTTCAACCAGCCGTCCCTGCGGATTGTTCCGCGCCAGTTCCGCGCGCGCGGCCGCGGGCGAACGCCCGGTCTTCGTGACGATCAGTTCGATCGACCTTTCAACCAGCGGCGTATCGGTGAAGCCGGGACAGATCGCATTGACGGTGATGCCCGTTTTCGCCAGTTCCAGCGCCAGCGCCCGCGTCAGTCCGACGACGCCATGTTTGGCGGCGCAATAGGCGGCGACATAAGGATAGCCCTTCAGTCCGGCCGTCGAGGCGATGTTGATGATGCGCGCGCCTTCGCCGCGCGCGCGCAAATCCGGCAGGGTCGCCTGCGTGACCAGAAAGACGCCGGTCAGATCGACGGAGAGAACCTGCGACCATTGAGCGAGATCCGTCCTCTCGAATGGCGCGCTCGGCGCCTCGCCGGCATTGTTGACGAGCACGTCGACCCGGCCGAACTTTTCACGCGCGCGGGCGACCCCGGCGGCGATTGCATCCGGGTCCGTGACGTCGAACCCCTCGACGATGCAGCCGGCGCCATCCGGGAGGAGCGCCGCGGTCTCGTCGAGCGGCGCGCGGCGGCGGCCTGCCAGCGTGATGCGCGCGCCGGCTGCGGCGAAACAGGCCGCGATCGCCGCGCCGATGCCGCCGCCTGCGCCTGTGATGAGAACATGACGTCCTGAAAGCAGCCCGGTCTCCTGCATATTCTCGTCCTATCTCGCCGGGGTAGCCGCGCGCTGGAGGTTCGTCTCGAATTGCGTTTTGCCCGAAAGATATTGCCGGGGCCACGCGACCTCGGTCAGACCGATTCTGGCGGCCTCGTGCAGCAACCATGCAGGATCGGCGAGGTGGGGCCGCGCCACCGCACAGAGATCGGCGCGGCCCGCCGCGATAATCGAATTGGCCTGATCTAGTTCGGAAATGGCGCCGACCGCGATGGTCGCCACGCCGATCTCGTTGCGGATCTTGTCCGAAAACGGCGTCTGGAACATGCGCCCGTAGACCGGCGACTCGTCTTTTGTGACCTGACCGGCGGAACAGTCGATCACGTCGGCGCCGGCGTCGCGGAACAGTCGGGCGAAAATCGCCGCATCGTCCGGGCTGTTGCCTTGGTCCGACCAGTCCGTGCAGGACAGGCGAACCGACATCGGCCGTTCCGTCGGCCAGACCTCGCGCATGGCCGTGAAGACTTCGAGCGGAAAGCGCGCGCGCGCGCCGTGGTCGCCGCCATAGTCATCCTTGCGTGTGTTGGTCAGGGGCGACAGGAAACTCGACAGGAGGTAGCCGTGCGCGCAGTGGAGCTCGAGCCAGTCGGCGCCTGTCGTCGCGGCCAGGCGTGTTGCGCGCACGAAATCGGCCTTCACTCGATCCATGTCGCCTCGGTCCATGGCTTTCGGCGTCTGGCTGTGCGCGAGATAAGGCAGCGCCGATGCCGAAATCAGTGGCCAGGCGCCTGTTTCGAGCGGCTCGTCGATCCCCTCCCAGGCGACTCGCGTCGCGCCTTTACGACCGGCATGGCCGAGCTGGATGCCGAACTTCGCCGGCGTGCGCTGGTGTACGAAATCGACGATGCGTGTCCACGCCCGGGCCTGATCATCGTTCCACAGGCCGAGGCATCCGGGCGTGATCCGCGCATCCGGCGAGACGCAGGTCATTTCGCCGAACACCAGAGCCGCGCCGCCGAGCGCGCGCGCGCCGAAATGCACGAGGTAGAAATCGTCTGGAACGCCGTCGGTCGCCGAATACATGGCCATAGGCGAAACGATGATCCGATTGGCGAGCGTCACGCCACGCGCAGTATAGGGCGTCAGCGCCGGCGGAACGCGATGGGCGGCGGGCGGCGCGCCGGCCTTCGCCGCAAACGACCGCTCGAAACCGTCGAGCCATGTCCGGTCGCGCACGCGCAGGTTTTCGTGACTGATACGTTGCGAACGGGTCAGCATCGAGTACATGAATTGTTCCGGCTCCAGCGCATCGGCATAGCGCCGGCCGACGACTTCGAACCATTCCATTGCGTTTCGGGCGGCGTTCTGGATGCGCGCGACGTCGACGCGACGGATTTTCTCGTAGATCGAAAGCACCTCGGGGATGCTGGTCCGGTTGTGCCCGATCCGATCGAACTGCCGGGCAAGCTCAATGCCGTCGTCAATGGCGAGCTTGGTGCCGGAGCCAATGGCGAAATGCGCGGTATGCGCCGCGTCCCCCATCAGGACGACGTGGCTGCGGCCATTGAAATGGCTCCAGCGATCGCAGATCAACCGGTTGAAATTGAGCCATGCCGACCCGCGCAGATGGCGCGAATTCGTCAGTAGCGACGCGCCCTCCAGCACGTCAGCGAACAGCGTTTCGCAAAAGGCGATCGAGCCCGCCTGATCGAGCGCGTCGAGGCCATGCGCCTTGAACGTCTCTTCGGTCGTTTCGACAATGAATGTCGATGTCGTCTCGTCGAATTTGTAGATATGCGCCTGGAACCATCCATGCTCGGTCCTTCGAAAATCGAAGGTGAAGGCGTCATACAGCTTGTGAGCGCCAAACCATATGTAGCGGTTGGGACGCACCAGCATGTCCGGTTTGAACACGTCGGCGTAACGTTCGCGAATCTTCGATGAGACGCCGTCCGAAGCAATAATCAGGTCGGCGTCGGGAAAGTCCAGATCGGACTCGACTTCGCGCTCGAACGCCAGTTCGACGCCCAGCTCTTCGCAGCGCGCCTGCAGAATGTTGAGGAGCTTCTTGCGTCCGATGCCGACGAAGCCGTGTCCGCTGGTGCGCTGCCGCGTCCCCTTGAACAGCAGCTCGATGTCGTCCCAGTGATTGAAGGCAGTCTCGATCCGGGCCGCGGTCTCGGCGTCGCAGGCCTTCATCGATTCGAGCGTCAGATCGGAAAAAACGACGCCCCAGCCGAAGGTGTCGTACGCCCTGTTTCGTTCGATCACCGTGATGGAATGCGCAGGATGCAGCTTCTTCATCAGAAGGCTGAAATACAGGCCCGCAGGCCCGCCGCCGACGCAAACGATCCTCACGCGTCTCTCCATCTCAATTGTTTTACAATTAAAAGATATAAGGTTGAAGCATCGTGTCAAGCGCGATATGAAGGAACCTCCTGCCGAAGCCGCGTTTGCGGCGGCCGAGCTTGAGCGGACCCCGTGCGCGATCCTGAAGTGAACGACCTTGAAACCAGCGTTCGCAACGTGCCTGCGGGCGGCAAGCGCGAACTGCGGCTGTGGCTTCGCCTTCTGTCGACGGCCAATCTCGTCAGCGGCCAGATCCGCCGTAACCTGCGCGCTCACTTCGACGTCACGCTGCCCCGGTTCGACCTGATGGCGCAATTGTACCGCGAGCCAAACGGTCTGCGCCTGAGCGAATTGTCCCGTCGCATGATGGTGTCAAACGGCAATGTGACTGGCCTTGTCGAGCGTCTCGTTCAGGAGGGGCTGGTCTTGCGCGAAACAGATCCGGACGATCGGCGCGCATTCGTCGTGCGCCTGTCGAAGGAGGGAAACGCCAGATTTACGAGGTTCGCTGAGGAAAACGAACGATTCATCGTCACGCTGTTCCAGTCGCTCGACCGCGCAACGATGGACGCGCTGATGGACAATCTGGAGAAGCTGAAGACATCTGCGCGACGGAACGCGACGGATTAGCGGGCGCGCGCTCGGCGGCGCCGCTTCCTTCCGTATTCGTCACAAGCCCGGAATGCGCTGTCCGCCGCCGTGCACGTTGATCTTCTCGCCGCTGATGTAGCTGGCGCCGGGCGACACGAGAAAACGGACGGCGTTGGCGATGTCCTGCGGCTGACAGACGCGGCCGAACGGCATGTGCCGGTCCAGCGTGTGAATATCATCGATGCCTGCCGCGCCCTTGACGAGCCGCGATCCCATGTCCGTTTCGACGAGACCGGGTGCGACGATGTTGACATGCACGCCGTGCGCGCGTTCCTCGTTCGCCAGCGTCAGCGCCAGGGCTTCCATCGCGGCTTTGGCCATGTTGTAAGGCGCGCCATTGGCCGCCATCTTCAGCGTCGCGACGCTGGAGATCATCACGATATCGCCGCGCGGGCGCGTGCGCATCGACGGAATGATCCGACGAGAAAGCCAGTGCGGCGCCTGCGCATGAACGGTCAGCAGGCGCGCAAGCTCGTCCGGCTCCGTGTCGAGCACGGATCGACCGCGGCTGGCGATCCCGGCGTTGTTGACGAGAATGTCGATGAAGCCGAAATCGGCGATGGCGCGGTCGGCCATGGCGATGACCTGCTCATGGGATTCCATCGACGCGGCATAGGCCCTGGACCGCACCCCGAGGGCCGCCAGGGCGTTGGCCGACCCCTGCGCCGCCAGTTCATCGCGCCGGAAACCGATCGCTACGTCGGCGCCATCCTCGGCGAGCGCCAGCGCTATGGCCCGCCCGATACCCCGGCTGCCGCCCGTCACCAGCGCAACCCGCCCATGCAGCGGCTTTGTCCCGTTTGCCATAGTCGCTCGTCCTCCCGCCATCGGCTTCGGCTTTAGCCAAGCCGTGCGCTTGATGATATGCAAGATGTCGATCCGCAAAACCACGGCAGGCGCATGGCTGGATTGCCGACGCGCCGGGGCGCGGCGGTCGTGCGCCGGGAAGGCGGGCCATCGAATGTTTCGACGGGCGTTCAAGCCATGATTTTCAGGCAACTCGTGTATCTCGACGCGTTGGCGCGCGAGCGCCATTTTCGCCGGGCGGCGGACTCCTGCAACATTTCGCAACCGACGCTGTCGGCGGCGATTGCGCAGCTCGAATCCGAACTCGGCGTCATGATCGTCAAGCGTGGTCGCCGCTTCATTGGTTTGACCGAAGAGGGCGAACTTGTCGTCGCCCACGCGCGCCGGATTCTCGCCGATGCGCAGGCGATGAGAGCGAGCGTCGAGGAGTTGCGGACGGGCTTGCGCGGCATGCTGCGGCTCGGCGCCATCCCGACGGCGCTGCCCTTGGTGGCGCATATCACGGCGCCGTTCTCCCGGCGCTATCCGAACGTCAAGCTGACCGTGCTGTCTCTGACTTCGCAGGAAATCCAGTCCCGCATCGACAATTTCGAACTGGACGTAGGTCTCACCTATCTCGACAACGAGCCGCTTTCCAATGTGAAGCCCAAGCCTGTCTATTACGAATCCTACGTCGTGCTGTTCAGGGATGACAGCGAGCTTGCGCGGTCGAGGACGATCGAATGGGCGCAGGCCGCGACGCTCAATCTCTGCCTGTTGACGCCGGACATGCAGAACCGGCGGATCATCGACGGCATCTTTCGCTCGGTCGGCCACGCCCCGACGCCGATGATCGAAACGAACTCGATCTTCAACCTGTGTACGCACGCCGCCATTCCAGGCATCGCCAGCATCGTCTCGCGTCAATTGCTTGATTTCTTCGGCGCGCCGCCCGGCACGACGGCGGCGCCGCTCGTCGAACCCGCCACGACGCGCACGATCGGCTTGATCGTCGCCGCGCGCGAACCAACCCCGCCGCTCGCCAGCGCCCTGTTCGCCATGACGGAATTCGTGCCGGACACGGCGCTCGACGGCGCTCTCGGGCGATAGTTTCAAGCTATCGCGCTGCAGCACTGGCTGGATCGCAGGATTCCATCGTGAAGCTAGTGTTTTGAAATATAACGGAACAAACTCGTCAATGATAGAAAAAAACAATCAAGCATTCGAAAATAACAATTTGATTACGCGCGCAGCGACCCTATGAGATTCATGGTCAAGTCGTCGAAAGCGGCAGGGACGGAGGAAGCATGACTGCAGTTGCCGGCTGGAATGAGGAGGTCGCGCGCGAGATCGTGACGCGGCTGGTCGCGCTCGATGGCGCAATGCTGCCGATCCTGCACGCGCTGCAAGACGAATTCGGCTATGTCGACCCCGCAGCGGTTCCTGTCATCGCTGCCGCGCTCAACATTTCGCGCGCCGAGGCGCACGGAACGATCAGCTTCTATCACGATTTTCGCGCGGCGCCGGCCGGTCGGCGCGTCGTCAAGATTTGCCGTGCAGAGGCTTGCCAGGCCAATGGCTGCGAAGGACTCCTCGACGAAGTTCGCGCTCGCGCCGGCCTTTCGCCCGATGTGCCCGGCGACGACAGGCTGACGATCGAAACCGTCTATTGCCTCGGCAATTGCGCGCTCGGACCGTCCGCGCTCGTGGATGGCGAACTCGTCGGGCGTCTCGACGCAGATCGCCTGATCGGCCTCTGCGCGAACGGATCCGTCGAGGACGCGCAGGTTGCCGCCGGAGAGACGAAATGAGCGTTCGCATCTTCATTCCGAAGGACGCCGCAGCATTGTCGGTCGGGGCGGAGTCCGTCGCGCGGCGCATCGCCGAAGAAGCCATGAGTCGCGGGAGCGCCGTGGAGATCGTCCGTACCGGTTCGCGCGGAATTCTCTGGCTGGAGCCTCTTGTCGAAGTCGAGACGTCGATTGGCCGTTGCGCCTACGGGCCGGTCGCGCCGCGCGATGTCGCTGGGCTTTTCGACGCGGGTTTTCTGACCGGCGGCGCGCACGCGCTGGCGCATGGCGCGGTCGAGACGATGGACTGGATGATCAGGCAGAACCGCGTGACCTTCGCGCGCGTCGGCGCCATCGATCCCGTCTCGCTCGACGATTTTCGCGCGCATGGCGGACTGGCGGGGCTCGAACGCGCGATCGCGATGCGTGGCGCCGATATCGTCGACTCCCTGCAGGCGTCAGGCCTGCGCGGCCGCGGTGGCGCCGGTTTCCCGACGTGGATCAAATGGAGGACGGCGCTCGAGGCCTCCGCCGATCAGAAATACATCGTCTGCAACGCTGACGAGGGCGACAGCGGCACATTCGCCGACCGCATGCTGATGGAGGGCGATCCCTTCCTGCTGATCGAGGGCATGGCCATCGCAGGCCTCGCCGTTGGCGCGACCAGGGGCTTCATTTACATCCGCTCCGAATATCCGCACGCCTTTCGCACGATGAGCGACGCGATTGGCGTCGCGGAAAAGGCCGGCGTGCTCGGCGGGTCCGTTCTCGGTTCAGGTCGCGCATTCCGCCTCGAAGCGCGCCTCGGCGCCGGCGCCTACATATGCGGCGAGGAGACCTCGCTTCTCGAAAGCCTGGAGGGCAAGCGGGGCGTCGTGCGCGCCAAGCCGCCGATACCCGCGCTTCAGGGACTGTTCGGCAAGCCGACTGTCATCAACAACGTTCTGTCGCTAGCCGCAGTTCCGTCCATTCTCGCAGACAGCGCGCAGGCCTACGCCGAATATGGCGTGGCGCGGTCGCGTGGAACCTTGCCCTTCCAGATCGGCGGCAATGTGAAGCGCGGCGGCCTCGTCGAACTCGCATTTGGCGCGACGCTGCGCGAACTGATTGAAGGGTTTGGCGGTGGAACGCGCTCGGGCAGGCCGATCCGCGCAGTTCAGGTCGGCGGTCCGCTTGGCGCTTATCTGCCAGCGAACCAGCTCGACACGCCGCTCGACTACGAAGCCTTCGCGGCCATCGGGGCCATGCTCGGCCATGGCGGGATCGTCGTGTTCGACGATAGCGTCGATATGGCGAAGCAGGCGCGCTTCGCCTTCGAATTCTGTGCGAAGGAAAGCTGCGGCAAGTGCACGCCCTGTCGCATCGGCGCGGTGCGCGGCGTGGAAACCCTGGACCGTATCGTCGCAGGCGTCGAGCGCGAGAAAAATTTCGCGGTGCTCGATGATCTCAACAAGGTGATGACGGACGCCTCGCTCTGCGCCATGGGCGGCCTGACGCCCATGCCCGTCATGAGCGCGCTGCGGCATTTCCCCGAGGATTTTCGTCGTCCGCCGCAGCGCCAGGCGGCGGAATAGGAGAGCGAAAATGAGCCGGATCGAAGCCTCCCACCTCATCACGGAAATCGACTACGGCACGCCGATCCGCATGTCGGAGGAGCAGGTGTCGCTGACCATCGACGGGGTCGCCGTCAGCGTTCCCATGGGCGCATCTGTCATGGCCGCGGCCATGATGGCCGGCACGAAAATTCCAAAACTCTGCGCTACCGATTCGCTGGAGCCGTTCGGGTCATGCCGCCTCTGCCTCGTGGAGATCGAGGGCCGGAAGGGAACGCCCGCGTCCTGCACCACGCCGGCCGAGCAGGGGATGGTCGTCCGCACGCAGACAGACAGACTGGCGAATCTGCGCAAGGGCGTGATGGAGCTCTACATCTCCGATCATCCGCTGGATTGCCTGACCTGCGCCGCCAACGGCGATTGCGAATTGCAGGATATGGCCGGCGCTGTCGGCCTGCGCGACGTGCGCTACGGCTTTGACGGCGAGAACCATTTCGCTGACGCCAAGGACGCGTCCAACCCTTATTTCACCTACGATCCCGCGAAATGTATCGTCTGTAACCGCTGCGTGCGCGCCTGCGAGGAAGTGCAGGGCACGTTCGCGCTGACGATCATCGGTCGCGGCTTTGAGTCGCGCGTCGCTGCGGGCGCGACGGATTTTCTGTCGTCCGACTGCGTATCCTGCGGCGCCTGCGTGCAGGCATGTCCGACCGCGACGCTGGTCGAGAATTCCATCATCGCGCGCGGCCAGCCCGATCATTCGAAGGTCACGACCTGCGCCTATTGCGGCGTCGGCTGCTCGTTCAAGGCGGAATTGCAGGGCGACCGGGTCGTGCGCATGGTTCCCTACAAGGATGGCGCCGCCAATGAGGGCCATTCCTGCGTCAAGGGCCGCTTCGCCTGGGGTTATGCGACCCATAAGGACCGCATGACCAAGCCGATGATCCGCAAGAAGATCACGGACCCGTGGCGCGAAGCGAGCTGGGACGAGGCGATCGCGCACGCGGCCTCCGAGTTCAGGCGCATCCAGGCGACCTATGGCCGCGAATCCGTCGGCGCGATCACATCCTCGCGCTGCACGAACGAAGAAGTCTTCGTTATTCAGAAGCTGGTGCGCGCAGCGTTCGGCAACAACAATGTCGATACCTGCGCGCGCGTCTGCCACTCGCCGACCGGTTACGGCCTGAAGACGACCTTCGGCACCTCCGCCGGCACGCAGGATTTCAAATCGGTCGACAAGGCCGATGTCATTGTCGTGATCGGCGCCAACCCGACCGATGGCCATCCCGTCTTCGCCTCGCGCATGAAGCGGCGCCTGCGCCAGGGCGCCAAGCTGATTGTGATCGATCCTCGCCGCATCGACCTCGTGAAGTCGCCCCACGTCGAGGCCGCGCATCACCTGCAATTGTCGCCAGGCGCAAATGTCGCGCTGCTGAACGCATTGGCCCACGTCATCGTGACTGAAGGTCTCGTGAACGAATCCTTCGTGCGCGCGCGCTGCGACATGGCGGAATTCGAAAGCTGGGCGCGCTTCGTCGCGCTCGACAGAAATTCGCCGGAAGCGAGCGAACGGCATACAGGCGTGCCTGCGGCGGACGTGCGCGCGGCGGCGCGGCTTTACGCAACCGGCGGCAATGGAGCGATCTATTACGGTCTCGGCGTGACCGAGCACAGCCAGGGGTCGACGACGGTGATGGCAATCGCCAATCTGGCGATGGCGACCGGCGCCATCGGCCGTGAAGGAGTCGGCGTGAATCCGCTCCGCGGGCAGAACAACGTGCAGGGCTCGTGCGACATGGGATCCTTCCCGCACGAATTCTCTGGCTATCGCCATGTGTCGGACGACGCGACGCGCGACGTGTTCGAGAGAATGTGGGGAAAGAAGCTCGACGACGAACCTGGCCTGCGCATTCCAAACATGCTCGACGAGGCGGTCGCCGGTCGATTCATGGGGCTTTACGTGCAGGGCGAGGACATCGCCCAGTCCGATCCCAACACGCAGCATGTGACGGCAGGGCTCGCGGCGATGGAATGTGTCGTCATCCAGGATCTTTTCCTGAACGAGACCGCGAAATACGCGCATGTATTTCTGCCCGGCGCCTCATTCCTTGAAAAGGATGGAACCTTCACCAATGCCGAGCGTCGCATAAATCGCGTGCGCCAGGTCATGGCGCCGCTCGGCGGCAAGGCCGAATGGCAGGCGACCGTCGAGCTAAGCCGGGCGCTCGGCTATCCCATGCGCTACGCTCACCCAAGCGAGATCATGGACGAAATCGCGGCGCTGACGCCTAGCTTTGCCGGAGTGAGCTACGACAGGATCGATGCGATGGGCTCGGTGCAATGGCCCTGCAACGAGGCTGCGCCGGAGGGAACGCCGCTGATGCACATCGACAGGTTCGTGCGTGGCAAGGGCCAGTTCATGATCACCGAATATGTGCCGACGGACGAGCGCACCGGTCCGCGTTTTCCGCTGATCCTCACCACCGGGCGCATCCTCTCGCAATACAATGTCGGCGCGCAGACACGCCGCACGGCGAACATCGCCTGGCATGATGAGGATGTGCTGGAAATCCATCCCTTCGACGCAGAAAACCGGGGCGTGCGGACCGGCGATCTGGTTTCGCTCGCAAGCCGCGCCGGCGACGTTTCGCTGCGCGCGGAAGTGACGGATCGCGTACAGCCGGGCGTCGTTTACACAACCTTCCATCATGCGGCCACCGGCGCGAATGTGGTGACGACCGACAATTCGGACTGGGCGACGAATTGCCCTGAATACAAAGTGACGGCGGTCGAGGTCAGGCGCACCAACCACTTTTCCAAATGGCAGGAGCAGAACGCCGAAGAGGACGTGACGCTGCGCCGGATCGACCGTTCCGAATTGCAGGTGGCCAAATGAACGCGACCGAGGAGGACAGCGACCGGCGGCTTGTCGTCATGGCGCGGCAGATTGCGGATTTCTTCCGGTCCTACCCTGAGGAAAGGGCCTCCAGGGCTGTGGCTGACCACATCAATCAATTCTGGACGCGACGTATGCGCGACGAATTTCTCGCCATACCCGGACTGCGCGATGGCGCGCTGGATCCCTTGCTGACCAAAGCGGTCGCATCGATCAGGCCTGGCCGGGCGGACTCCAGCCGCGACAAGTCCGGGGCATAGGGACATTCTGGGCGAATTAACAAAAAAACGGAGGAGCGCGTTTATGTCCGTGACGACTTTTGAGGCGGATACACCGCCCGGCATTCTCGACCGCGAGCGCATCATCGCGCGCGCGGGGTTCAATCGCTGGCTTGTGCCGCCGGCCGCGCTCGCCATTCATTTGTGTATCGGCATGGCCTACGGCTTCAGCGTGTTCTGGCTGCCGCTGGCGCAATCGGTAGGCATAACCAAGCCAGTTGTCTGTCCGGCCGACATGAGCTTCGCCTCGATCCTGTTCACGACAACGTGCGACTGGAAGGTCTCCGATCTCGGCTGGATGTTCACCCTGTTCTTCCTGCTGCTCGGTTCGTCCGCGGCGATCTGGGGCGGCTGGCTCGAACACGCGGGCCCACGCAAGGCCGGCATCGTCGCCGCGCTCTGCTGGGCCGGCGGGCTGATGCTTGGCGCGATCGGCGTCATCACCCATCAACTCTGGCTGCTGTGGATCGGCCCCGGCGTCATCGGCGGCGTCGGCCTCGGCCTCGGCTACATCTCGCCCGTATCCACGCTCATCAAATGGTTCCCCGACCGGCGCGGCATGGCCACGGGGATGGCGATCATGGGCTTTGGCGGCGGCGCGATGATCGGTTCGCCGCTCGCCGCGATGCTCATGAGCTATTTCAGGACGTCGACCTCCGTCGGCGTCTGGCAGACCTTCGTCGTCATGGGTCTTGGCTATTTCGTTTACATGACAGCCGGCGCGTTCGGCTATCGCGTGCCGCCGGCGGGGTGGCGTCCGGACGGCTGGACTCCGCCCGCGAGCGCCAACGCCATGATCACCAGCGGAAACGTGCATCTGAGAGACGCGCACAAGACCCCGCAGTTCTGGTTGATCTGGGCGGTGCTTTGCCTCAACGTCTCCGCTGGCATCGGCGTCATAGGCATGGCGTCGCCAATGTTGCAGGAAGTTTTCGGCGGCGCGCTTCTCGGCAGGCCTGAGTTCGGCTTCGCGCAGCTCGACGCCGGCCAGAAGACGGCCATCGCCAGCATCGCCGCCGGCTTCGCCGGTCTGCTGTCGCTGTTCAACATCGCGGGGCGCTTCTTCTGGGCGTCGCTGTCGGACAAGATCGGCCGGAAGATGACGTATTTCGTCTTCTTCGGACTGGGCGTCGCGCTCTACGCTTCGGCGCCGAGCTTTGCGCACATGGGTTCGAAGGCCCTGTTCGTCGGCGCGTTCTGCATCATCCTGTCGATGTATGGCGGCGGCTTTGCGACGGTTCCCGCCTATCTCGCGGACATGTTCGGGACGCAATTCGTCGGCGCGATTCACGGACGTTTGCTGACGGCGTGGTCGACGGCGGGCATCGTCGGGCCGGTGGTCGTCAATTACATACGCGAATTCAACAAGGCCGCAGGCGTTCCCGCCGACAGGCTTTACGATGTGACGATGTACGTTCTGGCTACGTTCCTCGTCATCGGGTTCATTTGCAATTTGCTGATCCGGCCGGTGAATCCAAAATGGCTGATGAAGGATGATGAAGTCGCGCAATTGCAGGCGGCCTCCGCCTTGCCGTCAGGCCCGATCGGCGGCCAGGGCATCGGCCTCGGCGGCATGGACATGAAAGCGACGCTCGCCTGGCTTGCCGTTGGCGTTCCACTCGCGTGGGGCGTTTGGGAGACGCTGGCGAGTGCGTTGAAGATATTCGGCTGACGCCTGTTCCGGCGCTGGATAGACGGCCGCGCGAGATTCGCTCGGCCGTTTTCTTTCGCGCGGCCGTCGTCGCGGCGCGCGCATTCGCGTCGAGTTGACAGAATGCCCGATCTCCATTCGTCTCTCGTTCCGAAAACGAATGGCGCCGTGGGCAAAGCTCGCGCAAACACCGAAACGGGAGGATGAATGTTCGACAATCTGTTTTCGCTGAAGGGCCGCGTCGCGCTGGTGACGGGCGGCTCACGCGGCATCGGCCGCATGATCGTTCGCGGCTTCCTGGCCTATGGCGCCGAGCGCATCTACATCACCGCGCGAAAAGCGGCGGCCTGCGACGCCGCTGCGGCCGAACTGACGAAGGAGGGGCCGGGAAAGGTCATTTCCATCCCCGGCGACATTTCGACGGTCGAAGGCGTGGAGAAACTAGCGGCGGAGATTGCACGGCGCGAGCCGAAACTCGACATACTCGTCAACAACGCCGGCGCCGCCTGGGCCGCCGATTTCGAGGAATTTCCGGAGAAGGGCTGGGACAAGGTCGTCGACCTCAACATGAAGACGCCGTTCTTTCTAACGAAGGCGCTCATGCCGCAGTTGCGCGCTGCGGCGACGCAGGAGCGGCCGGCCAAGGTGATCAACATCGCCTCGATCGACGGCATTTTCGTCAACCCGCTCGAGACCTATCCCTATGCCGCGAGCAAGGCCGGCCTGATCCATCTGACGCGCCGCATGGCCGCACGGCTGATCAAGGACAATATCGTCACGACGGCGATCGCGCCGGGGCCATTCCAGTCCGACATGAACACCGACGCCCGCGACAATGCCGGGCAGGTAGCAAGGCGCGTGCCCGCCGGCCGCATCGGCGCGCCGGAGGACATGGCGGGCGCGGCCATATTTCTCGCCTCGCGCGCCGGCGATTATGTAGTCGGCTCGACGGTGACGGTCGACGGCGGGGTCGCGTTTGGTCGGGCCGGCTTCGAGGGCGCAGCCTGGAAGGAGTGACCAGCTTGCACGGCGCCGCTGGAGCGGTCCGGTCGTCCTTTCCCACGGTCGCCCGGTCCAGGCGCCGCTCTTTCGTAAGCGCGCGCTTTGGTGCAAGATACAGGGCAAGATGACCCTTATGCTCGTTTCCCGGAAAGGCCTCGTTCTGGCGTCGGCGGCTTGCGTGGCGGTCGCCGCCTGCTCGCCAACCGCACGCGCGTGGGAGGTCGTTGGCGGCGCTGGATTGCCGATATTTGCCGCAGGCGTGGCGCCGAGCGCGGCGCCCGCGGCGCCTGTCACGTCGTTCGGCGCGGCCTCGCTCGGATCGTCTGGGCTCAATCCCGGCTACGACTTCCGCGTTGGCGGCGATTTTCTGGTCGGCGTCGAAACGCGCTCGGGATTTGCCGCCTCTGATCCGTCGTTCGGTTTCGGGGCCGGTTTCGACGCGACACGGACATCGATCAAACTCGGTTACGATCTTGGTCGGTTCAAACCGTACCTAACCTCAAGCTTTGCAGACGTTCGACCTGCCTTTGGCGCCGGCTCGTTCAATGCTGTCGGCGCGCCGCCCGGCGTTTCCTCCCCCTTCGCCCCGACCGCTCGGGCGCGGACGGTGGGCGCCGGCTTCGATTATTCGATTACGGACAAGCTTTCGGTAGGGGTCTCCGTCTCAGCCGGTCAGATGGATCCGGGCTGGGGACGCTGAACGGCGCCGGGTTTGAATAACCACTGGAAACGCCGTCCAATTTCGCTCCCTGCCGGTGGGCGACGGCCTCGGGCCGCCAATAGCGAAAATGAAACAGCGGTCCAAAAGATTGGAAACTTTTCTGCGGCGATGTGGTGCATTTTCCTGGCGGTGGCGCGGCGCGCGCATCGCGGCGTCGCGTCTGTCGGCGGATTGTCGCAGAGAGGAAGGCTGAAATGATCATCGACTGCCATGGCCATTACACCACAGCGCCGAAGGCGCTGGAGGACTGGCGTAACCGGCAGATCGCCGGGATTAATGACGCCTCCGTCATGCCGAAGGCGTCCGAGCTGAAGATCAGCGATGACGAACTGCGCGAGTCGATCGAGAAGAACCAGCTCAAGTTCATGCGCGAACGCGGCAGCGACCTCACGATCTTCAGCCCGCGCGCCAGCTTCATGGCGCATCATATCGGCGACTTCGCGATTTCCTCGACCTGGGCGTCGATTTGCAATGAACTCTGCTGGCGCGTCTCCAGGCTGTTTCCCGATCATTTCATCGGGGCGGCCATGCTGCCGCAGAGCCCCGGCGTGGACCCTGCGACCTGCATTCCTGAACTCGAGAAATGCGTGAAGGACTATGGCTTCGTCGGGATCAACCTCAATCCGGATCCCTCCGGCGGCCACTGGAAGAGCCCGCCGCTGACCGACCGCCACTGGTATCCGATCTACGAGAAGATGGTCGAATACGACATCCCCGCGATGATCCACGTATCTACGAGCTGCAACGCCTGCTTTCATACGACTGGCGCGCATTACATCAATGCCGATACGACGGCCGTCATGCAATTGATCCAGGGCGACCTGTTCAAGGATTTTCCGACTCTGCGTTTCGTCATACCGCATGGCGGCGGCGCAGCGCCCTATCACTGGGGCCGCTATCGCGGGCTGGCGCAGGAACTGAAGAAACCCCTGCTGCGCGAGCACATACTCAGGAACATCTACTTCGACACCTGCGTCTATCATCAGGCAGGCATCGATCTGCTGACGCGGGTCATCCCCGTCGACAACATCCTGTTCGCCAGCGAAATGATCGGCGCAGTGCGCGGGGTCGATCCAGAAACCGGGCACAATTACGATGACACGAAGCGCTATATCGAGGCGACCGGGAACCTGACGGCCGACGAGCGCCACAAGGTCTACGAGGGCAATGCGCGAAAGGTCTATCCGCGTATGGATGCCGCGTTGAAAGCCAGGGGGCGCTAGCGTCGTAGCGAGCGAAGCAATCTATTCCCGGCGTTTCGTGGACGGGTTGCTCCGCTGGATTTCGTCGCAATGACTGCGTCTGACGCATAATGATCGATCGAGGGGAAACGCGGATGTCGAAGCCTGTCACCGGGGCATTCGAGAAGACGAAAGGCTGGCTCGACTGGTACGATGGTCCGTCGAAGCCGCGCTTCGTTCTGCCTGCCGGCGCGGTGGATGCGCATTGCCACGTCTTTGGCCCCGGAGCCGAATTCCCCTTCGCGCCCGAGCGCAAGTACACGCCCTGTGACGCTGGCAAGGCCCAGCTCTTCGCGCTGCGCGATCATCTCGGGTTTGCGCGCAACGTGATCGTGCAGGCGACATGCCACGGCGCCGATAACAGCGCCATGGCGGACGCATGCCGCGCGAGCGGCGGTCGTGCGCGGGGCGTCGCCACCGTGCGCCGCAATGTCACGGACGCCGAACTCGATGCGTTGCATCAAGCGGGCGTGCGCGGCGTGCGCTTCAATTTCGTCAAGCGCCTCGTCGACTTCACGCCGAAGGACGAGTTGATGGACATCGCCGGCCATATCTCCAGGCTGGGCTGGCACGTAGTCATCTATTTCGAGGCGGTCGATCTTCCGGAGCTGTGGGATTTCTTCACAGCGCTGCCGACGACGGTCGTGGTGGACCACATGGGCCGCCCTGACGTATCGAAGCCGATCGATGGCTCCGAATTCGAGCTGTTCCTGCGATTCATGCGCGAGCACCCGAACGTCTGGAGCAAGGTGTCCTGTCCCGAGCGCCTATCGGTGGCGGGGCCCCCGGCGCTGAACGGCGAACAGAGCGCTTATCGCGACGTCGTTCCCTTCGCGCGCAAGGTGGTAGAAGAATTTCCCGATCGCGTGCTCTGGGGCACCGACTGGCCGCATCCCAATCTCAAGAGTCACATGCCTGACGACGGCCTTCTGGTCGATTTCATCCCGCATATCGCCGTCAACGCCGAACTACAGCGCAAACTGCTCGTCGACAATCCGATGCGCCTTTATTGGCCCGAAGAAGGAAGGACGTGACCATGTCGCTTGAGAAGCCTTATCTCGACGTACCCGGCACGACGATTTTCGACGCCGATCAATCGCGCAGGGGCTACTGGCTCAACCAGTTCTGCATGTCCCTGATGAAGGCGGACAACCGTGCGCGCTTCAAGGCGAACGAGCGCGCCTATCTCGACGAATGGGCGATGACGGAAGAACAGAAGCAGGCGATTCTCGCCCGCGACCTCAACCGCTGCATTGCGCTCGGCGGCAATATCTACTTCCTTGCCAAGATCGGCGCGACCGACGGCAGGAGCTTTCAGCAGATGGCGGGTTCGATGACGGGAATGACCGAGGAAGAATATCGGGACATGATGGTGGGCGGCGGTCGTTCGGTCGAGGGCAATCGCTACGTAGGCGAGGATGGGGACGCGCAGGCGCACCGCCAGCCGCAGGGCGCGGCAGGCCGCAACGCGGCGGCCGCTGGTGGGAAGGACGTCTGATATGGCCAGGATAACCGCATCCCTCTACACTTCGCACGTGCCGGCCATCGGCGCCGCGATCGATCTCGACAAGACGCACGAACCCTACTGGCGGAAGGTGTTCGACGGCTACGAGTTCTCGAAGCAATGGATGAAGGATCACAAGCCCGACGTGATTTTCCTCGTGTTCAACGATCACGCCACTGCCTTCAGCCTCGACATGATCCCGACCTTCGCCATCGGCACGGCGGCGGAATTCATGCCCGCCGACGAGGGGTGGGGACCGCGTCCCGTCCCGAAAGTCATCGGCCATCCCAAACTCGCTGCGCACATAGCGCAATCTGTGATCCAGCAGGATTTCGACCTCACGATCGTCAACAAGATGGACGTCGATCATGGGTTGACCGTGCCGCTGAGCCTCATGTGCGGGCAACCCGAGGCCTGGCCTTGTCCCGTCATCCCGTTCGCAGTGAACGTCGTGCAATATCCCGTGCCGTCGGGCGCGCGCTGCTTTGCGCTCGGGCAGGCGATCCGCAAGGCGATCGAGAGCTACGACGAACCGCTCAACGTGCAGATCTGGGGGACGGGCGGCATGAGCCACCAGTTGCAGGGGCCGCGCGCCGGTCTCATCAACAAGGAATGGGACAACGCCTTTCTCGATCGTCTGGTGGCCGACCCGGTCGGCCTGTCGAAAGTGCCGCACATCGAATATGTGCGCGAGGCCGGCAGCGAGGGCATCGAACTCGTCATGTGGCTCATTGCGCGCGGCGCGATGTCTGACATAGCTGGTGGCCCAAATCCGAAGGTAGCGCACCGTTTCTTCCACGTGCCGGCGTCCAATACCGCCGTCGGTCACCTCATCCTGGAAAATGGTTGACTGAACGGGGCAGGGGGGAGCGAAGAAGGATATGATCGTCTGCCGCAGCATGGACCCGTCGGTCTCTTGTGCCCGGTTCAAGCTGCCGGTCCGCGATTCTTCGCATCGCCTTATGCTACGCAGGACGCCATGATCGAACGCGCCGGGCGAGCATAGTGCGCAGCGCCTCTGCCCCCTGCCTCAGCCGTCGCATTCTCGGCGCCCTCTCCGCTCTCTGGGCGCAGGTGCTGATCGCAATGGCGGCCGGCGTCGTCATCGGCCACGTCTGGCCGGACTTCGGCGCGAGGCTGCAGCCGCTCGGCGACGCTTTCATCAAGGCGATCCGCATGATGATTGCGCCGATCGTCTTCTGCACGGTGGTTCACGGCGTCGCGCGCATGGCCGACATGGCGCGGGTTGGCCGCGTCGCGCTGAAGGCGCTCGTCTACTTCGAGGTCGTCACGACCATTGCGCTCGCGATCGGGCTTATGGGGGTCAATCTCTGGAAGCCCGGCGTCGGCATGAACATCGATCCCGCACACGTCGACGTTTCGTTGGTCAAAGGCTACATCGCGCAGGGGCGCGGGCAGGATCTGACCTCATTCCTGACGCAGATCATTCCGAACTCGTTTCTTGGCGCGTTCACCGACGGCAATGTGTTGCAGGTGCTGTTCGTCGCTGTTTTGTGCGGCTTCGCGCTGGCGCAACTTGGCGAGCGCGCCGCTGGCGTGACGGCGCTGGTCGATCAGGCCGCGCAGATGTTGTTCAGAATTGTCGGCTTCATCATGTGGGCGGCGCCGCTTGGGGCGCTCGGCGCCATCGCCTTCGCCGTCGGCAGGTTCGGCGCGGGCTCGCTCGTCTCGCTCGGCAAGCTGCTGATCGGATTCTACGCCACATGCCTTGTCTTCATTTTCCTCGTGCTTGGCCCAATCGCGCGGATGGCGGGCTTCAGTCTGCTGAAATTGATCGGCTATATGCGCGAGGAACTGCTGATCGTTCTGGCGACAACCTCTTCCGAGTCGGTCCTGCCGCGGATGATCGCGAAAATGGAGCAGGCAGGCTGCGATGAGGGCGTCGTCGGTCTTGTCATTCCGACCGGCTATTCCTTCAATCTTGACGGCACGTGTCTTTACCTTGCGACAGCCGCAGTATTCCTCGCCCAGGCGACGAACACCCCGCTTGACCTCGGCCGGCAGATCGCGCTGTTGCTCGTCCTGCTCCTGACATCCAAGGGTGCGGCGGGCGTCGCCGGCGCGGCTTTCGTCGTGCTCGCCGCCACCGTCGCCTCCGCCGGTTCTATCCCCGTCGAGAGCGTTGCGCTTTTGCTCGGCGTCCATAGGCTGATGTCTGAAGGACTGACCCCTGTCAATCTGATCGGCAACGCAGTCGCCACTGTCGTCGTCGCCAAATGGGAGAACGCGCTGGACGAACGGCAGTTGAAGCAGGCGCTCGGCGCCTAGCCAGCGGGACCGGGCGACTGCATCCGCACGACGTCGGTTTCGACAAAGGCAAGCACCGAGCGGGCGGTCGCGATCGCCTCGCCGTCGAACAATCCTTGTTGATCAGCGCCTGCCTGCGCGCTGTCGAGCGCGAGGCGCCAGGCGCCCGCAGTCGCGGGCAGCTTTGCGCGAACATCCTCGAAACCGCGATTGAACAGCAGATGCGTCCGCTCGCCGGCTTGGCAGGTCGGCGCAAGAGTGAGGCCGATGAAATCGGCATCCGGCCAGTCGCTGTCTTCGAACGCGCATCCGTCGGCGCGCGTCCATACAGCGTCCGCATGGGCCATGGCCGCAACTGGCGCGCCCGTTAGAAACCTGTCCTCGCGCAACGCCGAAAGCGCGGCGCGCAGACGTTGCAGAGACGCGACGAATTCCGCGAGCGAGGCGTCGCGGGCGGCCCAGTCGAGCCATGTCGTCTCGTTGTCCTGCGCGTAGGCGTTGTTGTTGCCGTGCTGCGTCCGGCCGAATTCGTCGCCAGCGGTGAGCATCGGCGTTCCGCGCGACAGAAACAGCGTGGCGAGCATGGCGCGGACATCGCAAGCGCGCCGAGCCATGCGCGCCGGTTCGGCCGTTTCGCCCTCCTGCCCGCAATTCCATGCGATTTCGTATGGATTTCCGTCACGGTTATCTTCGCCGTTGTCCGAGTTTCGTTTGACGGAGTAGGAGACAAGGTCGCGCAGCGAGAACCCGTCATGCGCCGCGAGGAAATTGACGCTTGCCGACGGCGAGCGTTCGGGCGACTGGAAGAGGTCGGACGAGCCGGAGATGCGCGTCGCAAATGGGCCGGCGGCATGGCGGTCGCCGCGCCAGAAACGCCTGACATCGTCTCGGTATTTGTCGTTCCATTCGAGCCAGGGCGGCCGGAAACGTCCGAGTTGATAGCCGTGCGGTCCGACGTCCCACGGCTCGGCGATCAGCGTGAGGTCGCGCAGCGCCGGGTCGCCGGCGATGGCCGCCAGCAAAGGCGCATCAGCGGAAAATCCATCGGCCCTGCGGCCGAGCGTCGTCGCGAGGTCGAAGCGGAAGCCGGAAATCCCGACTTTGGCGAAACGCCGCAGCGCATCGAGCACGAGACGTATGACGACCGGTTCGTCGTAGGCCAGAATATTGCCGCAGCCGGCGTCGTTGATCAGTCGCCCATCCGGCGCATGGCGGTAATAGAGCGCGTTGTCGAGACCGCGCAGGCTGAGTGTCGGCCCAAACTCGTCGCTTTCGCCGCTGTGATTGAAGACGACGTCGAGGATGACGCCGACGCCGGCTGCCCCCATCGCTTCGACGAGCCGCCGTAAATCGGCGAAGCCGTCTGGCGCGAGGCGCGGGTCGAGCGCCATGAACGCGACCGGGTTGTAGCCCCAGGCATTGGAGAGCCCGAGGGGCGGCAGATGGCGTTCGTCGATCCAGGCGGCGACCGGCATCAGTTCCACATGCGACACGCCAAGCCTGACGAATCGCTCGATCACATGCGGCGAGGCGAGCGCGCCGAGCGTGCCGCGCAGCGCCAGCGGCGCTTCGTCGTCGAGCTGGCTGTGCGCCTTGACGCATACCTCGTAAATCAGGCGCGGCGCGCCGGGGACGCATGAAGGCGCATCGGAGCCCGCCGCCTCGATCATCGCCTTGGGCACGAGCGATGAGGTGTCGTGGGCGCTGTCGCGCGGCGCTGCGAGAAGGGGATCGTAGGCGAACGCGCGGTCGAGCCGCGTCGCATAGGGATCGACCAGCAGCTTCGCCGGGTCGAACCTGTGGCCGGCCTCCGGCGCCCAGGGCCCGTCCGCGCGCAGGCCGTATCGTTGTCGCGCGCCTATTGCAGGCACGAAGCCGAAATGAAGGTCTCCCTCGCGCTGGGGCAATCGAAAGCGATCGGTTTCCCGATCGCGCTCGTCGAACAGGCAGATATGAATGCTTTCGGCGTTGCGCGAAAGGACCGCGAAGGTTGCGCCGTCCTCGCGGATGGCCGCGCCCGGCGACAGGGGGGCAGCGCAACGCTCGGCGGCGCGGTCAGCCATGATTGCGGGTATGCGGCGCCTTCCAGATTTCGTCGGCGTATTCGCGGATCGTGCGGTCGGAGGAGAACCAGCCCATGCGCGCCGTATTCAGCATGCACATCCGCCGCCAGAGCGTGCGGTCCCGCCAGATCTCGTCCATGCGGCGTTGCGCGTCCCAGTAGGAGGCGAAGTCCGCCGTCACCAGGAAAAAGTCACTGTTCCAGATTGAGTCGCACAGGCCAGCGTAGCGCGAGCGATCCTCGGGCGAGAACTCACCCGCCGCCACAGCCTCAAGGGCGCGGCGCAGGGCGGGCTGCGATGCGATGACATCCGCCGGCCGATGGCCGATGCGGCGCGTCTCCTCGACCTGCTGCGCGGTCATGCCGAAGATCAGGATGTTCTCGTCGCCGACATGTTCGCGTATTTCGACGTTTGCGCCATCGAGCGTGCCGATGGTGATCGCGCCATTGAGCGCGAACTTCATGTTGCCCGTGCCGGACGCTTCCATGCCGGCCGTCGAAATCTGCTCGGATATATCGGCTGCCGGGACGATTCTTTCGGCAAGGCTGACGTTGAAATTCGGCATGAAGACGACTTTTAGCCGATTGTTCACGATCGGGTCGGAGTTCACCTGTCGCGCCACGTCGTTGATCAGATGGATGATCGATTTCGCCTGCACATAGCTTGCGGCCGCCTTGCCGGCGAAAAGTTTCACGCGGGGAACCCAGTCGCGGTCGGGATTGACCCGGATCGCATCGTAGAGCGCGATCGTCTCAAGCACATTGAGCAACTGGCGCTTGTACTCGTGGATGCGCTTGACATGCACGTCGAACGCGGCGGCCGGATCGATGCGCACGCCGGTCTGCTCGTTGATGTATTCGGCGAGCGCCTCCTTGTTCGTCCGCTTTATCGCCGCGAAGCGATCCTGCGCCGCGCTGTCGTCCGCATAGCGCGCGAAATCGCTGATGCGTTCGATATCGTCGACGACTCCGGCCCCGACCGTTTCACGCAGGAGTTCGGTCAGCCCGGGATTTGCGTTGATCAGCCAGCGACGCGGCGTGATGCCGTTCGTCTTGTTTAGGATACGGTTCGGCAGCACGCGGTTCAGATCGCTGAACACCGTCTCCTTCATCAGATCGGTGTGGAGAGCCGAGACGCCGTTGATCTTGTGCGATCCGACAAACGCGAGATGGCCCATGCGCACGCGCTTGCCGTTCTCCTCGTCGATCAACGAGACAGACTTCAGCGTGTCGTCGCTCGCGCCTTGGGCCCGTGTTTCGCCGAGAAAGCGCATGTTTATGGCGTATATGATTTGCAGGTGGCGCGGCAGCAGCCGTTGCATCAGATCGACAGGCCAGCTTTCGAGCGCCTCTGGAAGCAGCGTATGATTGGTGTAGGACGTCGCTTCGCGCGTAATGTTCCAGGCGTCGTCCCACGCGAGTCCGTGTACGTCGACCAGCAGGCGCATCAGCTCGGCGACGGCGATTGCAGGATGCGTATCGTTCAACTGGATGGCTGCTTTTTCATGGAGGTTTCGGACGTCGCCGAAACGCTGGATGTGGCGACGGATGAGATCCTGGAGCGAGGCAGAGGCGAAGAAGAATTCCTGTCGCAGCCGCAATTCATGCCCGGCCGGGTTCGAATCGGACGGATAGAGAATCCGCGAAATGCTCTCGGCGCGACTGCGCTCGTAGATTGCGCCGATATGATCTCCGGCGTTGAAGGCGTCGAGTCGCAATGGATCGATCGCCTTCGCGCTCCACAACCGCAGCGTATTGACGGTGTCGCCGCGCCAGCCGACGACGGGCGTGTCATAGGCGACCGCCAGCACGCGTTCGGCTGGTTTCCATGTGTGGCGTTCGGCGCCGTCCCATCCGGCTTCGACGGCCACTTCGCCGCCGAAGCCGATCTCATGGAAAATCTCGCGCCGCTGGAATTCCCAGGGATTGCGAAAGGACAGCCAGTCTTCGGGCGTTTCCACCTGCGCGCCGTCGACGATGCGTTGCTTGAACAGGCCGTGGTCGTAGCGGATGCCGTAGCCGAGGCCGGACACGCCGAGGGTCGCCATGCTCTCCATGAAGCAGGCGGCGAGTCGTCCAAGGCCGCCGTTGCCGAGCGCGGCGTCCGGTTCGAGTTGCGCGATGCTGTCGAGATCGAGTCCGACGAGCGCCAGCGCTTCGCGCATCTGCTCTTTTAGGCCGAGGTTGCCCAGCGCATCCTCAAACAGACGGCCGATCAGGAATTCGAGCGAGAGATAATAGACCCGTTTGCGGCCAGACCTCTTCGCCTCGCGGATCGACGCCATCCAGCGGTCGATGATCCGGTCGCGGACGGTCAGAATCGCGGCCGTGAGCCAGTCGTGATTGAGCGCGACCGCCGGCTGCTTGCCGACATTGTAAACGAGCTTCGCCTCGATCTCCTTGCGCAGCGTCTGGATGGCGGCGACCGCCTCTTCGCGCGGGGATCCGCGATAATCCGTCGATCTCAGGAGGTTTGAGCGCATGCCGGCATAGGTCCCGTTGTCCATAGGGACTAGGTTCGCCGGCGCCTGCTGAACACTTTGATAAGCCCGCGACGCCGGAGAATGGATACGGCGCGGCTGCCGCCGCGCGCCGCGCCCTCACAACTGCTTGTCACCGCAAGTAAACCTTGGCTCCAGCGATTGAAGTGAGTTTTGTTAACCAAAGAATAAAAGTTATGCCGTTAGGTAAGGCCCTGACCAAAGGCACGGAATCGTGTTCGGTGCGCATCGGCTGGGCCCTGCATGAATTTGGAGACGTATGGCAATTCCGACATCGACCGCGGGGGCGTGTCGGCGGGATCTGGGCGCGACCGTCGCAAGGTGCTCTTCGTCACCTCCGAAATCACGGATTACGTGCAAACTGGCGGCCTCGGCGAAGTATCCGCCGCGCTGCCGCGCGCGCTGCATCCGCTCGCCGACGTGCGCATTCTCCTGCCGGGCTATCGTCAGGTGCTCGAAGGCGCCGGCGACATTCATCCGGTCGCGCTGTTGCCCGGCGTGGGCGGCATTCCCGCCTGCGCGCTCGGCCGCACAGCCACTGCCGACGGCATTCCGGTTTATGTCGCCCTGAACGCCGAGCTTTACGATCGCCCTGGCGGTCTTTACCTCGACCCGGAGGGGCGCGACTGGCAGGACAACGACATTCGCTTCGCGCGCCTCAGCCTCGCTGCGGCTGAAATCGCCGCCGGAACGGGCGATCCGAACTGGCGGCCGGACAATCTGCATCTCAACGACTGGCCGACGGCGCTCGCCTCGGGTTATCTCGCTTGGCGTGGCGCGGATACGCCGACTCTGCTGACGATCCATAATCTCGCCTATCAGGGAGTTTTCGACGCGTCCCGACGGGAAACGCTTGGCATTCCTGCCGCAGCGTGGCGCGTCGACGGGGTCGAGTTCTACGGAAAGCTCTCCTTCCTGAAGGCCGGCGTTTATTACGCGGATCATCTGACGACAGTGAGCGAAACCTACGCCCACGAAATCACCACGCCGCAGTTTGGCTGCGGGTTGCACGGTCTTCTGGCCGAACGCTCGCGGCAGGGCCGTCTGAGCGGCATCCTCAATGGCATCGACGAAAGCTGGGACCCCGGCCGTTCCGACCACGGCGACGCGTTCGATCCCCACAACTGGAAGGGCCGCCATGCCGATTACGTGCGCGGCCTGTTCGGTCTGGCTTTGTCGCGCGGGCCGCTGTTCGCCATCGTGTCGCGCCTCGTGCATCAGAAGGGCGTCGATCTGGCGATCGACGTGGCCGAGGAAATCGTGCAGCACGGCGGCCAACTGGTCGTGACCGGGCAGGGCGAGAGCCATTTCGAGGACCGCATGCTCGATCTCGCCGACCGGCATCCAAGCCAGGTCGGGGTGCGCATCGGTTTCGACGGGGCCGAGGCGCGCGCCATGTTTGCCGGCAGCGACTTCCTGCTGATGCCCTCGCGCTTCGAGCCCTGTGGCCTCAGCCAGATGTACGCCCAGAGATTCGGTTCATTGCCGATCGCGCATCGCACGGGCGGTCTGGCTGATACGATCGAGGACGGCCGCACCGGCTTCCTGTTCGGCAGTCCGACCGCCGGCCATCTCAAGACGGCCGTGCGCCGCGCTCTCCAGACGTTCGGCTCCGGCAGCCACGTCCACATGCGCAACGCCGCCATGTCTCGCTCGTTCGGCTGGGCCGAATCTGCGCGACGCTATGCCTCGCTCTATCGCGGAGCCCGGTAGTGGGTCAGTTTGAAATTCAGGCCGGTTGACGCCAATGGAACGAGCCCGGCAGTCGCGCTATCATACAGGCATGACCAAAACGCCCAAACGTCCGCGCGATCCAAACCAACTCGCCAAAGAGATAATCGACCTTGCCACAATGGACGAGACCGAGTTGGCGGCTCTGCGCAAAGACGCGCAAACAAAAAAACCGGATGAACCCAAGCGCCATTATACGCCCGGCAAGCGCGGCTCCGACTCGTCGCGTTGACCGTTTGCGCTTCTTGCTTCCCGACGCCTAACCAAATCGTAAGGGTCAGAGATGGGACGCGGGAGCCGTGTCTGAGCGCGAGCGTCCCTTAGGATTGACGCTGCTTTGTAATACCGTCCCCTTTTTTCGCCTAAGGGCTCAAAAAGGCCAACGTCGCAGAGTTTCTTCAAGTCGCGTGATGCAACGATTTCAGTTACCTCAGCGTCTGCTTTGTAGCGCTGGTTCGTAACGCGGAACCCCAGCGCTGCGTCAAACAGCGCAATATGCGACCGCTCATTGATACCGTTTGCGTCCGCAATCGAGACGATCCGCTCATACAGCCTTTCGTACTCTTCATTTCGGCGCACAAGCGTGGCCGCCTGCTGGTAATGAGCTTTCAAGCAAAAGCGCAACCACGGTTGCGCGGATCGTTCCGGCGACCATCGGCCTTGGCCGACCAGCGCAAGAACCTGATAATATTCTTGCGTGTTTTCTCCGAGCCACTCTTCGATGCTTGAGAACGCGGGGAAGATCGTTCCCCCTAGAGCGATCACCAGCGTTTGAAGCGCGCGCGCCATTCTACCGTTACCGTCCTTAAACGGATGAATCATCGTCAGGTTTAGATGAGCCATTGCGCCCTTTATGATCGGCGGGGTATCCCTGTCGTTTTTCAGATATTCCACAAGTTCTTCGATTAGAGGGTTGACGAAATCAATGTCCGGTGCGGTGTATACGGCTTCTCCGGTCTTGGAATTTACTACAAATATCGGACCTGGCCTCCATTTGCCCGGCATCTTTGACATATCATGGCCCATCATCATGAAATGTAGACTTTTCAGAAACTGCTTGCTGAATTCGAAATATTGATCCTGAGACGCTTGCACGATATATGTCATCGCGTCTCTATATCCCTTAATTGCACGCGCGGTTTCAGTTCGCTCGTCAACAATGGGCTCATCTTCGACTACGGCCATAGCGTCATCTAGCGAGACGTTGTACCCTTCAATACTGTTCGAACCTTGAATGGCGCGCGCAAGCGAACTGCGGCGCAGCGAGCCGGTCCATCTCTTTGGCGAGGTATCTGACGAATACACGCGCAGTTTGTCCTTTTGCGCCGCGATCAAATCGAGGACCGCAGTGTCAGCAGGCTCAAGAGCGGGGGCCGCGTACAGCATGATCGATATCCAATTAATAACCGTCGTTATGATAGATATTAATTGACTTTCTGTCAGTGTCAATCTATATATCGATCATGAACCGTACAGAAAGCGAACAGCGCACCCGCATCCTGCACCTTCTCTGCGAAGGCCAGTCGATCCGCGCAATTACGCGCGTGACCGGCGCCAGCAAGAACACTGTCGCCAAGTTGTTGTGCGACGCCGGTCGCGTCTGCATGGCCTACCATGACGCCAACGTCCGCAATGTGGCTGCGAAGCGCATTCAGGTCGATGAAATCTGGTCGTTCATCTACGCCAAGCAAAAGAACGTGAGCGCAGCGAAGGCTGCGCCGGCCCAAGCTGGCGACGTTTGGACTTGGGCCGCAATCGAGGCTGACACGAAGCTGATTGTCTCGTACTTCGTCGGCGATCGTGACGGCGAATGCGCCATGTGGTTCGTGGACGATCTTGCCTCGCGCCTCGCGAACCGCGTCTAACTGACCTCAGACAGCCACAAAGCGTATCTTGAAGCGGTCGAAGGCGCATTCGGCTGCGATGTGGATTACGCGATCATCAACAAAATTTACGGGACCGCGCCTGACGCCTTCAAGGGCCGCTACAGCCCCGCCGAATGCATCGGCGTCAAGAAAGAGCGGATCGAAGGCAACCCGGATCGCGCGCACGTCAGCACGTCCTACGTCGAGCGGAACAACAAGACGATGCGGATGCACATGCGCCGCTTCACCCGCCTGACGGACGGCTTCTCCAAGAAGGTAGAGAACCACGCCTACGCGGTCGCGCTTCACATGATGTATTACAACTTCGTGCGGGTGCACTCGACGCTGCGTATGACCCCGGCGATGGCGGCGGGCGTTTCGGGTCACCTTTGGGAAATGTCGGATATCGTCGCGCTGATTGAGGCCGAGGAAGCCAAGACGGTCACGAAGCGCGGCCCTTACAAAAAGTCAGCCGCAGAAATTTCAAACTGACCCACTACCCGGAGCCCCGGCCGGCTGACGGCAGGCGCTGCGGTGCGTTATCCTTCCCCTGCGGCCGCCCGTGATTCGCGGCAGGTAAAACGGCAGGGCATGGCGCGGTCAATTTCGCAACGACAGGTCGAAGGATCGAGAGCCCCTGCGCAGGGGCGCGCAAATCCGGCTGCGCTCGATGCGGCGCGCGCCTACGAGATCGCGTCCGGGCGCTGCGCCGATCCCTTCGCCGTCCTGGGGCCGCACAACACGCCGGAGGGCCGCGTCGTTCGCGCCTGTCTCGCTGGAGCGCTGCGCGTAGAGGCGATCGGCGCGGCGAGCGGCCGTGTCCTCGGCCAACTCGAGCCAATCGGTCCCGACGGTCTTTTCGGCGGGCCCGTCGAGGGCGACGAATTCTATCTTTTGCGCGTCGTCTGGCCTGGCGCCACGACGCTTGCGGAAGACCCCTATGCTTTCGGGGCGCTGGCGTCGGACGACGATCTCGCGCTGTTCGCTGCTGGCGCGCATCCGCAACTGCCGGATATTCTCGGCGCCCGCGTCATGCGCGTCGGTTCCGTCGATGGCGTTCGCTTTTCGGTGTGGGCGCCCAATGCGCGCCGCGTGTCCGTCGTCGGCGACTTCAACTCGTGGGACGTCCGCCGCCATCCCATGCGCCTTCGTCAATCCGCAGGCGTGTGGGAACTGTTCGTGCCACGCCTTGCGCCGGGCGAGCGTTACAAGTTTGCGATCCTCGGACCGGATGGCGTCCAGCTCCCGTTCAAGGCCGACCCGATGGCGCTGCGCACGCAAGCGTCGCCGGCGACGGCCTCTGTCGTCGCCGCGCCGCTCGAATACGAATGGCGCGATCGTGACTGGATGTCGTCGCGCGCCGCTCGCCAGGCGCCGGACGCGCCGATCTCGATCTACGAGGTCCATCTGGCATCGTGGCTGCATGTCCAGGGCCGGCCGCTCGACTGGGACGAGGCGGCGCTTCGCCTTCCGGCCTATGCGTCCGCGCTCGGCTTCACACACATCGAACTCATGCCGATCGCAGAGCACCCGTTTCGCGGGTCTTGGGGCTATCAGGCCCTTTCTCTGTTCGCACCGACGGCGCGGCATGGCGATCCGGCTGGATTTGCGCGCTTTGTCGACGCCTGTCACGCCCACGACCTAGGAGTCATCCTGGACTGGGCGCCTCATCATTTCCCGAACGATGAGCACGGGCTCGCGCGCTTCGACGGAACCGCGCTGTACGAGCACCAGGATCCGCGCGAGGGCTGGCATCCCGACTGGAACACGTTGATCTACAATTTCGGTCGGCGTGAAGTGCGAAACTTCCTGATCGCGAGCGCGCTGCGCTGGCTCGAAGATTTTCACGTCGACGGACTGCGCGTCGACGCAGTCGCCTCCATGCTCTACCGGGATTATTCGCGTGCGCCTGGCCAATGGACGCCAAACATTCATGGCGGGCGCGAGAATCTCGAAGCGGTCGATTTTCTGCGCGCGGTCAATGATGTCGTTGCGCGCCGCTGCCCCGGCGCGATCACGATCGCCGAGGAATCGACGGCCTGGCCGGGCGTCACGGCGCCGGTGGACAGTGGCGGCCTCGGTTTCTCCTACAAATGGAACATGGGCTGGATGAACGACACGTTGCGCTACATGGCGCGCGATCCGGTTCATCGGCGCTGGCATCACGACGAGATCACCTTTGGCCTCATGTACGCCTTCGCCGAGAATTTCGTGCTGCCGCTTTCTCACGACGAGATTGTGCATGGGAAGCGCGCATTGATCGCAAAGATGCCGGGCGACGACTGGCGCCGGCGCGCTTCCCTCCGCGCCCTTTTCGCCGGGATGTGGACGCATCCAGGCAAGAAACTTCTGTTCATGGGCGGCGAGTTCGGCCAGCAGCGCGAATGGAGCCACGACCGCCAGCTCGATTGGGGCGAATTGGACAATCCCGAACACGCCGGCCTCGTCGCGCTCGTGCGCGACCTCAATCGCCTGTATAGGGAAGAGGGCGCGCTGCATCGGACCGATTCCCGGACGGAAGGCTTCGAATGGCTGATCGTCGATGATCGCGAAAACAGCGTATTCGCTTATCTGCGGTCCGGCGGCGCAGGCGCGAGGCCGCTGATCGTTGCGCTCAACATGACGCCGGAGCCGCGGGCCAATTATCGCATCGGCGCGCCGCAGGCGGGCTTCTGGAAAGAGATTCTGAACACCGACGCCGCCGTCTACGGCGGCTCGAATCTCGGCAATCTCGGTGGGGCGCAGACGCAGGACGCGCCGGCGCACGGTCATGGGCAATCGCTCGACCTCGTCCTGCCGCCGCTTGCTGGAATCGTCATGCGCCTCGACCACGCGACCGGGCGCCGCCATGACGGATGATGCGTTGCGGGGGCTCGCCGGCGCGGCGGGGCTTGCGCCGCGCTGGATCGACAATGGCGGAGTCGAGCGCGAAGCGCCGGTCGACGTGCTTGCAGCGGCATTGCAGGCGCTTGGATTTCCCGCAGGTAACGCCGCTGACGTGCAGGAGTCCGGCGCGCGCCTCGCCGCTGAGAGGCTGGCCGCGCCCTCTCTCGTCGCCGGGCTCGTCGGGCGAGAAACCGTCATCCCGAATGTCCGGGCGCGCGGCGCCTTTGCGCGGCTCGAATTCGAGCAGGGCGGCGCCCGCGACATCGCGCTGGATGACGACAGCGATGCGCTTCGCCTGCTGCCTCTCGATCGCATCGGCTATCACCGGCTGATCGTGGACGGTCGGGTCATCACACTCGCCATCACTCCCCGATCCGCGCGCACGCTCGCCAGTGTGGGCGAAGGTCGCCGCATGTGGGGGCTTGCCGCACAAATCTATGGGCTGAGCAGCAAAGGCGACGGCGGGATCGGCCATTTCGGCGCTGTCGCGGATCTTGCCAAAAGCGCAGCCCGGAGCGGCGCCGACGCGCTCGCGCTCAGCCCCGCGCATGCCCTGTTCCTCGCCGACAGCGCCCATTACACGCCTTATTCGCCGTCGAGCCGACTATTTTGCAACGTCCTGCATGGCGACCCGACGCTTGTGTTCGGAATGGACAGGGTTCGGTCGATCGCGGCGTCGGCGCAAGCGCAGCCGGACGATGATCAGCCGGACCAAAACGCCCAGGGCGCTTCGCACTCCCCTTGCGCCGATCTGATAGATTGGCCGCGGGCGTCGCAGGCGCGCGTGCGCCTGCTTCGTGCGCTCTATGCGAGCTTCCGCGATCTGGATCTCGCAGCATCCTCGCCGCTGGCGCAGGACTTCCTGCGCTTTCGCGCCGCGGGCGGGGCGCCCTTGCAGGCGCACGCGACTTTCGAGGCGCTGCACGCTCATCAATTCGGCCGCGATTTCACGAAGTGGAACTGGCGTGACTGGCCGGCCGACTTGCGCGACGCGCGTATGCCGGCCGTCGCCGCCTTTGCGCGCACGCACGAGGACGAGGTCGGCTTTCACGTTTTTGCGCAATGGCTCGTCGATCGCTCGATGGCGCGGGCGCAGTCGCGGGCCGCCGCCGCAGGCATGAGGATCGGTCTCGTGTCCGATCTCGCCGTCGGCATGAACGCCGGCGGCAGCCATGCCTGGAGCCGGCCGGAAGACATGCTGCTCGGCCTGTCGATCGGCGCGCCGCCGGATATGCTGGCGCCGCTCGGTCAGGACTGGGGGTTGACGACCTTCTCGCCCCGTGCGCTGCGGGCGACCGGATACGAGCCGTTTCTGGCGACGCTGCGGGCGGCGATGCGCAACGCCGGCGGCGTGCGCATCGATCATGTCATGGGTCTCGCGCGGCTGTGGCTCACGCCGGATGGCGCAAACGCGACCGACGGGGTCTACCTGTCCTATCCGGTCGACGATCTGCTCGCGCTCATCCGCCTCGAATCCGTGCGGCACGGCGCGGTCATCGTCGGCGAGGATCTGGGCACGGTGCCGCACGGGCTGCGCGACCGGCTGGCGGAATCCGGGGTCGCCGGCATGCGCGTCCTCCAGTTCGAGCACGACCAGCATCGGTACTATCCGCCGGACTGGTATCCGGAGACGGCAATCGCCATGACGGCGACTCACGACACGGCGACCTTGGCCGGCTGGTGGCGCGGCGCCGACATCGAGGCGCGCGACGCCGCGGGTCAGTCGCCAGCGGGCCGAACGCGCCAGCAATGCGAAAGCGAGCGGGCGCGCGAAAGGGAGATGGCCTGGGATGCTTTCGCCGCTGCCGGGGTGTCGCGAGGCGCCCCGCCCGCCGCGACCGAAGATCCGTCGCCAGTGGTCGACGCTGCGCTGGCGTTTGTCGCGCGCACGCCGGCGAAGCTCGTCCTCGTGCCGATCGAGGACGCCCTCGGCCTCGGCCAGCAGCCCAATCTGCCCGGCACGACGACCGAATATCCGAACTGGCGCCGGCGCTATTCGGCGGAGGCAGGCGCGATGCTGGAGCGCGCGGACGTGGCGGACCGGCTGCGGACATTGTCGGCATTGCGAAACTGACAGCCATGCCCTCGGGGCGCGGGCGGCTGCATAAAACGTCATTTACATAACAGATATGATTGATAACATATCAGGCGTGAATGGCCCGCCGTGGACTGGCGGGCGGGGCGAAGCTGCGCGCCCGCGCGAAATTGTCCCTTCGCTGCGCGGAGGATGGCTGCGGCGCCGAGGGAGGAACCAATGGCTGGACTTGTCGATGTGAAATTCGAGGATGGCGTCGCCATCCTGACGGTCGATGCGCCGCCAGTGAACACGATTACTGCTGCAGTGCGCTCCGGTCTCGACCACGCGCTGAACGACGTCGCGAAGCTCTCGGGCGTCAAGGCGGTCGTCCTGAGCTGCGCCGGCAGTACTTTCTTTTCGGGCGCCGACATTGGCGAATTCAGCGGCCCGCCGAAGGAGGCCGAATATCGCGCCCTGTTCAACAGGATCGAAGGATTGAACGCGCCTGTCGTCGCGGCGCTGTTCGGGACGGCGCTCGGCGGCGGCTTCGAGATTGCGCTCGCTTGCCATTATCGTATCGCCGCGGCAAAGACGCGCGTCGGTTTTCCTGAAGTCACGCTCGGCATCATCCCCGGCGCCGGCGGCACGCAGCGCCTGCCGCGCCTGATCGGCGCCGAAAAGGCGCTCGACATGATCATCTCGGCGCGCCCGATCGACGCGAAGACGGCGGTCGCCTATGGCGCGATCGACCGGATCGCCGAGGGCGACCTCGGCGCGGCGGCGCTCGCCTATGCGAAGGAACTGGTCGCCGCAGACGCCGGCCCCCGCCGCACCTGCGACATGAAGGTCGCAACCGACATGGCGACGCCGGAAATTTTCGCCAGGGCGGATGCGACGGCGAAAAAGCTCTATCCCAATCGCATCGCGGCGCAGACCGCGGTCAAGGCGATCCGCGCGGCGACCGAAATGCCGATCGCCGAGGGCCTCCTCTACGAGGAAAAGCTCGGCAACCAATCCAAGGCGACGCCGGAGAGCAAGGGCGCGATCCACGTCTTCTTCGCCGAGCGCGAGACGCGCAAGATCAGCGACATTCCTGCAGACACGAAAGGTCGCGCGATCGCAAGGGCGGGCATCGTCGGCGCGGGCACGATGGGCGGCGGCATCGCGATCTGCTTCGCCAACGCCGGCATTCCCGTCACCGTTCTCGACACGACCGGGGAAGCGCTGAAGCGTGGCCTCGATGTGGTGGACGGAACCTACGCCAGCATGGTCAAGCGCGGGCGTCTCAGCGAAGAGGACAAGGCCAGGCGCATGGGCCTGATCAAAGGTTCTCTCGATTACGGGGATCTCGGCGACGCCGACGTGATCATCGAAGCCGTATTCGAGAACATGGAGGTGAAGAAGAAGATCTTCGCCGCGCTCGACAAGGTCGCCAAGCCCGGCTGCGTGCTGGCCACCAATACCTCGACCCTCGACGTCGAGGAAATCGGGACAGCCACGTCGCGGCCGCAGGACGTGATCGGGCTGCACTTCTTCTCGCCGGCCAATGTCATGCCGCTGCTCGAGATCGTGCGCACGACGAAGACGTCGGCCGAAACGATCAAGACGTCGGTGGACCTTGCGCGTCCATTGAAGAAGACGCCGGTTCTGGTCAAGGTCTGCTACGGCTTTGTCGGCAACCGCATGATGGAGCCCTATGGTCGCGAGGCCGAGCGGATGGTGCTGGAAGGCGCCACGCCGCGCGAGGTCGACTCCGCCATGGAGAAATGGGGCATGGCGATGGGTCTGCTCGCCGTCTACGACATGGCGGGCGTCGATATCGGCATCAACGTACACAAGGCCAATGCCGACAAGTACCCCGTCGACCCGACCTATTATCAGGCGGAAGTCGCGCTCGGCGAGAAGGGCCGCTTCGGCCAGAAGTCCGGCAAGGGCTTCTACAAATACGAGAAGGGCGATCGCAATCGCTACGACGATCCTGAAGCGATCGCGCTGCTGCGCGCGCGCGCCAGCGAATTGCAGGTGCCGCAATCCGCACACGACGAGGACGAGATCGTCGAACGCTGCCTCTATCCGCTGATCAACGAAGGCTTCCGGATTCTTGAAGAAGGAGTCGTCCTGCGCGCTGCCGACATCGACGTGGTCTGGACCTCCGGTTACGGCTTCCCGCGCTACCGCGGCGGCCCGATGCACTACGCCGAGGCGATCGGCTTGAAGAAGGTGCTGGCCGGCATGCAGAAGTACCGCGACCGCTTCGGCCCCATGCACTGGGAGCCGGCGAACTTGCTGGTCGAGCTGGCGACCTCGGGCACGAGTGTTGCGGAGTGGGAAAAGGCGCGCTGAGCGTGCGCCCCGCCTGCCTCCTGGCTTGCCGCTCCGCGCAGGCCGGGAGGAGCGCCCATTACCGCCGTTACATCCACGATTTCAGCGCGCGCCACAGCGTGTCTTTCCAGCGCACGACCGTCGGCGGCGGAACGACCGCCGGCGTCGCCGGTGGCTGTGCGCTGCACGCGCCTGACAGCGCCGCGACGATGATTTCCCCGTCGGTGAAATAGCGGTCGCCGCCGCCGTTGCGGCCGTTGAACGTAGGGCCGATCCCGGCGGCTTCCAGAGTCTGCGTGATCATCCCGACGTTCGACAGGTCGGCGACGACGAAATCCCGTTCGGCGTCGATGTCGGCGGCGATATGGTGAGTGACCTGCAGCGTGTAGCGGCTGACGCCGACGCCACGATCGAAGGTCGCAGCGCCGACCCAGACGTGGCGATGGCTGTCGTCAGCCGCGTTTATGCGCCAGAGGCGAATGTGATGGCGCCTGTCGGCGCTGCCGCCGTCCGGCTTTTCGAAAGCGAGATCTTCCGGCCGACCTTCGTAAATGAGCGGGCTGACGGGCGCGGCCGGATCGGGCCGGTCGAGAACGACGCTGCCGACGATCCTGATGCTGGACGCGAGCGTCACCGCGTTGGCTGAATGCCAGCCGGCCGCGTGGAACGCGCATACGACGTCCGTCTCGGAGCCGACGAAGGCGATATTGATAGGATCGCCGGGAATGCCGGCGGTCGTGCGCGTGACCATGGGCTGTCCGGCGAGCGCCGGCGCGCCTTCGTAATGACGCCAGATGACGGGCAGGACCGCATAGGCCGTGACGATCCACAGCGCGACGATGAGCCCGATCACATGCGCGATGCGCCGTTCGCGCGGAAACCGGAACAGCAGCGCCTTTTCGAGCGACGAGGCTTTCATGTCGGGCTTCTATGGGTCGAACAGGATCACGCCGCGCAGGTTCCTGCCTGCCGCGAGATCAGCGTAGCCCTGGTTGATCTCCGCGAGGCGATAGGTCCGCGTGATCAATTCGCGCAGCTTCAGTTTGCCCGCCTCGTAGAGCGCCAGTAGTTCCGGGATCTGGACGCGCGGACTGGCGAAGCCATAGACCGCGCCCATGATCGCCTTCTGGCTGGTCACGAGTTCCAGAGGCGGGATCGGCAGGACCGCGCTGGTCGCCGCGCTGAGACCTGTGACGACGACGTTGCCGGCCCTGGCGGTCGCGCGGAACGCCGGCGGCAGCGTGTTAGGCGGGTCGATGCAAACGAAGGAATGATCGACGCCGCGCCCCTCCGTGAGCTTCAGCACAGCGGCGACCAGCGTGTCGCCTTCGGCGTCCAGAACGTGGGTCGCGCCGAAATCGCGCGCGAGATCGCGTTTCAGCGGCGCGATGTCGGCGGCGATGATCGTGGTCGCGCCACAGAGTTTCGCGCCCTGCACGACGTTCATCCCGTCGCCGCCGCAGCCCACCACCAGCACGCTGTCGCCCTTCGCCACGCGCGCGCGGTTGCGCGCCGCGCCGACTCCCGCCGGGACGCAGCACGCCACGAGGCTCGCAAGGTCAAATGGAATGGCCTTTTCGATAACGACGAGCGACGCCTGATCGACGACCGTGCGCTCGGCGAAGCCTCCGACCATGCAGAACGCGCCGACATCGGCGCCTGCGTGGTCGCGGCGTCGATAGGTTCCGTCGAGCTGCGGCCCCTGAGTGATGCGCGGCCCCTGCGCGCATAGATGATGCAGGCCCTTGCCACACCAGTGACAGACCCCGCAGCCCGGAATGAACGTCAGCACGACATGGTCGCCGACAGCGACGCCTGCGACTTGCGCGCCGACCTGTTCGACGATTCCCGCCGCTTCATGCCCGAGCACCATCGGCGTCATGGCGACTCGGCGATCGCCGCGCATCACATGGTAATCGGTATGGCAAAGGCCAGCGGCGACAACGCGCACCAGCGCTTCGGTCGGGCCGGGCGCATCGAGCGCGATGGTTTCGATCGAGGCCGGGGCGCCGGGGCGTCGGAAGAGGGCGGCGAGCGTTTGCACGGTCCGACCATGCAACGGGGCGGGGCGCCGCGCAACTTGGCGGCGCGGTCTCAGGCGGTCATTCGTCGAAGGGTTCGGGCGGCGGTCGCCGGCCGCCATTGCCGAAAATCTTTTGCCAGGAGAATTCTCTTTCGATCATCTCGTAGGCGCGCGCCGTCGTGACCGCGAGCTTGTAATAGCGTCCGGTTTCGATGACGCGATCCAGCTTGATCGAATCGTCGTAGATCGCCTCGAGGCGGCGCAGGCGGTTGCGCAGATCGCGATATCGGGCGCCGGGCAGGCGGCGGCTCTGATACATTGCAGCACCGAGCGAATGTGGACGGGATGGGGTATACGCGCACGCATACGCAAGTGCGACCAAATGCTGCCGACACTATTTCAACTTGTGTAAACAATACGTTGCTCTGGAGTTAAAGGGCGTTGATCAGAATTTGTAAAATCCAGACAACTAATTGATCCAAAAAGAGAACCTCTCAGCTCGCATCGCCGCCGCGCGTCGACAGGCGCGGATCTTCGGGCTACCTCTGGGGGGTTCCCTCTGATTCGGGCGTGGTTTGGAAACGAATCTCTACCTGCCGGTGAAGCGATTCCTCGAAAACCTGGGCTTCGTCGTCAAAGGCGAGGTATGCGGCTGCGACGTGGTCGCGGTGCGTGACGACGATCCCGCGCGTATCGTCGTCGTCGAGCTGAAGCTGTCGTTCAATCTCGATCTGGTGTTGCAGGCGGTTGACCGCACGTCGGTCTGCGATGAGGTCTGGGTCGCGGTCGCCGCCTCCAGGCGCGGCCGTCAACACGATTCCCGCGCCCGAAAATTGTGCCGGTTGATCGGCGTCGGCTTGATGAGCGTGTCGTCAACCGGTCTAGTCGAGGCGCTGGTGGCGCCCGAACACTGGACGCCGCGACATGACCGGAAGCGGCGCTCGAAGATATTGACCGAGCATCGCCGGCGGCAGGGCGATCCCTCGCACGGCGGCGTGACGCGCCAACCGATCATGACCGCCTACCGCCAGCAGGCCCTCGCCTGCGCCGCCGCGCTGCGCGACGCGCCCGGCCGGCCGCGCGACCTGAGGAAGAACGCGCCGGACGCGCCGAAGATCCTGTTGCGCAACGTCTACGGCTGGTTCGAGCGCGTGGATCGCGGGCTCTATTCGCTCACCGACTCTGGCCGCGCGGCCTTGCAGGCGTGGCGAGGCGCGGACGAGGCGGGGCCGCAGGTTGAGGATGCCTGACCGGCGCGTCTGGCACAGGGCGGCGCGGCGCGCCGGTCCGCACGCCTCCTGATGACTGCTCCGCCGGCCGCCAGAGCCGGCTGAAAGGCCGCGGTCTCGCATTCAAAGATAATTGGCCGCCGCTTCCGCCTCGAAGCGGTCGGGCGGCCCTTCCCACACGATCCTGGCGTGATCGAGAACATAGACGCGATCGGCGTGGGGCAGGGCGAATGTGACATTCTGCTCGCCGAGCAGCAGGGTGATCTTCGTCGTCTCGCGCAGACGGTCGAGCGCCCTGGACAGCGTTTCCAGAATAACCGGCGCAAGGCCGAGAGTCGGCTCGTCGAGGATGAGCAGTTTCGGCTTCATCATCAGCGCCCGCGCTATGGCGAGCATCTGCTGCTCGCCGCCCGACAATGTGCGCGCCATCTGCGACTGCCGGGCCTTCAGGATTGGAAACAGGTCGAACAGCCAGTTGAGCTGCCGCGCGCATTCTTCGCCGCCGAGCGCATTGCCGCCGAGGTCGAGGTTCTCGCGCACGCTCATCTCGCCGAAGAGTTCGCGTGTTTCTGGACATTGCACGATGCCCGAGCGAGCGATTTGCGCCGGGGAACCGGGCCGCAACGGGCGACCGGCCCATTTGATTTCGCCGGAATAGGCCATGAGCCCGGAGATCGCGTTGAACAGGGTTGTCTTGCCCGCGCCGTTGAGGCCGACGAGCGAGACGAACTCGCCTTCATGCACGTGAAGCGACACGTCCTGCAGCGCGCGCGCCTTGCCATAACAGACGCCGACATTCTCCACCTGCAGGACGGGCGTCCGGTCCGAGAACAGCGATTCCGCCCGCGCCGTCGAAACCAGCGCGCCGCCAAGATAGACGCGCCGCACGGTCTCGTCGCGCATGACGTCGGCGGCCGCGCCTTCGGCGATCCATTCGCCGAGATACATGGCGAGGACGCGATCGACGAGGGCCGACACGCTTTTGACGTTGTGGTCGACCAGCAGCACCGCGCGTCCTTCGACGCGGAATTCGCGGATCAATTGCGAGAAGTCGGCGACCTCGGACGCCGTGAGACCGGCGAAGGGTTCGTCGACCAGGACGAGCTTGGGGTGGCGCGCCACCGCTTTGGCGAGTTCCAGGCGGCGCAGATCGGCGAAGGCGAGCGTCGCCGGTTTGCGGTCGAGCACGCCTGCAAGCCCGACGCGCGCGGCGATGGCGCGCGCCTTTCCGTCCGTGTCCTTATCGGCGAACAGATGCGTCAGCTTGTCCGGCAGCAGCGCAACCTTGATGTTCTCCAGCACCGTCTGACGCGCCAGAGGGCGCGAATGCTGGAACACCAGGCCGACGCCCTTGCGCGCGATCTGGTGCGACGGCAACCCCGCAAGCTCGACGCCATCGAGCTTGATCGAGCCGGCCGACGGGCGTTCGACGCCCATGATCGACTTCATTGCGGTCGACTTGCCCGAGCCGTTCGGCCCGATCAGCCCGAGAATTTCGCCTGGCGCGATCGAAAAACTCAGATTCTTGACGGCGACGAGGCCGCCATAACGTTTGGTAAGGTTCGTGACCTCCAGTATCGGCGCGCTCATCCCCTGGGTCATGCCCGCGCGCCTCCGCGCAGCATGCCGACGAAACCGTCAGGGAAGTACAGGATGACACAGAGCGCGATCACCGAGACGATCAGCGTCGCCAGCTCGCCGAGAGGTCGCAGCAACTCGCCCATGCCGATCAGAAACACCGCGCCCATCGCTGCGCCAATCACGGTGCGTCGCCCGCCGAGCACGGCGGCGATGATGATCTGCACGCCGACGGAGATGTCGACGAAGGAGCCGACGGACGCCGTGCCCATATAGAACACCATCAGCGCGCCGGCGAGGCCGGAGAAGAAGGCGCTGACGATGAAGGCGACCAGCTTGTGCTTTGTCACGTTGAACCCGAGCGCGCCGGCCTGCACCTTGTCCTGCCCGCTCGCCTGCAGGATCAGCCCGATCGGCGAGCGCGACAGGCCGAACAGGATGGCGCCGCTCACCGTCATGAAGCAAAAGGCGATCCAGTAATTCGCGCTCGCGTCGATGGTGATGACGTCGGGAACCGCCAGACCGATCTCGCCGCCGGTCAGGTCGGCAGCCACGATGATGAAATTCTGCAACATCAGCACGGCGACGAGCGTGGTCAGGCCGAAATAGGGACCGCTGACGCGCAGGGCTGGCAGCGCGAGCGCCACCCCGGCGACGACGGCGGCCGCCGCGCCCGCGAGAATGCATAGGTAGATCGATATGCCCGGCGACAGGCGCGCGTCGAGAATCCCCGCCGTATAGGCGCCGACGCCGATCAGAAATGTCGGCCCGAAATTGACCTCGCCGGCGAAGCCGAACAGCAGATCCCAGGACATGGCGAAGACCGCCGTGTAATAGGCGACTGTCAGCAGCCCCAGCACATAGCCGGACGCATAGAGCGGCAGCAGCATTGCGACAGCGAAGGCGGCGGCGCCAGTCCAGAACAGGCGGGACGCAGGAAGGGGGCGCAATTTCATCTCCGTCCGAAAAGCCCTTGCGGGCGAAGGTACATGACGACGACGAGCAGCAGCAGCGCCGGAATTGTGCGATAGGCCGGCGACACGAGATAGGCCGTCGCGGTCTCGAGATAGCCGACGACATAGGCGGCGATCAGCGAACCGGACACGCTGCCGAGACCACCGAGCACGACGATGGAGAAGGCGCTCGCCGTCAATGGCCCGACGCTGTAGGAGCTGACGCCGAGAAACATGCCCAGCAGGATGCCAGCCGTGCCTGCGAGCAGGCCATATGCGGCCCACACCGTCAGATAGATCGACGAAAGCTCGATGCCCAGCAACGTCACGCCTCTCGGATTCATGGATGCCGCCATCACCGCCTTGCCGCGTTTCGTGCGGTTGACGAGCAGCCAGAGCAGTCCGATCGCGAACCAGCAGACAAAGGCTGTGAAGATTTCATTCGATGGCGTGCGCACGCCGAGCACTATGACGACGCCATCGACGATTGGTAGGACGGTCTTGGCGTTGTTCGTGAACAAATAGGCGATCGCCTCCTGGATGATGATCCCCCAGAGCAGCGTCGCCGTAAGGATGAAGATTTCCTTCTCGGCTTCGGCGATCTTGCGCGAGGTCTGGATCGGCCGCACCGTCAGGAAATAGGTGGCGAAGGACAAGACGACGCCTGTGACGACGCCCACGAGGGCGCCGGCGTAGGGACCGAGGCCGAGTTCGCTTGAGGCGGCCCAGGCGGCGACCGCGGCCCCGACCATGATCGCGCCATGCGAAAGGTTGAGCACTCCGGAAACGCCGAAGATCAGCGTGAATCCGGTTGCGCCGAGCGCATAGAGGGCGCTGATGGCGAAGCCGTCGATCAGGATTTGCCAGAACAGCATGAAAGGACAGCCTGATTGCGAATGTCATTTCCGCGAAAGCGGGAATCCGGTTCACGAGCTTTGGTCGTTCGCACTGGATTCCCGATCGCCTGCTTTCGCAGGCGTCGGGAATGACAGTGTCGCATCGAACGGTTCCCGTCAGTTGGCGGCGGCCTTCAGCTTGATGAAGGACGGCCATTTGGTCGAGCCGACCGCGAGTTCCTTCGGCCAGATATTGACCTGCTTGCCGTCCTGCCATTGCAGCATGAGGCCGGTGATGTAACCCTTGCCGGTCTTCAGCGCATGCGGGTTCGGATCGCCCTTCGGCTTGAAGACGACGCGGCCGATCGTGCCGACGTAGTCGGTCTTCTCCATGGCGTCGACCATCCTGTCGGAGTCCGTGCCGCCGGCCTTCTTGATTGCGTCGGCGATCATGTAGACGTCGTCATAGGCCGTATATCCGGCGTAGGAGGGGAAGTTTCCGAATTTTTTCTGAAAGGCGTCGACGAAGGGCAAGGTCTTCGGCGTCACCGCGACGCCGGGGCCGGAGACGGCGTTGTAGAAGACGCCCTCGACCGCGCCGTTGGTGTCCTTCCAGAAGGTGGAGTTCGTCGCCTGCGATGCAATTCCGAACATCGGGATCGGCACCTGCTGGCTTTTCCACTGCACGGTCGGCTGCGTGCCGACATGCGAGATGCCGGTGATGATGACGTCGGGCTTGTCGCCCTCGATCTTGTTGAAGATCGGCGTGAAGTCCGTCGTGTCGGGCGACATGCGGATATGATCGACGACCTTCAGGCCGATTTCCGGCAGGCATTTTTCGTAGCCGGCGTCGAGCGGCGTCGTCCAGGCGGCGTCCTCGCTCATGATGACGGCGGACTTCATCTTGTAGGGATCGACCAGCAGATCCTTGGCGGCGTCGCAGACCAGGCCCGCGAGTGACGAGGACGTCAGATAGCCGTGAAACGTGTACTTGAGGTGGTCGTAGTCCTTGGCGATATTCTGCGTGATGACGTCCGACGCCGCGCCAGGCGTGATCATCAGCGTTTTCATGCGCCCCGCCCAGGGCTCCAGCGCCAGAACGACTTCGGAAATATAGCTGGCGATCACGGCGTTGACCTTGTCCTCGCTGACAGCGCGCTGGAAGGCGCGCACCGAGTCCGCGGACGAGGAATGGTTGTCGTAGACGACGATCTCGATCATGCGTCCATCGACCCCGCCCCTGGCGTTGATCTCCTCGGCCGCCAGTTGCGCCGCAGGGGCGATTGAAGAGCCTGCCACCGCCTGCGCCTCGGCGATGACGCCAATCTTGATCGCATCGGCCGCGCAAGCGGGGACGGTCGCGAGCGCGCCTGCAATCGCGAGCGCGCCCGTCGCCAAGTTATGGAAAGCGGATTTCATGTCGTCTCCCCTGGGCGTTCGCCGTCTGGAGGGCGAACCTGAGGAGATTGTGGGGGCAGACATGCTAGTTGGCAAGCGATGCCGCCGCCGCCTTTCCGGCCAGCGCAGCGCGGGATTGGCCTGCGTCCTCGCGTCTTTCACCCCGCCGCTGTCGCGATTCAGCTTGCGCCGGGCGCGATCCTCATTGCCCCGGCGCGGCGCTGGCCGCAACGCCTGGCGATCGTGCGTCAGGCTGCAAACGGCCGGTCGTCCCGGTCGTCCGCCACGTTCGCCGAGATAGCGCCATCGGCGAAGGCGACGAGGTCATCGGGTATCAGCAGCAGGACGGGCGGAATCATCGCGTAGACGAGTGTGATCATTGCGACGCAAACGCCGAAACCGCCGAAGTGATCGTAGATGCGCGTGCCGAGCACGTCGCCGAAACGCGATGACACGTAATACAGTCCGCCCGACAGCATCATCGTCGTTCCCTGCAGGCCCGGCGGGCAGGAACGTATGATGAGATCGAGATAGGCGGCCGTTGCGACGCCGCCGAGCAGCCCGATCGGCGCCGCTGCAATCAGCGCGCCGGTCGTCGAATGGACGAACAGCAGCGGGATGAACTGCGGGATCGCCGCCAGCGTGCCCCACCACAATAGCTTCTTGAGCGACACGCGCAGACACAGCACGCCGAAGACGAGAAACGTCGGGATGAACGATGCGGCGAAGACCGCGTTCCAGGCGCCCCAGTTCGAATCGCTCGCGTGCAGGGTGTTCTGAAGGTAGTACTGCAAGGGCGTCGCCGAGCCCGGCGCAAAATTCCAGAGAAGCCAGATCGCGAGCGCCGGATAGATCGGCCGGTGTTGCGCCAGCCGCTTCAGATCTTTCAGCGGCTGCGCGCGGGCGTCATGCTCGGTCTTGACGTTGTCGAAGACACTGCGCGGTTTCAGGATTGCATAGGACGCCGTCAATGCCGTGACTGCGGCGCCGAGCAGAAACAGTGTGCGCGCGGCGGCGTCGGCGTCGTGGCTTTCGAGCAACTCGCTCAGCCGCCCGCCGAGAAGCAGCGCCGCGATGGCTGGCAGCGACGCAAAAATATTCCAGATGGCGCTGATCTGCCCGGACATGGCGTGCTGCTGGCCGAGTGTCGAGGCGAGGCCGTTCTGCGCGCTCGCCAGGAAGAGAAAACAGGAGGTTAGCAGCATGACGGCGGCGAGCAGCGTCGCGTAGCTGACCGGAATGAAGGCGAAGGTCGTGTAGAGTGCGACGCCGGCCACGCCGAACAGCGCCATTAGCCCGCGGTCGCGCATGCCGAACGGATTCCAGTTGTCGCGTGCGAGGCCGAACAGGAACGACAGGTAGAGCGGGATCGAGGCGACGACGCGAAAGATGGCGACCTGCCGCGCTTCCAGATGCAGCCTATTCTTGAGGAAGAAGCTGATCGGTATATCCATCAGCCCGCCGTTTGGATCGGAGAAGGCGAGCAGGACGATGAGGCCGCCGAGGTAAAGAAAGATTCGGGATCGCACGGCCGGGGCGAGCGCGGTCGGGGCGATTTCGACCGGCGCGATCGCCGTTGGCGGCCGTTCAGACGTCATTGCGAAAGGCCTTCGGCAGTCGCGCATGAGGGACCAATCGCTCGCTTCGGATCAATCGCTCACCTGGGGCTGTAGGTAAAGTTCATGGAGATCGGATGATGGCCGGGCGGCGGCGGGAAGGGCGCCGCCGCGCGGATGGCGTTCATGGCCGCTGCGTCGAGATCCGGCGAACCGCTCGACCGCAGCAGCCCGATGCGACTGAGTCCACCCCAGGAATCGACGGCGAAGTTGACGATCCCGTTGCCGCGCCGGCTTCCGACCCCTAGCGGAATGCGCATCTTCGGCATGACCATGCCGTACAGGATCGTTAGATAGCTTGATTTGGCGTGGCCGCCGGCGACCGGAGTTTCGCGGGCGGCGCTGCCGAATTCGTATTCGGGCGCAGGTCCGAACGCTGCGACCATTTCTTTTTCCGACATCCCGTGTTTCGCATCGGCTTTCGATTTCGCCTGCGCCTCCGGCTCGGCGGTCGCCTCGGCCGGCGTGGCGTTGCGGATCTCGTCGGCCTCGGCCCGATTCTCCGAAGGCTCGGGCGCCGCGGCCGTCGGGCTCGGCTGGGTCGGCTTCTCGGGCGCGGCGCGCACATCCGGTTTCGGCTCAGGCTGCGCGGCCGTCTGCTCCGCCTGCGGCGCGACCTGCGGTCCCTTCGTTACGTCGTTTGGCGCATCGCGCTCGATCTTCTCCTCGTTCGCGGCTCGCGGCGCATCGGTCGCCGGCTTCTCGTCGAGGCGCTGCTGTTCGGGTGGCGGCTTGGGAGCTTCCTGTCGTTGAGGGGCGGCCGGCGGTTCCGGCTCCGGAACGACCTCGACGGCGATTTCCACTGGGGCGGCAGTCTCCGCCGCGTCGAAAAACGCCTCGTGAAACAGGCCGTAAAGGACTGCCAGATTCAGGACCAGCGAAATGGCGAGCAGACCGGCGAAGCGCAGACGCTCTTCGGGCGGCGCGGTTCGTGATCGTTGATTGCGCCCGTCGGGCGAAGCCAAAATAAATGTATCCTGCGGCACAGGCGGTCTGTCAGGTGTGTTGCGTCCCGGCTTTGCCGGAATTGCGGACAGGATATAGGCGCTAATGCGGCGCGGCAAAACGCCCGGCGCCGGACTGTTTCGGCGGCCGCAGCCCTCTGGCTCTCCGGGACGGCGCAGTTTATGCGGTTTCCTTTGGTTGGATAAATGGGGAGGAACATGTGACGAGCGCCCAAGCCGGGTCGGTCCGTGAGTGGATCGCAGGCGCCCGACCGCAGACCTTAGCGTTGATTCTGGCGCCGATCGCGGTTGGGGTGAGCTACGCATATGTGGCCTATGGCCCAATTGATTGGATCCCGGTCGCCGCCGCCGCGGTCTCGGCGATGTCGATCCAGATTGCGACCAACCTCGCCAACGATTCCGCCGATGGCCGCGGCGGCCTGGACGGCGCCGGTCGTCTTGGCCCGATGCGGCTGGTCGGCGCCGGCGTCATGTCCGCCACGCGCGTGCGGCGCGGCGCGCAGGTCGCGACCTTGGTTGCTTCGCTCGCGGGACTGATCGCGGTGGCGTGGGGCGGCGCGCCGATCCTGGCGCTCGGCGTCGCGTCGCTTTGCGCCGCCTGGGGCTATTCCTATGGGCCGGCGCCGATCTCGGCCTCGCCGCTCGGCGAGGTCTTCGTTGTCGTGTTCTTTGGGGTGGCCGCGACGTTGGGGATCATGTGGCTTGGCGTGCATCGGGTCGATTCGGTCGCTGTCTTTCTCGGCCTTGCCGTCGGGCTGCCGGCCGCGGCCGTCCTTACCCTCAACAATCATCGCGATCGGGCGCAGGATGCGGTTGCCGGTCGCCGCACGCTGGCGATCCTGCTCGGCCCCTCGGCGACTCCTGTATTTTATAGCGCGGAACTGGCCGCAGCCTCGATTCTGGCCGGCGCGGCGCTCTGGTCGCTGTCGCGCGCGGCCGCCGCGGCGGTGATCGGCGCGCTCGTCATCGCCGTGTTTATGGGCCGCAGACTGGCGCATATGCCGATCTCACGCGCGATGAACAGGCAGTTGGTCGCCACGGTGCGTTTCGAAATTGGCCTCGCCGCAGCGATCATCGCCGCGTTGCTGTTTAGCGTGCGCTGACGCGGAACGAGTCACCTGCGCAGCAGCGCAAGCAGCAACGCAACCGCGAGCGACGCGCTGATCAGCTTCCAGACGAGCAGCGGGTTGCGGTCGTGCAACGACTTCTGCTGCGCCGCGACTGGCCGCGCGTGCTGTACGCCATTCTCGATCTCGAAGGCGAATTCGATCACGTCGCCATAACGATCCTGACGGTCGACCGCGATCGCCTTCGCAATCGTCGCGTCGAGCCATGACGGCAGGTCGGGCCGGCGCGCCGCGAGCGGCGCAGGCTTGCCGAACCTGGGTCTGGAGAAGGGCTCGATTTCGCCGTAGGGATAGGCTCGTGTGAACATGCGGTAGAGCGTAACGCCGAGTGCGAACAGGTCCGACATTTCGTCGCCGGCGGCGCCTGCGAACAGTTCCGGCGCCATGTAGCTCGGCGTGCCCGGAATGTCCGGCGCGGGAAAATCTTCAAGTTGCGGCGTTCGCGCGACGCCGAGATCAACGAGTCGCAGCCCGCCGTTCTTCAGCAGGATGATATTGTCCGGCTTGATGTCGCGGTGAATGACGCTGGCCCGATGCAGCGCGGCGACGCCGCGCGCAATCCGGGTCGCCAGTAGAGCGCCTTCGCGCAGGTCGACGCGCGGCTGGCGCAGCAGCCGCGCCTCGAGCGTTTCGCCGTCGTAGAATGGCATCGCGGAATAGAGCCGCGTCCGTCGCTCCGGCGGCAGGTCGATGATCTCGCCGATCCAGGGACTGCGAACGCGGCCGGCCACCCATGCCTCGTTGACGAAGGCGAACCTGTAGGTCTCCTCGTCGGCGACGCGCGGGTGCGGAAATTTCAGGGCGACGTCCGCGCCGTTCTTCAGGTCGAGCGCCCGGTAGAGTCGGCTGTAGCGGCCTTCCGCGATGATGGCGTCGAGCCGGAAGTCGTCGACGAGGGTTCCGGGTTCCGGCAGTTTCGAGATCGGCAGCCGGGCCACCGCGCTCGCGACCTCCATCTGTTCGGCGGGCGGGATGTCGATGACATCGATGACCATAGCTGTCGCGTTGTCCGCGCTGCCGGCCTCGAGCGCCGTCTGGACGATGTCGTCGGCCGTCTGTTGCGGCGATTTCTGTTCGCCGAGAATCTGACGGAGTCGGATGTCAGGGAGCGCCCCGTGCACGCCGTCGCTGCACAGGAGAAAACGATCATGCAGGCGAATCGGAAATGTCGCATGGTCGATGCGAACGGCGCTTTCCAGACCGACCGCGCGGCGCAGGACGTTTTTCATGTCGCCGCGCCCGAGCGTATGATCCTCTGTCATCCTGTCGAGCGCGCCTTCGGTGAATCTGTAGAGTCGTGTGTCGCCGACATGAGCGACATGCCCGGCGCGACGCGACAGGATCAGCGCAGTGAACGTCGTCGCCATGCCCTCGCGTTCGGGATCGACGAGGCCTTGGCCGTGAATCCAGGCGTTGATCGCATCGAGCGCCCGCCCGGCGGCCTGTGACGCCCCGAGCGTCGCCGACATGCCGAAGAAGCCGTCGAGAAAGCCGCGCACGGCCGTCTCGGCTGCATCGCGCCCCCCCTTGGCGCCTCCGACGCCGTCGGCGATGGCTGCGACAGTTTCCCTGCGGCCGTCGCCGCCGAAGCCGGGGATACGGGCGGCGGCGAAGTCCTGATTGTCCGGACGCCGGCCGCGCTCCGAGGCGAAGCCGATATCGACTCGGAGGCTGTGAGCTGTCCTGCGCGGCGCGGCGTACATGGAATCCGATCTAGATGCGCGCCCCCGAGACCGCCCCCCAGGTCGTCCGCCATCTCGTCTTGACGAACGCCAGGCCCAACAGGCCGAGCGCGGCCAGGAAGCCGAAGAAGATGAAACCAGCGCCGAAGCCCCCTGTCATCCCCTTGGAATAGGCGAGGGTTCTGGCAAGGACGAAACCACCGAGCCCGCCGGCCGCGCCGACGAGGCCGGTCATGACGCCGACTTCCTTGCGAAATCGTTGTGGCAGCAACTGGAATACCGCGCCGTTGCCCATGCCGAGCGCGAGCGTGCCGAGGGAGAATAGCGCGACCGCGACCGCCGCGACGCCCGGCAGTTGCAGGATGCTCCAGCCGGCCGCGCCGGAAGCGGGGGCAGGGCCTTCCGGAATCAACGAAATTGCGAAATAGCAGCCCGAGACGACGGCGAACAGGATCGACAGGGTTTTCACGCCGCCGATGCGGTCCGCGATATAGCCGCCGACCGGACGGAAGCCCGAACCGAGCGCGACGATCAACGAAACCATCAGTCCCGCCGCCACGCCGCTGACGTGGAATTGCGTTGTGAAATAAAGCGGCAACGCAGAGGCGAGGCCGACGAATCCACCGAAGGTGATGAAGTAGAAGAACATGAACCAGCGACTGTCGGCATCGAGGAACAGCCGACCATAGCTTGATATCGGGATGGGGCGCCTGTCGCCGGGCGCATCCTTCGCCGCGATCGAATAGACGGCGAACACGATGACGAGCAGCGCCAGCAGCACCGCGTAGACCGCGCGCCATCCATAGGTTTCGGCGATCGTCGGTCCAAGCAGCGTATCGAGTACGACTCCCATGTTGCCGGCGCCGGCGATGCCCATGACGAGGCCTTGGTATTGGGGGGGGTACCAGCGTCCGGCCTGCGGCAGCGCGACTGCGAAGGAGGCGCCGGCGACGCCGAGCGTAACGCCGTACAATGCAATCGAAAGCTGGCTGTTCAGCCCGAACGCCACGACGAGCGCGGTCGCCGCGATCACGAAGATCTGCGCGGCCATGCCGATGCGCTTGGCGCCGAAGAAATCGGCCAGCGAGCCGAGCGGCGTCCGAAACAGCGCGCCGCCGAGAACCGGAATCGAGACCAGCGTCAGCTTGTCCTCCACCGGAATGTTCAATTGTCTGGCGATGTAGATCATCAGTGGTCCGAGCGAAACCCAGGCCATGAAGCTGATGTCGAAATAGAGGAAGGCCGCCAAAAGCGTCGGCCAGTGCCCTGATTTCCTGAAGTCATGAAAATGCATCGTTGATCCTCGTCGCTTTCGGTCATCTGGACTCGCTCGCCATCTCGCGATCGACGCCGCGCGCATCCGGCGCTGCCGACCGTGCGTTGGCGTCTTTCAGCAGTCGTTCGATTTCCGGCCGGCACGAACCGCAGCCGGTCCCGGCAGTGGTCGCGGCGCCGATTGCGCCGGCGTCTCTGCATCCCGCGACAATGGCGTCGCGGATCGTGTTGGCGCCGACATTGAAGCAGACGCAGATCTTCGCACCCGGATCTTTCATCGTCGCTGCGGGGCGCCCGACCAGAAGCGCCATCGCATCCGCGCTGCGGTCGGCGAATGTCTCGCACAGCCAGGCGCGCGAGACCTCGATCGGGCGCCGTGAAATGAACAGAGCGCCGATCGTTTCGCCGTCGACGCCCGCCACGCAGCGGAATGCCCCAGTCCCGGTGTCGTGCACCGTTGCGAACGAATCTCCGACCGCAGCGTCGAGGCCAAACAGCCGGGCCGCGAACGGCCCGTGATCGGCGCTCGGCGTGAACCCCGCCAGTTCGCTGCGCCAGCCGCCTTCCGTCCGCGCCGCCGCCCAGTAGTCGGCGATCGCTGGCGGCGGCCGCCGGCGGGTGAGCGCGAAGCCGAACCAGGCCGGCGCCAGCGCCTCCACCCTGACCATGGCGCCCTTCGATTCCGGCTGCCCGGCGATCGGATCGAGATTGGGCGCGACAAGTGCGCCCACGCGCGCATCGCTGGCGAATTGATCGGTCCAGTGGATCGG
>JAJXWB010000040.1 GCA_021781815.1 Pseudomonadota bacterium | reverse complement strand
TAGCGAGGGGCAGGTTCTCCTGTCAATGAGCTGTTGGTCGAAGTTTCGGCTGCGCGCCGCCGCCTTCGCCCCGCCACAAATGGGGACGAGAGGCAGGCGATCGGGGCTATCGTCAATAGGGCGTTAATGCGCCGGGATTAACGTGCGGGTCATGAGAGTTGCGTTCCTGATCTGTCTCGCCGCCGGTCTTGGCCTGACCACCCCTGCGGCCGCCGATTTCTCGTCCTGCGTCGCCGGCCTGCGCGCCCACGCGCTGTCGCAGGGTATTTCGCCTGCGACGTTCGATTCCGCCATGGCGAACGTGACGGCGGAACCCAAGGTGATCGAGCTGATGAACAATCAGCCCGAGTTCAAGACGCCGATCTGGGACTATCTGGCCGCGCTCACCGACGACGAAAAGGTCGCCGATGGTCGCGCCGCGATGCAGAAATATTCTCATGCGCTTGCCGCCGCCGAGCAGCGGTTCGGCGTCGATCGCTACGCCATCGCCGCCGTCTGGGGCGTCGAATCGGATTTTGGCAAGGCGCAGAAGAAGTTCTATCTGCCGCAGGCGCTGTCGACGCTGGTCTGCACGGGCGGTCGGCGGCAGGATTATTTTCGCGGCGAGCTGATGTCGACGCTCAAGATCATTCAACGCGGCGATCTTGAAGCCGCCGATCTCTGGGGCTCCTGGGCCGGCGCCTTCGGGCACACGCAGTTCATGCCTTCGACTTATCTCAGGCTCGCCGTCGACGGCGACGGCGACGGCCGGCGCGACCTCGTGAATTCGGCGCCGGATGCGCTCCATTCGACCGCCAATTATCTCGCTCATTCCGGCTGGGTTCCTGGCGCCCCGTGGGGATACGAGGTGCAGATTCCCGAAAATTACGCCGGCCCGTCCGGCCGCACGATGCGACACCCTGTTTCGTTCTGGGAAGGCCATGGCGTGCGAAAATACGGCGGCGGCGCGCTGACGGGCGCAGGCGCGGCGGGACTGCTGCTGCCGGCCGGCAAGGACGGCCCCGCCTTCCTCGTGTTCAAGAACTATGACGCGGCCTTTTCCTACAACGGCTCGGACGCCTATGCGCTCGCAATTTCCGTTCTTTCCGACAGGCTGCGCGGCCGGCCGGGCGTGCAGGCGGACTGGCCGACCGACGACCTCGGCCTTTCGCGCGCCGAACGACGAGAATTGCAACGCCTGCTGATCGCGCGCGGCTATGACGTGGGCGAGCCCGACGGCGCTGTCGGCCAGAAGACGCGCGCCGCCATCATGGCGATCGAACAGCAGATCGGCATGCCCGCCCGCGGCCGGCCCGGCATGAAGGTTCTGCGCGCGCTGCGCGAAAAGTAACCGTCGGCCTTCTGGCCCTCTCACCGGATTGTGAGTGGCTGTCGCAGGTCCCCACACCTAGAGTGGTCTTGTCCACAAGGTCGCTCATGCGCTTTTGCCTCCCCATCGTCCTGTCGCTTTCCGTTGCGGCGCCCGCTTGCGCCGCGGACAGGCCAAAGGGCGTCGTCGAGCTGTTCACAAGCCAGGGTTGTTCATCATGTCCGCCGGCTGACCGGATTCTCGGCGAGCTCGCGCGCGACCCGTCGCTGATCGCGCTGTCGCTGCCTGTCGACTATTGGGACTACATCGGCTGGAAGGACACGCTGGCCACGCCGGCGACGACCGCACGGCAAAAGGACTATGCCGCGACGCGCGGCGATGGACAGGTCTATACGCCGCAGGCCGTGATCGACGGCGTGACGCATGTCGTCGGCAGCGACCGCGACGCGATTGGCGCGGCGCTCGCCGAGCATGCAGGCGCGCTCGCGGTCGAGGTCGAGGCGAAAAGGGCGAACGGCAGGATCGCCGTCGATGCCGGCGCAGGGCCAGAGCGACGCGGCGGCGTGTGGCTCGTGGAAGCGCAACCGCAGGCGACCGTCGCCGTAGGCCGCGGGGAGAATGCGGGCCGCACGCTCGTATATGTGAATGTCGTGCGCAGGATGACGCGCCTCGGCGACTGGAACGGCGCCGCCGTTCATTTCGAGACGACGGTTGCGCGCGACGGCGGCGAATTTTTTGCGCTGGTGCAGGCCGGCGCGGCCAACCGGCCGGGCGCAATCCTCGGCGCAGCCCGCGCGCGCTGACGCGCCTCTTGCAGAATCCTCGGGACAAGCGACGCCGCCGGCGCTAGCCTCGCGTGCAAGTCACCGGGATGCAGGGAGGCGAACGTGTCGCCGGTCACCGTTTATCTCGCCAGGACGATCGGCCTTTATAGTCTCGTCATAGCGCTCGGCATGATCGCGGCGCGGCGCAGCGCGCTGCCCGCGGTCGACGACATGCTGAAATCCCCGTCGCTGCTGTTCTTCACCGGCGTGACGGCGATTGGCGTCGGGCTCGCCATGATCGTTGGACACAACATCTGGACCGGCGGTGTCGCGACTGTGCTGGTCACGGTCCTTGGCTGGCTATCGCTGATCAAAGGCCTCGTGCTTGCGTTCATCCCGCAGGATTCGATGCTGCGTTTTTACCGAAGCCTCGACTACGAGCGGCGCTTCCCTTTGTTCATGAGCGTCACGCTGCTGATCGGCGCCTATCTGACGGCGGCGGGATTCGGCCTGATCTGAACCAAGATGGCGCCTGCGGCCGTCCGCGCGCTTCATGGCGCGCGATGGTCCGCGAACACGCGATCGAGCGCCGCTTTGGCATCGTCCTGAATCTGCCTTAGGTGCGCCTCGCTGCGGAAGCTTTCGGCATAGATCTTGTAAACGTCCTCGGTGCCGGACGGCCGCGCGGCGAACCAGCCGTTTGCGGCGACGACCTTGAGCCCGCCGAAGACTGCGCCATTGCCCGGCGCCGCCGTCAATTTCTGCTCGATCTTCTCGCCGGCGAGTTCGGCGACGTTCACCTGGTCCGGCGACAGCTTCTTCAGCAGATCCTTCTGCGCGGCCGTCGCCGGCGCGTCGATCCGCGCGTAGAACGGCGCGCCGAGTTCGCGCGTCAGGCTGTCATAGAAGGCGCCCGGATCCTTGCCTGTGCGCGCCGTGATCTCGGCGGCGAGCAGGCCCATGATGATCCCGTCCTTGTCTGTGGTCCAGACCGATCCGTCGCGCTTGAGGAAGGACGCGCCGGCGCTTTCCTCGCCGACGAATCCGAACTCGCTGCCGATCAGTCCGTCGACGAACCATTTGAATCCAACGGGAACCTCGACCAGTCTGCGGCCGAGCTTTTGCGCGACCCGGTCGATGACGCTGCTGCTCACCATGGTCTTGCCGATGGCGCAATTTGCGCTCCAGCCCGGTCGATGCGCGAAGAGATAGGCGATCGCGGCGGCGAGATAATGATTGGGATTCATCAGGCCGCTCGAGCGCGTGACGATGCCGTGCCGGTCGGCGTCCGTGTCGTTGGCGAAGGCCACGTCGAACGTCTCACGCAGGCCGATCAACGGCGCCATGGCGTAGGGCGAGGAGCAATCCATCCGAACCTTTCCGTCCCAGTCGAGCGACATGAAGCGGAAGGTTGGATCGACGGATTCGTTCACGACGGTGGCGTCGAGCCGATAGGTCTCGATGATCGGACGCCAGTAATGAATGGCGGCTCCGCCGAGCGGATCGATTCCGATCTTCACCCCCGCCGCGCGGATCGCTTCCATGTCGACGACCGAGCCGAGGTCAGCGACATAGGGGCCGACATAGTCGTAGCGACGGACATTCGCAGCTTTCAGCGCGCGATCGTAAAGCATGCGCCTGACGCCGGCGAGATTGCTTTCGAGCAGCGCATTGGCGGCGCGCTCGATCTCGCTCGTCACGTCGCTGTCGGCAGGTCCGCCGTTCGGCGGATTGTACTTGAAGCCGCCATCCTGCGGCGGGTTGTGGGAGGGCGTGATGACGACGCCATCGGCAAGCCCGCCGGCCCGCCCCCTGTTGTACGAGAGGATCGCATGCGACACGACCGGCGTCGGCGTGAAGCCGCCGCGCTCGTCGATCATCGTCTCTACGCCATTGGCGGCGAATACCTCGAGCGCGGTGGCGAAGGCCGGCGCCGAGAGCGCGTGCGTATCGATGCCGATGAACAGCGGCCCGTTGATTCCGCGCTGGCTCCGGTAGTCGCAGATGGCCTGACTGATCGCGAGAATATGATTCTCGTTGAATGCGGCGTCGAAGGCCGAGCCACGATGACCGGAGGTGCCGAAGGAGACGCGCTGCGCCGCCACGGCAGGGTCGGGCTTGCCGGAAAAAAACGCCGTGACGAGACGGGGAACGTCGACCAGCATGCCTGGATCGACGGGCTTGCCGGCGAGCGGGCTCACATTGTTGGCCATTGCTTGGTCCTTGGTCTCATGCCGCGGGAAATATATCGATCAAGGAGGTAGCAGAAACACTGTTAAAAAAATGCGCGCGACAACGAATTCGGCGCCTGGCGCACGACCTCGCACGACGGCGGGTCGACGTGGCGCAGATCCTTGTTTGCGCGGCGCTGCTTGCGTTCCAGAAGGGCCGCGCCTACAAATTCCGGACGATGACCGACGACGAACAAATCGTTCTGGAAGAAGGCGTTGCGCCGGTCGTCGCGGACGCCGCAGCCGGATCGAGCCAAGGACAACAAGCAGGGAAGGAAATCGGACATGTCGCGTTCCAGGATTGGCGTGTCGCTCGCCGCAGTCGCCATGCTCGCATGCTCGTCGAGCATTGCGCTCGCTCAAATCAAGATCGGCATAACGGTGTCGGCGAGCGGGCCAGGCGCGGCGCTGGGCCAGCCCCAACTGAAGACGATTGCGGCGCTGCCGAAGGAAATCGCCGGGCAGACGGTGACCTATATCGGCCTGGACGACGAATCCGACGCCACCAAAGCGGTGCAGAACATTCGCAAGCTGATCACCGAAGACAAGGTCGATGTCATCGTCGGTTCATCGCTGACGCCCGTGACCATGCCGCTGATCGATGTCGCCGCTGAAAACAAAATTCCGCTGATGACGCTGGCCGCCGCCGCTGCGCTCGTTCAGCCGATGGACGACAAGCGCAAGTGGGTGTTCAAGGTCGTTCCGAACGACGATCTCCTCGCCCGCGTCGTGATGAAGGCGATCGTCAAGGCCGGCGTCAAGAAGCTCGGCTACATCGGTTTCTCTGACGGTTACGGCGAGGGCTACTGGAAGGAACTCAGCCGCCTCGCCCCCACCATGGGCGTCGAACTGACGACGCACGAGGTCTATGCGCGCAGCGATTCGAGCGTCACCGGCCAGATCCTGAAGATCATCGCCTCGAAGCCGGATGCGGTGTTCATCGCTGCGGCAGGAACGCCTGCCGTGCTGCCGCAGAAAGCGCTGCGCGAACGCAATTATGCGGGCCCCGTCTATCAGACGCACGGAATCGTGACGGAAGAATTCCTGAAACTCGGCGGTAAGGACGTCGAAGGCGCCACCTTCACCGGCGAGGCCTTCACCGTCGCCAACGACCTGCCGGCCGACTCGCCGTTCCGCAAGGCGACGGAGACCTATGTGACCGCCTACAAGGCCGCCAACGCCGGCCAGTCGCCGAATATGTTCGGCGCGCATCTGTGGGATTCGATCGCCCTGGTGGCGCACGCCGTTCCGGCCGCGCTCGCCCGGTCGAAGCCCGGCACGCCCGAATTTCGCAGCGCGCTGCGCGACGAGATCGAGAAGGGCAAGGACATTCATCTGAACAACGGCCTCTCGACCATGAGCCCGACCGACCACAACGGCTACGACGAGCGCTCGGCCTTCCTCATCACGATCAGGGACAACCAGTTCCATCTGGCGAAGTAGCGCGCCCCGGCGTCGCAGAGCCGAGCAGCGAATGGACGCGAGGAATCCCGCAGGCGGTTGAACGTCATCAACCGCCGACATGAAATTTCCCCGCGCCCGCAAAAAGGCGACGGGATTTGCTGACAGGACTTGCTGAAAGGCGGGCGTCGCGACGACCATCCGGACTTGTAAACTCATCCGGAAACATAAATTGGTGCCCCTGGCCGGAATCGAACCAGCACTCCTTGCGGAACTCGATTTTGAGTCGAGCGCGTCTACCAATTCCGCCACAGGGGCGTTTCCGGGGTCCGGAAAGCGCGCGGATCATAGCGGCCGGGGCACGGCCGTCAACACACGCGGCCAAGCTGGCGAAAAGCGGCGCCTGATGCTATTCCGGCCGGCGAATCGGCGGCCGCTGGCCGCCGCGAGGCGACGCCCGAGGCCGCATGATCAAACGCCTTTACAGATGGACGCTGTCGCTCGCCGATTCTCCCCGGGCGCCCTGGGCGCTTGGCGCCATCGCTTTCGCCGAGAGTTCGTTCTTTCCGTTGCCGCCGGACCTCATCCTGGTGCCAATGTCGCTGGCGCGGCCGAAGCGCGCCTGGTTTTACGCCGGCCTGTGCACCATCGCCTCGGTGCTCGGCGGAATACTCGGCTACCTCATCGGCTCGGCGCTTTACGAATCCGTCGGACGCCCCCTGATCCATCTCTACGGCTACGACCAGAAGGCGCTGGTGCTGCGATCGTGCTACGACAGCTACGGCTGGCTTATCATCCTGATCAAGGGACTGACGCCGATCCCGTTCAAGCTCGTGACCATCGTCAGCGGGTTCGCCGGCTACAACATCGTGCTGTTCGTCGCGCTGTCGCTGCTGACGCGCGGCGCGCGCTTCTACATCCTGGCTGGCGTCCTCCATCGATTCGGCGATCCTATCCGCGCCGCGCTCGACCGGCATTTCGCCACGTTCATGGCCCTGATCCTCGCCACGATCGTGTTCGGATTCTGGGTTGTGTCGAAAATGGGCGGCTCTGGATGCTGACATTGTGGAGACCCGCCGCGAAGAACGCGGCGCTCGCTATATTCGTCGTGGCGGCGGCGGGGCTCGGAGGCGCCTGGATCCTGCAATCGCTCGGCTACGAGCCCTGCGAATTGTGTCTGAAGCAGCGCTACGCCTACTACGCGGCGCTGCCGCTGGCGCTGGCGGCCTTCCTTGCGGCCGACGCCAATGCGCGCGCCGCGCGCTTTCTGCTGGCGCTGCTGGCCCTGATCTTTGCGGCCAACGCCGCGCTCGCCTTCTATCACACCGGAGTCGAGTTCAAATGGTGGATCGGCCCCGCCGATTGCTCCGGCGCCTACCAGAGCGCAGGCAGCATGGGTGACTTCGTGAAGCAGTTGCAGACCATCCGGGTTGTGCGTTGCGACGAAGTGAGCCTGCGCATCTTCGGCTTCTCGCTGGCCAACGCGAATATTTTCATTTCTGCGGCGCTGGCGTTTCTTGCGGCGCGAGGAATGCTGACCGAGAGAGCGCCGGGCCGGTAAAGAGCGAGATTGGAGGGGGCATGGACGGCGTCGTTCTCCTGCACGGCATCGCCAATGTCGCTGCCTCGCTGTGGCGCATCGAACGGAGCCTGCGCGCAGACGGCTACAGCACGTGCAATCTGGATTATCCCTCGCGGAACAAGTCGATCGGCGAACTGGCGGACTATCTCGACGGGGCCATCGCGCATTTCGCAGGCGGTCTCGACGGACGACTTCACTTTGTCACCCATTCGATGGGCGGACTGGTGGCGCGCACATGGATTGCGCGGCGAAGGCCGGTCAATCTGGGGCGTATGGTGATGCTCGGTCCGCCCAACGGCGGCAGCGAACTGGCCGATGTCCTGCAAAAACGGGCGTTCTACCGGCGTTTTTACGGACCGGCCGGCGGCGAACTCACCACAGCCGCCAGCGCGGCGCGCAATCGGGAGCTGGGTCCGCCGGCCTATCCGGTCGGCGTTATCGCTGGCGACAGCACGCTCAGTCCTGCTTCGAGCTATTTCATCCTGCCGCGTCCAAACGATGGAACGGTATCGGTGGCGTCAAGCCGGCTGGAGGGCATGGCCGATCACATCACCATCCATGCGAGCCACACCGTGATGCTGTTCAACCGGCGCGTCATCGCGCAGGTCCTGTATTTCCTGCGGTGCGGCCGGTTTGCGCGGCAGGGCTGAACGCCATTCTATTCCGCCACGAGCCGGGCTCTGGCGCGCAGCTTTTCGGTCTCGCTCTTCAACTGGCCACAGGCCGCAAGAATGTCGCGGCCGCGCGGCGTACGCACCGGACTGGCGTAACCGGCGTTGAACACGATGTCTGAAAATTTCTCGATCCGCTCCCAGTCCGAGCATTCGTAAGGCGCGCCGGGCCATGGATTGAACGGGATGAGATTGATCTTGGCTGGCGCGCCCTTGAGCAGCCGCACCAGTTCGCGCGCCTCGGCGTCGGAATCGTTGACGCCTTTCAGCATCACGTATTCGAAAGTGATACGGCGCGCATTGGAGGCGCCGGGGTAATCGCGGCAGGCCCGCATCAGATCGCGGATCGGATATTTTTTATTGAGCGGCACAAGCGTGTCGCGCAGATCATCGCGCACCGCATGCAACGAAATCGCGAGCATGGCGCCCGAGCGCTCGCCGAGCGCGCCGATCTGCGGCACGACGCCGGAGGTCGATACGGTGATGCGGCGCCTGGACAGCGACAGCCCGTCGCCGTCCGACATTACGCCCAGCGCATCGCAGACGTTGTCAAAATTGTAGAGCGGTTCGCCCATGCCCATGAACACGATGTTGGACACCGCGCGCACCCCTTCGCCCGAGGGCACGATGCCATCAGTCGGCGGCGCGAGTCCCGGAAAATCGCCGAGCTTTTCACGGGCGACCACCAGTTGCGCGACGATTTCCTGCGTCGTCAGATTGCGCACGAGCTTTTGCGTGCCAGTGTGACAGAACGTGCAATTGAGCGTGCAGCCGACCTGGCTCGACACGCAGAGCGTGCCGCGGTCAGCCTCCGGGATATAGACGCACTCGATCTCCGCGCCTTTGTCCTTCGCGTCGACAGGCGGCATGCGGATCAGCCATTTGCGCGTGCCATCGGTCGAAACCTGTTCGCTCACGACCTCCGGGCGCGCCAGCGTGTAGCGCTCCGCCAGCTTTGCGCGAAGAACCTTCGACACGTTGAGCATGGCGTCGAAGTCGCGCGCGCCGTGAAAGTAGATCCAGTTCCAGAGCTGGTTCACGCGCATGCGGATTTCGCGCTCGGGAATATCGAGCGTGCGCAGGGCGTCGGCGAGCCCGTCGCGCGTCAGACCGACGAGCGAAGGCTTGGCTGGAGTTTGCGACAACGTCTCATGGGCGGAAATGGCGGACATGGCGGGCTCATACACCAAATCGCCGGCGCGCGACACGATGACGACCGCCTGCAAAGCGACTGACGGAACGAAATGGCCATCATCGGCAAGACGGCGGACCTTTGTCCTTGCCGCACGGGAGCGCAGCATGGCCAGACCCGGGCTCTTCGGCGGCAGGTAGCGTTACTGACAGTCCTTGTGAATGCGCGCCAGCGCATCCGAGAAGCCGGATAGCGAATAGCTGTCGGTGGTCGCGTTGCCCTTGAGCGAGGTGGCGTGAACGACGAGCTTGGCGCCCTTCTTCATCGTCTCGACGAACCGTCCTTCCTCGGCCGGGTTCTTGAGCCAGGCGTTCGATCCCTTGGCGACGAGTTCGAACGAGGCCGATCCGATCTCTGCGCTCGGCGGCGCCTTCGGGGCCTGGACCTTCGCGTCGGTCATCGCGAATCCCATGATGACCGAAACCTCGTTGTGGACGTTCTCGCCGGGGCGCGCGGCGATGAAGACATAGGCGTGATCGCGTTTCAGATCGGCGGGCGCGCGATCCTTCGGTTCGGCGGCGACGTAGCAGGTCTTGGGCTTGCCCTGCGTCGCATAGGCGCTCCAGTCGCCGAACGAGGCGACCGGGGTCGACTTGCCAGCCTCGGCCTTTTTGCCCGCGTCGGCTTTCTTGCCCTTGTCCGGCTTGGCTGAATCCACTTTGCCCGCAGCAGCCGGTTTGGCCTTCGGCGGATCCTTCGCCAGGGCGGGCGGCGCGGCGAGAGCGCCGAGCACAAGCGCCATCGCGGCGCGCTGGAACATCCGAATCATGAGTTTCATCATATCCAATCTACGCCAGTCCGGCGACGGCGCGGCGCATCCAACTTTTCGATCGCGGCAAAAATCGGACGGTTGCCGTGGATGGCGGCGACATTTCGCCTATTTGACCACCGTCGGCAAATGCCGCATGTGCTGTCCATGCGTTATTTCGTGACTGGCAGCGCCGGCTTCATAGGCTTCCATCTCTGCCGACGGCTGCTCGCCGACGGCCATGTCGTCGATGGCTTCGACGCGATGACCCCCTATTACGATCCTGCCTTGAAGGAGCGCCGCCTCGCCCTTCTGGCCCGCGCCAATGGCTTTCGCAATACGGTCGCCCACCTCGAGGACATGCCGGCGCTGGACCGCGCCTTCCGCGCCGCCGCGCCCGACGTCGTGATCCATCTCGCCGCGCAGGCGGGCGTGCGCTACAGCCTCGAAAATCCGCGCGCCTATGTCGAGTCGAACGTCATCGGCACATTCAACCTGATGGAATGCGCGCGCGAAACGCCGCCGCGCCATCTTCTGATGGCGTCGACCAGCTCGGTCTACGGGGCCAGCGCCCAGACGCCCTTCCACGAGACCAATCCGACGGACCGGCCGATCACGCTCTACGCCGCGACCAAGAAGGCGACGGAGCTGATGGGCCATTCCTACGCCCATCTGTGGCGGTTGCCGACGACCATGTTCCGGTTCTTCACGGTTTACGGGCCGTGGGGCCGGCCGGACATGGCGCCTCTGAAGTTTTTGGAAGCGATCGAGGCGGGCCGGCCGATCGACGTCTACAATCATGGCGACATGCGTCGCGACTTCACCTACATCGACGACCTCGTCGAGGCGGTCGTGCGCCTCGCCGATTGTGTTCCCGTCCCCGGCGAGAAAGTATGCAACAGCGATACGGCCTCGCCGGACGGCCCGTTTCGCGTGGTCAACATCGGACGCGGCGCGCCGGCGCATCTCATGGATTTCATCGCGGAACTCGAACGCGCGACCGGCAAGCCGGCCAAGCGCAACTATCTGCCGATGCAGAAGGGCGATGTGCCCATCACATTCGCCAATTGCGATCTTCTTGAAAAGCTCACGGGCTATCGTCCGGCGACGGGGATCGCCGCGGGCGTGGATGCGCTGGTCGACTGGAGTCGCGCGATGAAGGCCGGGACGCCGGTCTGACCCCGCGCGGACGGGCCATGACGACGTCCTGAGGCCGTTGACGACGCCTGCGGCGGCGCGCCGTCCTAATCCGTTTCGAGTAGCATGACAGCGAAGAGCTTCTCGTCGTCCGTCAGAATACGGCGCGTGCGCCAGCCCGCCGCGGCCGCGAGCGCGGCAAACCCCTCCGGCGTGTGCTTGTACGAACTCTCGGTGTGGATCGTCTCGCCTGCCGCGAAGGCGAATGATTGCCCGGCCACGTCGATGCGCTGCGGCGCGAGGCTGACAAGATGCATTTCGATGCGCCCGAGCGTTTCGTTGTAGAGCGTGCGATGGGCGAAAGCGTCGAGATCGACGCGCGCGTCAAGATCGCGGCGCATGCGCGCCAGCAGATTGAGATTGAACGCGGCGGTGACGCCGGCGGCGTCGTTGTAGGCGGCGATGAGCCGCTCGCGGTCCTTGCGCAGATCGACGCCGATGACGAGCCTGCCATCCGGTCCGAGCAGCGCCCCCATCCGGCGCAGCAGGGCGCGAGCGTCCCAGGGGTTGAAATTGCCGATCGTCGATCCGGGAAAGAAGCCAACGGCGGGCGCGGTTCCGCAAGCGCCGGTCAAACGGAGGTCGGCGGTGAAATCGGCTACCAGCGGCGTGATCGCCAGCGCCGGGAATCGGCGGCGCAGCCGCGCAGCGGCGTCCGCCAGCGCGGTGGAGGAGACGTCGATCGGCGTATAGACGGCAAAGCGGCCGCTGCCCAGCAGCAGCTCAGTCTTCCGGCTCGATCCCGATCCGAATTCGATCAGCGTCGCGCCGGGCTCGACAGACGCCAGCAAGTCTTCGGCGCCGCCTTCGAGAATCGCGGTTTCGGCGCGCGTCAGATAATATTCGGGCAGGCGCGTGATCGCCTCGAACAGCTCCGACCCGCGCGCGTCATAGAAAAAGCGACAGGGCAGGGCGCGGGGCGACGACGACAGGCCTTCGAGCACAGCCGCGGCGAATTCGGAGAGCCGACAATCCTCCGGATGCGGCGGGACCGCACTCAAGCTGACGGGCATGTGCATTTCCTATTTTGCGAGGCGTAGCCCCGTGAACTGCCAGCGCTGGCGCGGGTAAAAGAAGTTGCGATAGGTCGCGCGCGCATGGGCGCGCGGCGTCGCGTGGGATGAGCCGCGAAGAACCTGCTGGCTGACCATGAACTTGCCGTTGTACTCGCCCAGCGCGCCGGCGGCGGGGGCGAAGCCCGGATATGGAGCATAGGCGCTCTGCGTATATTGCCAGACCGCGCCGAACATCTGGTCGAGGTCGAGGGCGTCCGCCGCCGTCTCCCATTCGGCTTCCGTCGGCAGGCGCGCGCCGGCCCAGCGCGCGAAGGCGTCCGCCTCGAAATAGGAGACGTGGACGACCGGATCGTTGTTGTCGACGGCCCGCATTCCTTCGAGCGTCATCCGGAGCCAGACGCCGTCGGCGCGCTCCCAGTAGAGCGGCGCGCGCCAGCCCTCGGCCGTCACATGCGCCCATCCGTCCGCAAGCCACAGCATCGGCGTCTCATAGCCTCCGGCGGCCATGAATTCGAGCCAGTCGCCCGCGGTGACGAGCCGGTGGCCGAGCTGGTGCGGCTCAAGCCAGACCCTGTGGCGCGGACCTTCGTTGTCGAATGCAAAGCCGCGGCCATCGGCGCCAATCTCGGCCAGGCCCTGGGCGCCGCTGCGCCAACGTAGCGGTTGCGCGGGCGGGCGATGCTGGCGGAGCGCAGGGCGGCGGTAGGCGGGCCGCAGCGGGTTGGCGGCGAACAGCGCGAGGATGTCGGCAAGGATCAACTCCTGGTGCTGCTCCTCGTGCTGGACGCCGAGTTCGACGCGGGCGGCGACCGTCTTGTCCTCAAGCAGACCCATGTCGACAAGCCGCGCGAGTTCCTCGTCGACATGCGCGCGATAGGCGGCGACCTCGCCTGCGGTCGGTCGCGTCAGCAGGCCGCGCCGGGACCGTGGCTGACGCGGGCCCTCGCTCTCATAGTAAGAGTTGAAGCAGTATTTGAAGCGCGGATCGAAAGTCCGGTATTCCGGCAGCCTGGGCTCGAGCACGAAGGCCTCGAAGAACCAGGTCGTGTGTGCGAGGTGCCATTTGGTCGGGCTCGCGTCCTCCATCGCCTGCGCGCACTGGTCCTCGATTTCAAGCGGCGCGGAAAGATCCAGCGACCCGCGGCGCACACGAAACAGGCGGCGCGACAGCGCGTCGTCGCTCTCGGCGGGACTTAGCTTCAACCTCCTGTCCATCGCCGGACCCTCGCCTGAATGCCGTAGGATAGGTATGGCGAATTCACGCCGCGGCAAGCGGCGGCCCGGACCTGAAGCGCGGGGACCGCGCGGCGCCCAGCTCACGCTGCTTAACGATCCATTAGGGTTAACAGGTGGAATGGCGGGCAAGCCATGCGCCTCGGCCGCACTGGCGAACAGCGTTAATGCATCTTTAGCCAATTTGTATGTATTTTCACGATGACAATATAGCGAAGTGTTTGAAAAATATCGCGCTTCTGCTGTATCCCCACGGGGTTGGTCAGGTGAGCGGGGCGCATTGCGTCTTGCGAAATGGTCGGCGGGCCTGCGCGGGACGCCGACGGGATAATGAGGATGTGCTTATGCGTATGACACGACTTCTTGCGGCGGCCCTCGCTGCTTCCACGATCGCCGGGGGCGCCTTCGCCGCCGACCTTCCCTCCCGCAAGGCTCCGGCGCCGATGGTCTACGCGCCGCCTCCGGTCTTCACCTGGACGGGTCTGTACGTCGGCGTGAACGGCGGCGGCTGGTTCGACAACAGCTCGATGACCTATGGCTTCGCTTCGGGCAATCTCGGCGGCGGCGGCGGTCTCGTCGGTGGAACGGTCGGTTACAATATGCAGGTCGGCAACGGCGTGGTGGCTGGCGTGGAGGCCGACCTCGACTATCGCACGAAGGCCAACGTCACGCCGCCTTATGGGCTCGCGACCAATTCGAGCGACGGATATCTCGGCACGGCGCGCGCGCGCCTCGGCTATGGCATGGACCGCGCGCTGTTCTATGTGACGGGCGGCCTCGCCTTCGGCACGCCGGTCACCCCCGGCTCCATCAATGCGCCGGCCTTCGGACTGTATGGCGTGCAGGCGTCGACCCCAGGAGCGAGCATCGGCTGGACGGCGGGCGCCGGCCTCGAATACGCGCTGACGAACAACTGGTCGGTGAAGGGCGAGTACCTCTATGCGGCGCTCGGAACCAAGTCGATTTCCTACAACACAATGGCTCTGCCGGCCGTCATCGGCGACCGCACCGGCGAGCACACTGCGCGCATCGGCCTGAATTACCGCTTCAACATGGGCGGCGGCGGCGGCTACGCGAAATATTGAGCCGAGCGGGCTCCCGACAAAGCAAAACGCCCGGCCTTGCGGCCGGGCGTTTCCGTTTGAGTCTGGCCCTGACGTGGAATCAGGCGGTCGCCAGGCGGCCGAGGATGGCCTCGATCTCGCCGATGCGATGGTGCGTCAGATCCTTCGCGATCTCGCCCTTTACGTGCTTCAGGGCCTCGCCGGACAGTTTCTGCCGCAGCTCGCCGAGAATTTTCGGCGGAGCCACCAATACGATCTCGCGGCAGGCGCCGCTGTGCACGGCGGCGTTGATCTCGTCTGCAATCGACGCCGCAAATCGTTGCGCCTCGATCTCGTGCCAGTCGGTCGGCTCGACGGCGCTGCGGGCGGACCCGACGCTCGCAAAGGCGCGGCCCGGCGCGTCTGTCCCTTGTTCGTGAGTCGGCGGATTGTCTTCGACCTTGACCGACGCCCGGCGCAGGTCGAGCAGATCAGCGTCGCCGTCATTGCGCAGCATCAGCGCCTTGCGGCCGTCGCCGACCAACACCCACGCGTTGTTGTGAATGCGAACTCTGGTCATGACGACCTCCTTTCCCCTAAAGAGAAGGCCGCTCCGGGCCCCTGCGCGATGATCTGGCGCAATGATGCGTCGAATCAATTACCCCCTTCGAGCAGGCGGCGCGCGATCACCATGGCCTGCACTTCCGCCGCGCCCTCGAAAATGTTGAGGATTCGGGCGTCGCAGAGCACGCGCGAAATGGCGTATTCCAGCGCGAACCCGTTGCCGCCGTGAATCTGAAGCGCGTTGTCGGCCGCCGCCCAGGCCACGCGGGCGCCGAGCAGCTTCGCCATGCCGGCCTCCAGATCGCAGCGCCGACCTTCGTCCTTTGCGCGCGCCGAGAAATAGGTGAGCTGGCGGGCGATATGCGTCTCGACCGCCATTAGCGCGATCTTGTCCGAGACGCGCGGGAAACCGATGAGCGGCTTTCCAAACTGAATGCGCTCTTTCGCGTAACGCAATCCCAGTTCCATCGCCGATTGCGCGACGCCGACGGCGCGGGCCGCGGTCTGAATCCGCGCCGATTCGAAGGTCTGCATGAGCTGCTTGAAGCCCTGTCCTTCCTCGCCGCCGAGCAGATTTTCGGCTTTCACCTCGAAACCGTCGAATCCGATCTCGAACTCCTTCATGCCGCGATAGCCGAGCACCTCGATCTCGCCGCCGGTCATGCCCTTGGCCGGAAACGGATTGGCGTCGTCGCCGCGCGGCTTTTCGGCCAGCAGCATCGAGAGGCCTTTGTAGCCGGGCTCGTTCGGATTGGTGCGCACGAGCAGCGTCATCAGATCGGCGCGCACGGGATGGGTTATCCACGTCTTGGCGCCGTAGACCTTGTAGACGTCGCCATCGCGCACGGCGCGCGTGCGCAGGCTTGCGAGGTCGGAGCCGGTATTCGGCTCGGTGAATACGGCGGTGGGCAGGGTTTCGCCCGAGGCGATCTTCGGCAACCAGGTCGCCTTCTGATCGTCGGTGCCGCCGGCGAGGATCAGTTCGGCCGCGATCTCGGGCCGGGTGCCGAGCGAGCCGACGCCGATATAGGCGCGGGACAATTCCTCCGTAACGACGCACATGGAGGTCTTCGACAGGCCCATACCGCCGTATTCCTCCGGGATTGTCAGGCCGAACACGCCGAGTTCGGCCAGTCCCTTGATCACGTCGAGCGGAATGTACTCATTCTTCAGGTGCCACTGGTGCGCGTGCGGGATGACTTCGGCTTCCGCGTATTTGCGGATTTCCCAGCGGATCGCCTCCAGAGTCTCGTCAAGCCCGGGGTCGCCGATGGTCGCGCTGGCTTCGGCATGGTCGATGAGATCGGCCAGTCGGGCGCGGTTCTTTGCGGTATTGCCGGCTGCGATCACGCGCTCGACCGCGTCCGTGCGGCGCCGGGCGATCTGTTCGGGCGAAAGGCCGAAATCGCCGGGGCGGACGATCTCGCCCTGACTCATCGGAATGCCGCCGAACATCTGCGCGACATATTCCGAAAGGCCGATACGAGTCAGCAGGGTTTCCGTCTCGCCGAGCCGGCCGTCCGCCCGCAGGCGTTCGGCGTAGTGGATCATCTCCTGAACGGCCTGCACATAGGTCGCCAGCCAGGACAGGCCGTGCGTCGCGTGCTGCTCGCGCTCGATCAGGGCGCCCGACAGCTTGCCGTCCGAGGAGACGAGCGCCCGGACCGCGTCGAGGGCGTCCCTGTAGAGCGCGTCGACGGCCGTCATTGCCGCATTGGCGTCCGTCAGCCAGGCTTCGTCCTGCGAGGCCAACTGTGTGTCGCGCGCGGCTGCCGTCATTTCACCGTCTCCTTTTTGTCAAAAGACTGGCCTTCATGCCACCGGCGTGCGTGCGGCGCAACATGACAAAAGCGGGCGGCAAGACCTCGCAGACCGTATCACTGGATGAGGCGCCTCCAGACCTGCCCCGGCCGGTCCCGCGGCGCCTCGATTCCGCGCCCGGAATTTGCTTTGATGCGAGGATCGTATCCAACCGTTTCATCATCGCCGGGTGTCCACATGTCATCGCCACTGTTTCAGCCGCTTCAGATCGGCCCCTATCGTCTCGCGCACCGCATCGTCATGGCGCCGCTCACACGCATGCGCGCCAGCCGCCCCGGCAATGCGCCCAACGCGCTCAACGCCGAATATTACGGACAGCGCGCCACCAAGGACGGCCTGATCGTCGCCGAGGCGTCGCCGGTCACGCCAACCGGGCATTTCGGTCCGGGGACGCCGGGCATCTATTCGGACGAACAGATCAAGGGCTGGACGCTTGTCACCAACGCCGTGCACGCCAAGGGCGGCGTCATCTTCCTGCAACTCTGGCACGTCGGCCGCATCTCGCATTCTTCGTTGCAGCCGAACGGGGCATTGCCGATCGCGCCGTCGGCGATCGCGGCGCAGGGCGTCGCGCTGACGGGCTCGGGCGAACCAGCTCCGTTCGAGACGCCGCGTGCGATCGAGACGTCGGAAATTCCCGGGCTGATCGAGGCCTATGCGCAGGCCGCGCGCAATGCGATCGCTGCCGGGTTCGACGGCGTCGAGGTCCATGGCGCGAACGGTTATCTGCTCGAACAATTCCTGCAGACGCGCTCCAATACGCGCATCGACGCCTATGGCGGGTCGATCGAGAACCGGGCGCGCCTCGTGCTGGAGGTCGTTCGCGCGGCGGTTGCCGCGATCGGCGCCGGGCGGGTCGCCATCCGACTCTCCCCCTATGGCCGGGCCAACGACAGCGGCGAGGACGATCCCATGCCGCTCTATTCGTACGTTGTCGGCGAACTGAACAAGCTCGGCCTCGCCTATCTGCACCTGATCGAGCCGCGCGCCAGCGGCGCCGGCCAGCGCGAGGTCGATCACAAGGACGCGCCATGTGCGGCGGACCTGTTCCGGCCATTGTGGACGGGACCGCTGATCACGGCCGGAAATTTCACCATCGACACAGCGGAAGCGACCGTCGCCGCCGGCCATGCGGACGCCATCGCCTTTGGACGCTATTTCATCTCCAATCCGGATTTGCCCGAGCGCATCCGGCGTCGCGCGGCGTTCAATCCCTACAACCGCAAGACGTTCTATGGCGGCGATGCGACGGGCTATACGGATTATCCGGCGCTGACGGAGGCGATGGCCGGTTGACGCCGCGCCTCCGGCCGCCGCTCAGGAGCGCCTTGCGGCGGTGAAGCGCGCCGCTTCGGCGAGCACGTCGGCTCTGGCGCCGAAATCGCCTGCCGTCAGCGCCTCGATCGCTTCGATCGCCAGCGTGTCGCGGCGCGTACGCGCCGCCTCGAGACCGAGCGCCGCCACCAGCGTCGCCTTGTTGCGGCCGGCGTCCTTGCCGGCGCGCTTGCCTAGCGCGGCCTCGTCGCCTTCGGCGTCGAGAATGTCGTCGGCGACCTGGAAGCAGGCGCCGAGCGCGCGGCCGTATCTGTCGAGCGCAGCGCGCTGGCCCGCATTTGCCCCGCCGATGCGGGCGCCCGCATCGATCGCATGAAGCAGGAGCGCGCCGGTCTTCATCGCTTGCATGGTCATGACGAAGGGAGGCGCGTGCGGCTCTGTTTTTTTCTCCGCTTCGAGATCGAGCGCCTGGCCGCCGACCATGCCGCCAAGACCAGCTCCGCGCGCCAGTCCGAGCACGAGGTCGGCGCGCACGGCGGGGTCGGCATGGGTCGCCGGATCGGCCAGCACATCGAAGGCGCAGGTGAGCAGGCCGTCGCCAGCGAGGATCGCGGTCGCCTCGTCGAAGGCTTTGTGGACGGTCGGGCGGCCGCGGCGCAGGTCGTCGTCGTCCATGGCCGGAAGATCGTCATGGACGAGCGAATAGCAATGGACCATTTCGAGCGCGCAGGCGGCGCGCAGAACCCCTTCGCCCTCGACGCCGAAAAGGCGGGCGGTCTCGATCATCAGGAAGGGCCTGAGGCGCTTGCCGCCGCCAAGGCTTGCGTAGCGCATGGCTTCCAGCAGGCGGGCCGGACGCTCCACTTCGCCCGCCAGCGGGTGTGGCGAGAGCAGGGCGTCGAGCATGGACTCGGTCGCCGCCGCCGCTTCGTCGAGGCGCTTGCGAAACAGGCTCGCCGCGGCGCGTTCAGTCATCGTTGGTCCCCGGACTTGTTCGGATCGGCCTCGCTTGCCCGATCGCTCGGGATCGGTCAAGGCTTCGGTCGGAGGTCGGAATGACGCGGTTCGTCGGGCGCATCCTGCGACTCGCGCTTGCGATCGCCATCGCGGCGCCCCTGGTCGTTTTGGCGCTGATGGGTGTGTGGCGCGTGGCGCCGCCGATTTCGACGCTCATGCTGTTCCGTTACCTGACCGGACAAAAAGTCGAACGGGAGTACGTTCCGCTCGCGCGCATCGCGCCGGCGCTGACGGCCGCCGTGCTGATGTCGGAGGACGCCCGCTTCTGCCGCCATTCCGGCGTCGACTGGGATGCGCTGGGCGAGGTGCTCGACAACGCCGACGAGGAGGGACCGGCGCGCGGCGCCTCCACCATCGCCATGCAGGTCGCCAAGAACCTGTTCCTCTGGCCGTCGCGCAGCGTGGTGCGCAAGGGGATCGAAATTCCGCTGGCGCTTGCCCTCGGCGCGCTCTGGCCGAAACGAAGAATCATCGAGGTCTATCTCAACATAGCGGAATGGGGGCCAAACGGGGAGTTCGGCGCACAGGCCGCGGCGCGGGCCGATTTCGGCAAAGACGCGAGCGCGCTGAGCCTGCACGAGGCGGCCCTGATGGCGACCGCCCTGCCAAACCCGCTGAAGCGGCTGCCGGCGCGGCCGAAGCCGGGCCATCTCAGACTGGCCCAGAGGATCGCGGGTCGGGTCGGCCAATCCGCGCCCTGGCTCGATTGTCTCGCGCGATAGGAAAAGCCGACCAATTTCCTCGGCCGGGGTGGCGTCGGCGGGATTTTTTGTGTATGGACGCCGCGACCGTCCCGTCGCCGGGCCTCACGGCCCCCGGGGCAATGGAGTTTCCAATGGCTGTTCCGAAGAGAAAAACCTCCCCGATGAAGCGCGGCTTCCGCCGCTCCGCCGATGCGCTCGCCGCCCCGACCTACGTCGAGGACAAGGATTCCGGCGAGCTGCGCCGCCCGCACCATGTCGATCTCAAGACTGGCATGTACCGCGGCCGTCAGATCCTGAAGCCGAAGGCGCAGGAAGCGTAACAACTCCGCTTCGTTCCGGACCGATCGCAGCCGGCGGGTTCGCCGGCTGTTTTCGTTTGCCTCGTTCAGGCCTCTGCGGGCACGTCCGGCACCAGCACCTGACGGAGCGGAATCTGCCTGCGGAATTTCAGGTCGAGGCGATCGTAATATTTCTGGATGAGGCCGACGAAGCCCGGCCCGTCGACGAGCTTGAGATTGCCCTTGCTGCGGGCGAAATCGCGGCATTAGGTAGCAAGCTCACCAAGCGAGATGTTAGACCGTAACGGCCGATTTCGTTCGCTAAAACGAACAGCGTGTTCTAACTGACGAATATTGCCAGAAAGATCAAAAGCGGAACAGTCGCCGCTAGGCGCCGACTGTCATTTTTGCTAGAACATGAATCGTCAACGGCGGGCGATTCCCATGCGCGACATTGAAAACATTATTGAAGACGGCGTCGCGGCGCTAGAGCGTCTCCTGCGGGAGGCGTTCGACGCCGGCATTGCGCACGGCCATCAGTGGGCCAAAGATGAACTGAGAGCGCGGGTTGACAGCGTTTTCAATGAGACGCCGCCGCAGCCTGAAACACATGTCCTGACAGCCAAGGGAGGCCTTTTTTCGGTTTCTGGAGTTCGGGCCGAAGCGACAATCACACGCGCCGCACCGGGAACGGTGAAGCCGACGATCATTCGTCTGATCCAAGAGGCCAATCCCCATGGAATTTCAACCGATGACCTAATCGAAAATACGGGTTTCAAGCCCAATAGTGTGCGCGGAACTGTGTCAACGCTTCAGGCCGAAGGAATAATCTCAAAGATCGAAAACAAATGGCACATCACTGGCAACTTGCTATTGCAAGGCGCCGAAACGAATAAAGGGGCCGTCTAGTGACGACCCCTCACATCTTCCAGTCAGAGCTCGATCGCCTAGCCAGCATCGCTCTGTCGCCCCAGCGTAAGGCCGTGAAGCCGTGCCCGGGAGGTGGTATATGAGGAGATAAACCCTCATCACCCTTCTATCGAAGGTACGGTCGGCGCATTGGCCTGCGTCGACCGTATTTTTATATCAGAATCCACCTGCTTGTTCTAGTGCGCTGTGCCTTTTTCGGGTGGCGCGAACGTGATTCCACACGCCCATGTCTTCCCGTTATCGTCCGTTGCCGACACGAAGCCCATCCCTTGAGCCTCAAGCGCAGCTTCTATTGCCGCTAGATTATTCGCAATCGGGGTCCGCTTCCCGGCCTCGAAATCCTTCAACGTCGAAAGCCCGACCCCGGCGGCCGTCGCCAGTTCGTCTTGCTTCAATCCAAGCCAAGCACGAGCGGCTCGGCACTGTTCCGGTGTCATCGACATTCGGCGACAATGCCAAATATTTTCGCCAAGGTCAACTATGGCAGTTGACATCGCATATGATAGCTAAGATAGTTGAGGTCAGCTTTAAAGGTTGTCCTAGACGTGTCACAGCACTTCCTCCTCTCCAAAGCCGCAAGGAGCCTGAGCCTAGCTCGGGTTGCTCGGCTTTCGGATGAGGAGGCGCACGATTGTTTCTGCCAAATCCGTTGGGCTGAGAACGAAGGCAAGCCGTTTTGCCCACGCTGCGGCTGTGTCGCCGTCTACACGTATAAGACGCGCCGGCTCTACAAGTGCAAGGGCTGCAATCATCAGTTCTCGGTTACGTCCGGGACGATCTTCGCCAGCCGCAAGCTGCCGGTCGGAACGTATCTGCTCGCCATCGCGATCTTCGCGAACGGCGCGAAGGGCCATAGCGCGCTGCAACTCTCCCGCGATCTCGATTGCCAGTACAAGACCGCCTACGTGATGGCGCACAAAATCCGCGAAGCCATCGCGGTCGACCAAAAATCCGGCGAAACGCTCACTGGCGAGATATCTGTCGACGGTGCATATTTTGGAGGACACATTCGCCCGGCGAACTGGAAAGAGAACCGCGTCGATCGCCGTCTTGCTCGCAATCAGAATGGCAAGCGCCGTGTCGTCGTCGTAGCGCGTGAACACAAAGGCCGCACGCTTACTGAGGTTTTCAAGTCGGAAGGCGAAGCCATTCCGTTCATTGAAGCGAACGTACACGCAGACGCCACGATCCATGCCGACGAAGCCGCGTCATGGGATCGCTTGCACGCCACGTACCTCACGCGCCGGATCAACCACGAAGAATGCTATTCGGATGGCGCGGCTTGCACCAATCAGGCAGAGTCGTTTTTCTCCCGCCTGCGCCGCGCGGAGATCGGCACGCACCATCATATCAGCGGCCGATATCTCTCGGCCTATGCGTCGGAAATGGCGTGGCGCGAAGATCGCCGCCGCATGTCAAACAGCGAACAGTACCTCATGATGGCTGCTGCTGCGGCCGCGCATCCTGTGTCGCGCCAGTGGAAGGGATATTGGCAGCGAAGCGCCTGATTATTCCGGCACAGTAAACCACGGCGATCGCACGCCGAGACGGCGATCAAGATAGGCAACATAGGTCGGCTCAAGCCGGTCGCCATGCGCAACGCCGACGATTACGACAGCGCCGCCGTTTGCGGATTCGATCTTCGTGAGAGCTTGTGTGCTTCCGCTTTTTGCGCGCGAAAACCCGCTCTGCGCATGGCCGCCGTTATCGGCGATCCATGCGATGTAATGTGCGAGGGTGGGGTGGCCACCAAAAGGGGATGCCATCTGTCGGCGCTACGCGCAGAGAGCCATCTCGTAAGTTACGCCGTCGGATGATCCGCTTTTGTCAAACTCCGAGCGTTTGTCCCACATGCGAAAAAAATGATCAGGCGCCGCCGGAATCGAAGACAAATCGCGACCCTTGGACGAGCACAATTCATGCTCCGCCGCGATGGTTTGCTCGATGCGATCACGCAACGTGTCGAGGTCGGATGCTTGCGTGCAAATGTCATGTTCAAGGCACTGCGCAACCCAGTGCTCTTCGCCCTTGAAGACGACGACGCGGATCGGCTTGGAGATGGCCATGAAGCAAATTTCCCTGTGATGTGGCTCGTTTTTCCGAGCATCATTTGCACCCGGAGTCCGGCGCGTCAACACTCCTGACCCTTGCAGAAAAGGGTAAATAATAGGTTCCCTTGTATTTTCAATGGCCTACCGTGACAGCTAGAGGCTTGCCGGATCACGGTTTCGCGAGGCCGTTGGCCATCTCGGCTCGGCGCAAGCGCCATACAACGTTGCTCGCGTCGTCTGTCGCCCGCGCCACAGCCCCCCGCTGCGTCAGAACGCGCAACGCCTTCGACAAGCGCCGCGTATATTTGGTCAGCGGGTTGCCCTCGCGAGCGCCCACATGCTGACGCCTCGCCGCTTGCCGGCCGCAATGACGCGACCTTTCTTGGCCTGTTGCTGCAACATGCGAACGAGATTGTAGGCGATTGATGAGCGCAGAACGGGATCGCTTTCGTCAAGCCCCTTTGAGCGAATGACGATCCGCGAAAGCTCGCGGGTATCCAGCCCTTCCGGCGCGTCCGCTAGCGCCGTCTTGCACACTGCGAACATCTCGCCGCGCCTGAAAAGGCGAAAGACGCTCATGGGAACCGGAAATTCCGGCATCTCGCCGTTTGTCTGAAAGAGCCGAATGCAGGCGTTGATATGGGATAGTTCGCGCCGGGCCGCGTCCAGCTTCAATTCATAAGCCCGGATTGCGGATTGCAGTTCGTCTTGCTTGCGATTGAGGGCGGTGAGAACGTGAGGATCGGCCATCAACACATTCTAGCCGAAGCCCCATGCTTTCGGTCCGAAAGGTGGCCCGAGTCCTTGGTGAGCTTGCTACCTAATGCCGCGAAATCGGCGGCGCCGGTCGTATAATCGCCGGTCGTGATGAAAATGCCGACATCGCGCTCGTCCACCATGGCGTAGAACGCTTTCACGCTGTCGGCGCCGATATTGGCGT
>JAJXWB010000056.1 GCA_021781815.1 Pseudomonadota bacterium | reverse complement strand
GTTCCGGCAGATGTTGCGCGCGCTCGTGCGCGATCCGGCGAAACTGCGCGCATGGGTCGAGGACTGGGTGTTTGCGACCGATCACGATTCCTATCTCGAACGTCTTGGCGCAGATCGTCTTGCGCATCTGCAGCAGCAAGCCATTGCGCCGACGCCAGCCGAACCGAAGGGCGCGGCCGAACCCGCCTCGCCGGAGGAGCGGGCGGCCGTTCTCGCCATGCGCATCGCGGAATCCGAGGCGGCCGCAGGGCGCGCGGACACCTTGTTCGCCGGCATAGGCCTCGCGCATATTGCGGCCTGGGGCGCCGAGCGCCGCTGCCGGGATCGCGGCGTGTCGGCGACGCTGATCGCCGAGACCGGCATGGTCGGCTTCCGCCCGATCGTCGGCGATCCGTATCTGTTCAATCGTCCGAACGCCGCCTCGTCGCTGTTCCATGCGAGCTTCGTTCAGACGCTCGGCGTGCTCGCCGGCGCCAACGCCAAGGGCTGTCTGGCGCTGCTCGCCGCAGGCCAGATCAATGGCGCCGGCGACGTCAATTCGTCGCGCGCATCAGACGGAAGCCTGATCGTCGGTTCGGGAGGCGCGAACGATCTGGCGTCGGGCGCTGCGGCCTGCCTCGTCGTCATGCCGCTGAAGCCCGGCCGCTTCGTCGACGAAATGCCGTTCGTGACGACCCCGATCCGCAATCATGCGGGCGTCGCCACCGACCTCGGCCTGCTCGCGCGCGATGCGAGCGGGGCGCTGATTGTCGCGGGCGTGATGTGCGGATCGGGCGAGGAACAGGCGACGCTCGACGACATTGCGCAGCGGTGCGGCCGCAGACTCGCGCCGGCGCCGAATCTGAAGCGGTTCGATCCGCCGTGCGAACAGGAACTTGCGCTGCTGCGCGGCTTCGATCCGCGTCGCGCGATTCTCGGGTGACTCGTCCATCTTTGTTCAAAGGAGATAGCCATGACCTATACCGACGTCCTCTATGAAGTCAGCGAAGGCATAGCCACGATCACGATCAATCGCGCCGACAGGCTCAATTGCTTCCGTGGCCGCACGATCGAGGAGCTGGTCCACGCCTTCAAGCGCGCCTGGGCTGACAAGACTGCGGGCGCGGTCATTCTCACGGCGGCGGGAACCAAGGCGTTCTGCGTCGGCGGCGACCAGAAGGAGATGCAGGAAAAGGGCACCTATGGCGCGTCGGAGAACGGTCTGTGGGAAATCGACGACCTGCACATGGTCATCCGCAATATCCCGAAGCCCGTCATCTGCGCCGTCAACGGCTTTGCGATCGGCGGCGGTCACGTGATCCATGTCATCTGTGACGTGACGATCGCAGCCGAGCACGCCAGGTTCGGCCAGGCCGGGCCGCGCGTCGGCTCGTTCGACGCAGGCTGGGGTTCGGCCTATCTCGCCCGCACCGTCGGCGAGAAGCGCGCCCGCGAAATTTGGTTCTTCTGCCAGCAGTACGACGCACAGACCGCGCTGCAATGGGGCCTCGTCAACAAGGTCGTCCCCGCGGACAGGCTGATGGACGAGGCGCGCGAGATGGCCAAAAAGGCGGTCGCGCTCAGCCCGACCGCGCTGAAATTCCTCAAACACGCGTTCAACGCCGACAGCGCCCATATCTTCGGTCAGGTGAAGATGGCGGCCGACGGCCTCGCAGCCTTCGTCAACTCCGAGGAAGCCGCCGAAGGGCGCACGGCCTTCCTCGAAAAGCGGACGCCCGATTTTTCCCGGTTCCGCTGAGAGGCGACAGAAGGAGGGGGCGATGGCTTCCACCGAGTCTATCCGCAGGACGGCGCTCGTCACGGGCGCGGCCAACGGCATTGGTTTTGCGATTGCGCGCCTTCTGGCGTCGCGCGGCGTGCGCATCGCCGTCAACGACACAGACCTCGATGCGGCGCGCAAGGCGGCGGCGGCGCTCGGTCCGGACCATCTTGCGGTCCGGGCCGACGTGTCGAATGAGGACGATGTGGCCGCAATGGTCGAGGAAACGGCGGTCGCCTTCGGGCGCATCGACATTCTCGTCAACAATGCGGGCGTCGGCGACGGCGGCGTCCCGACCCTGGCGCAGACGCTGGACCGCTTCCAGCGCACGCTCGCCATCCATGTGAACGGCTCCTTTCTCGTCGCGAAGGCCGTTGCGCCGAAAATGGCGGCGCAGGGCGGCGGCGCGATCGTCAATCTGGGTTCGGTCGCCGGGCAGGTAGGTGTTCCCGTCCGTACCGCCTACTCGGTCGCCAAGGCCGGCATCGCCATGATGACAAGGGTTCTCGCCTGCGAATGGGCGCATCTGGGCGTCCGGGTCAATGCAGTCGCGCCCGGCTACGTCCATACGCGCCTGGTGGCCGGTCTGATCGCCGAGGGTCGCGTCGACGCCGAACGCATTCGGGCGCGCACGCCGCTTGGCCGCATGGCCGACCCCGACGAGATTGCGCGCGTCGTCGCGTTCCTGGCGTCGGACGAGGCCTCCTATGTCACCGGCGCAGTCGTGCCTGTCGATGGCGGCTACACGGCCTTCGGCGGCGCCTTCGATGCATCCGGCGAGAATTCCGACTATCATCGCTGATCAATAAACGGATAAGCCCGCCCATGAGTACGCGCGTCGACTCAGTCGTCGAAGACCCTGGCCTGATCGAGAAACGCCGCAATCAGATTGTCGCGGCGGCGACCGAACTGTTCGCCAGTCAGGGATTCTACAAGACGACGATCAGCGAGATCGCCAAGAAGGCGGGCGTGAGCCACGGGCTCGTCTATCTCTATGTGCGGGAGAAGGAAGACGTCCTCCTTCTCGTCCTGCAGCAGGTGGTCAACGCCTATGCGGAGGAGATCCCGAAGGCGATGGAAGGCGTCGCCGATCCGCTCGACCGGCTGGTGCGCGCGATCGAGGCCTATTGCCGCGTGGTCGACAAGCACCGCGCGCCGACCGTCCTGGCCTATCGTTCGACCAAATCGCTGACGCCGGATCGCCGCGAACTCATTCAGCGGCGCGAAACCGAAACGAACAATTTCATCACCGAGGCTATCAGGGTCTGCATGGAGGCCGGGCTGATCCGCAAGCTGAATGTCGACGTTCTGACGTATCAGATCGTTCTGGTGGCGCACGGCTGGGCGCTGAAGAGCTGGTACTTCAAATCCCGGATCGGGCTGGAAGATTATATCGCCGACAGTCTCGATATCGTGCTGGCGGGCATATTGACCCCCGCCGGAAAGCGCCGTTACGCGGATTTGCGATGACCGACGGTCGGCCCCGGCCGGCGCCGCCGGTGAAACAGGTCGGGAAAGGTCGCGGATGAATTCAGCGGGATCGCGTGCGAACCCGTTCGAGCGCCCGCGCGCGCGGGCGCTGGCCGCGCGCCGGAACATCGCCGGCGCCCCCTTCAGCATCCTCCAGTCGCGCATCGACCTTGCCGAGTTCGTAGAACAAGTCGCCAAGCGACGTGAACATGCCGATCAGGGCGCGCTCCAGAGGCGCCTGACCTTCCGGCGTCCGCAATGTTTCTGCGATGTCGGAGTCCAAAGCCGCGATACGACCGTCCAATTCGGCCTGCCGCCGCCTCAGATCGGCGATTTTCCGTTGCGACATGGCGCATTCCCCGCGCACAGCACCGGCCCGGCAGCGGACTGCTCATGGCGACACGGCGATCGTGGCGGGAGGGAGTTTACGGCGGATTAACCGGCTGCGAAGATTTTTCGTCATCCAGCGCGGCGGAGCTGTCCGACGCGCCGAATTGCTCGCAAACAAAGTTCCGCGCCCTTCACGCCAAATCGGCCCGGCCACAGGGGCCGGGCCGATGCGACGTACAGGTTTTGCCCGGCGTCAGTACCTGGCGACCACAGGGGCGCTCATGCCCGAGTTGAAGCGGTAATTGGCGCCGACGCGAATGATGTGTTCGCGGTTGCCCATTGTCGAGGGCACCAGCGCGCCGCTCAACGCGTCATAATAATTGGCCGATGTGCTGCCGAGATCGACGTAGAGGTATTCGGCCTTGATCGACCAGTTCTGCGTCAGCGCGTATTCGACGCCGCCGCCGACGGTGAATCCGACCGACGTGCTCGTACCGCCCATGTTGGTCAGGAGATGCGGCGCTCCGAACGCATCAAATCCCGCCATGCTGGACGGCGTGTTGCTGCTGCCATAGGCGAGGCCGCCCGTTGCATAGATCATGAAGCGGTCCATCGCATAGCCGACGCGGCCGCGAACCGTGCCCAGATAGCCGGCGCTCGAGCCATTGCCGCCAAACATCGAGCCGCTGTTGGCGTTGGAGGCGCCGACATAATTGATGTCCGTCTCAAGGCCGAGGACCATCGCCCCCGTCTGCCAGTTATAGCCGATCTGTCCGCCGCCCGTGAACGCGGGGTCGCTTTGACCGGCGCCGTTCATCAGCGGCCCCAACTGGCTGCTGTTCGCATTGATCGCCGCGCCGGCGTTGAGACCGACATAGAAGCCGGTCCAGGTGAAGATAGGCGCCGGGGCATAGACCGCCGGCGGCGGCCCCTTGCGCGACGGCAGGTCGGCCGCATAGGCGGACCCGGAAATCAGCACAGCGGCGGCAGCGCCAGTTGCGAGCATCACAAGTTTTGACATCGAAGGTTCCTTCAGCCCCTAAATTGAGTTCCGGGCCATGCCCTAAATCATTAGCGCCATCACGCGAACCGATGTTTTCCGTTTTGTGTCTGGAGTGCTTCCGTTGCTGACCACGGCGTGTCATTGCGACAAAATCGCTCACGGCATATTTGCGAAATATCAATGAATTCTTGGGCGCCGCGAATCTCGCGCGAATCTATGTTGTTCAGCCGGAGACGTGCGGCGCCGATGAGCCCGGCAGCGCCGCAGCGTGCGCGACGGAACGAGGCGTCGCCGGGCGACCGCGCGCTATCTAGCGCCCGACGCTGGTGTATGAAAACCCGAGTCTCCGCATCTCGTCGGGCGCATAGACATTGCGCAGGTCGACGACGACGGGCGATTTCAGCAGCGCTTTCACCTTGTGCAGATCGAGGGCGCGAAATGCGTCCCATTCAGTGACGAGGACCAGTGCGTCGGCGCCCTCGATCGCTGCGTAGGCGCTCGCGGCGAACTCGACATTGTCCATGAGCGGGCGCGCCTGCTCCATGCCCTCCGGATCATAGGCGCGCACTTTCGCGCCAGCGTCCTGAAGCGCAGGCACGAGCATCAGCGAGGGCGCATCGCGCATGTCGTCGGTGTTCGGCTTGAAGGTGAGGCCGAGCAGCGCGATCGTCTTGCCGCGCACGCCGCCGCCGCAGG
>JAJXWB010000014.1 GCA_021781815.1 Pseudomonadota bacterium | reverse complement strand
CGGCCGTCGAAGCCGAGGATCTGGCCGCGCCGGCCGGACACGATGGCGGTGGCGCGCGACATGGCTTCGGTCGGCACGGCGATCGACACGGCGAGGATCGGCTCCAGCAGCGCGGGCCCGCCTTTCTCCAGCGCCTCCTGCATGCCGATGCGCGCGGCGGTGCGGAACGCCATGTCGGAGGAGTCGACCGTATGGTACGAGCCGTCGACCAGAGTCGCGGCCACGTCCACCACCGGAAAGCCGAGCGGTCCCTGCGCGCAGGCGTCGCGACACCCCGCCTCGACCGACGAGAAATATTGGCGCGGCACCGCGCCGCCGTGCACCTTTTCCTCGAAGACGAATCCGGCGCCGCGGTCGAGCGGCCGGATGTCCAGTACGACGTCGCCGAACTGGCCGTGGCCGCCGGACTGCTTCTTGTGTCGTCCGCGCACGTGGGAGGGGTGGCGGATGGTTTCGCGATAGGCGACGGCGCTCCTCTTCGCCTCGACAGAAACGCCGAAACGCGCGGCGAGTCGTTCCAGCGCGACGCGCAAATGCATCTCGCCCTGGCCAGCGAGCTTCATCTCGCCGGATTCCTGATCCTGCGTGAAAATGAGTGAGGGGTCTTCCTCCGTCAACTTCGCCATGGCGGCTGCGAGCTTCACTTCGTCCTTGCGGTCCCTGATCGCCAGCGAAAGCGTATGCACGGGCGGCGGCGCGGCGGCGCGGCTGGTGATCTGGGCGGGCTTGCCGGCCTTCGCGTCGCCGATCGTCTCGCCTGTCGCGATGTGATCGAGGCGGCCGAAGGCGAGCGTGTCGCCTTCCTCCGCCTTCGGCTGCTTGGACGCCGCGCCGCCGATGAGGCGCGACAGCGAGGCGATGCGATCCTCGCCGCCGTTCGCGCCGAGGATCGTCCCCCCATCGGAAAAGGCGCCGCGCAGCACGCGCACGAGCGACAGCTTGCCGCCATGCGCGGTGTGGATGGTGCGCACGACCTGCCCGAGCGCGGGACCGGCCTCCGCGCCGCCAAGGCGCGCGAGCGTCTGCGCGAGGCTCGGCGATTCATGGCGCAGCGCCTTCAGGAGGCGCGTGACGCCATTGCCGCGTTCGGCAGCTCCGATCAGTAGCGGCACCACATGGCCGCCGCGCAATTCACGCGCGAGATCGTCGAACACCTGGTCGCGCGGCGGGTCGATGTCGGAAAGCAATTCCTCCATCAGCGCGTCGTCGTAATCGGCGAGCTTTTCGAGCATCGAATAGCGGGCGTCCTTTTCACGCGGAAGATCGCCGGCAGGAACGTCGATGACGGCGGACGGCGTGTGTTCGCGATAGACGAAGGCGCGTTCGAGCGCGAGATCGATGAAGCCGGTGGCGATGCCGTTCTGCCAGATCGGAATCTGGCGCAGCAGCAGCGGCGCGCGGGAGGCGGGCTGCAGTACGCCCAGCATCTCGTGTACGCGCTGCGTCGCGATGTCGATCTTGTTCAGGAAAAGGAGGCGCGGAACGCCCAGTTCCTCCAACTCACGCAGGATCAATTGCAGCGCCGGAATCTTGCGCGGATCGGCTTCGCACACAACGACGGCGGCGTCGCACAGAGGCAAAACGTCGCGCATTTCATTGGAGAATTCGATCGAACCGGGGCAATCGACGAACGTATAGCGGTCGCCGAGATATTCCGTGGTTGCGACATTGGCCTCGACGCTCATGGCGTGGGCGCGCGCTTCCGCGCTGGAATCGCCGACGGAGGAGCCGTCGCGCACGGACCCCTGCCGCGAAATCGCGCCGGTGCGCACGAGCAGGCTCTCAAGGAGGGTCGTCTTGCCGCTTTGAAAGGGACCGACCAGCGCGATCAGCCGGGGTCCCGAGGGTCTTCTGCCGTTGGCGGGGGTGTCCGTCATCTTATGCTCCCGTTCGCTGACGGCGCCCGGGGCTGCGGCGACCGGCGCCGTCGGAAGCAATCGTTTCACCGACGGGAGAGGATGGCAAGGCGCCTACGCGGCGCGTAGTGTCGCGCCGCGTAGTCAAAATTTACTATTTGTGACGTCGCTGATGCGCCTTGAGCGGCGGCGCGCTCGGTGGCGGCGGCACGTATTCGAGCGTCATGTCGGTCACGCCCGCGGCGACATCCACGCCGACCTGCGCCTGCACCGAGAACGGCTGCAGGCTGATCGAGCGGCTCGACCCGCCAATGAGCGCATTCGCTCCCAGACCGACACCCGCCGTCGCCGAGGCGCCGACGCCGCCATAGTCGCCAGCCAGTTCGCCCGGCGCGCGGCCTGTGGTCGGCGCGAGCACTCCCCAGTCGAGATGGCCAGGCCCAGTTGCGCCGAGATCAAGTCCGAAGCGCCGGATGGTGCCGACGTAATGCTCCACCACGTTGCCCGTATCGCGGTAGAAATAGCAATCGAGCCCCTTGCTCGACGTGATGATGATACCGACGCCGGCGCTCACATCGCATTCCAGCGCGCCTATGCGCGTTGTGTCCTGCGCGAACGCCGGCGCAGTCGATAACGCGCAGGCGACAGCGGCGAGTCCGACCGCCAGCTTCCAGCGGGTTCTGACCATAATGTGCTCCTTTTGTCGGGCTCGATCGATCTGGCCGGGCTGCCCGAACGCCCTGAATCGTCAATATAGCGACGCTCAAGGGTTGCAACATGGGGGAATGATGCTGTTTCGTGACGCCGGCGGCGCGGCCACGAAACGGACGGGCGCTGGCGAACAGGCCGGTCCTCTCGCCGCGTGGTCAGGAAAGGCTTGCGCAGAACCGCTGTATGCGCGTGCAGGCGTCTTCGAGCGTCGCTGTCGACGTCGCATACGAGATGCGGAAATTGGGCGCCGCGCCGAAGGCCGAGCCCTGCACCGTCGCGACCCCTTCGGCGTCCAGAAGTTCGGTGACGAAGTCCTGGTCGCTGGCGATCGTCCTGCCTGAAGGGGCCTTGCGGCCGATCGCCCCGGCGCAAGACGGAAAAACGTAGAACGCGCCTTCGGGGCTGGGGCATTTCAGGTGCTTCGCCTGACCGAGCATGGAGACCACGAGATCGCGTCGTGCGCCGAACGCCTTGCGCGACGTCTCGACGAAATCCTGCGGCCCGTTCAGCGCCTCGACCGCGGCCCATTGCGCAATGGTGCAGGCGCCGGAGGTCTGCTGTCCCTGGATCATGTCCATGGCGCGGATGAGCTTCTCGGGACCGGCGGCATAGCCGATGCGCCAGCCCGTCATGGCGTAGGCCTTGGACACGCCGTTCATCGTCAGCGTGCGGTCGTAGAGCGAGGGCTCGATTTCCGCGGGCGTGACGAATTTGAAATCGCCATAGGTCAGGTGCTCGTACATGTCGTCGGGCAGAACCCAGACGTGCGGATGGCGCACCAGCACGTCCGTGATCTTCTTCAGTTCCTCGTGCGTATAAGCTGCACCGGAGGGATTGGACGGCGAGTTGAGCACGATCCATTTGGTGTTGGGCGTGATCGCGCGCTCCAGCGCCTCGGGTTGCAGCTTGAAGCCGTCCTTCATGTGCGTGTCGACAATGACCGCGGTCCCGCCACAAAGCGCCACCATTTCAGGATAGCTGACCCAGTAGGGCGCGACGACGATTACTTCGTCGCCGGGATTCAGCGTCGCCATGAATGCGTTGAACAGGATGTGCTTGCCGCCCGTGCCGACGATGACCTGCGAGGGCTTGTAGTCGAGATTGTTCTCGCGCCGGAACTTGCCGCAGATCGCCTCGCGCAGCGCCACGATGCCCGGCACCGGCGGATATTTCGTGTCGCCGCGCCGGATCGCCTCGATTGCGGCCTGCTTGACGTTGTCCGGCGTATCGAAATCCGGCTCGCCGACCGACAGGCTGATGATGTCCCGGCCCTGCGCCTTCAGATCGCGCGCTTTCTGCGTCACCGCGATGGTGGCGGACGGCTTCACGCGGGAAAGGGCATCGGCGAGGAACGCCATGGCTTCATGTCTCCTGTCTGTTCGGTATGGATGGGGCGGCGCACCATAATGAGTTTGCCGTGCGAGGGAAACCGTGCGGCGACCGAAAGCAGGGCGGTTCGCCTCAGATTTGCGGCATTGCCGTGGAACAAACGTCAGCGGCGCTTGACCGGCGCCGCTGACGACCCATTTTCAACGGAACAATCGTAACGCTCGCGCGTTCGTCGCCGGGGATTTGGGGCAGGCGCGGCAGATCTGGCGTGGCGCCGGCGGGGCTCTGCCCGGCGTTCGTCAACAAGAAAAGCAGTCCCGTCGATTGGTTCGAGTTGGGAGCGCAGTCATGTCGGTCGTAGATCATTTTCATAAAGCGCCGGAAGCGGGATTTTCCCGTCAGTGGGACGCCAATTCCGCCCGCCGCCAGTTCAATGTTTCACTCATCCTGATCGCCGCTCTGGCTTTTGCCGTAGGCCTGCTCGCATTTTCGCTCCGCACCGGGCCGATGACGCGGATATTTCCCGCGCCGTCCGTTACGGACTCTGGCGGCGTGAATTTCGGGCAACTCGTCCGGCCCTGATCGCATGGCGCGGAATGCGACGCGCCTGCGCCGGGCGTAGCGGCTGCTTAGACGACCAGGCCGGCCATAGGTTTCGCCGCGGCGGAGCCAGGGAAGACCGTTGCGGCCAAAGCGCCAGCGCCCAGGCCAAGGTGGTCGGCGAGCGCGCCCTTCAGCACCGCGCGCAGGTCCGTTGTCGGTCTGAGGTCGCGATTTTCGTGAAGTTGATCGTTCTTCAGGCCCGGCCAATCGGCGATGACGCGCCCACCGGCTACAGCGCCGCCCGCGAGGAAGGCGACCGTCGCCGTGCCATGGTCCGTGCCGGTCGTGCCGTTGATGCGGGCCGTCCGGCCGAATTCCGTGATCGCGACAATGAAAGTGTCGCTCCAGTGCGGGCCTAGCCCCTTCTCGAATTCGGCGAAGGCGCCGTCGAGGCCGCTCAGCAACTGTGCGAGCCGTCCGCGTGGGCCGCCTTCGTTGGCGTGGGTGTCCCAGCCGTCGAACGCGAGCGCGGCGATGCGCGGGCCATCGTCGGCGGCGATCAGGCGCGCTGCGCCGCGTGCGGCCTGCGCCATGCCGGGAATCGAATCCATCCCGCCGCGTCGCCCTTTTTCGCCGCTCATTTCGCGGCTCGCCAGCCGGTCGATATCGAGTCCGCGCACGAGCGCGTCGGCAAGCGGCGGATCGACGTGGCGATAGAGGTTGATCAGGCGGGCGGCGAGATCGTCGCCAGCGGGGGGCAAGACCTGCGGCGCCCATCCCACGACCGGCGCCTGCCCGCGCAGCAGCAGCGGCGTCGTCACACCGACGCCGAGTCCGCTGCGCAGGCGGACCGCCTCTCCGGCCGGCAGCAGCGACAGCGCGCGGTTGAGCCAGCCGGAGGTCGCAAAGCCCGGACCGGGATAGCCGCTTTCAAGCACGTCCTGCCCGTCGAAATGCGAACGATCGCGATAGGCCGTCGCAACCGCGTGCACGACCGCGGCCTGCTTCGCGCCGAACAGCCGGTGGAAATTCGGCATGCCCGGATTGAGCGCAAAAAAGGAGTCGAGCGGCGGCGCTGCGTCCGGTCCGGACCGCGACAGGGCGATGTCGCCGTGCAGCCCTGCATAATCGGGGTCTCCGGTCGGACCGACGGCGGACAGCCCATCGAGCGCGCCGCGCAGGATGATGACCACGAATCGCGGATCGCGCGCGCCGGCGGCGCTTGCGATCCGGGGCATGTTCGCCCAGGCGAACAGGGCGCCGGCGTCGGCGAGCACGGCGCGACGGGTGAGCGAAACCAATTGGCGGTCCATTTTCGTCTCCATGCTCATCGCCGCTGCATTTCCGGGGACATCAGCAGCAGCGCAAGCGCCTGCTGCCTGGAATCCGCCCGCGCCACCGCCTGCCGGGTCTCCGGGGTCGCCGCCGGGCCCGCGATCTTGTCGAGCATGTCGACCGGGTTCGGCATGTCGGGGACGCGGCTGGCGATCCGCCAGGACATATCGAGCCGCGCCTTCATGCCCTCCGGGGAAATCCACGCCGCCGCCGTATCGGCGAAGCCATTGGGGCCGGGCGGCGACCAGAGGGGCTGGCCGAGCGTGTCGAGGTCGCCCAAAATCGGACCAGCGTCCAACGGCGGCCGGCCGGTCGCTCGCGCGGCCGCAACAAGGAATTCATAGGGATTGCGCAGCTTGGCCGCGGGCGCGGCCCAGGCTTCCGGACTGGCGATCAGGGTTTGCGCCAGCGCCTTCAGGTCGCCGCCGGAGTCGGCGAAATTCTTCGCGAGGCGATCGACGAGGGCTGGGGGCGGATCGTCGGCGACGAAATGGCGCGCGAATTTCATCGCGATGCGCCGCGCGGTGGCAGGGCTCTTCGCCAGAGCGTCGAGTGCGGCCAAACCTTGCGTTCGATCCGGCTCCGCATAGGCGCGTCCCAGCACGGTCTGCGCGCCCGGCTGGTGGAAATTGGCGAAGAAGACGGGCGCGCCCGGTTCGCCGAGGCGGCCGTCGCTACCGGCGAAGGTCCAGCCGGTGAGAACGCGCGCAAGCGACGTGACATCGGCCTGCGTGTAGCCGCCGTCGACGCCGAGCGTGTGCAACTCCATGATCTCTCGCGCCAGATTTTCGTTGAGGCCTCGCTTGCGGTTCCTCCCGGCCTGCGACTCCGGTCCCATCGATTGCTGATTGTCGAGGTAGAAGATCATGGCCGGATGCTGTTCGACCGCCTCCAGCATGTCGACGAAATGGCCGAGCACATGCGGGCGGATCGCTTCGCGTTCGTAGGCGCCGGCGATCGCGCGCACGAAGCCGCCTTTCATGGCCGACACGCAGAAATGGTTCGACCAGAAGCACACGAGCCGCTCGACGAAGCCGGCGCGCGCGGCGACGGCGCGCTGAAAGCGCGCCAGCGCCTCGGCGCGGAAGGCCAGTTGCTCGACGCCCGGCGGCTTCGGCGGCTGGCCGGGTTTGACCGCCTCCTGCGGCGCGGGCGGCGGCGGGGAGGGCTCGGCGCCCAGTACGATCTGAAGGGCGCTGGCTATCCTTGCGCGATCGGCGCCCTCCCGTTCGCGCCGCTGGCGCTCCTGTTCCTCGAACAGTCGCTTCAGAAGGTCGGCGCTGCGGCCGAGGCCTGGTCCATCGAGCAGAGCGATGCCGGGCTCGTGCAGCTCTGCGTCCAGAAAGCCACGCGGATCGGAAGCGGCTGCGGCGAGATCTCCATCGCCGCGCGCGCCGAAACCGAAGCGATTAAGCGCGGTGAAGCCGGCTCTCGGGTCGTTGGCCATCCCAGCATCATCCTTTCCATAGGAGCAGTGAAACACATCGAAACTGGCTGTTCGATGAATGGAAAACCGGGTTTTCGCAGGAGACGGGGTGGCGGGGCGCCTTTTCGCGCGCCGTGACTCGTTCCATATTGCGGACATGCCCCGCCCCCCGAAAAAGCCGGCGCGCCCGGCGCGTGCGAAAGCCTCGCGGCCCGATGTCACGCCACTCGACGAGCATCTGTCGGCGCTGCTCAATCCGGCGCTGACGCCGGCGCGCGGGTCGCGCGGCGTTTCGGAAGCTCCGCAGGCGACCTACGTCACGTCGGGCGGTCTGACCGGGGCGACGGCTACGGTCGACTCGCTGAAGGAACTGCTCGAACTCGGCGATCCCAATCTCCGCGCGAAACAGCCGTGGACGCCGCATCGGCCGGCGCGCCCGGAGAAATCCGAGGGCGGGCGGGCGTTCCACATCGTCTCGGAATACGAGCCAAAAGGCGATCAGCCGAAGGCAATCGCAGAACTGGTCGCCGGCGTGCAGCAGGCCGAGCGCGATCAGGTGCTGCTCGGCGTGACGGGATCAGGCAAGACCTTCACGATGGCGCAGGTCATCGAAAAGACGCAGCGACCGGCGCTTATCCTCGCGCCCAACAAGACCTTGGCGGCGCAGCTATACGGCGAGTTCAAGAGCTTCTTCCCGAACAATGCGGTCGAATATTTCGTTTCGTATTACGATTATTATCAGCCGGAAGCTTATGTCCCGCGCACTGACACCTATATCGAGAAGGAATCCTCGATCAACGAGCAGATCGACCGCATGCGGCATTCGGCGACGCGGGCGCTGCTCGAACGCGACGATGTCATCATCGTGGCGTCGGTGTCGTGCATCTACGGCATCGGCTCGGTCGAGACCTACACCGCCATGACCTTCTCGGTTGGCGTCGGCGAGAAGCTCGACCAGCGCCAGCTTATCGCCGATCTGGTCGCCCTGCACTACAAGCGCAGCGGCGGCGATTTTTCACGCGGACTGTTCCGCGTGCGCGGCGACACGATCGAAATCTTCCCCGCTCATTACGAGGACCGCGCCTGGCGCGTCGGCTTCTTTGGCGACGAGGTGGAGGGAATCCATGAATTCGATCCACTGACCGGCAAGAAGACGCAGGATCTCTCTTTCATCAAGCTCTACGCCAATTCGCACTACGTGACGCCGCGCCCGACGCTGCTGCAGGCGATTGACGGCATCAAGGCCGAACTGAAACAGCGCCTTCCCGAGCTTTATAACTCTGGACGCCTGCTTGAGGCGCAGCGGCTCGAACAACGCACGCTGTTCGATCTCGAAATGCTGGAGGCGACGGGATCATGCGCCGGCATCGAGAACTATTCGCGCTACCTTACCGGGCGCAAGCCCGGCGAGCCGCCGCCGACCCTGTTCGAATATCTGCCGGACAATGCGCTCGTTTTCGCCGACGAGAGTCATGTCACCGTGCCGCAGATCGGCGGCATGTATCGCGGCGACTTCCGTCGCAAGGCGACACTCGCCGAATACGGCTTTCGCCTGCCGTCGTGCCTCGACAACCGGCCGCTCCGGTTCGAGGAATGGGAGGCGATGCGGCCGCAGACGATCCACGTTTCCGCCACGCCCGGCAATTGGGAAATGGAGACGACCGGCGGCGTGTTCGTCGAACAGGTCATCCGTCCCACGGGCCTGATCGATCCACCGGTGGACGTGCGGCCGGCGCGCGCGCAGGTCGACGACCTGCTTGGCGAAGTCCGCGCCTCGGCCGCGAAGGGTTATCGCGCGCTCGTGACGGTGCTGACCAAGCGCATGGCCGAGGATCTCACCGAATACCTGCACGAGAACGGCGTCCGCGTCCGCTACATGCATTCGGACATCGACACCATCGAGCGCATCGAGATCATCCGCGATCTCCGTCTCGGCGCCTTCGACGTGCTGGTCGGCATCAACCTGTTGCGCGAGGGCCTCGACATTCCCGAATGCGGCCTCGTCGCCATTCTGGATGCCGACAAGGAGGGGTTCTTGCGTAGCGAAACGTCCCTGGTGCAGACCATCGGCAGAGCTGCGCGAAACATCGACGGCAAGGTGATCCTCTATGCCGATCACATCACGGGCTCGATGGAGCGGGCGATGGCCGAGACCAGCCGTCGCCGCGAGAAACAGATGGCCTACAACATGGCGCACGGCATCACGCCTGCCTCGATCAAGCGCGGCATCGCCGACATTCTCGGCTCCGTCTACGAGGCCGATCACGTGACGGTCGATTCCGGCCTCGTCACGCAGCCGCTGGTCGGGCACAATCTGAAAGCCACGCTCGCCGATCTCGAAAAACGCATGCGCGAGGCGGCGGCGAATCTGGAGTTTGAAGAGGCGGCGCGCATGCGCGACGAGATCAAGCGGCTGGAGGCGACGGAACTCGCGCTCGCCGACGATCCCTTGGCGCGCCAGGCTGACGTGGAGGACGAGGCAGGGCGGTTTCGCGGCGCAAGAAAATATGGCGCGGCGGCGAACCTGCCGACAACGCGCGCGCGAAAACCCGCTGACGAGGACATGGGGCCGCACAATTTCGGCGGCGGCGAGGCGAGGCCGCTTGGCCGTTCCACCGGAGGAAAGGGCGGAACGCATACGCGGCGTGGCAAGGCCGGGCGGTAATTGCGAACGTTTTGCCCGCCGCCCTATCCTCGGGGCGCGGGAAAACGGATTTCGGCTGCGGTCGCCGACAACTCGCGTTGTCATGCTGTATATCGACGAATATAGAAAGCGCGCGGAGCGCCGCTTTTCATAGAGAATGGACGCAGGGGCGACGATGCGCGGCTTTATTTGGATTGGTCTTGCAGCCGGTCTGCTGGCGGGAGCGCCCGCCCGGGCTGAGGAACCTGCGTGTGGCGCGTTTGCGTGGCCGCTGGCGCGCGAACTGGCGTTGTTGTCGGCGGCAGACCTGCCAGCGGTCAAAAGCGGCGGGGCGGCGCCAGCCGGTTCGGCGGTCGCCGTGACGCTGCAGCCAATGGCGCTGGTCGCCTTTGCGATCGCGCCGGAGCGGACGCCAAAAAGTCCCGCCAGCTATGGCGCTGTCGTGAACATCAATAATCCCGGCAAGGCAGGCCTCTACCAGATCACGCTGTCGGAAGAGGCTTGGGTCGACGTCGTGCAGGGCGACGCCCGCGTCCATTCGGCGGCTTTCAGCAGTAAACCAGGCTGCCCTGGCATGCGCAAGAGCGTGCGGTTCAACCTTGCGTCTGCGCCGTTCGTCGTCCAGATCAGCGGTTCGCCGGTCGAGCGCCTGAACATAGCGGTCACAGCGGCCGAATAACCGCCGCGGCGGCGTCAGCGCCGCGACGTGCAGCTTTATATCGCTGCCAATACAGGGCAGCGGCTCCGCGAACCGTGACCGCGCGGCAGCTGGATCGCGGATGCGACGGTTGCGGCAATCGGACTGGCCACGCGCATGCGCCTCGCCATGGACGCAACGCCTGCCGCTTTTGCGCGCTGAACCGCGGGAGACGGTCACGATCATTGTCCGGCGCGCGTTCCGCGCCGTGGCGCCGAGTTTGGGGAAACAGCCCGAATACAACGTCCTGATGGACTGCACGGCCTGAACGGACTGATCCTTCTGCCGCGTTTATCGCCTTGCGGCGCGGCGGCGAACACAATTATCTTCGTCCGTATGAGGCAACGCCACCTTCCCGGCGGCGAACATCGAAAGCCACGCAAATGAAAATTTCGGCCCGCAACGCAATTCCCGGCAAGATCGTCGAAATCCAGAAGGGAGCGACGACTGCTCATGTGCGCATCGAGATCAGCGGCGCGGTCATCACCGCCGCGATCACCAACGAGGCGGTCGATGAGCTTGGCCTCAAGGTCGGCGATACGGCGCACGCCGTCATCAAGGCGTCCGACGTGATGGTCGCTGTTCCCTGATCGATGCGGCCCGACTCGCTGAATCGAGCGACAAGGGCGAGCGCGGCCGCGCCGAGCCGATTTCGAGATGTTGCTGTGCGATGACGGCCTCACGGCGATCTCGCCACGTCGACGCTCGGACTGGACGGGGAACCTGCGTCAATGCGATTCATTGCGCTCGTTGAGCGCCTGCCGGCCCGGCCGGGGCGTCCGGTCATCGCCGCAGCCAGCGGAATCAACGCCGCCAATGCAACCGGCTATGCCGAGGCAGGCGCCGACGCGCACGTCACCGTCGCCCCCTACATGGCGCGCCCGCAGGACGTTCAGGCGCGAATATCCGCTGCATGACCGGCCGGCGGCGCATCGCTTGCCCGCCCCGACGCAATGCGGCACAAGCGTGTCGGGCGAAGCGCGCCCGGGTTTGCGGACCAAACGCAGCATGCGCATCGAGGGTCGAAACTACCGCACGATCTGGCTGGATGACGACGGACGGTCGGTGCGCGTCATTGACCAGACGAAGCTCCCGCATCGCTTCGAGACACAGATCCTGCGAAGCAGCGACGACGCGGCGCGCGCGATTTCCGACATGGTCGTGCGCGGCGCGCCGCTGATTGGCGTCGCCGGCGCTTATGGACTCGCGCTTGCGATGGCCGAAGATTCGACAGACGCCGGGCTCGACGCGGCCTATGACAAACTGCTGGAGACGCGGCCGACGGCGTCGAATCTGCGCTGGGCGCTCGACCGTCTGCGCGACTGCCTGCGCGCGACGCCACGCCAGCGTCGCCGCGAACGCGCTTATGCGGAAGCCGGTGCGATTGCCGAGGAGGACACCGGCTTCTGCGAGGCGATCGGCCGGCATGGCGCTGACATCATCAAGGCGGCCGCAGAGCGTCATCCGGACCGGGCGGTGAATATTCTCACGCATTGCAATGCCGGCTGGCTTGCGACAGTCGACTGGGGAACGGCGCTGGCGCCAATTTACAAGGCGGCGCGCGAGGGCGTCGCGCTGCACGTGTGGGTCGATGAAACCCGTCCGCGCAATCAGGGCGCGAGTCTGACTGCCTTCGAGTTGCTGGGCGAGGGCGTTGCGCATACGGTGATCGCCGACAACGCCGGCGGCCATTTGATGCAGCACGGACTCGTCGATCTGTGCATCGTCGGCGCCGACCGCGTTACGCGCACGGGCGATGTGTGCAACAAGATCGGCACTTATCTCAAGGCGCTCGCGGCGCGGGAGAACGGCGTTCCGTTCTATGCGGCCATGCCGAGTTCGACCATCGACTGGCGGATGCGCGACGGCGTGAAGGAAATCCCGATCGAGCAACGCGACGCGCGGGAGGTGACGCACATCAGCGGTCTGACGGAAGACGGGTCGGTGGCGACGGTGCAACTCGCGCCGGCGGGATCTGCGGCGCGCAACTATGCCTTCGACGTGACGCCCGCTCGTTTCGTCACCGCGCTGATCACGGAATGCGGGATCTGTCCGGCCACGGAACAGGGCCTGCGCGGACAGTTTCCGGGGCGCCCGGCGGACGGACGATAGTCGCGCCGTCAATGCGCGCCGCCGCCGATGTCGCCTTTATCCCGCGGCGCGTGAAGGGATCGGGACCACGCTCATCCGGATCATTTCGCCTCGCCGCGCAGGATAAATCTCTGGATTTTGCCGCTCGGCGTTTTCGGCAGCGCGGCCACGAACTCGACTTCACGCGGATAAGCGTGCGTCGACAGGCGCGCGCGCACCATCTGCTGGATTTCGGTTTTCAGATCGTCCGTGCCCTCGACGCCGCTTTTCAGAACGATCACCGCCTTCACGATCTCCGTGCGCTGCGGGTCGGGTTTGCCGACGACGGCGACTTCGGCGACGGAGGGATGTTCCATCACCACGCTTTCCACGTCGAACGGGCCGATGCGATAGCCAGCAGACGTGATGATGTCATCGTTGCGGCCGACGAACGAGAAATGTCCGTCTTCATCCTGCATCATCGTGTCGCCGGTGATGTACCAGTCGCCGCGGACGTTCGGAGTCTCCGCCTTCCAGTAGCCGGCGAACGTGTAGAGCGGCGAGCGCGGGATGTTGACCGCCAGCACGCCCGGCGTGTTCGGCGGCAGCACGTTCAGATTCTCGTCGAGGATCGCCATATCGAGGCCGGGCAGCGGCAGGCCTGCGGCGCCAGGCTTCACGGGATGTTTCAGCGCGTGATGATTATTGATCATCATCGCGATTTCCGTCTGGCCGTAATGGTCGGCGAGCGGGCAGTGCAGCACGCGCTCGGCCCAGCGGATGACCTCCGGATTGAGCGGTTCGCCGGCGCTCGAGGCCACGCGCAGCAGATGTGCGATCGGCGACATGGCGTCGTCGCCGGCCGCCATCAGCAGCCGGTAGGCGGTTGGCGCGGCGGCGAGATTGCTGATCCTGCGTTCGGCGAGGATACGCACCGTGGACTCGACAGTGAACGCCCCTTCATAGAAGGTGGTCGTGTGGCCGAGCAGCAGCGGGCCGACGACGGCGTAAAGCATGCCATAGGCCCAGCCGGGATCGGCTACGTTCCAGTAATTGTCGCCGGGCTGCAGATCGATCGCGTCGAGCATGTAGGAGGCGACCGGCAGCAGCAGCGCGAGCGGATAGCGCACGCCCTTGGGCTTGCCGGTGGTGCCCGATGTGAACAGCACGATGAACGGGTCGGCGCCCTTCAGCATGACAGGCGCGAAATCGGTGGGGCAGGCTGCGAGCGCCTCGGCGAAGCCGTCGCCGACAACGAGCAGCGGCGGGCAGTCCGGCAGGTCCTTCAGCTTCGATCGGTTGGCGACGTCGGTGACGATCAGCTTCGCCTGACTGCCTCCGGGGGAGGTCACGCGGCTCTCGATCGCCGCCGGTCCGAAGGCCGTGAACAGCGGCTGGTAGATCGCGCCGATGCGCCACGTCCCGAGAATGGCGGTGAACAGGTCGGGTATGCGCGGCAGCAGTCCGGCGACGACGTCGCCGGCGCCGATGCCGCGGCTTTTCAGAAAATTCGCGAAGCGCGCGCTGTCGTCGCGCATCTGCGCGAAGGTCACGGTCCTGCGCTCGCCGTTCGCTCCATACCATTCGAGCGCGACTGCGCCATCGTTCGCCCAGCGGTCGCAACATTCGACGCAGGCGTTGAGGCCCTTGTCCAGGGAACCAAACAGCGCCTTGCGTTCGAGGTCGGTCGCCGAGAAGTTTCGGACCGTTTCGAAATAGTCGCGCATGGTCTCATCTCCCTGTTTGTTCGGACCGCGAGCCCGCAGGCCGGTTCTTTTCCCGGCCCCGAAGGCCTGCGGACCGCGACTTAGTTGGCGAATCGGAAATGCAGCACGTCGCCGTCGGCGACGACATAGTCCTTTCCTTCGAGCCGGAATTTTCCGGCTTCGCGCGCGCCGGCCTCGCCCTTGTGCGCGACGTAGTCGTCGTAGGCGATGGTTTCCGAGCGGATGAAGCCCTTTTCAAAATCTGTATGGATGACGCCAGCCGCCTGAGGCGCGCGCGTGCCCTTCTCGATCGTCCAGGCGCGGGCTTCCTTTGGTCCCACGGTGAAATAGGTCACCAGATGCAACAGCTCGTAGCCCGCGCGGATAACGCGGTTGAGACCGGGTTCGGAGAGGCCGACGGCTTCGAGGTAGTCCTTCTGCTCGGCCGCCGGCAGCACCGCGATCTCGCTCTCGATCTTGGCGGAGACGACGACCGCGACCGCGCCTTCCTCGGCCGCACGCGCTTTCACGCGCTCGGAAAATTCGTTGCCGGCGTCGGCGGCGCCTTCCTCGACGTTGCAGACGTAGAGAACGGGCTTCGACGACAACAGGCCGAGACCGGCGAACGCCTTGCGTTCCTCCGGCGTTGAACCGACGGCCAGACGCGCGGGCTTGCCTTCGTTCAGCAGTGCAAGCGAGCGCTCGACAAGCGTCAGCATTTCCTTCGCTTCCTTGTCGCCGCCCTTGGCCTTCTTCTCAAGATTGTTGATGCGCTTTTCGAGGCTTTCGAGATCGGCGAGCATCAGTTCGGTCTCGATCGTGTCGATGTCGCGGATCGGATCGACCGGGCCGTCGACATGAGTGATGTCGCCATCCTCGAAGCAGCGCACGACATGGGCGATGGCGTCGCATTCGCGGATATTGCCGAGGAACTGGTTGCCGAGCCCCTCCCCCTTGGAGGCGCCGCGCACGAGGCCGGCAATGTCGACGAAGGTCAGGCGCGTCGGGATGATCTCCTTCGAGCCGGCGATGGCGCACAGCATTTCCAGGCGCGGGTCTGGCACGGCGACGTCGCCGACGTTCGGCTCAATCGTGCAGAACGGATAATTGGCCGCCTGCGCCGCCGCCGTCTGCGTCAGCGCGTTGAACAGGGTCGACTTGCCGACATTCGGCAGGCCAACGATTCCGCATTTGAAACCCATCTGGATGTTCCGCTTTCAAGCGTCTGGAGTTGCGTGGGGTATGGGGGGCGGTGGCGCAAAAGGCAAGGATTTTGGGCGAGGCCCCTGGAGGCTTCGCCTGCGTCGCCGCCCCGCCATCGTTGGACGGCCGCAGAGCAAGACCGACCCCATGACGATCCAGGATACAGCCCAACAAAAAAGGCCCCGTCACCGGGGCCTTTTCCTGTCCAGCCAACCCGGACAATCAGTGCTGCACGTCGGCCCAGATGCGCTTTTTCGTAGCGTAGAACAGGCCGGCGAGGATCGCGAGCACAATCAGGACGCGGAAGCCGGTCTTCTTGCGAACGTCGAGCTTCGGCTCCGCTGTCCACATCAGAAAGGCGGAGACGTCCTTGGCATATTGCTGCAAGGTCTGCGGCGCGCCATCGGTGTAAGCCACCTGGCCATCGCTCAGTGGCTTTGGCATCATCAGCTTGTTGCCAGGGAAATAGTGATTGAAGTTCTGCCCGGCGTCGAGCGTCACGCCCTTCGGCGCGTCGTCCTCGTAGCCGTTCATGAGGGCGACGATGTAATCGGCGCCCTGTTCCTGGTATGCAAAACCCGGAAGGGCCTCGAAAATGAACCAGGGGAATCCGCGCTTAATGCCGCGCGCCTTGGCGAGCACCGACATATCCGGCGGCAGCGCGCCGCTGTTGGCGGTGCGCGCCTGGTTGGCGTTGGCGAAAGGCGACGGCCAGTAATCCGACGGGCGGCCGGGGCGCTCAAACATGTCGCCGGCGTCATTGGGGCCGTCCTTGATCTTGTACTGTGCGGCGAGCGCCTTCACCTGCTCGATGGAAAATTCCGGGCCGCCCGGTTCGGCGAGGTTGCGGAATGCGAGGTGATCGGCGGAGTGGCAGTTGGAGCACACTTCGCGGAACACCTGGAAGCCGCGCTGCAACTGCGCCTGATCGTATTTGCCGAAGAAACCGGCGAACGACCAGTCCTGAGGCGGCGGTATCGGCGCTACGTGCGAAGTCGCGGCCGCCGGTTCTTCTGCGAGGCAGGAAATCGGGGCTGCGAACAGTGTTGCGCCGAACATGGCCGCGGCGATCATGCCGAGAGAGGTCTTGGAGATCATGGTCTGAAGTCCCTGTCTTGGCTGCGGCTCAGGCTTTGGCCGGTTCCGCGGCGCCGCCGTGGAGCACGGCGTCCGCGATCGACGCCGGCACCGGCTTCGGTGTCTCGAAGAGACCGAGCAACGGCAGGAGCACGAGGAAGTGGATGAAGTAATAAGCCGTCAGGATACGCGCGGCGAGCACGGCGCCGCCTTCCGGCGGTTGGGAGCCGAGATAGCCGAGGCCGACCACGCAGGCGATGAAGACCCAGAACAGGATCTTGAACACCGGGCGATAAACCGCCGAGCGCACGCGCGAGGTATCGAGCCAGGGCAGCAGCACCAGCATGACGATCGCGCCGAACATGAAGATCACGCCGCCGAGCTTCGAGGGGATAGCACGCAGGATCGCGTAGAACGGCAGGAAGTACCATTCGGGAACGATGTGCGGCGGGGTCAGCATCGGGTTGGCGACGATGTAATTGTCCGGATCCCCGAGATAGTTCGGAACGAAGAACACGAACCAGCAATAGAGCATCAGGAAAAGAGCGATGCCGACCGAGTCCTTCATCGTCGCATGCGGCGTGAAGGGCACGGAGTCCTTCTCGACGTCCTTGATGTCGACGCCGGCCGGATTGTTCTGGCCGACGACATGCAGCGCCCATACGTGCAGGCCGACGACGCCCACGATCATGAACGGCAGCAGATAGTGCAGCGAGAAGAAGCGGTTCAGGGTCGGATTGTCGACCGAATAGCCGCCCCAGAGCCAGGTCGTGATCGCGTCGCCGACGAAGGGGATGGCCGTGAACAGGTTGGTGATGACTGTGGCGCCCCAGAACGACATCTGGCCCCACGGCAGCACGTAGCCCATGAAGGCGGTGGCCATCATCAGCAGGAAGATGACGACGCCGAGAATCCACAGGATTTCACGCGGCGCCTTGTAGGAGCCGTAATACATGCCGCGCGCGATGTGGATGTAAACGGCGAGGAAGAACATCGACGCGCCGTTGGAGTGGAGATAGCGGATCATCCAGCCCCAGTTGACGTCGCGCATGATGTGCTCGACCGAGTCAAAGGCGAGGCCGGTATTCGGCGTGTAATGCATCGCCAGCACGACGCCTGTCACGATCTGCGCGACGAGCATGAACGACAGGATGGCGCCGAACGTCCACCAATAGTTCAGGTTCTTCGGCGTCGGATAGACGACGAACGAGGAATGCATGAGCCCCATGACGGGCAGGCGGCTCTCAAACCACCGGCCGATCGCGCTCTTCGGAACATAAGTCGAAGGTCCGCTCATTAGTCTTGCCTTCTCTGGAATTACTGCGTTTGCCTACCCAAGGCGCTCAGCCGATCTTGATCTTCGTGTCGGTCAGAAATGCATAGTCCGGCACGTCGAGATTGCGCGGGGCGGGTCCCTGCCGGATGCGGCCGGAGGTGTCGTAGACCGACCCGTGGCAGGGGCAGAACCAGCCGTCGTAGGCGCCCTGGTGGCCGAGCGGAATGCAGCCGAGATGCGTGCAGATGCCGATGACGACGAGCCATTCCGGCTTCTTGACGCGCGCAGAGTCGGCCTGCGGATCGGGCAGTTGCGACAACTGCACGTTCTCCGCTTCTTCGATCTCTTTCTTCGTGCGATGGCGCACGAACACGGGCTTGCCGCGCCATTTGACGGTCACTATCTGACCTTCCGGGATGGCGCCGATGTCGAGTTCCGTGGAGGAAAGCGCCAGGGTCGAGGCGTCCGGGTTCATCTGGGCGATGAACGGCCAGATAGCGGCGCCGGTGGCCACGGCGGTCGCGGCGCCGGTGGCGATGTAGAGCATATCCCTGCGGGTCGGTTCGGCCGTCGATGTCGCCACGTCGTCAAATCTCCAGACAGGGCCGTCGTCGAGCGCGGCCGGTGGGGTCGGCTTCTACAGGACCGGGAGGCCGGGCCGCAATGCGCCTGTCGCCTCTCCAGCCCTGTCGGGAGCTTGCGCTATTTCGCATCGTTCCCCTAGCTTGTCTATAGAGCGGGTTTCGTATCCAAGGCGGCTCCACAGGCGACGAATGGTCACAGGCGGCTCACTCACTCTCGCGCTCTATCAGCCGGACATCCCGCAGAATGCTGGCACGATGCTGCGCGCCTGCGCCTGCCTCGGTGTTTCGGCCGCGATTGTCGAGCCGGCAGGGTTCCCGGTGTCCGACCGGCATTTCCGGCGCGCCGGGATGGATTATCTCGACAAGGTGGAAATCGTCAGGCACGTGTCGTTCCGCGCCTTCGAGGCGTGGCGCGCCCGGTCCGGACGGCGCCTCGTGCTGCTGACCACCCGGGCGGTCCAGCCCTACACGGATTTTGCTTTCCGGGCGGGCGACATCCTGATGGTCGGACGCGAATCCGCGGGCGCGCCGCCGGAGGCGCACGATGCGGCGGACGCGCGCGTCGTCGTGCCGATTCGGCCCGAGCTGCGCTCGCTCAATGTCGCAGTCGCCGCGGCGATGGTTCTGGGCGAGGCGTTGCGGCAGACCCGGAGTTGACGTGGTGGCGGCGGACGACGATTGCTCTGGCATGACGCAAGACCTGCTCGACCGCCGCAAGGGCGAAGCTGCCGCATGGTTCGCCGCATTGCAGGAGCGAATCATCGAGGCGTTCGAGGCGCTGGAGACCGAAGCGGCCGGGCCGTTCTTTCCCGAAGCGTCGACGCCCGGGACATTTGACCTGCAATCGTGGTCGCGCGCCGACCCTACGGGGGCGCCGGGCGGAGGCGGCCGCATGGCCATCCTGAAGGGCCGAGTATTCGAGAAAGCGGGCGTGCACACGTCAACCGTCTACGGAACCTTCGCGCCGGAATTCGCCGCGCAGATTCCCGGCGCGACGGATGACCCGCGCTTCTGGGCGGCCGGACTCTCGCTGATCGCGCATCCGTGGAATCCGAACGCGCCGACGGTTCACATGAACACGCGCTTTGTCGTGACGACCAGGGCATGGTTCGGAGGCGGCGCCGACCTGACGCCGCTTCTCGATCGGCGACGGACGCAGGACGATCCGGACACGAGGGCGTTTCACGCGGCGATGCGCGGGGCGTGCGAACGTCACGCCGGCGTCGCCGATCACGCGCGCTACAAGGCGTGGTGCGACGAATATTTCTATCTGAAACACCGCGCCGAGCCGCGCGGGACCGGCGGGATTTTCTATGACTATCTCAATAGCGCCGGCGACGCCGCCAACAGTGGCTGGGATGCGGATTTCGCCTTCACGCGCGATGTCGGCGACTCATTCCTCGCGGTCTATCCGGAGATCGTGCGTCGCAATTTCGGACTCGGCTGGAGGGACGCCGACCGGGAGGAGCAATGCGTGCGGCGCGGGCGCTATGTCGAATTCAACCTGCTCTACGATCGCGGCACGATCTTCGGGCTCAAGACCGGCGGCAATGTCGCGTCGATTCTGTCGTCGCTGCCGCCGACGGTGAAATGGCCCTGAGCGACGCCGGACGGCGCGCCCCAACAGCGCTCGTCTATCGCCGCGGCCCGACCCAGCCGAGCCGAACCAGTTCCGGGTCGACGTGCTCCTCCTCCGGCCAGCCCACGCACAGATAGGCGATCAGCGCATGATGCTCGGGCTGGCCGAGATCAAGCCGCGCCTGCTCGGGATCGAGGATCGACACCCAACCGACGCCCAGACCTGCGGCTCGCGCGGCGAGCCAGAACAGCATGATTGCGCCGACGACCGAATAATCAAGCGTCTGTGGCATCGTACGACGTCCCAGGCCCTGGCCGCGCGCCGCTTCGCGATCGCAGAATACGGCGAATTGCACGGGCGAGCGGTCGAAGCCTTCGAGCTTGAGCGTGGCGTAGAGTTTGGCCCGTTCGCCCTCGTAAGCCGAGAGCGCGTCGGCGTTGGCGCGCTGGAAATTCGCCTTTATCGCCGCGCGCTGCGCGGCGCCGGTTTCGATCCAGAGCCAGGGCCGGCTGTCGCCGACCGAGGGCGCGGAATCCGCTTGGGCGCGAAGGGAGGCGATCAGTTCCGGCGCGACGGGATCCGGCCGGAATCGGCGCACGTCGCGCCGCCATGCGAACAATTCCGCCAGCTTTTCACGGAAAGCGGCGTCGAACTCGGGCGGCTGCGGCGTCGTCATGTGAGCTGGCCTCCGCCAAACGTCCAGAATTTGTGGGCAATGAAACTCCAGATCATCACCATCCCGGTCGTGACGACCTGCGCGAGCAGGTAGTGGAGGGCGAGACGATCGACGAAAAGATGCATGGCGAGTCCGGTCAGGCAGAAGCCGACGCCAGCGACCACCGCAAATCGCCAGCCGGCGTCCAGATGCGCCCGCGTGGTCTCAAAGACGTGCGTCCGGCTGAGACGGTAGGAAACGAGCCCGCCGCCGATATAGCCGCACAGGGCCGCGGGCACGGCCGGCCAGCCCGCGCCCTGCCTGAGGCCGATCAGCAGCCCGTAATGCACGGCCGTGGCGACGATGCCGACAAGGGCGAAGGCGGACAGTTGAAAACGAAGACGCACGGATCGGCCACGGCTTGGATGGGGCGTTTTGCTTACGCCTTCGAGCCGCGTCCGTCACCTTGCAACCACTGGCCATTCAGGACAGGTCCGACCTGGCATGTTGCTTCAGCAGCGCATTCATCTCGTCGAGACATCGTCTCAGGCGCGCCTTGGTCGCCTCAGACGCGACGTCGACGGCCGGCGCGCCTTTCCGCGTCTGGTCGGTTTCGAGCAGCTTGAGCTGCCGCTGCAAAACCGAGCGGAACTGGATCCAGTCTTCGATCAGGTCATGTATCGCGGCCATGGCGGCTCCCCGGCGCCGCAGGGCGCCTCACTGCTTGGGCAGGCCGGAATAATAGCTCGCGATGGCCTGCATTTCCTCATCGGTCATGTGGCGGCCCATATATCGCATCTCCTTGTGTGGACGTGCGCCGCTGCTGAAAGCCCTGAGCTGCCTGTAGATGTACACATCATGCTGGCCGGCGAGGTCGGGCGTCTCGGCGTCGCGCGCGACGCCGTCCGCCCCGTGGCAAGCGGCGCACTGGACGATCAAATCCTGCTTCTTGGCCCTGTCGAGCGCCTGAGCCGAAGGCGCGGCGGCCAAGGTGGCCGCCAGGCAGGAAAGGAGCAAAAGCCGCAACAGAGCCTCCGCACGGGCAAATCCACGGATGCTATCCGACACCGGCCGCGCGCTTTCCGCAAGGCGCGAATGGTCGCGCCGCCAGGGGTTCACATAGCGGTCATTCTCGGCTAGGTATCGCCCGATCCAGCCGGGCGCGCCCGGACTGCAAATTCTCGAAGGGCGCGTTCCGGCGCTGAGGGCCGGCGATGCGGCCTTTTTTTATGAGTTCGCCAATTGGCGAGCCGATTTTCCTCCTCCTTCGAGACGCCGCCGGCGGCCCTGCAGGGTGAGGGAAATCGAAAGGCGGCCGACGCCGTCGCGCTCACGCTGAGGAACCTGCCCAGCAGGACACCCGAAGCGCGAGGGCGCTCACGGGCCGGATCTGACGACGGGACGACATGCCGAAAAGAACAGACATATCGACGATCATGATCATCGGCGCGGGGCCGATCATCATCGGACAGGCCTGCGAATTCGACTATTCCGGCACGCAGGCCTGCAAGACCCTTCGCGCCGAGGGCTACCGAATCGTCCTCGTGAACTCGAATCCCGCGACGATCATGACCGACCCGGACATGGCCGACCGCACCTATGTCGAGCCGATCACTCCGGAAGTCGTCGCCAAGATCATCGAAAAGGAACGCTACGCCCACCCCGGCGGCTTCGCGCTGCTGCCTACCATGGGCGGACAGACAGCGCTCAATTGCGCGCTGTCGCTGAAATCGATGGGCGTGCTCGAAAAGTTCGATGTCGAGATGATCGGCGCGACGGCTGAAGCGATCGACAAGGCCGAGGACCGCGAGTTGTTCCGGGAGGCGATGACGAAGATCGGCCTCGACACGCCGCGCTCGCATCACGTCAAGACGCTGGCGGGCGCGCTCGCCGCGCTCGACGACATCGGTCTGCCCGCGATCATCCGGCCCTCGTTCACGCTCGGCGGCACCGGCGGCGGAATCGCTTACAACAAGGGCGAGTTCATCGAGATCGTTGAACGCGGCATCGACGCCTCGCCGACGAGCGAAGTCCTGATCGAGGAAAGCGTCCTCGGCTGGAAGGAATTCGAGATGGAGGTCGTCCGCGACAAGGCGGACAATTGCATCATCGTGTGCTCGATCGAGAACATCGATCCCATGGGCGTGCATACCGGCGATTCGATCACAGTCGCGCCGGCGCTGACGTTGACCGACAAGGAGTACCAGATCATGCGCAACGCCTCGCTGGCGGTGCTGCGCGAGATCGGCGTCGAAACCGGCGGCTCCAACGTGCAATTCGCGATCAATCCCGACAATGGCCGGATGATCGTCATCGAGATGAATCCGCGCGTGTCGCGCTCGTCCGCACTCGCCTCGAAGGCGACGGGATTTCCGATCGCCAAGGTCGCGGCGAAACTGGCGGTCGGCTATACGCTCGACGAGATCGCAAATGACATCACGGGCGGCGCGACGCCGGCCTCGTTCGAGCCGACGATCGACTATGTCGTCACCAAGATTCCGCGCTTTGCGTTCGAGAAATTCCCGGGCGCCGAGCCCACCCTGACGACCGCGATGAAATCCGTCGGCGAGGCCATGGCGATCGGCCGCACCTTCGCCGAGAGCCTGCAAAAGGCGCTGCGCTCGCTGGAGACGGGCCTGTCGGGCCTCGACGGGATAGAAATCGAGGGGCTCGGACTCGGCGACGACAAGAATGCGCTGCGCGCGGCGCTGGGCGCGCCGACGCCCGACCGTATTCTCGTCGTCGCGCAGGCGCTGCGCTGCGGCATGAGCGAGGTCGAGGTCCATCAGGCCTGCAAGATCGATCCGTGGTTCATCGAGCGCATCAAGGAGATTGTCGATCTTGAAGCGCGCGTGCGCATGCACGGCCTGCCGTCGGACGCCGGAAACCTTCGCATGCTCAAGGCCGCCGGCTTCTCGGACCTGCGGCTCGCCACGCTGACGAACTCGAACGAGAAGGACGTGACCGCCCGGCGTCATGCGCTCGGCGTGCGGCCCGTGTTCAAGCGCATCGACACATGCGCGGCCGAATTCGCCTCGCCGACGGCTTACATGTATTCGACCTATGAGCAGCCGTTCGCGGGCGCGCCGGCTTGCGAGGCTCAACCGTCGGACCGGGAGAAGATCGTCATTCTCGGCGGCGGCCCGAACCGCATCGGGCAGGGCATCGAGTTCGACTATTGCTGCTGCCATGCCTGCTTCGCGCTGAGCGATGCCGGTTACGAAACCATCATGGTCAATTGCAATCCCGAGACGGTGTCGACCGACTACGACACTTCCGACCGACTTTATTTCGAGCCGTTGACGCAGGAAGACGTGCTCGAAATCCTGACCAGGGAAAAGACCGGCGGCGCGCTCAAGGGCGTGATCGTGCAGTTCGGCGGCCAGACGCCGCTGAAGCTCGCGCACGCGCTGCAACAGGCGGGCATTCCGATCCTGGGCACGTCGGTGGATTCGATCGATCTGGCGGAGGACCGCGACCGTTTCAAGCGCCTGCTCGACAGGCTTGGTCTGAAACAGCCAAAGAACGGCATCGCCTATTCGGTCGAGCAGTCCAGGTTGGTGGCCGGCGAACTCGGACTGCCGCTGGTCGTGCGCCCGTCCTATGTGCTGGGCGGCCGCGCCATGGCGATCATCCACGACGAAGGCGCCCTCAACGACTACCTGCTCGGCGTGCTGCCGAGCCTGGTGCCGTCCGACATCAAGGCGCGCTATCCCAACGACAAGACCGGCCAGATCAATACGGTGCTCGGCAAGAACCCGCTGCTGTTCGACCGCTATCTCGCCGACGCGATCGAAGTGGACGTGGATTGCCTGTGCGACGGCAAGCAGGCGGTCGTGGCCGGCATCATGGAGCATATCGAGGAAGCCGGCATTCATTCCGGCGACTCGGCCTGTTCGCTGCCGCCGCGCTCGCTCTCCCGCGAGACGCTTGCGGAACTCGAGGGGCAGACAAGGAAGCTGGCGCTCGCGCTCGACGTCGGCGGCCTGATGAATGTGCAGTATGCGCTCAAGGACGGCGAGATCTATGTGCTTGAGGTCAATCCGCGCGCCTCGCGCACGGTTCCCTTCGTCGCCAAGGTGATCGGCGAGCCGATCGCCAAGATCGCCTCGCGCATCATGGCCGGAGAACCGCTGTCGAACTTCCCGATGAAATCCATGCCGACGGGTCACGTCGGCGTGAAGGAGGCTGTCTTCCCGTTCGCGCGGTTCCCCGGCGTCGACACGGTGCTCGGCCCGGAAATGCGCTCGACGGGCGAGGTCATCGGGCTCGATCGATCGTTCGAGATCGCTTTCGCGAAGTCGCAACTCGGCGGCGGCACCAAGGTGCCGAGCAAAGGCTCGGTTTTCGTATCTGTGCGCGACGAGGACAAGCCGCGCGTGCTTGCAGCAATCCATGGTCTTGTCGCCATTGGATTCGGCGTGCGCGCGACCGGCGGCACCGCGCGTTATCTCGCGGAACATGGCGTTCCGGCCGAGCGGATCAATAAAGTCTCGGAAGGCCGGCCGCACGTCGTCGACGCGATCAAGAACGGTTCTATCCAGTTGGTGTTCAACACGACCGAAGGCGCCCAGGCCCTTTCGGACTCCCGATCCCTGCGGCGCGCCGCCCTCTTGCACAAGACCCCGTACTACACCACTCTGGCGGGCGCGCTCGCCGCCGCCGAGGGCATCAAGGCCTATGTCAGCGGCGATCTGGAAGTGCGGGCGTTGCAGGATTATTTCTCACCGGATACGTCCGCCTAGAGCGGCGCGTCCATCCTCATTTCCCGAAGACCCAGACCCAAGATTCGGACAACGAAATATGATTGAGAAGCTGCCGATCACCGCCGCGGGCTATGCCGCTCTGGACGAGGAACTGAAGCGTCGCCAGCAGGTCGAACGCCCGCGCATCATCCAGCAGATCGCGGAGGCGCGCTCGCATGGCGACCTGTCCGAGAATGCGGAGTATCATTCAGCCAAGGAACAACAATCGCTGAACGAGGGCAGGATCGCCGAGCTTGAGGACAAGCTGGCGCGCGCCGACGTCATCGACGTGTCGAAACTCGGCGGCAAGACGGTCAAGTTCGGCGCAACGGTGACTCTGATCGACGAGGACACCGACGAAGAGAAGAAATATCAGATCGTCGGCGAGACCGAGGCTGATGTGAAGAGTGGCCGCGTTTCGATCACCTCGCCGATTGCGCGCGCGCTGATCGGCAAAACCGTTGGCGACACGGTCGAGGTCAATGCGCCCGGCGGCGGCAAGAGCTACGAGATTCTGAAGGTGGCTTTCGGCTGACGTAGCGCGGTCCGCGCTATGGAACGTACCCCGTCGCCTCGTTCTTGACGGCCTTCAGAGCCAGCGAGGAGCGGACATTGCGCACGTTCGGGGTTGCAGTCAGTTCGGCGATGAATTTCTGTAGCGCGGCGAGGTCGGGGGCGACGCACTTCAGCAGGAAATCGGTTTCACCCGACAGCGTCCAGCATTCGCGCACCGTCTGCCAGCCGGCGACGCGGGCGTCGAATGCAGCGAGTTCGGTTTCGGTCTGGTGGTCGAGCTGCACGAATACGAAAAAAACGACCGTCAGACCGAGCGCGCGGGGATCGACTAGGCCGCGATAGCCTGCAATGACTCCTGCCTCCTCCAGCGCGCGCATGCGGCGCAGGCAGGGTGGGGCTGAAATGCCGACCCGGCGGGCGAGTTCAACATTGGTGATTCTGCCGTCGGCCTGCAATTGCGCGAGAATGGCAAGGTCGATCTGGTCAAGTTGAACGGTCACGACATATCCGATGGGGCTGGCGCCGCTTGATCCGGCGAGATCAAGCTTTAGCTTTTTGCTGGCGGGAGTTCTCGCGAAAAATACTCGTCGTCACTGGAGATCGTCCCGGGAGCTGATAGCCTTGAACCGGCTCTTCGACAATTCATCCGAGCCCGCCTCGGCGTTCGCGGGCCGCACCTGCTGGGTCGTCACCGACGGCAAGGCCGGCGACGAAGTTCCGTGCCTTGGCCTCGCCAGGGCGCTCGGGCTTGAGCCGGAGCGGCGCGTCGTGCGGCCGCGCGCGCTGTTTGCGGCGATTGCTCCGCGTGGACCGATCGATCCGGCCGAACGGCCGGGCGCGGCGTTCAGCCCAATCGCTCCGCCCTTTCCCGATGTGCTGATCGCATCGGGCCGGCGCGCGGTTCCCTATCTGCGCCATGTCCGGCGAGCGTCGGGCGGCGAGACCTTCACGATCTTTCTCAAGGATCCGCGTGTGTCCGCCAGAGTCGCCGACATCGTCTGGGTGGCGGCGCATGATGCGCTGCGTGGGCCGAACGTGATCGTGTCGCTGACTGCGCCTCATCTGGTCACGGCTGCGGCGCTGGAGCAGGCGCTCGCCGCTCCCGACGCGCGAATCGCTGCGCTGCCTGCGCCGCGCATGGCGTTGCTGCTCGGCGGCGACAGCCGGCATTATGCGTTCGACGAAAAAGATCGGCGCACGCTGGTTGGAGCTGTCGAATCCATCATCCTGTCCGGGGCGAGCGTGATGATCACGTCGTCGCGGCGCACCCCGAAAAATCTCATCGACGAGATCAGACGCGAGATCGCTGATACGCCCCGGCGCGCCTTTCTCTGGGCAGGCGACGGGAACAATCCGTATCTACAGATGCTCGCGCACGCTTCTACGATCGTCGTGACGGCGGACTCAACCAACATGGTCGGCGAAGCCTGCGCCACAGCCGCCCCGGTCATGGTCTATGAACCAAATGGCGGACATCCGCGTATCACGGCTTTTCTTGCTTCGCTGGAGAAGGCAGGCCGCATCCGGCGCTGGCTCGGACGCCTCGAACGCTGGCCATGCGCGCCAATCGACGACACGTCGCTCATCGCGCGCGAGATTGCGATTCGATATGTCGCGTGGCGCGCGCTGCGAGACAAGCGCGGCTGACGCGCCTCTTGAGCCCGCGCGCCGTCGGGAGAAGCGCCGCATGGGGGACTTGCGCCGTGGCCGCGCCCGCGCTCGCGACCTCGTGATTTGTGGTTGAACCTGCGCCACCCTAGCTATCCCTTGCAGATGCAAAAGGAGCGCGCGCGTGCTGATCAGGGTTCGCAGGTCGTGGGAAATTCCCGAAAGCACGGCGACGCCGGAGCGGCGCTTCTTCGATCGACGCAGCGTCATCAAGGGCGCGGCGGCGGCCGGCGCGGCCCTGGCGCTGCCGTCTGCGGCGCTTGCCGCAGACGATCCGCTCGCCGCGTTGTTTCCGGCAAGGCACAACGACGTCTTCAAGCTCGATCGCGCGGTGACGCCCGAGAGCGTCAATTCCGATTACAACAATTTCTACGAGTTCGGTTCGTCGAAGCAAATCGGCGCCGCTGCAAAATCGCTCAAGACGCGGCCATGGAGCGTGAAGATCGACGGTCTGGTCGCTGCCCCCCGGGACATAGCGATCGACGATCTGATCAAGGCGATGCCGATCGAAGAGCGGCTCTACCGCCACCGCTGCGTCGAGACGTGGGCGATGGCGATCCCGTGGACGGGCTTTCCGCTGTCCGAGCTGGTGAAACTCGCGGACCCGAAACCGGAGGCGAAATACCTGCGCCTTGAAACCTTCCAGGACGCCAAAACCGCGCCGGGGCAGAAGCAATTCTGGTATCCTTGGCCCTATGTCGAGGGCGTCCGCATCGACGAAGCGATGAACGAACTTGCCTTCATGGCGATCGGCGCTTACGGCAAATCTCTCGCCAATTGCTTCGGCGCTCCGATCCGCCTCGCCATGCCGTGGAAGTACGGCTTCAAGTCGATCAAGTCGATCGTCCGCATCTCGTTCGTTTCGGAGCAACCCGTCAGTTTCTGGCAGAAGCTGCAGGGCGGCGAATACGGCTTCTGGGCGAATGTGAATCCGGATGTGCCGCATCCCCGCTGGTCGCAGGCCACCGAGGAGTTGATCGGCGCAGGCAAGCGCGTGCCGACCCAGCTCTACAACGGCTACGCCGAGCAGGTCGCCGGCCTCTACAAGGGAATGGAAGGGCGGAAGATCTTCTTCTGAGGCTGCATGGCGGGCCTGCCCGTACGCGCCTTTCCTCGCCGTGAACTTCGTCGCACACTGTCGGCGACAACGAGCGAGAGGAAACCGTCGGGATATGCAGATCAAGATAAAGGAAATCGCAACGGGCCTTCGCTTTCCCGAGGGGCCGGTCGCCATGCCTGACGGGTCCGTCGTGCTGGTCGAGATTGCGCGCGGCGCCATTTCGCGCGTCACGCCGGACGGGAAAATCCACGTTGTGGCGACGCCGGGCGGCGGCCCGAACGGCGCGGCGCTCGGACCGGACGGCAAGCTGTACGTCTGCAACAATGGCGGTTTCGAATGGCGTGAAACGCCAGAAACCGGCTTGCGGCCGATTGCGCAGGCGAAGGATTATTCGGGCGGCCGCATCGAGCGGGTCGACTTTTCGACCGGCAAGGTCGAACGTCTCTACGACGCTGCCGAAAACGGTCCCCTCAAGGGTCCAAACGACATCGTGGTCGACCGCTCGGGCGGGCTGTGGTTCACTGATCTCGGCAAGGCGCGGGCGCGCGATCTCGATCGCGGCGGGCTTTATTATGCGAAGGCCGACGGTTCGTCTATCGCCGAGGCCGTCTATCCGCTGATGACGCCGAACGGCATCGGCCTGTCGCCCGACGAAAAGACGCTCTACGCCGCCGAGACGCAGACCGGGCGGGTGTGGAAGTGGGCGCTTGATGCGCCGGGCAAGATCGCGCCGGGCCAGACTGGTTTTGCTGCGCGCGGCGGGCAGTTGCTGGCGGGTCTGCCGGGGTTCCAGTTGTTCGACTCGCTTGCGGTCGACAGCGCGGGCTATGTCTGTGTCGCCACCTTGTTCAATGGCGGCGTCACCGCGATCTCGCCGGACGGAACGTCCATCGAGCATTTCGCCATGCCGGACCCGTATACGACGAACATCTGCTTCGGCGGCCCGGACATGCGTACGGCCTATGTCACGCTGTCCTCGACAGGAAAGCTCGTATCGTTCGAGTGGCCGCGGCCGGGGCTGAAACTGAATTTCGGGTGAGGAAGACCAGTCGCAGCCCGGCCGTCTCCTGACGCTGGTCGAACCGCCTATTTGTCCCCGATCTTCTTCACCTCGGCGAAACCCGCGGCCTCCATGGCGAGGTGAACCCGGTTCTGGAAGGTCGCGTCCTCGGCCTTCGCGATGAGCGGCGCGTTGCGTGCAACGGCGTCGCAGAGCGCGTCGACCCAGCCCTCTTCGGATTTGGCGAAATCGTTCAGCACGTAGGAATGAACGAGCGCCTTGTCGCCGGGGTGGCCGATGCCGAGCCGCACGCGCTTGTAGTCGGCGCCCAGGTGGGCGTCGATCGAGCGCAGCCCATTGTGGCCGGCGGCTCCGCCGCCGGTCTTGACGCGGCATTTGCCCGGCGCGAGGTCGAGTTCGTCGTGGATGACGATGAGGCCGTCGAGACCGATCCGGTAAAAGCGGGCGGCCTCGCCGACGGCGCGGCCGGACTCGTTCATATAGGTCTCGGGCATGAGAAGGATCGCGCGCTCGGTCCCGATCCGGCCCTCGCTGACGCGACCCTGGAAGCGGGCGCGGAAGGGCGCGAAGTCATGCGCGCGCGCGATGCGCTCGATCGCCATGAACCCGATATTGTGGCGATTGCGGGCGTACTGGCGGCCGGGATTGCCGAGCCCGACAAAGAGAAGCATGGCCCCGTGATCCCTCACAACGAAGTCCGCCCTCGCATGCGAATGCAGGCGAGGGCGGCGCTTTCTGTGCTGACCGGCTTCGGCCGGCCGGCGAACTTATTTCTTCTTCTCGTCCTTGGCCGGCGCCTTGGCCGCGGCCTTGGCGGCAGGGGCAGCGGCGGGCGCAGCGGCCGCCGCCGGCGCGGCGGCGTCGTCGTGGACCGTCGGCGGCGCGATCGTCGCAACCGTGAAGTTGCGGTCCGAGATCGTGGGCTTGCAGCCTTCGGGAAGGGCGATCGCCGAGATGTGCAGCGAGTCGTTGATGTCGAAGCCGCTCAAATCCGCGGTGATGAATTCCGGGATCGCGTCAGCCGGCACCAGCATCTCGACGGTGTGGCGCACGACATTGAGCGTGCCGCCGCGCTTGACGCCGGGGCATGTCTCGATGTTCACGAAGTGCACGGGCACTTCGACGCGCAGGCGCGAACCGGCCTTCAGACGCAGGAAATCGACGTGGATCGGCGTGTCCTTGATCACGTCGAGCTGATAGTCGCGCGGAATTACCCGCTCCTTGCGGCCGTCGACGTCGAGTTCGAAGATCGTCGTCAGGAAGTGTCCGGCATAAATGAGCTGGGTGGCGGTCTTGCGGTCCAGCGAAATCGGCTGGGCGGCTTCGCCTCCGCCATATATCACTGCAGGAATGCGGCCTTCTCGGCGTACGCTGCGGGCGGCCCCCTTGCCTGTCCCGCTGCGGACCGAGGCCGCGAGCTGTTTCGTCTCGGCCATGGTTCAGTCCTTTTGGTCTGGATGCGCCCTTGCCTCCAGGGGTGTCGGAAACGGGCGCGGGGGGCTTATAGGGGAAGCGCCGCGCGGAGGCAAATTTCAGGGTCCACGACGGCGCCGACGCGGAGCGTGTTCGCCAGGGCGCAGCCGGACACGCATGCGGCGATCGTCATGAAACGGGCGGGGCTGACGAATTTTCCGTTATCAGGATTGTCCGACCCCGGTCAGCACGGGGCGCGCGCGGAAATGGCGGGGCGCGGCGTTCAGACCGATGGGTCGTCGATCAGCGGGCTCGGCCTCGCCAGCCGCACGAGCGCCGTCCGGTCACGGATCTCGACATCCCGTCCGCTCACGACCACGTCGTATTTCACGAGCGTCGCGAAGCTGCGCGACAGGACTTCGGGCGCCATGCCGAGCTTGGCGGCGAGCACCTTCTTGTCAAAGGGAATGGCGAATCGGCCATCGCCGCCAACCTCGACATCGCGGCGCAGGAGCCAGTTGGCGAGCCGTTGCAGGCCAGGCCGAAGTTTCTGGTTCTTCAGTTCCTGCGCGACCGTCCGGTAGGCTTGCGCGAGTTCGCGCGCGACATTGTTGGACAGGGCTATGTCGGTTCTTGTCAGGCGCCGGATCGGCTCTGCGTTCAGCAGCAGGACGGACGTCGGTTCAATCGTGCGCGCGGCCTGCAGGTAGGCGCGGTCGAGATAGACTGCGGCCATGATGAATGCGCCAGGCGGCTCGATGATGGCGATCGTCGTCTCGTGCGCGCCGTCGTGCGCGACGATCTGCACGAGGCCGGACAGCATGACGTGCAGATAATCGGCAGCCTCTCCCTCGCGTACGATTTCCGCATGCGCGGGGTATTGCTGGATGCGCGCGGTCGCGAGGATCTCTGCGATCGTGGCCTGCGCGCAACCGCGAAGCAGTTCAAGCTGCGCGAGCGTCTCTCGGTCGATCGCGGTCAACGAGTCTCTCCATCGAGAAATTTGATTTTTGTCATTATAGAGCGCGGCAATTCTTTTTTCATATTCAGTATGACGTCAATCTAGTATTTATCTTCGGTTGAGCGACCTCTTGTTTCGCTTGCGTATGATCACAGGACTTATTCAAGATCAAGCGCCGTCCTTTTAGTTTGTATCATCCGTTGCGCCGTCACAGCGGACCTGCGTGTCCAAAACAAGGGTGACGGAGATCGACATGAACGGGGCATCGCTGGTCAAAGGCCCGCAAGGCCGGGCTCTCTGGGGCTCGACTATCGCCTTCACGGTCTGTTTCGCGGTCTGGATGATTTTTGCGATCATCGGGATACAGATCAAGAAGGATCTGGGCCTGAACGAGACGCAATTCGGCCTGCTCGTTGGCACGCCGGTCCTGACAGGATCGCTCATTCGCCTCGTGTTGGGCGTATGGACGGATCAGTATGGCGGGCGGCGGGTCTACACGATCGTGATGCTGGCGGCGGCGGTCGCAACATGGCTGCTCATCTACGCCCACACCTATATGCAATTCCTCGTCGCGGCGCTTGGCGTCGGAATCGCCGGCGGGTCCTTCGCTGTCGGCATCGCCTACGTTTCGCGCTGGTACAACACGGAACAGCAGGGTGTCGCACTCGGCATTTTCGGCGCCGGCAATGTCGGCGCCGCTGTCACCAAGTTTCTTGCGCCATTCGTGCTCGTCGCCTACGGCTGGCATATGGTCGCGCAGGTCTGGGCCGCTGCGATCGCGATCATGGGCGTCATATTCTGGTTCGTGACCGATGAGGATCCGGTGGTTGCGGAACGTCGCCGCACCGGACAGAAGGCGCCAAGCGCATGGCGCGAACTGGAACCGCTCAAGAACATCCAGGTCTGGCGGTTTTCCCTTTACTATTTCTATACGTTCGGCGCCTTCGTCGCTTTGTCTCTTTGGCTGCCGCAATATCTCATGAACGTCTACGGCGTCGACATCAAGACAGCGGGCATGGCGGCGGCGGCCTTCTCGATACCGGCGAGCATCTTCCGCGCCTACGGCGGGCATCTGTCCGACCGCTACGGCGCGCGCCTGATGATGTACTGGGCGTTCCTGGTAGGCATGGTCTGCACATTCCTGCTGGCTTATCCGGCCACTGACTATGTCGTGTACACGACGCACGGTCCGGCCTCGTTCCATATCGAGATGGGAATAGTCCCCTTCATCGTAACGGTCTTCGTGCTCGGCTTCTTCATGGCGCTCGGCAAGGCCGCGGTCTACAAACACATTCCCGTCTATTATCCAAAGAATGTCGGCGCGGTCGGCGGACTCGTCGGGATGATCGGGGGCCTCGGCGGCTTCGTGCTGCCAATTCTGTTCGGTCTCCTCAATGACCTCACGGGATTGTGGACGAGCTGCTTCATGCTCCTGTTCGTCCTCATCACCATCTCGCTCGTGTGGATGCATTTCACGATCCGCGCGATGGAGAAGGAAGCGGTCGCCGGCGTCGCGCTGCCAGAACTGCCGGAAATGGCGCCGATCCATACGCCCGAACTCGCCGGCGCGCTGTCGGGCGCCCTGCTGCAGGACTGGCGGCCGGAGGACAAGACGTTCTGGGAGCAGACCGGCCGCAAGATCGCGCGCCGCAATCTCTGGCTGTCGATCCCTGCGCTGCTGCTGTCGTTCTCGATCTGGCAGGTGTGGTCGGTGGTCGTCGCCAAGCTGCCGTTGGTCGGGTTCAAGTTCACCAACGACCAGTTGTTCTGGCTTGCGGCGCTACCTGGGCTGACCGGTGCGACGCTACGCATCTTCTATTCCTTCGTCGTGCCGATCTTCGGCGGGCGCCTGTGGACGACGCTGGCGACATGGTCGCTGATGATTCCTGCCGTTGGCATCGGCTATGCCGTGCAGACTCCGGACACGCCCTATGCCGTGCTCCTGATCCTCGCGCTGCTTTGCGGTTTCGGCGGCGGAAATTTCGCCTCGTCGATGTCGAACATCTCGTTCTTCTTCCCCAAGGCGGAGAAAGGCAATGCGCTGGCGCTCAACGCCGGCCTCGGCAACCTCGGCGTGTCGGTCGTGCAGTTCATCGTTCCTCTCGCCATCACCGCCGGCGTGTTCGGCTGGTTCGGCGGCCCGCCGGAGACGATTGCGGCGGGCGGAGGACATACGTCGATCTGGCTTCAGAACGCGGGCTTCGTCTTTGTTCCGTTCATCGCGATCTCGGCCTTCGCCGCGTGGTTCGGGATGAACGACATCGCTTCGGCCAAGGCCTCGTTCAACGAGCAGGCGATCATCTTCCAGCGCAAGCACAACTGGCTGATGTGCTGGCTGTACACGGGAACCTTCGGTTCGTTCATCGGTTATTCCGCCGGCTTCCCGCTGCTGTCCAAGATATTGTTTCCCGATGTCGACGCCCTACAATTTGCCTTCCTCGGACCGTTGGTCGGCGCTATTTCGCGTTCGGCGACAGGCTGGGTGTCGGACAAATGGGGCGGCGGGCGCGTCACCTTCTGGGTGTTCATCGGCATGATGGTCGGTTTGCTTGGCGTCCTCTACTTCATCGGCGCAAAGGACCAGGCGGGCGCCTTCTATGGCTTCCTCTGCTGCTTCCTGTTCCTGTTCGCGATGACGGGAATCGGAAATGCCTCGACCTTTCAGATGATCCCCGCGATCATGCGCAAGGAAATCGAACGGTTGATGCCGGAAGCGGATGCGGCTGCGCGCGTGCGTCAGGCCGAGAAGGAATCGGCGGCGATCACCGGCTTCACGTCGGCCATCGCAGCCTTCGGCGCCTTCTTCATTCCCAAGGCCTATGGCTCGTCCATCGCCGCGACAGGCGGGCCGCAGGCCGCGCTCTGGGGCTTCTTTGCCTTCTACGTAACATGCGTCGCCATCGCGTGGTTTTTCTATACGCGCCGCGGCGGCCTTCTCCACGACGTCGAACGCGGGATTTCGGCGCCGATCGCAACGCAACCCACGGCCTGACCGGAGTACGAGATGAGCCTGTTCCTCGACAGACTGACCTTTTTCAGGCGCTCGCGCGAGCCTTTCGCGGGCGGCCACGGCGTGACCACCACGGAGGACCGACGTTGGGAGGACGGCTATCGCAAGCGCTGGCAGCACGACAAGATCGTGAGGTCAACGCATGGCGTGAACTGCACCGGCTCATGCTCCTGGAAGGTCTATGTCAAAGGCGGCATCGTCACCTGGGAGACGCAGCAGACTGATTATCCCCGCACGCGGCCTGACCTGCCCAATCACGAACCAAGAGGTTGCGCGCGAGGAGCGTCATATAGCTGGTATCTCTATTCCGGCAATCGCGTGAAATATCCGCTTGTGCGCTCGCGCCTGATAAAATTGTGGCGAGAGGCGCGCGCAACGCGCACGCCGGTCGCGGCCTGGGCCTCGATCGTCGATGACAAGACGAAGCGTTCTTCCTACATGCGCGTGCGCGGCCACGGCGGTTTCGTCCGCGCGACGTGGGACGAGGTCAACGAGATCATCGCCGCCGCCAACGCCTATACGGCGAAGAAGTATGGACCGGATCGCGTGATTGGTTTTTCTCCGATCCCTGCAATGTCCATGGTCTCCTACGCCGCAGGCGCACGCTATCTGTCGCTGCTCGGCGGCGTGTGTCTCTCTTTCTACGACTGGTATTGCGACCTGCCGCCGTCCTCGCCGCAAACATGGGGTGAGCAGACCGACGTGCCGGAATCGGCCGACTGGTACAACGCCGGCTTCATCATCCTGTGGGGCTCGAACGTCCCGCAGACCCGCACGCCGGATGCGCATTTCTACACCGAGGCTCGCTATCGCGGCGCCAAGAGCGCGGTCATCTGCCCCGACTATTCGGAAGCTTCCAAATTCGGCGACATCTGGCTGTCGGTGAAACAGGGCACGGACGCTGCGGTCGCCATGGCGATGGGGCATGTGATCCTGAAGGAATTCCACGTCGACCGCAACGTTCCCTACTTCACCGATTACGTGAAGCGATACACGGACATGCCCATGCTCGTGCGTCTGGTCGAGCAGGACGGCAAGCTCGTGCCCGAGCGGTTTTTGCGTGCGAGCGATCTGGATGGAGCGCTGGGCGAAGCAAACAATCCGGAATGGAAGACGCTTGCCTTTGATGCGCGCAGCCATGAACTTGTCGCGCCTAACGGCTCCGTCGGCTTTCGCTGGGGCGAGAAAGGCAGGTGGAATCTGGAAGCGCGCGCGTCGACTGGCGTCGAGACCGATCTCGTTCTGTCGATGAAGGATCGCGACCACGAAATGGTCGATGTCGCCTTCCCCTACTTTGGAAATATCGATCACGATCATTTCGCTGGCACGAATCACGACAGCGTGTTGTCACGCCGCATTCCAGCGACCCGGATCGCGGCGACCGGCGGGCCAACGCTCGTCACGACCGTCTATGATCTTTTGCTCGCCAATTATGGCGTTGACCGCGGCTTCGGTGGCGGCGGCGTTGCAATGGGCCACGACGAAAACATGCCCTATACGCCGGCATGGGCCGAGGCGATCTCGGGTGTGTCGCGCGACAAGATCATCCAGGTGGCGCGCGAATTCGCCGACAATGCCGAGCGGACAAACGGACGCTCGATGATCATCATCGGGGCCGGGACGAACCATTGGTTCCACAGCGACATGAACTATCGCGGCGTGATCAACATGCTCGCTTTGTGCGGTTGCATCGGCAAGTCCGGCGGTGGTTGGTCGCACTACGTTGGCCAGGAGAAGCTGCGCCCGCAATCCGGCTGGATTCCGCTCACCTTCGCGCTCGACTGGGGCCGCCCGTCGCGCCAGATGAACGGTACGTCGTTCTTCTACGCGCATACCGACCAGTGGCGGTACGAGACGCTGCGTCCGAAGGAACTTTTGTCGCCGACCGCGCCGGCCGGCGCGTGGGATGATACGATGATCGACTACAACGTGCGCGCCGAGCGCATGGGGTGGCTGCCGTCGGCGCCGCAGCTCGAGACCAATCCGCTGTCGGTTGCAAAAGCGGCAAAGGAGGCTGGCCTCGAGCCGAAGGATTATGTCGCCGCCTCGCTCAAGAGCGGCGCGCTGAAGCTCTCGTGTGAAGACCCCGACAATCCGGTCAACTGGCCGCGCAACATGTTCGTGTGGCGCTCCAACCTGCTGGGCTCGTCCGGCAAGGGCCACGAATATTTCCTCAAGCATCTGCTCGGCACGTCGCATGGCGTGCTCGGCAAGGATCTCGGCGAGGAAGGGCGCGCCAGGCCGGCAGAAGTCGCCTGGCATGACACGGCGCCGGAAGGAAAGCTCGATCTACTCGTCACACTCGACTTCCGCATGTCCACCACCTGCATGTATTCCGACATCGTGCTGCCGACGGCCACCTGGTACGAAAAGGACGACCTCAACACCTCCGACATGCATCCCTTCATCCATCCGCTGTCGGCCGCCATCGATCCGGTGTGGGAAGCGCGCACCGACTGGGAGATCTACAAGGGCATTGCGCGCGCCTTTTCCAAGGTTGCGCCGGACGTTCTCGGCGTCGAGCAGGACGTCGTCCTGACGCCGATCATGCACGACAGTCCTGGCGAAATCGCGCAACCCTTCGATGTGAAGGACTGGAAAAAGGGCGACATCGAGCCCGTCCCCGGCCGCACCATGCCGGCCGTGACTGTCGTCGAGCGTGACTATCCCAACCTCTATAAGCGCTTCACCTCGCTCGGGCCGCTGATGGACAAGATCGGCAATGGCGGAAAGGGCATGAACTGGGACACCAGGCACGAAGTCGAATTCCTGCGCAGGCTCAACGGGACCGTCACGGAGGAAGGAACGACCAAGGGGCTGGCGAAGATCGACACCGCAATCGACGCCTGCGAAGTGATCCTGTCGCTGGCGCCGGAGACCAACGGCGAAGTAGCGGTCAAAGCGTGGGAGTCGCTGGGGACCTTCACCGGCCGCGAACATACGCAACTGGCTGTGCCGAAGGAGGACGAAAAAATCCGATTCCGCGACATCGTCGCACAGCCGCGCAAAATCATCTCCTCGCCGATCTGGTCGGGTCTGGAAAGCGACAAGGTCTGCTACAACGCCGGCTATACCAACGTGCATGAATTGATTCCGTGGCGCACGCTGACAGGACGTCAGCAGCTTTATCAGGATCACCTGTGGATGCGCGCTTTCGGCGAATCTCTGTGCATTTATCGTCCGCCCGTCGACATGCGCACGATCAAGCCGGTGATCAACCAGCACAGCAATGGCGAAAAGCAGATCGTACTCAATTTCGTCACGCCGCATCAGAAGTGGGGAATCCACTCCACCTACACAGACAATCTGCTGATGCTGACGCTGTCGCGCGGCGGGCCGATCGTCTGGATCAGCGAGAACGACGCGCGCAAGGCGGGCATCGTCGATAACGACTGGATCGAGGCCTACAACACGAACGGCGCGCTGGTTGCGCGCGCAGTAGTCTCACAGCGCGTGAAGGATGGAATGTGCATGATGTACCATGCGCAGGAAAAGATCGTGAACATGCCGGGGTCGGAGACGACCGGCAGGCGTGGCGGAATCCACAATTCGGTGACGCGCGTCGTTCTGAAGCCGACGCACATGATCGGCGGCTACGCGCAGCAGAGCTACGGCTTCAACTATTACGGCACGATCGGCACCAACCGCGACGAGTTCGTGATCGTCCGGAAACTCTCGAAAGTCGATTGGCTCGAAGGGCCGTTCGACGAAAACGCGCCCAAGGGGCCGAAGCCCCGCATGCAGGCGGCGGAATAGGAGCAAGGCACATGAAAATCCGCGCGCAGATCGCGATGGTGCTCAACCTCGACAAGTGCATCGGCTGTCACACTTGCTCGGTCACTTGCAAGAACGTCTGGACCAACAGGGAAGGCATGGAATACGCCTGGTTCAACAATGTCGAGAGCAAGCCGGGCGTCGGCTATCCCAGGGAATGGGAGAACCAGAAGCGCTGGAACGGCGGCTGGAGCCGCAAGGCCAACGGCTCGATCGAGCCGAAGATAGGGGCGAAATGGCGCGTGCTCGCCAATATCTTCGCCAATCCGGACCTGCCGGAAATCGACGACTATTACGAGCCGTTCACCTTCGACTACGAGCACCTGCAGACCGCGAAGGAACTCGAAGCGGTTCCGACCGCGCGGCCGCGTTCGCTGATCACCGGCAAGCGGATGGAAAAGATCGAGTGGGGTCCGAACTGGGAGGAGATTCTCGGCGGAGAATTCTCCAAGCGCTCGAAGGATGCGAATTTCGAGGGCGTGCAGAAAGAGATCTACGGCCAGTTTGAAAATACGTTCATGATGTATCTGCCGCGGCTGTGCGAGCATTGCCTGAATCCGGCCTGCGTCGCCTCCTGCCCGTCGGGCGCGATCTACAAGCGCGCGGAGGACGGCATCGTCCTGATCGATCAGGACAAGTGTCGGGGCTGGCGTATGTGCGTATCCGGATGCCCTTACAAGAAGATCTATTTCAACTGGTCGTCCGGAAAATCCGAAAAGTGCATCATGTGCTATCCGCGCATCGAGGCGGGCCAGCCGACGGTCTGTTCGGAAACATGCGTCGGCCGTATCCGTTATCTCGGCGTGATGCTCTACGACGCCGACCGCATCGGCGAAGCGGCGAGCGTCGCCAGGGAAGAGGATCTTTACGACGCGCAGACCGGCATATTCTGCAACCCCAACGATCCCGCGGTGGTCGAGCAGGCGCGGAGGGACGGCATACCGGAGGCGTGGCTGGAAGCTGCGCGAAATTCTCCGATCTGGAAGATGGCGATGGACTGGAAGATAGCCTTCCCGCTCCATCCCGAATATCGCACGCTGCCCATGGTCTGGTATGTGCCGCCGCTCTCGCCGATCCAGGCGGCCGCCGAGGCCGGCAAGATGGCGAGCGCCAACGGCATGCCGGACGTGCGCAGCTTGCGCATTCCGCTGCGCTACCTCGCCAACCTGCTGACGGCCGGCAAGGAAGAGCCCGTCGCGCGCGCGCTCGAACGCATGCTCGCGATGCGCGCCTACATGCGCGCAAAGACCATCGACGGCGTGATTGACCACGCAGTTGCGAGGAGCGTTGGACTGGAGTCCGGGGATATCGAGGAGATGTACCGTATCATGGCCATCGCCAATTACGAGGACAGGTTCGTCATTCCGACCGCGCATCGCGAGGTCGAGGAGGACGCTTTCGATCTGCGCGGCGGCTGCGGATTCTCCTTCGGCAACGGCTGCACCCCCGGCGAAACGCAGACCGGCCTGTTCGGCGGCGCCAAACGCGCCCGCGTGAAAACGCCGATGGAGGTCGAGTGATGAAGACGTTTCGCGCGCTGTCTGCGCTCCTCCTCTATCCACAGCCGGACTTGATCGCCGCGCTCGACGAGATCGAGACCGCCATCGACAGCGAGGGGTGCGTCCCGCGCGTGCAACGCAAGCAATTCCGGCGCCTGCTTGATGATCTGCGCACCGGCGACATCTATGATCTGCAGGAGGAATATCTCCTACTGTTCGACCGCACGCGCTCGCTTTCCCTGCACCTGTTCGAGCATGTGCATGGCGAGAGCCGCGACCGTGGACAAGCGCTCGTCGATCTCAAGTTCGTGTACGAGAGCCGCGGGCTGGCCGTCGACACTGCGGAGCTTCCGGATTTTCTGCCGATTTTCCTGGAATTCCTGTCGCTGCTGCCGAAATCCGAAGCGCTCGCCATGCTCGCCGAACCTGCGCATGTCTTTGCTGCGCTCGCCGAGCGGCTGGCGAAACGCGAGTCGGCCTATGAGAGCGTCTTCCGCATCCTGCTCGCCATCGCGCAGGCGAAACCAGACGCCTCCGCCCTCGATGCGCTGCGGAAAGAGGCCGATCCTGCGCCCGATGATCTTGCCGCGCTCGACGCCGCCTGGGAGGAGGAGGCCGTCTCGTTCGGTCCCGCGCAAGGGGGCTGCAGCGATGAGCTGTCGGCCAAGCTGCGGCAGGGCCGGCGTCCCGCTCCGGGCGTCGAAGCGCAAATCAGAGCGGCGCGTCAAGGCGGCGCCGTCGCCAGCAATTCCTGAGGACACGTCGATGTCGAACTATATCAATCACGCCCTGTTCGGTTGGTATCCCTACCTCTGCCTCACCGTGTTTCTCGTCGGCAGCGTGGTGCGCTTCGACCGCGAGCAGTACACTTGGAAGGCCGGGTCGTCGCAGTTTCTGCGTCGCAATCAATTGCGCTGGGGTTCGAACCTGTTCCACGTCGGCATTCTCATGATCTTCGCTGGCCATTTCGTTGGACTGCTCACGCCGATCTGGGTATTCGACGCGCTGGGCGTAGCCCACAGCGCAAAGCAAATGCTGGCCATCGCCGCCGGCGGCTTCGCTGGCTCGCTTTGTCTCGTCGGCATCATCCTGCTCGCGCATCGCCGTCTCGCCGATCCGCGCATCAGCTCTACCTCGTCATTCTCCGATACCGCGATTCTGTTGCTTCTGCTCGCGCAACTCCTGCTTGGCCTGAGCACGATCATCGTCTCGCTCGGGCATCTCGACGGCCACGAGATGGTGAAGTTCATGACCTGGGCGCAGGGAACCCTGACCTTGCAGGGCGACGCATGGAAGCAGGTCGTCGATGTCAATCCGGTATTCAAGGCGCATCTGGCTCTGGGGATGACGATCTTCCTCGTCTTCCCGTTCACGCGCCTCGTCCATGTATGGTCGGCGCCTGTGTGGTACCTCGGCCGCAGCGGCTATCAGGTCGTGCGCGCCCGCGGCGGCTCGGCGGCGGCCTATGCGCGGGAGCCCCGTCCATGAGTTGCTCCGTCCTCCCTGCGGCGCCGGCGCGCCGCGCCGTCGTCAGCGTCAACGGCAAGGCGATCCCGCATGCCGCAATCGCGCGCGAAACGCAGAACCATCCTGCCGATACGCCGGTCGAGGCGTGGCAAGCTGCGGCGCGCGCGCTCGCCGTGCGTGAACTGTTGCAGCAGGAGGCAAAACGGCTCGGCGTCGTCGCCGCGCCGCAGGCCGACAGCGAAGGCCGCGTCGAAACACAGGAAGAAGCGGCCATGCGCGCGCTGCTCAGTCTTGAAGTGCGCACGCCCGAACCGCGCGACGAGGAATGTCGCCGCTACTACGACAACAATCGTGCACGCTTCCGCTCGCCGACGATCAACGAGGCGGCGCATATTCTTGTCGCCGCCGCGCCGGGCGACGAGGCCGCGCGGGCGACCGCCAAGGCGCGCGCGGGTTCAATTTGCGAGCGGCTTGCGACCAAGCCCGAGGATTTTGCCGATCTCGCGCGCGAATTTTCTTCCTGCCCCTCGGCGACGCAGGGCGGCAATCTCGGCCAATTGTCGGGCGGCGAGACGGTCGCGGAATTCGAGGCGGCGCTCGCCCGCCTTGCGCCCGGCGAGATCACGCGCGCGCCGGTCGAGACGCGCTTCGGCTATCACGTGGTCAAGCTCGTTCGCCGTATCGAAGGGCGCGACCTGCCGTACCATCTCGTGCGAGAACGCATCTGCGCCTATCTCGGAGAAGCCGTACGGCGCCGGGCGCTCGCCCAATATGTCGCCGTACTCGCCGGTCGCGCTGATCTGCGCGGAGTCGATTTCGAGCGGCCCGCCAATCTGATGTGAGGTGTCCATGCTGCTTGGCCAGATCATCCGCAATTTCACCGACGAGAGCAACGTCGCCGAAGTATTGATCGGGTTCGGCGACCTCACGCTCGTGGCTCGCATCGAGCAGGCATGCCGTCCGCGCCAGGAGACGTCCAGCGCTTATGCCGCGGGCGCGGTGGCGCGCTTCGCCGATCATGCCGGCGACGAAGACTGGCTGGCGCTGATGAACAAGATCGCTCGGACGGACGACCCGGCCGGCGCATGCCTTCGGACCATGATCGAGTGGTCGCTGCGGCAGGAGGCGGACGCGACACATAGCGATTGCTCCTGTGGCCAGACGCATTGAGGGCGCCATGTTCGACGGCAACACGCTGACCGCGATCGTCTATGACGAGGGCGCGGGCGTTTCCGACCTGGCGCGGCGGATTGCGGAGGGGTGGAGGCAGGCCGGCGTGAAGGCCTGCGGACTGATCGAACAGCGCATCGAGCGGCCCGACCGTCGCCGTTGCGACATGCTGGTGAGGGAGCTTGCGAGCGGAGCGACTATCGCCATCTCGCACGACCGTGGGGCTCTGGCTCGGGGCTGTCTGCTCGACTCCGACGGGCTGCTGCGCGCGAGCGCTCTGGTGCAGCAGGCGCTGGCAGGCGGCGCCGAGCGCGCGATATTCAACAAGTTCGGCAAGGCGGAATGCGAGGGATGGGGCCTGCGCGACGCGATCGCCGACGCGATTGGCCGGGGCGTTCCGACCATAGTCTTTGTGCCGCGCCGCAATCTCGAGCCCTGGCGAGCATTCGCCGGAGAGATCGCCACCGAATGTCTGGCGAGAGACTTGTGGGAGGCCGCCGATCTTTCCCTCAGCGTTCCCTGACCGAAGCGCGCGCTTGCCCGGCGCGTCCGCGCGCGCGTTACACGGGAACTGACACCGTCGCCCGCAATCCGCCGAGCGGCGAAGTTTCGAGGGTCACGTCGCCGCCATGCGCGCGGGCGATGTCGCGGGCGATGGCAAGGCCCAGCCCGGCGCCGGCCTCGTCCTGATTGCGCGCCTCGTCGAGGCGGAAGAAGGGACGGAATGCATCGTCGCGCGATTCAGGCGGAATCCCCGGACCATCGTCATCAATATGAACGACCAGAATCGTATCGCCGCGATCGGCGATGATGGCGACCTGCGTGGCGTATCGCTGCGCATTGCCGACGAGGTTGGCGAGGCAGCGTCGAAATGCATCAGGTCGAACCGTGGCGTTTGTCGCGCCGCGATAATCGAGCCTGGTCGGATTGCCATGCCGCTCGGCGTCGGCCGCAAGATCGGACAGGAGCGCGCGCATATCGATATCCGCCGCGCTCTCGCCGCCGTCGCCGCGCGCAAATGCAAGATAGGCCTCAAGCATACGTTGCATTTCCGCGATGTCGCGCGCCATGTCGTCCTGCTCCGGCCCCTCGCCGAGCAGGGCGAGCGAAAGCTTGAAGCGGGTCAGCACCGTCCGCAGGTCGTGGCTCACGCCATTGAGCATGGCCGTTCGTTGCTCGATCGCGCGTTCGACCCGCCGTTTCATCTCGATGAAGGCGACGCCGGCCTGCCGGACCTCGCGCGCGCCGGACGGCCGAAACGCCGGGTCGCGTCCCTTGCCAAAAGCGTCGGCTGCGATTGCGAGCCGTCGGATAGGTTTGATCTGGTTGCGCAGGAACAATACGGCGACAAGAATCAGGACGAGAGCCGTGCCCGCCATCCATGTCAGGAAAATTCCGGAATTCGGCGCATAAGCCTGCGCACGCGCTGCGAATACGCGCAATTGCGCGTCTTTCAATTGCACGCGGATTTCGATGATGTTCGAATTGCCGACGGTGTCGATCCAGAATGGCCGACGGATCTGCTTGCGGATTTCCTCCGACAGCGAGCTATCGAGCAACGAGAAGAACGGCTTCGGCAGCGCCGGCGGCAGCGGCGCCCTGGGCGCGATGACCGCGGTGAGATTAAGGCGCTCGGCGGCGATGCGCGTCAGCGTGTCGGCGTTTTTGTCCTGTGGATAGGAGTGATAAACGTCGATCAGAGCGGCGATGTCCTGCACCAGCATGGCGGAAAGCCGATGCGTCACGGCCTGCCAGTGCCGCTCCATGAATACGTAGGCGACCGCCGTCTGCAGCAGCAGCATGGGCATGACGACGATCAGCAGCGATCGGGCGAACAGCCCTTTCGGCATCTTTGCGCGCAGCCAAAGCGTAAAGATGCGCCACCAGCGATGCGGGCGCGCGACGAAAGGTCTGGTCAGAAAGGTCATGGTCGGGCGCTCCGGTCGAGCGCAAGGCGATAGCCTGCGCCGCGCACCGTCTGCAGGAGCAGGGGATTGGCGGAATCATCCTCGATCTTGCGGCGCAGGCGGGTCACCTGCACGTCGATCGTGCGCTCGCCGGCCGCGTCGCCGGCGAGGTCGCGCCTCGACACCGGCGCGCCATCGGCGGCGACCAATGCGCGCAAAATGTCGCGTTCGCGATCGGTGATGTGCAAAGGCGCGCCGTCCCGCCGGAGTTCGCCGCGAGAAGCGTGGAACTCGCAGGCGCCAAACCGCGCCGCCTTTGGCTCGGGCGGCGGCGATGGCTGTGGCGCGCGGCGCAGGATGGCGGCGATCCTCAGCGTGAGTTCGCGTGGTTCAAAAGGTTTTGCGAGATAATCGTCGACGCCGGCTTCGAGGCCGGCAATGCGGTCGCCTGGCGCGGCGCGGGCGGTGAGCATGAGAATGGGCACAGCCGCATTGGCGCCCGCCACGCGCCGGAGAGACTGTGCGAAATCGACGCCGCTCTCTCCGGGCATCATCACGTCGAGGACAATCAGGTCGAACGATAGCCCGGCCATGCGCGCGCGCGCGTCCGCGGCGTCGGCCGCGGCGGTCACGCGATAGCCGGCCTGCGCGAGAAAGCGTGTGAGCAGGGTGCGGATGCGCAGGTCGTCATCGACGACGAGGATGTGGGCGGCGTCTTCAGCGACACATCTGGTCTGCGCCGCCTGCGAAGGGCGTCCGTTCATGACACGGGCGGCGGCGACGGCGGCCAGACAAGGCCCGCAACCCTGTCCTGGTCGCCCGGATCGATCATGGCGAGCAGAAAGCGGATCGCGTCCTGCCGTGCGCCATCTGGCGCGGCCTCGAGCACGCGCGCGAAGCGGCGGGACTGCAAATGCGCCAGATCGAGCGCGAGCTTCCGGCCCTCGGCGGTTGCGTAGAGATGGCGTTGTCGCCGGTCCGCAACGCCCGCATGCGCCTCGACAAAATTCTGATCGAGAAGTTCCTTCAGCACGCGATTGAGGCTTTGCTTGGTGATCTTCAGAATGTCGAGCAGTTCCGCGATCGTGAGGCCTGGCTGGCGATTGACAAAGTGCAGGACGCGATGATGCGCGCGGCCGAACCCGTAGGCTTCAAGCAAGCGGTCGGCGTCGCCGACGAAGTCGCGGTAGGCGAAGAAGAAGAGTTCGATCAGATCGTACATCGGCTCGGCGTCATGCGTCTTGCCGCGCAATTTCGATCTGCCCTGTAGCGCGACTTCCACGGTTGCCGTCCGAAAGTTAAGTCAGCGATGTTGACATATTTCAGATCGGCATCTCACCGTCAAGGCTGTCATCCCGCGCGATGCTGGTTGCGGGGGGCGGTCTCCGTCGGTTCGGCTTCGGCCCGATGTCGCGGCGTCCTGGCGGAGGCTGTTAGCGCATCCAGCAGGTCATTTAGTCCCGCCAGCGCGATGCCTGCGGATTCATCGTCGGCCTGCGCGCGGACGATTGCGCCGTCGATCGCGATCGCGGCGGCGCGCGCCAGCGCCTGCGCGCCCCTGCTCGAATCGAGCAGGGGCGTGATCGCAGCCGTCACGTCGCGCTTGTGCGCGCCGGCGATCTCGACCGCGCGAGGGAAATGGTCGCCAAATTCCGCGACGACGTTGATGAATGCGCACCCACGAAACGCGGGGTCGCGAATCCATTCGGCCAGCGCGAGGGCCGCCGGGGCAAGCGGCGATCGCTCCCGTTTCGCTCGTGATTGCGCACGCCGGTGGCGCGCGAGTGCGTCGACAAACCAGGTCATCCAAAGCTCGTGACGGTAATTGAGGTACGCCAGGATCAGGTCGTCCTTGGACGGGAAATGGCGATAAAACGTCACCTTGGTCACGCCAGCGGTCGCGATCAGCGCATCCACCCCTGTCGCGCGGACGCCGTCTCGATAGAACAGATCATGCGCTGTGCGCAGAATGCGCGCGCGCGCGCTGGATTTTTCAGGCGGTTCGAGGTTCGTCGTGTCCGGCATCCTTCTATAGTAGACAAGTCCGTCTACATGCGCTACCTGCCATGTAGACAGGTCTGTCTATGCATTTGAGCGGGGTGGGTATCGATGGAGATCAAGCCGCCTGTTCCTCCGTTTACGTCAGAAACCGCCATTCAGAAGGCGCGTATGGCGGAAGACGCCTGGAATTCTCGCGATCCCGATCGTGTCATTCAGGTCTATACGCCGGACACGGTATGGAGAAATCGCGCAGAGTTTCCGCAGGGGCGCGGGCAGGTGCGGGCATTCCTGCAACGAAAGTGGGCGCGCGAGCTGGACTATCGCCTGATCAAGGAAATGTGGGCGTTTACAGGTTCGCGCATCGCGGTGCGGTTCGCCTATGAATGGCGCGACGATTCCGGCCACTGGTTCCGCAGCTACGGCAATGAGAACTGGGAATTCAACGGCGAGGGTTTGATGCAGCGCCGGTTCGCCAGCATCAACGATCTGCCGATCGCGGAAAGCAGCCGGTTGTTTCACTGGCCGCTCGGACGTCGACCGGACGATCATCCGGGCCTGAGCGAACTCGGTCTCTGATCCGGGCGCTCAGATCTCGTTCGCCGCCACATTGGCGTCGCGCCTGTCGGCCCGGCGACGCGCGCCGTCGCGGGCCAAACGCCAGCAGGCTCCGGCCGCGCCGCGCGCCATCGCGCGCAGCGGCGAGATGAGGCGGTCGACATCCTGCGCGCGCGCCAGGACTTTCTCGCCGCGCGTCAGCGCACGATCGAGTTCGGCCATGGTCCGCGCGGAGCCCGGATCCTCATCGTGGAGCCAGATATTGGCGATGCGCGCCCAGGCGAGGGTAAGCCCGCGCGCTTTCAGCCGACCGATGCGCCCGCCGGTGTCGACGCCGGCGGCTTCCAGCATGAACCGCATCGAATTGACGGCGAGCGGGCTTAGCAGCGCCGCGTGGAACGGTTCGCGCCGCGCCCATTCCGACACGCCCCGCAGCGCCTCGCGATAGGGCGCCATGGCGTCGAAGCGGCGCATGAGCACATCGAACAGTCGCTCCCTGTCGTTCTCTTCGGCGAGATCGTCGGTCACGCCTTCGAGCACGATGCGGTCGATGCGGCGGCCAAAGGCGGCGAGCACGCCGTATCTGGAGGAGAAATGTTCGCGGAATTCGGAAAGCGAGACATTGGCCCGCCCCGCGATCTGCTTGAGGGTGATCTCCTCGAATCGCTCCTCCGCCGCGAGCGCCATCAGTGCGTCGATGATCCGATCCTTCGGAGCGGTCGCCATCGCCGATTTCTCGCTCTTGGCTCCAATCGTCTTCTTCGCTGCGCGCGCCATGTTCCGCTCCTCGATTCTACCGCTTATCTATGCGCGCGACGGGCGCGCACCAAGGGCGTGGCGCCGAAAAGCCTCAGCCCGAAAGCGCCTTCGCCCTGGCGAGCGCGGCGGCCACGGCCCGCGTCATCAGCGGATTAAGGCCATTGTCGGCCATCAGCACACCGAGCGCGGCCTCCGTCGTACCGCCGGGCGATGTGACGTTGATGCGCAATTGTGCAGGCGCGACATCCGGCGAGCGATGCATCAGTTCGCCCGAGCCTTCGACGGTCGCGCGTGCGAGCCGGCCGGCGAGATCCGCCGGCAGACCTGCCGCGCGGCCGGCCTCCGCCAGGCATTCGGCGAGCAGGAACACATAGGCCGGACCTGAGCCCGAGACGGCTGTGACTGCGTCGATCAGGCTTTCGTCGACGAGCCATTCGACCTTGCCGACCGCCGAGAGGAGCGTGTCGGCCGTGTGGCGCTGCGCCCCGGTCACGCCGGCGCTGGCGACGGCGCCCGTGACGCCGCGCCCGATTGCAGCCGGCGTATTGGGCATGGCGCGCACGACGCTGGCGGCTTCGGGCGCACGGGCGAGGACGTCGGCCGTGGTCTTGCCGGCAAGGATGGAGACAATCAGCGTATCAGGTCCGGCGAGCCTGGCGATGCGGGCGGCGGCGGAGTCGAGCATCTGCGGCTTGATCGCCAGAACCAGCGAATCGGGCGGTGCGAGGCTGGAGTCGGCTGGATTGAGGCGGGCGCCATGCGCCGCGCACAGGGCCGAAAGTTCCGGGGTGGGAGACGGCTCGATCACGGCGACGCGCCCGCCGACAAGGCCGAGGTCGGCCCAGCCTTGAAGCAGCGCGAAGCCCATCTTGCCGGCGCCGAGAAGGACGATGGAGGAAGGCTGAGTCGTCATTGGATACTGGCGGCCCCTCGATTGTCATGCCCGCGAATGCGAGCCGCCGGCGCCCGACCCCGCGACCGGGCGCTCGACCTGGAGTCCTGATTTCTCGGGAATGACACAGGGACAGGCGCGTGTCCAACGCCAGGCGGCGGACGGATCAGGCCTCGCCGCGCGTCTCCAGCATGATCGAATCGATCGCCTCGCGTGCGGTCTTGCCGGCCCAGACGACGAACTGGAAGGCCTGATAGTACCGTTCGCAGGCGATGAGCGCGTTGGAGAGGATGCTTTCGCATTGCATCGTCGTCGGCTGAGCGCCGCCAGTCAGCAGCATGGCGTGGCGGAACATGACGACGCCTTCGCTGGTCCACAGATCGAAATGGCCGAGCCACAATTGCTCATTGGCGATGGCGATCAGTTCGAGCGTCTCGGCGCGACGGCGCAGCGGCACCTTGAGGTCGAAGGCGCAGCCGACATGCAGCGTCTCGAGATCCGGCAGCCATGAGAAGGCGACGTGATAGTCGGCCCATGCGCCTGTCACCGATATGGAGATTTCATCGATGTCATCGCGCTCGAACGTCCAGGCGTTGCCCGCCGCCAACCGCTCGACCACGTCGACGGGATGTTCGCGGCGGGTCGCGCGGTTCACAGAAGAAAGCATGGTGAGGCCCAGATCAAGACGGGGAACGCGGCAATACTCAAACCCGCGCATGCGCGGCGACTGCCCGCAAGCGGACGCACGCACCTTCCAGACACGACCGCCCACCCCCGAGAGACACGCTTGCGGACATCGGTCCGGGCGAATCGCCCCTCTCAGGACTATACATCGGCCGCGCCGCTTTGCGCGTGACAAGTCGCCGGCAAACCTCGAAGATTCGGGACGTTAGGTCCATAGCCGGCGGAGGCGTGTCCACAGAATAGGCGTGACGCCGCCTTCCAGCAGCCGATCCGGGGTTCACTTTCCGACGAGCTTCGTCTCAAGATCGGCGATCTGCTTTGCGAGCTTCTCGTTTTCCTCGCGCGCCAGCGCGGCCATATCGCGCACGGCTTCGAATTCCTCGCGCTGCACGACATTCATGGTGGAGAGCAGGCGCTCCATCTGGGTGCGAACGATGGTTTCGATTTCGCGGCGGACGCCGCCGGCAAGTCCAGCAGCGTCATTGAACATGCGGGCGAGGTCGTCGGTGAGGCGCGAACGGCTTTCTTGCATGGGGTCACTCCATTTCGGCGGCTCTCTTAGCATGAATTCGGGCGAAAATGAGCGGAGTGACCGTCTTGACGCGCCTGCCGACCCGCGCCACACCTCGAATTCACCGCGCGAGGCGACCCGAATCGATGCCGATCCTGGCGATCACGTTTCCCCAGATCGACCCGGTGTTCTTTCATGTCGGTCCATTCCCCGTGCGCTGGTATGGGCTTGCTTACGTGTTCGGCCTCCTGTTCGGCTGGCTTTACGCGCGCAGGCTGGTGCAGATCGATGCGCTGTGGGGGGCGGGGGCGCGCCCGACTGCGTCGAGTCTCGATGATCTGCTCGTCTATTCCGCTCTCGGCGCCGTCATCGGCGGGCGTCTGTTCAACGTGCTGTTCTATGACACGCCCGATCATTTTTACTGGAAGCACCCTTTCGAGATCATCGCCGTCTGGCACGGCGGCATGGCCTTTCACGGCGGCTTGATCGGCGTTGCCGTCGGCGCGTGGATTTTCGCGCGCCGCCATGCCCTTCCTGCGCTCACGGTCGCCGACATCTGCAGCGCGGTCGCGCCGATCGGTATCTTCTTCGGCAGAATCGCCAACTTTATCAAACCGGAAATGTGGGGCAGACCGTCCGATGTTCCGTGGGCGATGGTCTTCCCCGGCGCAGGCCCCTGGCCGCGCCACCCCAGCCAATTGTACGAAGCCGGCCTCGAAGGTCTGCTGATGCTTCTGATCACCGGCCTCTTTGTCGCGCGCGGGGGATTTCGTCGGCCGGGGCTCGTGGCCGGCGTGTTCGGCGTCGGCTATGGCATCGCTCGCATTTTCAGCGAATTCTTTCGCGAACCAGATCCCGACCTGGAGGCGCTGGCGCATGGCCTGACGATGGGGATGGCGCTGTCCGCGCCGATCGTGCTGATCGGGATTTATCTTATTTTCCATTCATTTCGGGGCGGGAGGCTGAAACCATGAACAAGCTTGCTCAGGAAATCGCCTCGATCATTGCGCAGGACGGGCCGATCTCGGTCGAACGCTACATGTCGCTCTGCCTGTCGCATCCCACGCTCGGTTATTACATGACGCGCGATCCGTTCGGCGCTGACGGCGATTTCATCACCTCGCCGGAAATCAGCCAGATGTTCGGCGAACTCGTTGGTTTGTGGTCGGCGGAGGCCTGGGCTTCCTCTGGAAGTCCGACGCCGGCGCGCCTCGTCGAGCTTGGCCCCGGTCGCGGCGTGTTGATGGCCGACGCGCTGCGCGCCGCGCGCGTCGCCGGATCGTTTTATGCGACGCTTGAAGTGACGATGGTCGAGACCAGCGAGAAACTCGTGGAGGCCCAGCGCGCACGGCTCGCCGCCGTGGAACGGCCGGTCGGCTGGGTCGAGAGCGTGGATGCGCTGCCCCTGGGGCCTGCCGTCATCATCGCCAATGAATTCTTCGACGCATTGCCTGTCCGGCATTACGTGAGAACCGATCATGGTTGGTGCGAGCGGCAGATCGGTCTTGTCGACGGCCGATTCGCCTTCGGCGCAGCGCCGGAGCCCGAGCGCTATCTGACCGTCGATGCGCCGGTCGGGGCGGTGCTTGAGGTCGCCGCGATGTCACAGCGGATCATGATGACGCTCGCCGCACGCATCGTCATGCAGGGCGGCGTCCTGCTCGTCGTCGATTACGGACATACGCAGACAGCGCTCGGCGAAACCTTGCAGGCGATGCGCAGGCACGCCTTCGTAGATCCGCTGGAGACGCCCGGCGAGGCTGACCTGACGACTCATGTCGATTTCGCAGGGCTCGTCCGCGCTGCACGCGCGGCCGGCGCGCAAACGCACGGTCCGGTGATGCAGGGGCGTTTCCTCAGGCAAATCGGGATCGAGCGTCGCGCCGAGGCCCTGATGCGCAATGCCGCGCCGGAGCAACGCGAGGCCGTCGCCTCGAGCCTTGCCCGCCTCACGTCGGAGGACAAGCCGACGGATATGGGGCGTCTGTTCAAAGCGCTCGCGGTCACGCGCAAATCATCGGCGCCTTTGCCGGGGTTCATCGAGGAGGCTGGCGCGTGACGCACACCTGGATCGAGGCGCCTACGTTGCGCGCCGCCGGCGTCAAGCATGCGTTTTTCACGCGCGAGGGCGGCGTCAGCGAGGGGGTCTATGCCTCGCTCAACGGCGGCGTCGGGTCGAACGACGCGCGTGAGAACGTGGCGGAGAACAGGCGCCGTATGGCCGATGCGCTGGGCGTGGACGCCGGGCGCCTGCTCGTGCCATTCCAGATCCATTCGCCGGATTGCCTGACCGTCGTTGCGCCGTGGGCCGACAGGCCGCGGTGCGATGCGCTGGCCACCGCGACGCCGGCGCTCGCGCTCGGCGTGACGGGCGCCGATTGCGGCATGGTCCTGTTCGCCGATCCGGTCGCCGGCGTGATCGGCGCCGCGCACGCCGGCTGGAAGGGCGCGCTGACCGGCGTGATCGAGGCGACGCTCGATGCGATGGAGAAGCTTGGCGCGTCGCGCGCGAAAACAATCGCCGCGCTTGGGCCGACGATCGGACCGGCGAGCTACGAGGTCGGGACGGAGTTTTTCGCGCAATTCGCAGAGGCGTCGACCGATTTCGAGCGCTTCTTTTCACCCTCGCCCAAAGCCGGGCGCAAAATGTTCGATTTGCCGGCCTTCATCGGCTTTCGTGCGAAAAGCGCGGGCGTGGCCTCGTTCGAGAATATGGCGCTCGACACCTATGCGGACGAAACACGCTTCTACAGCTATCGCCGCTGCACGCATCGCAAGGAGCCGGATTACGGGCGGCTGGTGTCGGCGATCGCGATCGGGTGACGCGCGGCCAGGACGCGAAAGCCCGCGTGCGGACATGAGTTGCATCCGCCGCGCCAGTGTCTAAATCTGCCCTATGACGAACCCGAAGGCGGACTTGCCGGCCGAAGTCGATGCGGCCGACGATCTCGACGAACAATTGCTTCCCGTCATCGATCTCGATCTGGCGGGCGAAACCGCGCCGGCCTCACTTGCGCGCGGAACCGGGGTCATCCGCGGCTACTGGAAGCATGCCCCGATCGGGCCCGGCGTGTACCGCATGATCGCTGCCGACGGCGAAGTGCTATACGTCGGCAAGGCCAGGAGCGTGAAGAAGCGCATCGCCAGCTACATGCGCGGAGAGGGGCATACCAACCGCATCGCGCGCATGGTGGCGCTCACGGCGTCCATGGTGTTCGTCCAGACCGAGACGGAAACAGAGGCGCTGCTGCTTGAGACCAATCTCATCAAGCAGATGAAGCCCCGCTTCAATGTGCTGATGCGCGACGACAAGTCGTTTCCCTATATACTTCTCACACGCGACCATGCCGCGCCGCAGATCGCCAAGCATCGCGGGGCGCGCACCCGCAAGGGCGAGTATTTCGGACCGTTCGCCAGCGCGCAGGCCGTGCATCGCACGCTCAACGCCTTGCAACGCGCATTCCTGTTGCGCTCGTGCAGCGATTCGTATTTCGAGAACCGCACACGGCCTTGCCTGCTCTATCAGATCAAGCGCTGCGCAGGGCCATGCACCGGCGAGATATCGATCGCCGATTATGCGACGCTCGTCGGCGAGGCGCATGAGTTTCTGTCCGGCAAGAGCCGGGCGGTGCGAGGCCTGCTCGCGCAGGAAATGACTGAAGCCGCGGAGAAGCTGGAGTTCGAGCGCGCGGCGCGGCTGCGCGACAGGATCGCCGCGCTGTCGACGATTCAGGGGCAGCAGGCCGTCAATCCGCGCAGCGTCGATGAGGCGGACGTATTCGCCGTGGCGGAGGAGGTCGGGCAGTTCTGCATCGAGATCTTCTTTTTCCGGACGGGCCAGAACTGGGGCAACCGCGCGTATTTTCCACGCGCCGACAAGTCGCTCGCCAAGGCGGAGGTGCTTGGCGCTTTTGTCTCGCAATTTTATGGGGATCGCCCCGCGCCTTCGCTGGTGCTTCTGAACGAGGAGATTGAGGATCGCGATCTGCTGGCGACCGCGTTGAGCTTGCGCGCGGGGCGCAAGGTCGAGGTCGCCAATCCGCAGCGCGGCGAGAAGCGCGAACTGGTCGATCACGCCGCGACCAATGCCCGCCAGACCCTGTCGCGCAAACTGGCGGAGGCCGCGAGCCAGGAAAAACTGCTCGGCGCGCTTGGCGCGACATTCGGAATCGGGCCGCCGATCCGCCGCATCGAAGTTTACGACAATTCGCACATCATGGGGACGAATGCGATCGGCGCCATGATCGTCGCCGGACGCGCAGGCTTCATGAAGTCGCATTACCGCACGTTCAACATCAGGTCGGCCGATCTCACGCCCGGCGACGATTACGGCATGATGCGCGAGGTGTTGCGGCGCAGGTTCGCGCGGCTGGCGAAGGAGGAGGGGGAGGCGACCGCGGCTTCCGAAGAGGCGTCGCGGCGCGCAGAGGGAGAGGATTTCCCGTCGCGCCCCGATCTCGTCGTCATAGATGGAGGGCGCGGTCAGTTCGAGGCGGCGCGCGCGGTCATGGCGGAGGTCGGAATGGCCGACGTCCCGGTAGTGTCGATCGCCAAGGGCGCGGACCGCGATTCCGGCCGCGAGACCTTCTTTGCCGAGGGGCGCGAGCCGTTCCGCATGGCGCCGCGCGATCCGGCGCTCTATTTCGTGCAACGCCTGCGCGACGAGGCGCACAGGTTCGCGATCGGAACGCACCGCGCGCGGCGGAAGAAGGAATTTGTCAAGTCGCCGCTCGATGAAATTCCGGGGATCGGGCCAGCGCGCAAGCGGGCGCTGCTGGCCGCCTTCGGCACAGCCAAGGCGGTATCGCGCGCCGCGTTGGCCGATCTCGAGAAGACGCCGGGGGTCAACGCGGCCACGGCTCGGCTGATTTATGCCCATTTCAACGAAAAGGGTTGATTTTCAGAGGCGCCGCTCTCCGATCGCTTGACGTGGCGGCCTTGCGCATGTTCCTTCGGAGGATGTCCGAAACCTCGCTGCCGCGCCGCAGAAACCACGCTCTGGCGCTGCCGAACATGCTGACCTACGGCCGTGTCGTCGCGGTGCCGATCGTGGTCGGGCTGATGTTCTGGCCCGACGAATTCTGGATGCGCTGGACGGCGCTCGGCGTGTTTACGGCCGCGGGAATCACCGACTTTTTCGACGGCTATCTCGCCCGCGCCTGGTCGTTGCAATCGACCATGGGCCGTATGCTCGACCCCATCGCTGACAAACTGCTGGTGGCGGCGGTGCTGCTGATGCTTGTCGCCGACCGCACGATCGCAAGCTGGTCGCTCTGGGCGGCGATCGTCATCCTGTGCCGCGAAATCCTGGTCTCCGGCTTGCGCGAGTTTCTGGCCGACCTCAAGGTTCCGGTTCCCGTCAGCGCCGTGGCCAAGTGGAAGACGACCATGCAACTCGTTGCGCTCGGCTTTCTGATCGCGGGGCGCGCGGGAGAACTGGCGCTGCCGGGCACGACGCGGATTGGTCTGGCGCTGCTCTGGGTGTCGGCGCTCCTGACGCTCTACACGGGCTGGGACTATCTCAGGGCCGGTTTCAAGTATGTGACGGAGGAATGAGGTGAAGGCGGTCTATTTCGCCTGGGTGCGCGAACGCATCGGCGCGACCGACGAGGAGATATTCCCGCCCGAGACCGTGCGCACGGTCGCCGATCTCATTGGCTGGCTGTCGGCGAAGGGCGAGAATTACGCCTACGCTTTCGAAAATGCGAAGACGATCCGCGCGGCGATCGACCGCACGCACGTCAAGCACGACGCCGCGATCGCCGGGGCCAGGGAAATTGCGTTTTTCCCTCCGATGACAGGTGGATGAGGCGGATGGGCGTCGATCGCCGCGCCCATGGATTCCCTTCCGACGCACGGGGAGGGAAACCCGGCACCTGCAACGTGCGCGTGCAGTCGGAGCCATTCGACGTCGCTGTCGAATCCGCTCATCTCACCGCCGGGCGCACGGATATCGGCGCCATCGTGACCTTCACCGGACTTTGCCGGGACGAGGGCGGCACGCTCGCCACGCTCGAACTCGAGCATTATCCCGGCATGGCGGAAGAAGAGATTTCGCGCGTGGCGCAGGAGGCGCTCGACCGCTGGCCGCTGATGGGGCTGACCGCCATCCATCGCTACGGAAAAATCGCGCCGGGCGAGCCGATCGTGCTGGTCGTGACCATCTCGGCGCATAGGGCGGCAGCTTTTGCCGCTGCCGAGTTTCTCATGGATTTTCTCAAGACCCGCGCGCCCTTCTGGAAGAAGGAGCGCCGCGTCGACGGCTCATCCGGCGACTGGGTCGCCGCCAGGGACGACGACGACGCAGCCGCGGAGCGGTGGAGCGAAGGCTGAGAGTTCAGGCCTTCTTCATGGGGCAGGTCGAAAGCCCGAAGATTCGATAGGCCGGGCAGAACCCGAATATGCCGGTCAGCAACGGCACGACGCCGATCCAGCCCCAGGGGGTCTGCGGGCCGACGAACACGAGAGCGATCAGAACGAGACCGACAATGACCCGCAGAATGCGGTCGATCGTACCTTCATTGGTAAGCATGGAAAACTCCCCTGACGTTCGGCGCATAAATAGCCGCCGGCTGTGACGCCTGCTTGATGCTACATCCGGGGCCGCGCGTCTGTGATCATGTCACAGACGCGCGGGCTTCCAAAGCCGTGCGGTCGATCAGGCGGACCTCGCCGCGCGACAGCCGCACCATTCCGGCCCTGGAAAATGCTTCGAGCTGGCGGCTGACCACCTCGCGCGCGGTTCCGACCTCTTCCGCAAGACCCTGATGCGTCGAGACGATCAGGCCATCGGGGTTGGCGCGCGCGATGAGCGCGGCGGCGAGCCGTGAATCGACACGAGCGAAAGCGATGGTCTCCAGCAGTTTGGAAATATCCTGCAATCGCGCGCCGAAACGCGAAAAGACGAAGCTGCGGAAAACCTTCGATATGGCCATCAGTTCGTCGAAGCGGGCGGCCGGAATCATGACGAGCCGCGCCGGCGTTTCGGTCACGCCCTCGGCCGTATATTCGAGGCCAGCCATCAGACAGAGCGTCGTCTGCACGCAGACCTCATCGGTCGTCACGCGATAGAGTACGAGCGCGCGTCCGCCTTCGGAATTGACGCCGACGCGGACGACGCCCGAAAGCACGAGAGCAAACCCCGTGCAAGCGGCGCCGGGCGAGAACAGGATGCGGCCGGCGCCGATGTCGAAGGGCTGCAGATCCGCAACGCGGGCGCGCGCGTCCGGTTCGAGATCCGCGAGCGCGGCAACGCCATCGATCCAGCCTGACATCCGTTCACCCTTCACCGCAGCCCCGTCATGTGCCGGCGCCGGTTTCCAGCGCGCCCCGCTTCGGCTAAGCGAAGATACAACGCCCGCACAGGTTTGGAGCCCCATGCCCGAATTCTACTATGAGGATTTCGTCCCCGGTTCGATTTTCGACTTCGCAGATACGCGCGCGATCACCAGGGACGAAATCATCCGCTTTGCGGAGATGTACGATCCGCAGCCGTTCCACCTGGACGAGGAGGCCGCGAAACACACCATGCTCGGCGGCCTCTGCGCATCCGGCTGGCATTCCTGCTGTCTCGCCATGCGGCTCAATTACGATCACTGGGTCCGCCGCACCGCCTCGATGGGCGCGCCGGGCATCGACGAGATGCGCTGGGAAAAGCCATTGCGTCCGGGCGACGTTCTGGCGGGCCGCCGCACCATCCTGCACAAGCGCGTGTCGCGCACGCGCCCGGACATGGGGCTGGTCGCCATGCAGGTCGATGTCTCGAATCAGCGCGGCGAAGTCATCCTGCGGCAGAAACATACACAGTTGATCGGGCTGCGGCGGCCGGACCTTTCAGGAGCGGTCGCCGGCGCGCCGGCGGAACCGGCGGTTCCGCATCCCACGCACGCCCTGCCGCGGGTCGAGGCGCGCGGCCGCGCGCGTCCCTTCGCCGGCTGGCTCGAAGACCTGCAGGTCGGCGCCTATATAGAACTGGGCGCCGAAAGCTTCACGAAGGACAATATCGTCGCCTTTGCCTCGCTTTATGATCCGCAGCCGTTCCATATGGACGAGGCGGCGGCGCGCGCCAGCCATTTCGGCGCGCTGGCCGCATCCGGCTGGCAGACTGCGTCGCTCTGGATGCGCAATGTCGTCCTCATGCGCGATCGCGTGCAGCGTGAACTCAATGCGCAGGGAATCGAGACGCCGCAGGGCGGGCCCTCGCCGGGCTTCATGCACCTGCGCTGGCCCCGGCCAGTCTTCGCTGGCGATGTCGTGACCTATGCAACCCAGATCATCGAGACGCGGCAGACATCGAAGCCTGGCTGGGGGCTGGTGTTCAACCACAATACCGGCGTGAACCAGAAGGGCGAACTCGTCTTCGAATTCCGGGGGTCCGGCTTCATTCGGTCGCGCGAAGGGTAGACCGGCCGGCGCAAACGACGGGTGAAGTTTGCCTGCCGCCGTCTCGAATTCGAGACGCTCCTGCGAGACCGGACCTTGAAACTGCGCAAGCTCGCTCATTTGATTTTCGCCGCCGCGGCTGTCGCGGGCGCGGCGGGATACGCCGCCTTCAGCCTCAGTCCGTGGCCAAGGGCGCTGCTGATCCGGCGCGACTATGACCGCAGCGGCGCCGCCGTTGCGGCGGCGATGGAGCGACATGCGCCGTCCGGCGTCTCGGCTGTCCGCGATCTGGTTTACGACGCTGCGGGGGGCGCGGCTGCGCTCGATGTCTATTTTCCGACGGGCCTGCATGAGGGGCAGGGGCTGCCCACGGTGGTCTGGCTGCATGGCGGCGGATGGCTCGCCGGCGACAAAAGGGACGTGGCCGGCTATCTCAAGCTGATCGCGGCGAGCGGCTTTGTGGCGGTCGCCGTCAATTATTCACTGGCTCCCGGGGCGATCTATCCGACGCCGGTGCGGCAGACCTTCGCCGCGCTCGCGTTTCTCACGCGCGAAGCGGGGCGCCTGCATGTCGATCCGCGCCGGCTGGTGCTGGCGGGCGATTCGGCGGGCGCGCAGATCGCGGCGCAGGCGGCGGAGATCGCGATGGACCCCTCTTATGGCCGGAAGGTCGGCGTCGCGTCCACGATCGGACGTGATCAACTGCGAGGCGCGCTGCTCTTCTGTGGCGTCTACGATCTGGCTTTGTTCGATCTCGGCGGCCCTGAAGGGAAAATCCGGCGCGCCTATCTCCGGGCTTACAGCGGCGCGATGGATTTTCTGAACGATCCGGCCTTCTCGACCGTGTCGGTCGCCCGCTACCTGACGCCGAACTTTCCGCCGGCTTTTGTTTCAGCCGGCAATTCGGATCCGCTGCGAGAGCATTCGATCGCGCTGGTCGACAGGCTGAGAGGCAAGGGCGTTGCGGTCGACACATTGTTCTATCCCGCCGACTATGCGCCGCCGCTCCAGCACGAATACCAGTTTGATCTCGATCTTGACGCCAGCAAGCAGGCTCTGGGCCGCGCTCTCCAGTTTCTCAAAAAGGTGACGGCCGCTCAGGATCCCGCCGGCAGGAGCGAATAACCGGGCCAGCACACGCGCCTTTCGGCTTCAAGCCGCGGCCCGTTGCGGCCGAGCAGCCAGTCCGGAATGGCTGTCATCACGGCGAGATAATTCGTCGGCATGAAGCCCGGATAGATCTTGGCGGTCGAGGTCAGCAGGTTGCAATCGTTGATCGCATAGGCGGGATCGGCGATGGCGCGCCGGATCTCCAGCAGGCCGGTGACGGCGGACAGCGTCACGACCAGCGCGCAGACGAACGCAAGCATCCCGCGCGCTGCGATGAATTGTGGCGCGACCCGGCAGAAGGCGAAGCCGAGCACGAACAGCGGCACAATCGTGCAGCGCATCGCCATGTCGTTGTATTCTTCGTTCGCGCCGATGCGGTAGAACGGCGCCAGCATCAGCAATGCGATGGCCAGCGCCACGGCCGGCCGCTGCCATCGCGGCACGTCGCGCCAGGCGCCAAGCACGAGCCAGGCCTGCGGGATGCTGAAGATGAGCAGCGCCAGATACCAGGCCCAGAAGCCGCTCTTGCCGATCAGCCATTCGTGCGTGATCGATCCGGAATCGAGCGACAGGTAGATCGCCATCGGCGCGAAGCCGAGACCGATCGCCGCAGCGGCGAGATTGCGCGCGCCAAGCAGGCGCGCCACGGGAGTCCGCGCCATCTGCAACGCCAGGAAGGGCGCCGCGCCGATCATCGACAGCGGAGACCAGAACAGCAGCGCCACAAAGCCCAGCGCGAGCGGCGCGTCGTCGATTTCGCGGCGAAGGCGAAGCAGGAACAGCAGACCGAAGAACCAGCCGGCGAGCGCATGGTTCGTCGCCCAGAACAACGATGGAATCTGGCCCCAGTATTTGAACAGGGGGTTCCAGAAGTTCGTCAGCGGGTTGAGGACGAATGCGCCCGTTTCGCGCCATGCCGCGAAATCGGCGGCGAGCCGCGGGACGATGTCGACGGGGCTGAAGAGGACGAGCAGCATCAGGAAGCGGGCTCTGGGCGCCTCCGACGCCTGCGAGAGCAGATAGAACATGAGGCCGAGCAGCGTGGCGTTCTGTGCGAGCAACGCGAAATGCGCGGCTTCCAGGCTGGACATGCGGCCGACGAGCGCCGGGATCAGGTACATGCCGAGCGGCGCGCGCAACAGATAGTCCTGGCCATCGACGCGATAGAAGACCGGAAACCCATTGCGCACGAGGTCGGCGAGGACGGAATCGCGGGTGAACCAGTCGGAGGGCGAAAAGAACATGTGCCCCTCGCCGCCGAGCAGGCAGAGGAGGAGCGCCGCGGCGAGGCAGGCCGCGAGCGCCCGCCAGTCGGGGCGGGCCGCCAGCACTGATCCTGTTTTTGCGCGCGCCGTCACGAACAGCGCGATGGTCCCGATGCCGGCCGCTGCGACCGGCGCCATGGCGGCCGGTCGCAGGGCTGCCGCGAAGGCGAAGACCGGCGCAACGACGATCAGCGCCGCGAGGGACAAAAGCATCGAATTGGAAAGCCTGGCCGCAGGGGCGAGCGACAGGCGCCCGGCGACAGCGGCCCGGTCCACGCGGCGCCTCAGTGTCCGCCGAAGGCGACCAGCGTTCGCACGGGCACGCCGAGATCACGGATTTTCTGCGCGCCGCCGAGGTCCGGCAGGTCGATGACGAAGCAGGCGGCGACGACATTGGCCCCGATCTTCTTCAGGAGCTTCACCGCGCCTTCGGCCGTGCCGCCGGTGGCGATGAGATCATCGACGAGAATGACGCGCTCGCCGGGCGTCACGGCGTCCTCGTGCATCTCCATTTCGTCGAGGCCGTATTCCAGCGAATAGGCGATCGAGACCTTGGCGTGCGGCAGCTTGCCTTTCTTGCGGATCGGAACGAACCCGGCCGAAAGCTGATGCGCGACCGCGCCGCCGAGGATGAAGCCGCGCGCCTCCATGCCCGCGACCTTGTCGATGCGCTGGCCGGCCCAGGGATGGACGAGTTCGTCCACTGCGCGGCGGAAGGCGCGCGCATCGCCGAGCAGGGTCGTGATGTCGCGGAACATGACGCCGGGCTTGGGATAGTCGGGTATCGTCCGGATCGACTGTTCGAGCATGGATTCGAGCGATTGCGTCTGCATGGGCGAGGCTCTTTCAGGCGGGGCTCGTTTGCTGTGACCTGCTATGCTTTGATGACCACAGAACCAGTGGAAAGGAAAGCGTCATGAACGGTTCAGGTCAGCCCGTCACCATTGTCGACATCGACATTCCCTTCGGCCGCCTCGTCGGCATTTTCATCAAATGGGGAATTGCGGCGATCCCCGCGACCATCGCGCTGTCGGTGATCATGAGCATTATCTTTTCGCTGCTCTGGGGCCTGCTCGGCTTCGGCGCCTGGCACGGCATGACCACGCGGATGTGAAGCGCGGGACTACTCCAGACAGGTCAGGCCCGGTTCACCCGGGCCATGATCGCGTCGAGCTTCGACAGGAGGGCCGGATCGCGCGCGTCCTTCGCTGTGATCAGCGCGGTGTCGAGCGCACGGTCGGAGCCGATCGGACATGGTTCGCGCTCGGCCGGCATGTCCGTGAGCAGGCGCGCCAGCAGCCGCGCCGCTTTCGCGGCATTTTCATTGACGATCCTGATGATCGAGGCGACGTCGACGTCGTCGTGTTCGGGATGCCAGCAGTCGAAATCCGTAACCATGGCTATGGTCGCGTAGGAGATTTCCGCCTCGCGCGCGAGCTTGGCCTCGGGGCAGGCGGTCATGCCGATCACGTCGTAGCCGGCGGCCTTGTAGGTCAGCGATTCCGCGTAGGAGCTGAATTGCGGGCCTTCCATGCAGACATAGGTTCCGCCATTGACGAAGGCGATGCTTTCAGCCGCGGCTGCGGCGGCGATGCGCTCGGCAAGCCGCGGCGCGACCGGGTGCGCCATCGACACATGCGCGACGCAACCGTTGCCGAAAAACGAACTTTCGCGGCCGAAGGTGCGATCGACGAACTGATCGACCAGCACGAACAGTCCGGGATAGAGGTGTTCGCGGAACGAGCCGCAAGCCGAAACCGATACTATGTCGGTGACGCCGGCGCGTTTCAGAGCGTCGATATTGGCTCGGTAGTTGATGCCGGACGGCGACAGCCTGTGCCCGCGCCCGTGGCGCGGCAGGAACACGGCTTCCGTCGCTCCGATACGGCCGAAATGCAGCGAGTCGGACGGCTCGCCCCAGGGCGTCGCGATCGCCTCCTCGCGCAGATCCTGGAGGCCGGGCAGATTGTAGACTCCCGAGCCGCCGATGATGCCGATGATAGGTTTGGCCATGTCCGCCCCTGCGCTGTCCGTCGTCGGACTTTTGGCCGGACTGCCGCGCGGATGCAAGCGGCGGCAGGGCGTCTCGTCGGCCGGTCAGTTCCTGGCCGGCGCCGGGGCTGTCGGTGTTTCCGTCGTGGCTTGCGTGGCCTTGGGCGTCCCGGGGCTGTCGGCCGGCGTCGGCGAATCATCGTCGTCGTCCAGCGGATCGTGCGGCATATGGTGGGCGATGCCGGCATGGCAGTCGATGCACGTCATGCCCTTGGCGAAGCCGTCCTGCATGGCCTTGACCGCCTTGGGCGTCTGCTTCGCCGGGTCCATCGAATGTTCCTGGTGACAATTGCGGCACTCGCGCGAATCCGTCGCCCGCATCGCCGCCCAGACCTGCTTGGCGAGATCGAGGCGATGGGCCTCGAATTTCTCCGGCGTATCGACGGTGCCCAGGAGCTTGTGCATCACCTCGTTCGAGGCTTCGATCTTGCGCTTGATCTTCCATATGAAGGGACGTGGCACATGGCAGTCCGGGCAGGTCGCGCGCACGCCCGAGCGGTTCTTGAAATGGATCGTGTGCTGCAATTCCTTGTAGGGCGTGTCGTTCATTTCGTGGCAGGACACGCAGAATTCCTCGGTGTTGGCGACTTCCATCGCCCAATTGAAACCGCCCCAGAACACAATGCCGCCGATGCCGCCGAAAATGATCAGCGTCGCGATCGAGTAGCGTGAACTCGGTCGCCCCATGAACGCCCACAGGCGCCTGACAAAACCTTTGGAGTGCGCGGGCGCGCGCTGTTCGCTCATGTTCGGACCGTTGTGTGAGGATTGCGCCGGACTTTATGCCAGGCGGGCGGTGGCGATTTTGACACATGTCATGCCTGATTGGCGCGATTTTGCGCAACCCTGTGGTCGAAGTGGGGCGTTCGGCCACAATTGACCGGCGTCGCCGCCCGCATGGAGCTGGACGTTGTCTTCGTCCGTAGACGTACTGGTGATCGGAGGCGGCGTCGCGGGGATCGTCGCGGCGATAGCGGCCCGTCGCGCCGGCGCGCACGTGCGACTGGCGGAGGCGGGGCCGCAATGGATGCGCGGCGGCAACACCCGACACGCCCGCAATCTCCGGCTCGCCCATGACGCGCCGGATGCGCGCATGCCCGGCGCGTACCGGGCGGAAGACCTTCTGGCGGATATGCGGCGTGTGGCGGGAGGCGACATCGATGAGGCGCTGGCGCAGGCTTTGGCTTGCGGCGCCGGTTCGATCGGCGACTGGCTCGCGGCGAACGGCGTGCGTTTTCAGACGCCGGGCCGCGGCGTGGCGCCGCTTTCGCACCGTACCGCTTTTTTCCTCGGCGGCGGCAAGCCCGCGGTTTCAGCCCTTTATGCGACCGCAGCGCGAATTGGAGTCGAGATTGCGTACGACACCGAGGTCCGGGGGCTCGAATTCGAAGGCGGACGCATCGTCTCGGTTGAACTCGCAGGCTGCGGCGCGGTCGAACGAGTCGCGCCGGCGACCGTGATCGCCTGCGCCGGCGGCCATCAGGCGAATCGGTCGTGGCTGCGCGAAATCTATGGACCTCGCGCGGACTCGATCGTCGTCCGCGGCTCGCCGCATGTGACCGGAAACGTGCTGCGCGCGCTGATCGACGCTGGCGCGCGGACGGCGGGCGATCCGGCGTCCGCGCATTTCGTTGCGGTGGACGGGCGCGGGCCGGCCTTCGATGGCGGAATCGTCACGCGAATCGAATGCATTCCTTATGGAATTGTCGTCGACGTGACCGGCGCGCGCTTTGCGGACGAGGGTGCGGACCTGCGCCGCACCCATTACGCACGCTGGGGCGAACGGCTCCTTGAAGCGCCGCGCGCAATGGCCTTTTCGATACTCGACGCGGACGGCCTGGGGCGCGCTCCATCCTCCGGGCTCGCGCCCGTTCAGGCCGACTCGCTTGAAAGTCTGGCGATGGCGCTCGGGCTTCCGCCCGCGCGCCTGGTCGAAACCGTATCCGGTTACAACCGCTCGCTGCGGTCGCAGGTCGGGGCCGTTCAAGGCAGGCCGCTGGAGACGCGCCCGTTCTACGGTTATCCGCTGCGCCCGGGCATCACCTTCACGCGGTACGGCGTCGCTGTCGATCCTGCGATGCGTGTCCGGCGCGCAGACGATGGCGTATACGACAACCTGTTCGCCGCCGGGATGATCATGGCCGCAAACATCCTGCCGCGCGCCTATCTCGCGGGACTGGGCGTGACGCTCGGCGCGGCGTTCGGGCGGATGGCGGGCGAGGAGGCGGCGCGCCATGCATTCCGATGATGTCGTCGCCGAGGCCCGCAGGCTGCTGCGCCTGTGCGCGGCTTGCATGTATTGCGACGACCTCTGTCCGGTATTTGCGGCGATCGCCGGGCGTCATGCGTTTGCGGCGGCCGATCTCGCCTATGTCGCCAATCTCTGCCATTCCTGCAAAGCCTGTCACTACGCCTGCCAATATGCGCCGCCGCACGCCTTTGCGGTGAATCTTCCGCGCAGCCTCGCACGGGTTCGGCAGATCAGCTACGCAGATTATGCGCGCCCGCGGTTTCTGCGCGGCGCCTTCGCCGGCGGCGGCCTGCGCGCATCGTCGGCGCTGGTCGTCGTTGCCGTTGCAGCGTTTGCATTGCTGCGCGCAGACGCAGGAGGGCGGGCCGGATCGATCGGCTTCTACGACGTCATTCCCGAAAAATGGATGGTCATGGCGGCTCTTGGCGCGCTGTTGGCCGCAGCCGCGTCGCTGGCCTGGAGCGCCTGTGCTTTCTGGGCCGACATAGGCCCGCCTGCGCGACCGCAAGAAATCCTGCGCGCGGCGCCGCGCGCCATCAGCGAGGCGATCGCGCTGAAACATCTCGACGGCGATGGTTCCGGATGCGCCGATGGGCCGGATCGGGGCGCGCAGGCGCGCAGGTGGGCGCATCATCTTCTGGTCGCCGGTCTTGCAACTGATTTCAGCGCCTCGATCGCCGCCGCTTTCAGCGAGCATTGGCTCGGCATGGCGCCGCCGTTCCCGGCGTCCAGCGCGCCGGTCGTGCTCGGCGTTGCGGGCGGGGCGCTCGTCCTGGGCGGTGTCTGCGGCCTTGTCTGGCTGAAGCGCCGCGCCGATCCGGAGCCTGTCGCAGCCGAGACAGCGGGCGCGGATTACCATTTGCTCGGCATGATTACGCTCGTCGCCGTCAGCGGCGCGGTTTTGCTCGCCGCGCGCTCCACGACAGCGATGCCGTGGCTGCTCGCGCTGCATCTCGGACTTGTCGGTTCCTTCTTCGCGCTGCTGCCGGCGAGCAAATTCGTTCACGCGATCTATCGAGCTGCGGCGTTGCTGCGCGCGACTGTCGAGAGCCGCGCGCGCGCCGGCGATCCGCCCCCGCCCGACCTGGCCGCCGGCGGCTGAACCCCGCGCCGTTTGCGGGCCGCGGCGGCAGTCCCGCCCTTGCCGCGCTGCCTGCCCGTCCGTACATTGGCGGCCCGTCCCTTCCGCGAATCCTTTGCGTTTCCGGGACCAGGGACTGTCGGAGCACCCATGCCGCACGCCAGACCCATTCATGCCCCGCTGATCATCGTCGGTTCCGGCCCGGCTGGATACACGACTGCGATCTATGCCGCGCGCGCCATGCTGAAGCCGGTCCTGATTTCAGGGTTCGAGCCGGGCGGCCAGCTCATGATCACGACCGACGTTGAAAATTATCCTGGCTTCGCCGAGCCGATCCAGGGGCCTTGGCTCATGGAGCAGATGCGCCTGCAGGCTGCGCATGTCGGGGCCGACCTCGTCTCGGATTACGTGACGAAGGCGGAGCTGGGCCAGCGGCCGTTCCGACTGACCTGCGATTCGGGGGCCGTCTACACCTGTGACGCGCTTGTCATCGCCACCGGCGCGAAGGCGCGGTGGCTCGACATTCCGAGCGAGCAGAAATTCAAGGGATATGGCGTGTCGGCCTGCGCGACCTGCGACGGCTTCTTTTACCGGGGCAAGGAGGTGATCGTCGTCGGCGGGGGCAATTCCGCGGTCGAGGAGGCGCTGTATCTCGCCAATCTCGCCTCGAAGGTGACGGTCGTGCATCGGCGCGATTCGTTCCGCTCCGAGCGCATCCTGCAGGAACGATTGTTCGCGCATCCCAGGATCGAGGTCGTCTGGAACACCGTAATCGACGAGATTTTGGGGCAGGAGGGGCCGCTTGCCGTCAGTGGCGCGCGCCTCAAGAACGTCCGGACCGGCGCCCTCGAGACGCGGCGAATCGACGGCGTGTTCGTCGCAATCGGCCATGCGCCGGCCTCCGAACTCTTCGCCGGACAAATCGAGATGAAGCCGAACGGCTACATCAAGACAGCGCCGGGTTCGACCGCGACCAACATTCCCGGAGTGTTCGCGGCAGGCGACGTTGCCGACGACATCTTCCGGCAGGCGGTCACAGCCGCCGGTCTTGGCTGCATGGCGGCGCTGGAGGCGGAGAAGTTTTTGGCTACACATGAGAAAGCCGAGATTGCGGCGGAATAGACACGGGAGACTGTCCGACAATAATATGCGATGAAAGAGACTGGTTGCGTCGCCGTAGAGAGGCCGGCCAACGGCTTGCGGGGACCGTCGGGGAGGAAATTCAGGTGGATTGGGATAAGCTGCGCGTCTTTCATGCGGCGGCGGAGGCCGGCTCCTTCACGCATGCCGGCGAAACACTTGGGCTCAGCCAGTCCGCTGTGAGTCGGCAGGTGGGGGCTCTCGAAAGCGACCTCGACACGCCGCTGTTTCATCGCCACGCCCGTGGTCTGATTCTGACGGAGCAGGGCGAGATCCTGCTGCGCACCGTCAAGGACGTGATGGGGAAGCTGGAGGCGGCGCGCCTTCGTCTGAGCGAGCAACGCGAAAAGCCGCAGGGCGAATTGCGCGTCACGACCACGCTGGGCATCGGCGCCCATTGGCTTGCGCCGCAACTCGGCGAATTCCTTGAGCTTTATCCAGACATCAAGCTCCGGCTCATTCTTACCGACGACGAACTCGACCTTGGCATGCGCGAGGCCGACGTGGGGCTTCGCTTGCGGCTTCCGTCGCAGCCGGACTTGATTCGCCGCCGACTGTTCACGGTGCATTATCACCTCTACGCATCGACCGACTATATTCGCCGCCACGGCCAGCCGCGCACGCTGGCGGACCTCGACCAGCACCGCATCTTGTCCTACGGTGTCACCGGGGCCAGTTTTCTCAATAGCCTCAATTCATTGCTCACGGCGGCCCGAGATCCCAAGAGTCCGCGCGTGCCCGCGCTCTCGGTCAACAACATCACGGCCCTGCGCAAGGCGGTGGACGCCGGCGTCGGTGTCGCCGTGCTGCCGGAATACCTGCTGGAGCCGGAAGCGGGGCTGGTGCAACTCCTGCCGACCGCCGACATGCCCGAACTCGAATGCTATCTCGTCTATCCGGAAGAAATGAAAAACGTGGCGCGCGTGCAGGTCTTTCGGGATTTTCTCGTGTCGAACGCCTCGCGCTGGAAATTCTAAAACTCGCGCATGGCAGCTCTGCTTTTGCCTCCAGACGTTCGAAAAGCAAAGATTACAAAGCAATGCGCTGGTCAGTTTGGGTGCGCGTCCTGAATGCATGGGCGCCATGCGCGAGGCCGGATTGCGGCATGCGCCGACGCAGCGCAATCTTGAACAGTCGGTCGTAGCGTTTACTGCCTCCCCGGTGAACTCGACGGCCGATTATTCCCTCTTGAAGTCCTCCGGCTCCATGCCGGGCGCGGCCGGGCAGCGATGTCCGGCCTCTTTTTTCGCACTATACTTGCGACGGTCACATCGGCTTGTGTTGCAACATGTGATCGCGCCCGTGCATCATTCCATGATGCCTCGCGTGATCGTGGCGCTTCATGTGCTTGTGGCGCATCATCTTCGCCATCACGATCCGGGCATCCGGCGAGGGAGCCGCGCGTGGATTGGCGAGGGGCAGGGCCGACGCGGCGCCCGGCGCCATCAGCGCTGATGCGACTGCGGCCGCCAGCATGGCGCGTAAAGAGCTTTTCATCTATCCGCCATTGTAGGCGCCCCCGTTGACGCGAGTCGCTCATGACAGGAAATGGCGCGCGCGCCGCTCACATGTACGTGTGCGGGCATCGCGGTTTTCTTGCGCCTTGCAAGCGGCGCGCAGGTCAGGGAAGTGGCCGGCCATGACCAGCCGCGCCGCGCACGGGGGCGGGAAGATCGGCCTGAATCAGATGCGCCGCCGCCATCGCTCGCCTCAGTCGAACAGACTGGACACGCTTTCTTCCTTGGCGGTGCGAGCGACCGCTTCGCCGATCAGGCCGGCGATGGTGATGACGCGAATGTTACTGGCGAGCCGCACCGCTTCCGTCTGTGCGATCGTGTCGGTAATGACGAGTTCCTTCAGCTTCGACGACGAAATGCGCGCCGCCGCGCCGCCCGACAGCACTCCATGCGTAATGTAGGCCGACACATCCTTTGCGCCCTTGGCCAGCAGCGCCTCCGCCGCGTTGCAGAGCGTGCCGCCGGAGTCGACGATGTCGTCGACGAGAATGCAACTGCGGCCGGCTACCTCGCCAATGATATTCATCACTTCCGATTCGCCGGCGCGTTCGCGGCGCTTGTCGACGATGGCGAGCGGCGCGTCGATGCGTTTGGCGAGCGCGCGCGCGCGCACCACGCCGCCCACATCGGGCGAGACGACCATCAGGTTTGACAGGTTCATCCGCTCCTTGATGTCGCGCACCATGACGGGCGCAGCGAACAGATTGTCGGTCGGAATGTCGAAGAAGCCCTGAATCTGCCCGGCGTGCAGGTCGACGGTCAACACACGGTCGGCGCCGGCCTGCGTGATGAGATTGGCGACGAGTTTGGCCGAGATCGGCGTGCGCGGACCGGCCTTGCGGTCCTGTCGCGCGTAGCCGAAATACGGGATGACGGCGGTGATGCGGCGGGCCGACGAACGTCGTAGAGCGTCCGCCATGATCAGAACTTCCATTAAATGGTCATTCGCCGGAAACGACGTGGACTGCACGATGAATGCATCCTGCCCGCGCACGTTTTCCTGAATCTCTACGAAAATCTCCATGTCGGCGAAGCGCCGGACCTGGCAATGAGTCAGCGGGGTACCGAGATAGGCTGCGATCGCCTCGGTCAGCGGGCGGTTGGAATTGCCCGCCAATATCTTCATGCCCGCCATTGCCGAACCCGGATATTCGATTTCGTTGCGGTGCGTCATAGCAGCCGCTTTGGCGGCGAACAATACGACGGCTGCATGACAGGCCGGCGAATTAATTGGAAATCCTGTGTAAATCGCTTCTAGCGCGTTTCCGCCAGGCCGAGACGGGGGCTGGAGGTCTCCGCGCCGGCAACGCTGCGCGGCATGGCGGTCGTCCCGCTTTGCGAAATCCGGGTTTCGTCGAGCTTGCCGGCGGCGGCCGAGGCGATCGCGTTGGCGGCCACCGCCTCCGGCATGTTGGTCAGGGCGTCCGCGAGGTCGCCCGCGCTGCGCTGCGCCAGAGTGCGCAGGAGCTGGTCGTTCGCCAGCGTCCACGGGTCGGCCGCCGCGCCCTTGACCGCAACATCGTCGGTCAGCCGCTGTACGCGCCGTTTCTGCTTGTCGAACAGGTCCAGAACATAAGAGAATCGCGTCGCCTCGGGGCCGTCCGCATAGGCGGACAGATAGCCGCGCACGAGATAGTCGGCCGCGCCGGGGGCCGCCGTCGTGATCTCCAGGCCTGGCGCGACCTGAGAAAAGTCGGCGGCGAAGGCCGCCGCGACCGGTTGCGGCGCACCGTCCATCGCGGCCAGCGCGACGGTCGCGCCACGCGGACTGACGCCTTGGCGGCGCGCGATCTTCGTGGCGGCCGGCTCGGGTTCGACGCGAGCCTGGCCGACGGTGTCAACGCAGCCGGAAACGGAGAGGCCAAGGACCAATGCGAGCGCAAAGCAGGGAAGGGCGATGGAGACGCGCGACATACGCACAGGGTGTTCCTTGGGGCTTGAAGCCTCGGACGCGGTTAATGAAGCGTTAAACGCAAACGTCGGCGCCGTCCAGAATGGGACTGCGCTCATGCTTAATCCGCCTGCAATCTGGCCGCGAGGAAGGTCATCCGCTTCTGGTTGTGACCGATATTCTGCGGCGCGCGCGCGCAGGAAAAGTCATGTTCGGCCAGCAGCGCGCGCAGATCGGGTTCGTCGTAAGTCGAAAATCCGAATTTCTCACGCAAGGAGCGATAATCGGAGAGCGCCATGCGGGCGAGGCCGACGAGCGCCGCAAACAGGAAGCCTCCGCGCCAGGCGAACCCGAGCAGTTCGCGCGCGTCATCGAGCGGACCTAGATCTCTCGACACGACGTCTGCGAGCACGAGCAGGCCGCCGTCCACGAGCTTTTCGCGGAAGATTTCGAGCAGGCGCGCAAGTTCGGCATCGCCGACATATTGTAGGACGGAGACGACGGCGATCATGTCGAGGCTCCCGTCCGGCAGCGCGTCGAGCGTCGATTCGTCGAGCACGACGATCTTGGGGTTCTCGATGTTGGATGAGGCGAGTTTCGCGCGCACGCTCGGCGCGGAATCGTAGAGATAGAGCCTGGCGCAACGTTCCGAGAGAACGCGCGCGGACAACGCCTCCCCGCATCCATAGTCGAGTATCCTGACGTCCGGGCGCGGGATGTGCGCCGCTAATCCTTTCGCTATGAGATCGGCGTGCAGCAGTTTGTGGCGCGCGTTGACGTAAATGGAATAATCGCCGTCGAAGAAGTCGCGCCAGGTCATGTGGCTCGGTCCCATAGTGCGGGGCAGCCCAACCCGTCATTTCGAGCGCAGCGCGCCTCGCAATGACGACCCCGGACAATTGCGCCGTCTTACGCCTTCGCCCTGTCCATCATCTCGACGAAGCGCTTGAACAGGTAGTGCGAATCCTGCGGACCGGGCGAGGCCTCGGGGTGATGCTGCACGGAAAAAGCCGGGCGGTCGGTGAGCGCGATGCCGCAATTCGATCCGTCGAACAGCGAGCGATGCGTCTCCTTAGCGTTCTCCGGCAGCGTGTCGACGTCGACGGCGAAGCCGTGGTTCATCGAGACGATCTCGACCTTGCCGGTCGTGTAATCCATCACCGGATGATTCGCGCCATGATGGCCCTGATGCATCTTTCTGGTTTTCGCGCCGACAGCCAGCGCCATCATCTGATGGCCGAGGCAGATGCCGAAGACCGGCGTCTTCGATTCGAGCAGGTCGCGGATGATCGGGGTCGAGTACTTGCCCGTCTCGGCCGGATCGCCGGGGCCGTTCGACAGGAATACGCCATCGGGCTGCAAGGCCAGAATGTCCGCCGCAGACGTCGTCGCCGGTACGACGGTGACGGCGCATCCGGCGTCGGCGAGCAGGCGCAGGATGTTGCGCTTCACGCCATAGTCGATGGCGACCACCCTGCGCTTTGGCGCGTCCTGCCGGCCGTAGCCCTGGCCCAGCGCCCACGTCGTCTCGTCCCACGTATACTTCTGCGCCGTGGTCACGCCAGGCACGAGGTCCATGCCGTCGATCGAGGGAATGCTGGCTGCGCGCTTCTTCAGCGCGTCGATGTCGAACCTGCCGTCCGGCGCATGGGCGATGACGGCGTTGGGCATGCCCTTCTCGCGAATGCGCGCGGTCAGCGCGCGCGTGTCGAGTCCTGACATGCCCACGACGCCGCGCGCTTTCAGCCACGCATCGAAATGTCTGGTCGCACGGAAATTCGAGGGGCTGGTGATCGGCGCCTGAAGCACGCAGCCGCGCACGCCGGAGGAGGCCGCCATATTGACGGTCTCGATGTCCTCCTCGTTGACGCCGACATTGCCGATGTGCGGGAAGGTGAAAGTGACGATCTGGCCGGCGTAGGACGGGTCGGTGAGGATTTCCTCATAGCCGGTCATCGCCGTGTTGAAACAGACTTCGCCGTCCGCAGCGCCTTCGGCCCCAAGGCCGAATCCCTCGATCACGGTTCCGTCCGCCAGCACCAGCAGGGCGGTCGGGACGCGCGGCGTCCAGGGGCTGAGCTTTTTGGCTTGATCGGCGGTCATGTGCGCTCTACACCCTTGCCCTTCGCGGCCTGCGCGAAAACGCCCGGAGCGGCGGCGCGGCGGGCTTCGACAAGCTGTTTTTCAGGGGTCTGAATTCGGCGCGGAAGCTAGGGGAGCCATCCGGCGACGTCAACCCCGCCAACGCCCGCCCCCGCAGACTGGAGCCGACATGCGCGCGAAAATCACCGACGATCTGAAAGTGGCGATGAAGGCCGGCGACAAGCGTCGCGTCGACGCCATCCGCCTGATCAACGCCGCGATCAAGGATCGCGACATCGCCGCGCGTGGCGAGGGCAAAACCGTTTCGGACGAGGATATTCTCGCCCTGTTGCAGAAGATGATCAAAAGCCGGCAGGAATCGCTGGAGATCTACGAGAAGAACGGGCGGCCGGAGCTGGCCGAGACCGAACGCTCGGAAATTGCGGTCATTTCCTCCTATCTGCCGGCTCAGATGGACGAGGCGGCCGTCGCCGACGCCATCAAGGCCGCCATTGGCGAGACTGGCGCGGCCTCGATCAAGGACATGGGCAAGGTGATCGGCGCCCTGAAGGGCAAGTACGCCGGCCAGATGGATTTCGCCAAGGCGAGCGCGGCGGTGAAAGCGGCGCTGGCGGGCTAAGTCTCCGTCAGGCAGGGCGGGGCGTTCGGGATCAACCCAGAAACGCCGCCGCCTCGTCCTTCGGCATTTTGAATGTATTGGTCTCAGCCGGAAATGCGCCGGAATGAACGTCGGCGACATAGGCCGCGCTCGCCGCGCGCATGGCGGCGCCGACATCGGCATAGCGCTTGTTGTGCTTGAAAGCGGCGTCGGTGAAGCCGAGTACGTCGACAATAACGAGAACCTGCCCGTCCGTGCGACGTCCCGCGCCGATGCCGATGGTTGGGGCCTTCACCGCCCTTGTCACGGCGTCGGCGACTTCCTCCGGCACCAGTTCCAGCACCAGCATGTCCTGCCCGGCCTCGTCCAGCGCGCGCGCGTCGGCGACCAATTTGCGGGCGTCGGCCGCGGTCTTGCCTTTCAGGCGCTTTTCCTCGTGATTTTGAGGTTCGAGGCCGAGATGGCAGCAGACCGCGATCCCCGCTGCACGGATTGCGCGGACGATCTCGGGCAAGGCGCCTTCGAACTTCACCATGTCGGCGCCGGCGGCGACCAGTTCGCGCGCGCTGGCGACGGCCTCAGCAGGCGTGGCGTAGGTCGCCCAGGGCAGATCGGAGGCGATGAACGCGTCCGGCGCGCCGCGGCGAACGGCGCGGGTGTGATGGGCGATATCGGCGAGCGTCACCTCGCGTTCGCTGGCGTAGCCCAGCATGTTCGTGCCGACGCTGTCGCCAATGAGGATCACATCGATCCCCGCGGCCGCCTGCGCCCGCGCCGTCGGCGCGTCGTAGGCGGTGAGCATGGCGATTTTCTCGCCCCTGCGCTTCATCTCGAAAAATCGGGCGCTGTCGCGCATGTCTGACCTCGATAGCCCTGTTGAAAGCGGGGACGGCAGGCCTTTGGGCCGCCGTTCCGCCCTGGATGCTATATAGACAACGAGACTTTCGCCACGAATGGGTTTCATGCGCTATCCGCCGAGCTTCCTTGAGGAGATCAAGACGCGCCTGACGATGTCGCAGGTGGCGGCCAAGCGCGTGCGTCTGCGGAAACAGGGGCGCGAATGGTCGGGTCTGTCGCCGTTCACCTCCGAAAAGACGCCGTCATTCTTCGTCAACGACCAGAAGCAGCGCTGGTTCGATTTTTCTGCCGGAAAGAACGGCAATATCTTCGATTTCGTCATGGAGACGGAAGGGGTCAGCTTTCCGGAGGCGGTCGAGAAACTGGCGGGCGAGGCAGGGCTCGCGCTGCCGAAGATGAGCGCCGAGGAGGAGCGGCGGGAGGCCCGGCGCGCTTCGGCGCAGGAGGCGCTCGAACTCGCGGCGGCATGGTACGAGCGGCAATTGCAGCAGTCGGACGGCGCGCGCGCGCGCGGCTATCTGGCCGACCGCGGCCTCGGGGCCGCATTGCAAAGGGAGTTCCATATCGGCTACGCGCCGCGCGAACGGTTCGGGCTACGTGATTTTCTGGCAGGCAAGGACGTCGATGTCCCGACCATGATCGAGGCGGGACTGCTCGTGCATGGCGAGGACATAGCCGTGCCCTACGACCGGTTTCGCGATCGGGTCATGTTCCCGATCGCCGACCGGGCGGGCCGCGCGATCGCATTCGGTGGCCGCACGCTCCAGCCGGACGGCAAGCCAAAATACCTGAATTCGCCGGAAACCCCGCTCTTTCACAAGGGCGCCTGCCTTTACAACCACCACCGCGCCCGGGCGGCGGCGCACGTGTCGAACCGCGTGATCGCGGTCGAGGGCTATGTCGATGTGATTGCCATGCATTCGGCGGGCTTTGCCGACACTGTCGCCCCGCTCGGCACGGCCCTGACGCCGGAACAGATCCAGCTCCTGTGGGGCATGGGCGAGGAGCCGATCCTCTGTTTCGATGGCGACAGGGCCGGCCGCAAGGCCGCGTTTCGGGCGATCGAGACGGCGTTGCCCCTGATCGGGCCTGGACGGTCGCTTCGGTTTGCGTTCCTGCCGGACGGACAGGACCCCGACGATCTCGTGCGCGCGGCCGGCGTCGGCGCGGTCGAGGCGGTCATTGCCGACGCAAAGCCCCTGGTCGACGTGCTGTGGATGCGGGAATTGGAAGCCCAGCCGCTTGACACGCCGGAGCGGCGTGCGGCTTTCGAGGCGCGAGCGTTCCAGATTCTTCAGGGAATCAGCGACGAGAATCTGCGGCGCCACTACCGGGAGGAATTCTCCGGCCGGGTCGCGACCCTGTTCGGCCGCGCGCGGAGCCGGACCGAGCGTCGACTCTGGACTCCCCGCGGCGGCCAAGGCCGGGGGACGGGCGGCGACGCGCCGCTCATGGCCAGCCCCGCGCTCCAGCGCTCCAGTCTGTTTTCCGGCGGCGCAAAGGCCCTCTCGCCACGCGAGGTCCTGATTTTATTGATTGTTATCAATCATCCGACCCTGGCGGCCGATGAGGCCGAAGCGATCGCGGCCGTCGAAATCGACAATCCGGACCTGGCGCGCCTGCGCGATGTCGTGCTGGCGGAGGCCCATGCCGACGAGGACGCCGACCTGCGGGGCGCGGTCGAACGGGCCGGCTTGAGCTCGACGTTGGCGAGGCTCGAGGGTATGACAGCAGTCTCGTCGCTGTGGTGCGTGCGGGGCAATTCCGATGTGTCCGACGCCCAGCACGTCCTGAAACAGGCTCTGGCCTTGCATCGCAGGGCGAGGGCGTTAAATAGAGAATTGGTTGCCGCTGTGGCCGCTCTTGCGGCTGACGCGAACGACCGCAATCTCGCGCGATTGCAGGATATTCAGGGCCAGCTTTCCACTCTGGACGGCGCCGAGGCGGCGATCGAGGGGTTCGGGGTCATGTCCGGACGTCCGGTTCGGGACATCTGACGGGGCCGTCGTGGCCCTGCGCGCAGGTTGCAACTGGAATTGGTTAAGACGGGATTAGGCGTCGGTCTGCGAATTTCGCACCAGCGAATCAGTTGGAGGCCGCCCGCACGCTGACATAGCGCGCAGCCGGTTCGGAGTGAACTCAATGGCGAAAAAAGACGAAGACAAGCCCGAAATTGACGGCGCTGTCGCAGTGGAAACTTCGGACGGTCCTTTGCTCGACCTGTCGGACGCCGCTGTCAAAAAGATGATCAAGGCCGCAAAGAAACGCGGCTTCGTCACCTATGCCGAACTCAACGCCGTTCTGCCGTCGGAGGAAGTCAGTTCCGACCAGATCGAAGATGTCTACGCCATGCTATCCGAAATGGGCATCAACGTCACCGAAGCCGACGAGCAGGAGGATGGCGAGGGCGAGGAGGCTGCGGAGGAAGAGGAGGCCGAAGGCGGCGATCTTGTCGAGGCGCCGCGTCCGGCGGCCGTGGCGACCCGCACGTCCGAGCCAGCCGACCGCACCGATGATCCCGTGCGCATGTATCTGCGTGAAATGGGCTCGGTCGAACTTCTGTCGCGCGAGGGCGAAATCGCTATCGCCAAGCGCATCGAGGCCGGCCGCGAAGCGATGATCGCGGGGCTGTGCGAAAGCCCGCTCACCTTCCAGGCCATCATCATCTGGCGCGATGAGCTGAATGAAGGCAAGGTCCTTCTGCGCGACATCATCGATCTCGAAGCGACTTACGCCGGTCCCGATGGCAAGAATGCGCCGAAGCTCGACGGCGCCGTCGCGGCGCCGGCCACAGCGCCGCAGAATCCGCCGCCCGCGCTCGAGGGCGACGCGCCGGTCGGCGAAGAGGCGTTCGACGAGGAAGAGGACATGGAAAATTCCGTGTCGCTGTCTGCGATGGAAGCAGAACTCAAGCCCGCCGTGCTCGAGACCTTCGACCGCATCGCCGACGCATACAAGAAGCTGCGCCGCCTGCAAGACCAGAACGTCGAGAACAAGCTGAAGAACGAGGCGCTGACCCCGGCGCAGGAGCGTAAATACAAATCGCTCAAGAAAGAGATTGTCACCGACGTGAAGTCGTTGTCGCTCAATCAGAACCGCATCGATGCGCTGGTCGAGCAACTCTACGACATCAACAAGCGCCTGATCGGTTACGAGACGAAACTGTTCCGCGCGGCAGAATCGCGCGGCGTTACGCGGGATGATTTCCTCAAGAACTATCAGGGGTCCGAACTCGATCCGAAATGGACGCTGCGCGTATCCAAGCTTGGGTCGCGCGGCTGGAAGGAATTCGTCGCCAAGGAGAAGGACGCCATCCGCGACCTGCGCGGGGAAATTCACGGGCTGGCGACCGAAACCGGCCTTGAAATCCATGAATTTCGCAAGATCGTCCACATGGTGCAGAAAGGCGAGCGCGAGGCGCGTCAGGCGAAGAAGGAAATGGTCGAGGCGAATTTGCGACTCGTGATTTCCATCGCCAAGAAATACACCAACCGCGGCCTGCAGTTCCTCGATCTGATCCAGGAAGGCAACATCGGGCTGATGAAGGCGGTCGACAAGTTCGAATATCGCAGGGGCTACAAGTTCTCGACCTACGCGACGTGGTGGATTCGTCAGGCGATCACCCGCTCGATCGCCGATCAGGCCCGCACGATCCGCATTCCCGTGCACATGATCGAAACAATCAACAAGATCGTGCGCACATCGCGCCAGATGCTGCACGAGATCGGCCGCGAGCCGACGCCGGAGGAACTGGCCGAAAAGCTTGCGATGCCGCTGGAAAAGGTGCGCAAGGTGCTTAAGATCGCCAAGGAGCCGATCAGCCTCGAAACGCCGATCGGCGACGAGGAGGATTCGCACCTCGGCGATTTCATCGAGGACAAGAACGCGATTCTGCCGATCGACGCGGCGATCCAGAGCAATCTGCGCGAGACCACCACTCGCGTTCTGGCGTCCCTCACGCCGCGTGAAGAACGCGTGCTGCGCATGCGCTTCGGCATCGGCATGAACACCGACCACACGCTCGAAGAGGTCGGCCAGCAGTTTTCCGTGACGCGCGAACGCATCCGCCAGATCGAGGCGAAGGCGTTGCGCAAGCTGAAGCACCCGAGCCGCAGCCGCAAGCTGCGGAGCTTCCTGGATAACTGACGGAATCGGCGCCATAGCGAGAGTTGACGGCGACGAAGCGATCCATCCCCGGCCGCAAGGGCGGGGATGGATTGCTCCGCTGCGGTCGCAATGGCGGATTGATCCCGTAAATTTCGAAACCTCGCCTTCATCTTTGCCATGCAGGGTGGTGCGCCCGGATTAGGCGAGTCCATCATGAAAGTTGCAAATTTCCGCAATGTCGCGCTGCTGAGCGCGATCGTCGCGATCCCGTTCATTCTCGCGATGGGTTTCGTCACGGATCGTTGAGGCGTCCGCCATTGCGAAAAAGTCGGGCGCGGGATAGAGCCATGCACGCCGACAGAGCGCCGGGCCGGTAGCTCAATGGTTAGAGCCGGCCGCTCATAACGGTCTGGTTGGGGGTTCGAGTCCCTCCCGGCCCACCAGCCATAACATATTGTTTTTACGGTATTTTGCAATTTTTGACACCTCCCGACATATCCGCAGGTTAGCCAGCCTGAGCCTTAAGGCAGCGCTGTCAGAGACGGCGGAGCCAGAGATTTCTGGACCGAATCCGACGGTCGTCTCAGCACCGCATTTTCCATTTTCCGAGGCGAGGTCAGTTTGCGAGGGTTGAGACCGGTTCGCATGTGGCCGAGATAGGTTCGAATCTCTCGGGTGAATGCCTCATTGCGCCTGAAACGGCCGCGCCAGCGGGGCTGGCGGCCGACGCCATGATCATGATCCGGGAACTGCGACAAAGCTCACGCCGGGCGGGCGAGCCCCAGGGCGCGCCATTGATCGTCGAAGGCAGGCGGGAGGTCGACGAGGCGCGAGACGCCGTAGCCGCGCGGCAGGCGGCCGTCGACGGCGGCGGCGATCAGCGCAGGATCGAGGAAAGCGAGCGACAGCGTCATGCGGATCGAGCGCTCGCTTTTATGTTCGCGCGCGGCGAGCGCGGCCGGGTCCGGAATGGCGCCTGCGATCAGTTCGCCCAGCCACTTTCGCGCCAGGGCGATCGCGCGAATCAGACGATCGCGCTCGTCGGCCTCCATGAGGCGGCCGGGTGAGGAGGCCGCTGTCGGTTCGAGGATTTCGCGCCTGCGCGTCAATGAGGGCCTGATCCAGGGAACGATCGTCGTCCGCGCGGAGGAGGCCGCCTCGGCGCCGTCGCGCCAGACGATCTCGATGTGGTCTGGATGAACCACGGCGCGCGCGAGGCGTTCGTCGACGAGGATGCGGGCGCGGCGGGTGGCGTCGGAGCCTGGATGAGGGAGCGTTGTCGGATTGTGCGGAATGTCTTTGGTCGCGTCAGTGCGATCGGCGCTGCGGGCGCATCGGCGCCCATCCATTTCTCCCTGTGCGCGTCGGGCGTCCTGCAGCGCGTCGATCACGGCCGTCTCGATCGACTCGGCGTGGACGCGATGCACGGATGAGCTCGTTCGCGCTCGCGACTGCATCGCAGAGACAGAAATATAGTAGCGGTAGCGCACCCCGTTCTTGACGGCGTAGGTCGGCGTCATCCGCTCGCCAGCGTCGTTGAACAGCCTGCCCAGGAGCAGCGCGCGGGATTTTTCATGGTTGGCGACCCGAGCGCGACGCTTGCCGACAAGTTTCTCCTGGACCTGATCGAAAATCGCGCGATCGACGATCGCTGCATGCTCGCCCGGCCAGGATCGCCCCTTGTGGTTGATCTCGCCGATGTAGTGTCGATTGCGCAGCATGTGGTCGAGCGGACCGTTGGTGAAGAAGATGCCGCCGATGACGCGGCCGGTCGCCAGCGCGCGCTTGCGGGTGCGGACGCCTTGCGCCCGCAGTTCCCGCTGCACGGCGCGGATGGATCCATGGGCGAGATAGAGGTCGAAAATCTGCCGCACCTCGGCGGCTTCGGCCTCGACGATGTGGAGCTTGCGTTCAACGACCCGATAGCCGTGGGGAACGACTCCGCCCATCCACATGCCCTTGCGTTTCGAGGCGGCGATCTTGTCGCGGATCCGCTCGCTCGTGACCTCGCGCTCGAACTGGGCGAAGGATAACAGGACGTTCAGCGTCAGGCGGCCCATGCTGTTTGTCGTGTTGAACGCCTGCGTCACGGAGACGAACGATACCTTGTGCGTGTCGAACAGTTCGACCAGCTTTGCGAAGTCGGCCAGCGCGCGGGTAAGCCGGTCGACCTTGTAGACGACGACAATGTCGATGCGACGTTGCCGGATATGGTCGAGCAGCTTTTGCAGCGCGGGTCGCTCCATCGAGCCGCCGGAAAACCCGCCGTCGTCGAAGCGGTCGCGGACCATCCGCCAGCCCTCGTGCGCCTGGCTCTTGATGTAGGCTTCGGCGGATTCCCGCTGCGCGTCGAGCGAGTTGAAGTCCTGCTCCAGTCCCGCGTCGCTGGAAACCCGGGTATAGACGGCGCAGCGTAGCGGGCGGGAGGTCATGGAGAAGGGATCTCCATAGAGGCGACCTTGTCCGCCGCACAGATGCGACCGTCAGACTTGTGCTGTAGGCGCCGCGAGGTCGCCCCCTCGGCTCGCGCTGGGGCCGGCCGGTCCAGGCCGAAGAAGCGGCGGCCGTTCCAGTTTGTGCCGGCGATGGCGCGTGCGACGGCCGACAGGCTGGCGAAGGTCTGGTCGTTCCAGACATAGCCGCCTTTCACCGCCGTGACGCGATGGAGGACGCCGCCGTGCTCTCGCACCAGCACTGTGCCCGGCCGTGGAGCAGTCGGGCCGGGCGGAGCAGGGCAGGGACTGCCCTGCCGTCCGTCTCCTTGCAGCGTAGCGGCCAGGATGGCTTGCGTTCGCGCATCGACATCCCCGCTGTGCGCGATCTGTTCGCGCCAAGCGAGGATCCGGATCAGGAGCTGGCGCGACAGCGAGCCAGGGGCGGACTTTCCCATGATCGAACGCCAGCGTCGACGCACGAGGTCAGGGCCGAGACCAGAGAGATCGTCTGTGGCGACCGGAGTGCTGCATCCGATAGCCCGCGCCTCGAAGGCTTCAGCTCGAATGTCGACAAAGTGCGCGACTTCGGCGCGCTACTCTTTCCTCGCCCGTCGCATGACGTCAGGCCGCGTTCTTCGCGTTGCCGAGGATGCGATAGTGCGAGGTCTTCGCTCCGTCAGAAGGCTCCCTCTCGATCGTGAAGCCGTGCTTGCGCAGTCTTGTCAACGCTGCGCGCGCGGTGTGCGGCAGCCAGCCCGTAGCCGTGACAATCGCATCGAGCGTCGCGCCATCCGCCTGTGACAGCATGTCGGTCACGAGGGCTTGTTTGGACCCCAGGCGCGGACGGGCGATGGCGACGGCGGGTGGAGATTCGGAGGCGGTCTGCGATTTGGCGGGCGTCGTCGGCGCGCCGACGATTGCGCCGATCTTCTGACGTCCGGGCTTGCGCTCGCGTGCAGGGGGGCCAGCGGCGTCGCTGATAGCTAGCGCCGCCTCGTCATCGATCACGCCAATCGCGTCCCGGCCGGCGCGCGTGATAACCAAGCTGATCAATCGACCGTCGTCGTTCTTGCGCCAGCCGGGCATGCCGGCCTTCGATCTCACTTCCCGCATCAGTTTGCGTGCGACGAGGCTCGCGGCGAGTTTCGTCGCCACAGCATTGTTCATCTTCGGCGGAGCGATCGCCGCCCCGTCGTCGCGGGCCGCCGCTTTCGACAGGACGAGCAGTTGAGAGTCGGTAAGTCTGGCCATGATGTTCTCCTGGTGTGACGACAGCATCCGCTGTCACCAGCACGACCCCGCCAAGGCCCGATGGCCGGCGGGGCGGAGAGAGGTTGGCGAGATCATGCCTTACGCGCGAGAGCAAGGAACGCTCTGTTCGCGCGCGAAGTCCAGTCAAATTAAAACGGAGATGCTCCTGATCTGCTTCGTTTGGAACCGCATCCGGCGACGCTCGCCCTTAGCCCGAGGCGCCCCAAGACGAAACCACGGTCATGCGGTAGCCAACCCGCGCATAGAGCTTGCTGAACCGTCGTCTCAGGGTCCGTTGCCGTCTCCTACCGTGCGCATTCCGAAAGTTAGCGCCTGGGCTAAATCAGGGTGATCCCCTGTGCTCAAAACGATTGACTGCGAACATGAGAACTGCCCGTCCCCGAGACAGGCAGCAGGCCCGTCTCAGCATTCAATCGCTACCTCATTTCTGGAACGATTGACCGGCGTCAATGGCGCAGATCCTGATCCATGCGCAATTTAATTGGCTGGAACAGGGTCGCCACATGGACTTCGACGACACACCGCAAGAGGCGAGTTTTCGCGCTCAAGCGCGCGCATGGATCGCGGCGAATGCGCCTGAGGATTTGCTGCAGGAGCTTTCTGAAGCTGAAACTACCGCGGAGCCCGGCTCAGACGGAGCGGGCATATTGCGCGCATCGCAACGCTGGCAGAAACGCAAGGCTGACTGCGGCTGGGCCTGCTTGTCCTGGCCTGTCGAATTCGGCGGACGCGGCGCGACGCCGATCGAGCGCGTCATTTGGGATCAGGAGGAAGCCCCCTATAGCGCTTTGTCATGGTTGTTCCGGGTCGGCCATCACATCTGCGGTCCAACGCTCATGGCTTATGCGTCAGACGATCAGAAGCGCCGACTGTTGCCGCCGATTGCATCGGGCGAGGATGTCTGGTGCCAGCTCTTCTCTGAACCTGCAGGCGGCTCTGACCTCGCGGGCTTGAGGACGCGCGCTCGTCGCGACGACGACGAATGGATCGTCGACGGCCAAAAAGTGTGGACAACCGGCGCGCATATTTCCAATTATGGCCTGCTGCTTGCGCGCACGGATCCGACGGTTCCGAAGCATGCGGGTTTGACCATGTTTTTCCTGGACATGAGGAGCCCGGGCGTCGAGGTTCGTCCAATCAAAGACGCCAGCGCCAATTTCGAATTCAATGAAGTCTATTTCAGCGGCGTGCGCGTTCCCGACGCGCAACGTCTCGGGGCGGTTGGCGATGGTTGGAACGTGTCACTGGCGACGTTGATGAACGAACGCTTTTCGATCAGCGCTCGTTTGCGGACAGGCGTCCCGGAATTCTTCGCTTTTGCCATCGAAGCCATACTGGCGGACGGGACGCGCGCGATCGATGATCGATCGGTGCGCTCGAAACTCGCAACCTGGGCGGCGCGCGCCAATGGTCTAAAGTACACGGTCTATCGCTCGGTGTCGGCGCTATCGCACGGCGAACGCCCAGGTCCGGAGAACGCAATCGGCAAGCTCGTCGCTGCGTCCACGTCGCAGGAAATCGCCATGTTTGCGCTGGCCTTGCAAGGCCCAATGGGCGCGAAGATCCTGCACGACTGCAGCGCGGCCGACAAGCTTGCAGAAATCCTGTTCGAATCGGCGGGCAAGCGGATCGCCGGCGGTACCGACGAGATCATGCGCAACATAATTGCGGAAAGGGTTCTGGGCCTGCCGCCGGACATTCGTGTCGACAAACATGTGCCGTTTGATAGCATCCCCAAGCGAGGGCATGCGCGAGATCGCGCTCTTCTCGTGGCGCCGTGACCCCATCACAACAAACTTTCTTGGCGGTTTATGACGACGATCGACGCCGAACCCCAACGCTGATTTAAAACAACGGTCGTAGGGTTCATTGACCCACGTGCGCCCATTGCCTTCGCCGTCTGTTGTCGGGAAGCGGATCTGTTCCGCGGGTTGTACACGCTTATACTTCGCGGATCGTAATTGGCGGGGCGTGAGCCCCGACTATCCCGCCGATCCCTCCAGCGCGTTCATGCAAGTATGGCTCGTCAGAGGGCGAGAAATCCGAGTGACGGCCTGCGGCCAAATCGTGAGCCGCGCGATGGCCGACAAAATCCGTGGTCGTGGTGAAGACGGGCGCTTAGGTTATCAACGAGCTTCTATGGCTCCAGAAAAATCAACGGTTCACTTCACCGATCGGCATCTAGGCCTTACGCTGTTTCACACCCTATGCGAGTGCGGCCGCGACACTATGGCGTCCACGCTTCTATTCGAGCATTATCATCCTGCGGCCCATCCCGGATACTTACCGCAGCCTGTCCATCGATCGAAATGGGGTGCTTCCCGGTGAACCGCGACGTGATTTATGCTCATTCACTGGAAGGAAGGTCGGAACTTGGATGGCAACCACTGTGCGATCACTTGCACGCCGTTGCCGATCTTGCAGGGGCGCACGGCAAAAAATTCGGTGCGGCAAAGGCGGCTACGCTTGCAGGTCTTTTGCACGACCTCGGCAAGTACTCCGGCGCGTTTCAGCGACGACTCCAGGCCCCCGCCGGAGACAAAGTCGATCATTCCACGGCTGGCGCGCAGGAGGCGCCGCGACTCACGAACAGCCCCGACGATCGCCTGATGGCGGAAGTGATCGCGCATACGATTGCGGGGCATCACGCGGGCCTTCCCGACAGTGTCGGTGAGTTAGATGTGAGACTAAAGAAGCGGATCGAGCCGCTCGCAGCCGTGTGGCGGGAGGAAATCGCGCCGGACGCCAGCGGATTGCGCCCAGTCGCATTTCGGTGGGAGAAAGACAAGGCAGCCTATCAGTTCGCCTTCCTGGGCCGGATGCTGTTCTCGTGCCTTGTTGACGGTGATTTCCGCAACACCGAGGATTTCTATTGCAAGGCCGAGGGGCGGCTGGTCGATCGCGCCTGGCCGCAATTGCCGATCGTCGTTGACGAATTGATCGTGCGGTTCGATCGCCACATGGCCAACAAACAAGCAACGGCAGAGGATACGCCCGTCAATCGCCTGCGCCACGAAGTCTTGGCGCACGTGCGCGACAAGGCGGGCGAGCCGCGCGGCCTGTTCACGCTCACCGTGCCGACCGGCGGCGGCAAGACGCTCGCTTCACTCGCTTTCGCGCTCGACCATGCAAAGAAGTATGGCCTTGAGCGAATCGTTTACGCCATTCCCTTCACGTCGATCATTGACCAGACGGCTGAAATTTTTCGGAGCGTGTTAGGTGAAGGCATCGTTCTTGAGCATCATTCGTCGATCGAGGAACAACGCATCGACGACGAGGAGCGGGAGCACAAACGAGAGGCGAACAAGAAGCTCAAACTCGCGATGGAGGACTGGGCGGCGCCGGTCGTGGTCACGACAAACGTGCAACTGTTCGAGAGCTTGTATGCAAACCGCCCCTCGCGCTGCCGGCGGCTGCACAACCTGGCCAATTCCATAATCGTGCTCGACGAGGCGCAGACAATTCCGTTGCATGTCCTGCGCCCCTGCCTCGCCGCGCTCGACGAACTCGCGCGCAATTACGGCGCCTCGATCGTGCTGTGCACGGCGACGCAGCCCGCGGTGCGCCAGTCGGACGATTTCAAAGGCGGGCTGCCGCTTGCAATAGAACGCGAGCTTGCGCCGGACCCGACACGGCTGCACCGCGCTCTGAGGCGCGTCCGGCTCGAACATGTCGGCGATCGGAGCGACGACGAACTGATCGAAGAGCTCGGCGAGACGGCTCAGGGACTGGTCATCGTCAATAGCCGGGCCCATGCGCTGGCGCTTTACCGTAAGGCCGGACAAACCGGACTCGATGGCGTCGTGCATCTGACGACCCGTCAGTACGCAGCGCACCGCCGGCGCATTCTGGCCGATGTGCGCGAGCGGCTGAAGAGCGGCGTCTCCTGCCGCCTCATCGCCACCTCGCTGGTCGAGGCCGGGGTCGATCTCGATTTTCCACGCGTGTGGCGGGCGGAGGCGGGGCTAGACCAGATCGCGCAGGCCGCCGGCCGCTGCAATCGCGAGGGCCGACGCCCGCGTGAGGACAGTCGGGTTTGTGTGTTCCGTTCGACCGAGTTCATGCCGCCGCGCGAAATCGCGCAACTCGCCGGCGACATGGGGCGCATGATGGGCAAGCATGCCGATCTGCTGTCCCCAGAGGCGATGCGCGATTATTTCGGCGAGGTCTATTGGCGCAAGGGGGATGGGCTCGATCGGGACAATGTTCTCGAAGCATGGAAACTGTCGCGCAGGTCGGACGGGCGAGGGCTTGCGCCGAGCTTCGACTATCGCAAGGTCGCCGACAATTTCCGCCTGATCGAGAGCGGCCTCGCGCCCGTGATTATCGTGCGCGACGAAGCGGTGCAGGGCGTGTTGGCGGCCCTGCGCAACGGCTTGCCGCCCGGCGCCGCCGCGCGACAGTTGCAATCCTTCATCGTGCAAGTCCCGCCGAAGGCGCGCGATCTTTTGATTGACAGTGGCCATGTACGGTTCATCGATGGATTGACGAATGAGTTCGCGGTGCTTGTTTCCGACGGTCTGTACGTCGAGGAGACCGGATTGCTATGGGAAAACGCAGAGTTCCTGACGATCGAGCAATCTATGGTATGATTCCCAAATCTGATTACGGGCTTGAACGAAGATGTTGAGCCGGAGTACGACCACAATGTCGCGCATCAAAGTTGTTTACAAGGTGACGTGGCCCAATGGGAAAATCTATGTCGGCGGCGATTTGACGGATTCCATCGCGTATTCTGGGAGTCCGGCAAGGGCGTCCATTGAAGCGGATTTCCCCACGCGGGAGGCGAGGCGGTCGATGTCTGTCTCTAGAGAAATCCTGTGGGGGTCGGAATCTGCGACTGACAAGGAGGTTCGCTCAGTCGAACGAGAACTCATAGTGCGGTTGCGCGCGAACAATCCAGCAATTGGATACAACCGACGTCCCAAATTGTCCGATCGGCGGGACTGATGACGTTTTAATCAACGGGGGCAATCTTGGCCTACGGAATCCGTTTACGCGTCTCCGGCGAATTCGCCTGTTTCACGCGGCCGGAAATGAAGGTCGAGCGCGTCTCCTACGACGTGATGACGCCGTCTGCCGCGCGCGGGATTCTCGAAGCGATACACTGGAAGCCGGCGATCCGCTGGATTGTCACGGCGATCCATGTCTTGGAGCCGATCCGCTTCCAATCGATCCGGCGCAACGAGGTCGGCCACAAGGCGCCGGTCGCCTCGATCCGCAAGGCGATGAATTCTGGCGACATCGGCGATCTCGCCCTGCGTGTCGACGAGGATCGCCAGCAGCGGGCGGCGACCGTTCTGCGCGACGTGGCCTATGTGATCGAGGCGCGGTTCGAGCTTACGGAGAAGGCGGGGGCTGAGGACAACGAGGGCAAGCACCTCGACACGTTCAATCGTCGCGCGCGAAAAGGGCAGTGCTTTCACCAGCCCTGCCTCGGGACACGTGAATTTCCGGCGCGCTTCTCGCTCATTGAGCCGGGTGCGACGGCGCCGCAGGCGATCGAGGACACACGCGACCTCGGCTTCATGCTCTACGACATCGACCACGCCGGCGATCGCGCCTCGCTGTTCTTTCGGGCCGAATTGAGCAACGGCGTCTTGCGTGTGCCGGCGCCGGGTTCTCCGGAGATCCGCCGATGAGCGCGCTCTCTTCCCTTGTGCGGGCGTACGAGCGCATGGACGATGCGCCGGCATTCGGCTATTCGCTGGAAAAAATCGCGTTTGAAATTGCATTGAACGCCGATGGCTCTGTCGCCGGCGCGCCGACGGATAGGCGCGAGGGCGACGGCAAGAAGAAGACGCCGAAGCTGATGCCGGTCCCGCAGCCGGCCAAGCGCACGTCCGGCATCGCGCCCAACTTCCTCTGGGACAAGACCCCCTACGTGCTCGGAGTCACCGCCGGCGAAGGAAAGCGAACCGCCGAAGAACATGCCGCCTTTGTCATGCGTCACAAGGATGCGCTGTGCGATGCAGACGACGAAGGGTTGCGCGCGTTCCTGCTCTTCCTGGAAGGCTGGCGGCCCGAGCGTTTCGCCGAACTCGGTTGGCCCGAGGAGATGAAGGACCAGAATGTTGTCTTTTCGCTCGAAAGCGACAGGCTGAAGAATATTCGCATCCACGATCGCCCCGCTGCGCGGGCGCTTTGGGCGCGGCTCTGCTCCGAAGGGGAGAAGACTGAAGCCGCCTGTCTCGTGACCGGCGAGAGTGGCCCGATCGCGCGGCTTCATCCGGCGATCAAGGGAGTGTGGGGCGCACAATCGTCGGGCGCGTCGATCGTCTCCTTCAATCTCGACGCCTTCACGTCCTACGGCCACGAGCAGGGCGAGAACGCCCCCGTCTCCGAAGCCGCCGCCTTCGCCTACACAACCGCGCTCAACAAATTTCTCGAAAAGGGCAGTGGCCACCGCGTGCAGATCGGCGACGCCTCGACCGTTTTCTGGGCCGACGCGGGCGACGCCGGCGCCGTCGCCGAGGCTGAAGGTTTCTTCGCCGCTCTGCTTGGAGAGAGTGTCGACGAAAGTGTCGAAGCCAAGAAGGTCGGCGTGATCCTGAACGCGATCCGCGAAGGTCGACCGGTTGCGGATTTCAAGCCGGACCTCCCGAAGGACGTGCGCTTCTTCGTCCTCGGTCTTTCGCCTAACGCGGCGCGGCTTTCGGTGCGGTTCTATCTGGAGGACGATTTCGGCGCCATCGCCGGCCGATACCTTGCCCATCTCGAACGGATGCGGATAGAGCCGCCGCCGCGCGAGGAACGCCCCTCGCTCTGGCGGCTGCTGATCGAAACCGCGACGCAGCGCAAGTCCGAGAACATCCCGCCCAATCTCGCGGGCGAATGGTTACGGTCGATCCTGACGGGCGCTCCATATCCCCTAACGCTTCTCTCGACGCTGCTGATGCGGTTGCGCGCCGACCACGACGTCAACGGCCTGCGCGTCGCGATGCTGAAGGCGGTTCTCGTTCGTAGTTTCAACAAGGAGGTTCCCGTGTCGCTCGATGTCGAGAATAGAGACTCAGGCTATCTGCTAGGCCGCTTGTTCGCAGCCTACGAATATGCACAGACGCAGGCGCTCGGAAGCAACGTTAATACGACGATCCGCGATCAATATTACGGCACGGCATCGGCCACCCCGCGTGCAGTGTTCCCGCTGCTTCAGCGCAAGGCGACGCATCATCTCGCCAGACTGCGAAAGGACAATGCCGGCCGCGCGAGATACCTCGACGGCAAGATCGGCGAGATTTTCGAACTGGCCGATCCCGATTCGCTGTTCGTCCCGACGCTGAGCGCGCAGCGGCAGGCCCTGTTCGCTGTCGGCTATTACCACCAGCGCAACGATTTCTACCGCCGCAAGGAGGCGAGCGGCGAAGCCGCGACGAATTCCGAGGAGAAGACCCAATGAGCGCGATTTCCAAACGCTATGATTTCGTTTTCCTGTTCGACGTCGCAAACGGCAATCCGAACGGCGATCCCGACGCCGGCAATCTGCCGCGTCTCGATCCCGAAACGAACCAGGGGCTCGTCACCGACGTGTGTCTGAAACGCAAGATTCGCAATTATGCAGAGATCGCACGAGGCGGGGACACCGGTTGTGCGATCTACGTCCAGGAGGGGGCGATCCTGAACGAAAAACACCGCCAAGCCTATGTGGCGTTGCGTCCGGACGACAAGAAGGCGGCGACCGACAAGAAGCTCAATCCAAAGGATGACGGCGAAGCTAGCAAGCTGCGTCAGTTCATGTGCGACAATTTCTTCGACGTCCGCACCTTCGGCGCCGTCATGAGCACCGGAATCAATTGCGGCCAGGTGCGCGGGCCGGTGCAGTTCTCGTTCGGCCGATCGGTCGAAGCCGTCGTGCCGCTCGAAATCGCCATCACCCGCATGGCGGCGACGAACGAGTCTGAAAAGGCCAAGCAGGCGGAAGGCGGCGATGACGAACGCATCGAGAACCGCACGATGGGTCGCAAATACATCATTCCCTACGGGCTCTATTGCGCGCACGGCTTCGTCTCCGCCAAGCTCGCGGAACGGACGGGCTTTTCTGACGGCGACCTGTCGTTCCTGTGGGATGCGCTCAAGAACATGTTCGAACACGACCATTCTGCCGCGCGCGGCGAGATGGCCGCCCGCAAGCTCATCGTCTTCGAGCACGATAGCGCCCTCGGCCGCGCGCCGGCGCACGATCTGTTCGAGCGCGTCGTCGTAGCGCGCGAAAACGGCGGCGATCCGATCCCGCTCGGCGACAGGCGGCTCGACAATCTATCGCCAGCCCGTCGCTTCGCCGATTATCGCGTGATGCTTGATCGCACGGGCTTGCCCGACGGCGTGACGATTCACGAATTGCTCTGAAGTCGAAAGCGGACAAGCGGCGATGGATCGCGACAACGACGATCCTATTCCTGTTTCCGCGCTCCAGCATGCGGTCTATTGCCTGCGGCAGGCGGCGCTGATCCATATCGAGCGGCTGTGGGACGAGAACCGTTTCACGGCCGAGGGCCGGGTGCTGCATGTGGCGACCAGCGAGCCTGGCGACCGCTATTCGCGTGGCGTGCGGCGGGTCTCGGCGCTGCCGCTCGCCTCCCGGCGGCTCGGGCTCGCCGGCGTCGCCGATGTCGTCGAATTCCATCGCGATGGAGGCGGCGGGGAGACGTCCTATCCCGTCGAATACAAGCGCGGCAAGCCGAAGACCCACAGGGCCGACGAAGTGCAGCTCTGCGCGCAGGCCCTGTGCCTCGAGGAAATGACCGGCCGCGCCGTTCCGGAGGGCGCGCTCTTCTACGGCGAGACGCGCCGGCGCGTCGTCGTGCGCTTCGACGACGCGTTGCGACGCCTGACGGAGGAGACAGCGGGCGCCTTGCGCGAAATATTCGCGACCGGCCGCACGCCGCCGGCGCAATACGAGGGGCGCAAGTGCCGCGCTTGCTCGCTGCTGGAAAAATGCCGCCCCCAAGCGGGCGGGCGCTCGGCGCTCGCCTGGCGCGAGCAACAGATATTTTCGGCGCTCGATGCGTCGGCGCCGGAGGCCGGCGCGTGAAGAAGCTCCTCAACACGCTCTATGTCACGACGGAGGGCGCGGGGCTCCGCAAGGACGGCGAGAACCTCGTCGCCGAAGTGGACGGCGCCGAACGTGCCCGCGTGCCCCTACACATGCTCGCTTCGGTCGTGACCTTCGGCGCGATCTACATTTCGCCCGCGCTGATGCAGGCCTGCGCCTCCGCCGGCATTACGATCGCGCTGCTCGATCGCGTGGGCCGCTTCCAGGCGCGTGTCGAAGGCCCGGTCGCCGGTAATGTCCTGTTGCGGCGGGAGCAATATCGCGTCTCCGAGAGGCCGGACGAAATTGTACGCAGTTTCGTGACCGCGAAAATCGCCAACCAGCGCGTGGTCCTGCAAAGGGCGTTGCGCGACCATGGCGCCGAAATAGCACCCGATCGGCGCCAGGCTATCGACACGGGCGTCGTGCGCCTCGGCATGATCCTGCAACGCGCGAGCGTGTCGAAGGATGGCGTGGATGTGCTACGCGGCGCCGAAGGCGAGGCCGGACACGTCTATTTCGGCGTGTTCAACGATCTGATCCGCGCGCCGGAACCCGAACTCGCCTTTCGCGGCCGGTCGCGCAGGCCGCCGCTCGACCGGATCAATGCGCTCCTGTCGTTTCTCTACACGCTGCTGACGCATGATTGTCGCAGCGCTGCCGAGAGCGTCGGCCTAGATCCCGCTGTCGGTTTTCTTCATCGCGACCGCCCGGGTCGACCGAGTCTAGCGCTCGATCTCATGGAAGAGCTGCGTCCGGCGCTCGCCGACCGGCTCGCGCTCGCATTGGTCAATCGCCGGCAGATCGGCGTCAAGGATTTCACGGTGGAGGACAGCGGCGCGGTGCTTCTGACGGACGAAGGCCGCAGGACGGTCCTCACGGCCTGGCAGGAACGGAAGAGGACCGAGCGGCGCCACCCGTTCCTCGACGAAACCGCCCCTCTCGGTCTGGTTCCCTATTTGCAGGCGTTGTTGCTGGCGCGTCACCTGCGCGGGGACCTCGACGCCTATCCGCCGTGGTTCTGGAAGTGAGAGGCCCAAGTGCTGGTTCTCGTGACCTACGACGTCAACACGACGGAAGCCGGCGGGGCGAGAAGGCTGAGGCGCGTCGCCAAGGCCTGCCGCGACTTCGGCCAGCGCGTGCAATATTCGGTGTTCGAAATCGAGGTCGACCCCGGCCAATGGACGTTGCTGAAGGCGAGGCTCGAAGCGATCATCGACCGCGAGTGCGATAGCCTCCGGTACTACTATCTCGGCGCCAACTGGCAGCGCAGGATCGAGCATGTCGGCGCGAAGCCTGCCGCCGACCTCAACGGCCCGCTGATTGTTTGACGAGGATGCGCGACGGGCGTCGCCGCGCGATCAAGCGCGAACCCCAAGCGCGCCTCGAAATCCCCGACCGTTCGCGCTGGGCGCAAGGCGCTGAAAGGCAATGAGGAAGGAGAGTGCGCGCTCGACGAGCGAGATCGGTTTCGCTGGTTCGCGCAGGGGGTTCGCGCACGGATGGTTCTTTCGTCAATCGATAGAACGCGTTAGACGTCGGGGGGTCGCCCCCCGCGCGGGGGCGTGGATCGAAACATACACCATGAAGAAATTGGGCGAGCCAGCCGCAGGTCGCCCCCCGCGCGGGGGCGTGGATCGAAACCCGGCAAATATACGATATATGCTCACAATGGCGGGTCGCCCCCCGCGCGGGGGCGTGGATCGAAACATGGTGTATGAACTCCGTCTGGCCT
>JAJXWB010000039.1 GCA_021781815.1 Pseudomonadota bacterium | reverse complement strand
TCTTGACCATGCCGTCCGGCTCGCCGAGCGCGATCGCCTTGCCGTTGGCCGACAGGTTGAAGCGCCCGACCTTGACCTGATAGCCGCGCTCCTTCGCCTTCGCTTCCGTCAAGCCGACGGAGGCGACTTGCGGATTGCAATAGGTGCAGCCCGGGATCATGGCCTTGTCCATCGGGTGCGGTTGCAGGCCCTTGATCGCTTCGACGCAGATCACGCCCTCGTGCTCAGCCTTGTGGGCGAGCATCGGCGGACCGGCGACATCGCCGATGGCGTAAATGCCGGGCACGTTGGTGCGGCCGTAGCCGTCGATCACGACGCAGCCGCGATCGGTCTTCACGCCGAGCGCCTCGAGCCCGAGATTCTCGATATTGCCGGCCACGCCCACCGCCGAGATCATCCGCTCCGCCGTGATCCGCTGCGTCGCGCCCTTGTCGGTCTCGACCGTCGCCGTGATGCTGTCGGCCGCTTTCTCGACCTTCGTCACCTTCGTCGAGGTCAGGATCTTCAGTCCGAGTTTCTCGAATCGCTTCCGCGCGATGGCCGCGATCTCCGCATCCTCGACAGGCAAAACCTGGGGCAGGATTTCAACCACTGTCACGTCGGCGCCCATGGCGCGATAGAACGACGCGAATTCGATGCCGATGGCGCCCGAGCCCATGACGATCAGCGATTTCGGAAATTTCTCGGGCTTCATCGCCTCGAAATAGGTCCAGATCAGCTTGCCGTCGGGTTCGATGCCAGGCAGAGCGCGCGGGCGCGCGCCAGTTGCGACAATGATGTGCCTGGCCTGGTACGTCCCCTCTCCCAGCACGCCCTTCGGAATCGGGTTCTGCGGTTGGACGATCGTTTTCTTCGTCGCGCTCACGCGGACTTCGCCGACTTTCGAAATGACGGCTTCGCCCCAGATCACGTCGATCTTGTTCTTCTTGAGCAGGAAGGCGACGCCGCCGTTCAATTGTTGCGACACTTTTCGCGACCGCGCGACGACGGCTGCGGGATCAGGCGTCACCTTGCCGTCGAGTTTCAGGCCATAGGCGCTGGCATGCTCGGCATAATGCAGGATTTCCGCCGAGCGCAGCAGCGCCTTGGTCGGGATGCAGCCCCAGTTCAGGCAGATGCCGCCGAGATGCTCGCGCTCGACGACGGCGGTCTTGAAGCCCAATTGCGCGGCGCGTATGGCCGCAACATAACCGCCGGGTCCGCCGCCGATGACCAGGATATCGTAGGATTGGGACATTACGCCTCCAGCGTCCCCGCCGCTTGCGCGGAGGGACCAGGGGTGGGGACCGCACAATGGCGCATGTCAGGCGTCTTCCGTCACTTTGGGCGTCTTGATCCGGCCGCGCATGAATTGATCGAACGCGCACCAGTCCGCATCTACGGCCTGCGCGGCGCCCTGCGGCCACCAGCGCAGTTTCTTGCGCAGCACCGTCAGGCGGCCGACCAGCGCGCCATCGTCGCGCACTTCGAAATGAACGCCGTCTTCGAGGCTTCCGCGGCCCACATCGATTGGCGAGAACGACATAGATACAGATTTAGGCATGGCTTGACTCTCAGACCAACATTCCCATTGGCTGCTCGATATAGCGGCGGAAGGCCGCGAGCAGTGCGGCGCCCAGCGCGCCATCGACGGCCCGATGATCGGTCGAGAGCGTGACGCTCATCATGTCGGCCACGGCAGGCGCGCCGTTCTTCACGATAACGCGCTTCTCGCCAGCGCCGACCGCGAGAATCGTCGCATGTGGCGGGTTGATCACCGCCGAAAAATTCCTGATGCCGAACATGCCGAGATTGGAAACCGCGCTCGAGCCGCCCTGGTATTCCTCCGGCCTGAGCTTGCGCGCCTTCGCGCGGGCCGCGTAATCCTTCATCTCGCCGGAGATAGTCGAGAGCGTCTTCGTCTCGGCCTTTCGGATGATCGGCGTAATGAGACCGCCGGGGATCGACACAGCGACGCCGACGTCGGCATGCCTGTGTTTGAGCATCGCGCCTTCGGTCCAGGTCACATTGGCGTCAGGCACATCGCGCAAAGCCAGCGCCAGCGCCTTGATGACGAAATCGTTGACGGAAACCTTGAAGGCGACGTTGCCTTCCCGGTCCTTCGGCGCGGAGGCGTTGATCTGCTCGCGCAAGGTGAGCAGCGCGTCGAGTTCGCAATCGATCGACAGATAGAAATGCGGGATCGTCGATTTCGCCTCGACGAGCCGGCGCGCGATCGTCTTGCGCATCGAATCATGCGGGATTTCCTCGAACGATCCTTCATCGAACAATTTGCGGATCATCGCGTCAGGCATGCCTTGCGGGGCCTGCCCCGAGGGAGCCGGCGCCTGCGCTTGCGGCGGGGCGGGCGTTACGACGGGCGCGGGTCTTGCGCCGCCAGCAGCGATGGCCGCCTGCACATCACGCTCGACGACGCGGCCGCGCGGGCCTGTGCCTGTGATCGCGGCAATGTCGATATCGGCGTCTTTCGCCAGACGGCGCGCAAGCGGCGAGGAGAAGATGCGGCCGTTCGCAGGATCGGGAGCCGTCAGGCTCGCAGGCGTCGGCGAGATAGAAGACTCGCGAGCGGCGGGGGCGACGATCGTCGCGGGGGACGGCGCTTTCGGCGCATCCGCTTTTGCAGCGGAGCCTGCGTCCTCGCCTTCGCCCAGGATGATCGCAATCGGTTGATTGACCGGCACGTCCTGCGCGCCTTCTGCGACCAGGATCTTCGCCAGCACGCCTTCGTCAACGGCTTCGACTTCCATCGTCGCCTTGTCCGTCTCGATTTCGGCGATGACGTCGCCGGACTTCACGACGTCGCCCTCCTTCTTCAGCCATTTCGCCAGATTGCCCTTCTCCATCGTCGGCGAAAGGGCGGGCATGAGGATGTTGGTCGGCATTGTCAGCCCTCAATTCATCGCCGAGGCGACGTCGAAATCGGTCGGGCGCGACCATTCTGCGTCGAACATCGCCCTGATCGATTCCAGCGCTTCATCTTCGCTGACGCCCCCCTCGATCGCGTAGATGCGGGCAGCGTGGCGTGCGAGGTCGGCCAGGAGCACGCCCCAGACGCCGGCGTCGTCGAACGAACGTCGCAGCGACACGCTCAGGCCGCCGTCGACGACAAAGCAGCGCAACACCTCGTACCCGCCTTTTTCGCGGGCGTCGGGCGGAAGGTCGAGTTCATGCAATGCGTCGTCTGTCATGCATCACCGGTAAAGGACGGCCCTGGCCGCCGCGACGACGTCGCCGACGTTGGGCAGCGCGAGCTTTTCGAGATTGGCGGCATAGGGCATGGGAACGTCCTTGCCGGTGATGCGCACAACCGGCGCATCCAGATAATCGAATGCTTCGCTCATCACGCGCGCGGCGATCTCGGCGCCGACGCCCGACTGCGGCCAGCCTTCCTCCACCGTCACGCAGCGGCCGGTCTTGATGACGGACCGCACGACCGTCTCGATGTCCATCGGACGGATCGTGCGCAGATCGACGACTTCCGCGGAGATGTCGTCCTTCGCCAGTTCTTCGGCGGCTTTCAGCGCATAGGACATGCCGATCGACCAGGAGACGATTGTCACATCGTCGCCGGCGCGCGCCACGCGCGCCTTGCCGATCGGCACCACGAAATCGTCCAGTCGCGGCACGTCGAAGGTCTGGCCGTACAGGATTTCGTTTTCGAGAAAGACCACCGGATTGGGATCGCGGATCGCCGCCTTCAGCAGGCCCTTGGCGTCAGCCGCGGTGTAGGGCGCGACGACCTTGAGGCCCGGTACGTTCGAGTACCAGGCCGCGTAATCCTGGCTGTGCTGGGCGCCGACGCGCGAGGCGGCGCCGTTTGGGCCGCGGAATACGATCGACGCGCCCATCTGGCCGCCTGACATATAGAGCGTCTTGGCGGCGGAATTGATGATGTGGTCGATCGCCTGCATGGCGAAATTGAACGTCATGAATTCCACGATCGGCTTCAGCCCGGCCATGGCCGCGCCGACGCCGAGGCCGGTGAAGCCGTGCTCCGTGATCGGCATGTCGACGACGCGTTTGGGGCCAAACTCCTGCAGCAGGCCCTGTGTGACCTTGTATGCGCCTTGATATTCGGCGACTTCCTCGCCCATGACGAATACAGCGTCGTCGCGCCGCATTTCTTCGGCCATGGCGTCGCGCAGGGCTTCGCGCACCGTCATGTCGACCATCGGCGTGTCTGCGGGGAATTCGGGCGATTCCGGCATAGCCCGGTTCGTGTGGATGGCAGGCGCAGTCGGCGCGGCGGGATTTGGGGCGGCCGGCGCGGCGGGCTTTGGCGCAGCCGGCGCAGCGGGTGCGGCCGAGGCGTCCTCGCTGTCGCCGGCGATGACGGCGATCGGCGTATTGACGGCGACATGTTCCGTACCTGCAGGGATCAGGATTTTCGTGAGAACGCCCTCGTCGACGGCTTCGACTTCCATCGTCGCCTTGTCAGTCTCGATTTCGGCGATCACGTCGCCGGACTTGACCGCATCGCCCTCATTCTTGAGCCATTTGGCGAGCGTTCCCTCCTCCATGGTGGGCGACAGGGCCGGCATCAGAATGTTCGTCGGCATGAGCAGGGTCTCTATGGCTGAAATCGGGATGCAAAGGCGCGCCGGCGCGTCAGAGCAGGACGTCGGTGTAGAGTTCGGAGGGATCCGGTTCCGGATTTTGCGTCGCAAACTCCGCAGCTTCCGACACGACGGCGCGCACGGCTCCGTCGATCTTCTTGAGATCGTCCTCGCTGGCGGTTCCCGAGTTCAGCAGGCGTGCGCGCACCTGCTCGATCGGATCGTGCTCCTCGCGCATCCTCTGCACTTCTTCCTTGGAACGGTATTTCGCCGGATCGGACATCGAATGGCCGCGATACCTGTAGGTCTGCATCTCCAGAATATAAGGCCCATTACCTTCGCGGCAGAGCTGGATCGCCTTGTCCGCAGCGGCCTTCACAGCGCGCACGTCCATGCCGTCAACCTGTTCGCCCGGAATGTTGAACGAGGCGCCGCGTTTGGAAAAGTCGGTCAGCGCGGAGGAGCGTGTCACCGACGTGCCCATGGCGTAGCGGTTGTTCTCGACGATGAACACGATCGGCAGTTTCCACAGGCCGGCCATGTTGAAACTCTCGTAGACCTGACCCTGGTTCGCCGCGCCGTCGCCGAAATAGGTGAGCGAGACATTCTGATTGCCCCGGTAGTGATTGGCGAAGGCGAGGCCAGCGCCAAGCGACACCTGCGCGCCGACGATGCCGTGACCGCCGTAAAAATGCTTCTCCTTGGAGAACATATGCATGGAGCCGCCCTTGCCCCTGGAGAGGCCGTCGCGACGTCCGGTCAGTTCGGCCATCACGCCCTTCGGATCGAGACCGCAGGCGAGCATGTGGCCGTGGTCCCGGTAGGACGTGATGACCTGATCGCCCTCCTGCGTCGCCATGCCGACCCCGACGACCACGGCCTCCTGGCCTATGTAGAGGTGGCAGAATCCTCCGATCAGGCCCATGCCGTACATCTGGCCGGCCTTTTCCTCGAAACGCCGGATCAGCAGCATTTCGCGATAGGCGTACAGATCCTGCTCTTTCGTGAATTCGGCTGAATTTGCGCTGTTCTGCGCGTTGTCGGATTTGCCCGACCGCGACTTCATACTGCCCGCCATGACGCTCCTCGCGCTTTTGGTCGAACGTAGCGCACGGAACGCAGATTGACGAGAGGTTGGACCGGCCCGGACCGGCGGTCATTTCGAGTGTAAATTCAAAATCTTACAAAATTAACCGAAAATAGGTTCATTCAATAAAATCAACTGGCTTCCGGTTATTTTGCACGGGCGCTCGAGTCGGGAAGCAGAATGACGACTTCGTTCTTTTGGATCCGACCGAGTTCGACTCGCGCCTGCTCGTCCAGTACGTCTCGGTCGATCTCCTCCCCGCGCACCAGGTCGATCTTGTGGCCCCAGCGCGCGCGCTCCCTGTGCAGATCGTCAAGTGTGGTCTTGAGATCGGCGACGCGCTGGCTGTATTCGTCGCGCGTCTTCAATCCACGCTGTCCGTTGAGCGCGTGCCAGAGAAAATATCCCGACACGAGCGCCGAAAAGCAATAGAAGGCGATGGGCAGGATGTAGGCGCGAATGCGGATTCGAAGCATGCCTACAGAGTTGGCGCAAGCTGGTTAGCGAGCGGTTAACGGCGCCTATCTGACGCCGCGGGCGACGCGCTCAATCTCGGCTCGCACCATGCGCTCGACCATGACGGGCAGATTGTCGTCAAGCCATTGCTTCAGCATCGGACGCAGCAGTTCGCGAACGTGTCGCTCGATCGTCTCGGAATTCGTCATCTGCACGCTCGCCGACAACGCGCGGAACGCCGAGGAAACGCTGTCTCCTGCTTCGGGCGAAATCATGACCGCAGGCTCGTTGGCAATTTGCGCGGGCGGCAGGTCGGTCATCGGAGTCATATGGAGTTCAACTGTCTGCGCGGCGATGGGCGCAGGACTGCTGTCTGGCGCCTGCGCCGCGGAAGCGGCGGTGAAATCATGCGCCGAAAGCTGGCTGGCGATCTCGGCGAAGGAAGCTAGTTCGACATCTTCGAGCATGCGGATTGCAGGCGCGGCGCTTTCGACCGGCGTTGCGTCGGCGACCGTGCTTTCCGCAACCGGGGCATGATCGCGCGCCTGCGGCGGTATTCGCGGCGCGAACTGGGTCACGTTCGCCTCGAACGGGCGCCCCGACGCAAAGCTCGATCGCAAATCCGGAGCGGGCTTGGTGATCGGCAGTGCGTCGTCATCGGCGATGATCTTCCGGATCGACGCCAGAATCTCTTCCATCGATGGTTCATGCGCGCGCCGCTCGCTTTCGAGCGCTGACGCCTGAGAGGATGCGGCTGCTGCTGTAGTCATGGCCCGATGCGCTGCCTGCTGTCGATCGCGGCGGAGGCCGCGAATCACGTTTCATCGTTCGCTCGCAGCGTCTCACGCAGCGGGTGCGCGCGCAATATTTGTGACCGCGAAGTCTGTGGAGCGGGCGTCGATCAGCGTCCGTCGGGCGTATGCACGCCGAAGAATTTGTTCTTGACCTGATCGAAATGCTCGGTGGGATCGTAAAGTTGCGCGGTGAGATTGAGCTGGCTCGCGGTCAATCGTCCCATCGCGCTGAGCACTGTGTAGGACGCCACAACCCGGTCGCGCTGCGCGGTCACGAGCGTCACGCGCGCGTTCAGCAGCGTCTGCTGCGCGGTCAGAACGTCGAAAGTCGTGCGCTGCCCGACCTTGGCTTCCTCACGAATGCCGTTCAGCGCGATTTCGGCGGCGGCCACGGCGGCCTGTCCGGAAATGATCTGCGCCTTGGCGGTCTCGAGTTGCCCCCAGGACGTGACGACCTGCGCGCGAATCTGATCGCGTTGCAGGTCGGCAAGGAGCCGCGCCTGCCCGAGCTGTTCCTTCGCCTGCCGGATCGACGCATATTCCGCGCCGCCCTGGTAGAGCGGCACGTTGAGCTGCCCCATGACCGAAGCGGTGACGGTCTTCTGTCCGGTGATGCCGAAAAAGTCGAGCTGCCGATTGACGGACGCAGCGACGGACGCATTCGGATAGAGCGCGGCTTCCGCGATCTTGACGGCGGCTTCCGCCACATCGACGTTATGGAGCGCGCCGGCGATCGCAGGATGCTCTACCTGCGAGACCGCTACTGCGGCCGCCATCTGACGGGGCAGCATGGTTTCGACGCTCCGCGCCGGCGCCAGGCTCGTCGGCTCGACGCCGATATATTGCCGGTAGGTCGCGATCGACGCCTGCAAACTCGACTGCGCGGCGAAGAAGTCGGATCGCGCCTGCGCGAGGCTCGCCTCCGCCTGCGCGACGTCGGTGCGCGTCACCTCGCCAACCTGAAACCGGTCGCGCGTCTGGCGCAACTGCTCCTCAAGCACGCTGATGTTGTTCTTGCGCAGGCTGAGAATGGCCGTATCGCGCAGCACGTTCATGTAGGCCGTGGCGCTGGCCAGCAGGATCGTGTTTTCGGTATTGCGCATTTGCTCGCGCGCGGCGAACGTCTGGGATTCCGCTCGACGCACGCTGTTGAGAGTCTGGAAGCCGTCGAAGACCGTTTCCGTCGCCGTGACCCCATAACCGCGCGGGGCGGCGTTGTAGTATTTCACGCCCTGCGGCTGCTGGCGCGTCGGGTTTATCACGGTAAGCGGCGTCGGAGCCGCGCGGATGTAATTGTATTCCCGGCTGATCGAGCCCGTCGCGTTGACCTTTGGCAGCCAGCCCGCCTTCGCCTTGGGCAGGTTTTCGTCGACGCCCCGCACGTTGGCGCGCTGCTGGTTGATGTCCGGCGACCCAAGGTAGGCGCGCGCCAGCGCGCTCGACATGGTTTCGGCGCGCGCAGGCGCAGCGCAGACCGCAATGCTGGCGCCGACGAGCAAACCACGTATCAAACGATCGAAGCGACCGGTCGAATGATCGGCCTCCCCCGCATCGTGCTCATGCATATCTTCAAACCCCCGCGCCACTAACATCGGCGTCGTATTCTCCAGCCGACGGATCGGCGTGAGTCTGTCGCCCGCAGTCTAACGGCGGGGAGGCGGTTTGCACCACTTGCCGGCCGCAATACCCAAGAATCTGCCGCTACGCTGCAAAAATGAGACACTTGCGCGGCAACGCATTCCGCCAGCGATCGCAACTACTGCCCCTAGCGAAACTATACCGTGATCTAAAAGGCAAAATCAGGCTTCCGCGCCAATTCCGGCAAGAGTTTGCCGGCGGCTTCGAACAGCCCCCGCTGCGAAAAGCTGGCCCCATCCCTGCGATAGATGACGCCCCGCGCCGCCCCCGCCGTCTGCGGCTTGAGGACCAGGAGACGGCCGGCCGGCGCGAGTTGCGCCAGAAGCCTGTCGAGCCCCTCCTCGGCCGCCCCGTTGACCAGAATGACATCGTACGGGCCCTTGTCCGCCGCGCCATCGGCAATCGGCGCACAGACGGCCTCCACATTCGCAAGTCCCAACGCGTTGAAATTCTGCGCCGCTTTTGTCGACAGGGCGGCATCCGATTCGAGCGCGACCACCCTGGCCGCCAGCCCGGCGATGAGCGCGGCGGTGTAGCCGGCGGCGCCGGCGACGTCGAGCGCCACATCGGTCGGCCGGATCTCCGCCGCCTGCAGCATGCGGGCGAGTATGAGCGGCGCAATCATCGCGCGCGCGCCGCCCGCCGCGAGCGGATGGCGCAGTTCGCTGTCGGAATATGTCAGCGGCTCGCCGCCGGCCGGAACGAATGATTCGCGAGGCACTTCGAGAAACCGCGCAAGCACGCGCTGGTCGGTCACGCCATAGGGCCTGATCTGGCAGTCCAGAGCGGTGCGACGCAGAATCACGGCGTCGGCGGGGGGGACATCTTGCGCCTGGGCTGGCATCGAACGCTCCGATTTGGGACGCGGATAAAGCGGCTTGAAACCCGTTGCGCTTATAAGCAGTGGGGCTTCTCCTGTCCACGACGCGCTTTCCGGCGATAAACCGGCGCGCTAAAAAATCGGGCGACCAACGGGAAATCATCCATGCGCCCTGCTTTCAGGCTTGTTGGCTTACTACTCGCGGCCTTCGGGGCGACATGCCTGGCGCTCCCTGCTCACCAGGGCGCGGCGAGCGCGGAAACGCAGACCCTCGTCGACCGTATCGTCCGGCGCGGCGCGTTGCGCGTGGGCGTGACTGGCGATTACAGACCGTTTGACTGGCGCAACCACGCCACCGGAATTTACGAGGGGTTCGACATCGACCAGGCCGGGGCGCTGGCGGCGGCGCTGGGCGTCAGGGCCGAATTCGTCCAGACGACCTGGTCGACTCTGGCCGCTGATTTCGCCGCCGACAGATTCGACATCGCTATGGGGGGCGTGTCGATCACGCCTGAGCGCGCCGCGAGCGGCTATTTCTCCATCCCCTACATGCAGGACGGCAAGACCCCGATCGCGCGGTGCGCGGACAAGGACAAGTATGCGGATCTGGCCGAAATCGACCGGCCCGATGTGCGCGTCATCGTCAATCCCGGCGGCGCGAACGAGCGATTCGCGCGCGCTCATCTGAAGCGCGCGCCGATCCGGGTGTTTCCGGACAATCGTACGCTATTCGAAGAGATCGCCGAGGGCCGCGCGGATGTGATGGTGACGGACGCATCCGAAGCGCGATACCAGGCCAGACGCCATCCCGGCGTGTTATGCGCGGTCCATCCGGACGCGCCGTTCGAACGCGCGGAAAAGGCCTATTGGATGCAGCCCGACGAATCGCTGAAGACCTTCGTCGACGCTTGGCTCCACACGCGACTGGAGACTGGCGCGGTCCACGCGCTCACAACCCGGTGGATGAACTGAACGCCCTGAGCGCCGGGGGAAAGAGACTGCCGACATCGAGTGGCCGGGCCATTTCGAGCGCGCCAGGCGGCCAGGCGATCCGCGGCTGTTCCAGACGCCTGCGACCGCCCTGCTGGCGCTGCGACGACCTTCGCGCCAATTTCGCGCAAACGAGAACGCCCCGGACCAGCCGGGGCGTCGCTGTGGCGTTACGCCGCAAGCGCCGGGGTTACTGGCCGGCCGCCTTCATGCGCGTGTTGCACTGGCTCCAGAATTTCGGCCACTTGAGTCCCGGTGTGGCCTTCTGCAACTCAACCTTGTTCGCGCGCCATTCCGCGCCACATGCTTTCTGGCGTGAAATCTCGGCCGCGCGTCCGCCGGTCGCTGGCTTGGCCGCGGTTGTCGCTGCAGGAGGAGCGGCGGCCGCAGCCGGCGCGGGCTTCAGCGGATTGGCGGCGGGCGCGGCCGCAGCGGCGGGCGCGGCCGCCGGCGTTGTCGCGGGCGCCGCAGCCGGCGCGGCCGGAGTCGCAGCGGCGTGTCGCGCGCGGCAATCCGCATAGAACTGATTCCAGGTCTTTCCACCCAGGGTGTTGCCGGTCTTGGCGGCCTTGTACTCGCCACTGCATGTGGACTGAATGGATTCCGCGCGCGCTGGCGCTGAGGCCATCATCGCGGCGAAAGCGACGGCCAGAGCCGGCGCGGCAATACGTATCGACATACAAATTCTCCCCTCTGGGACGCCGCGATGGCGCGACGTGGCTGAAGCGTCTGTCGAATCGCCGCCGTCGTCAACGGCCTTCGCCTGCTTCGCCCGTCGCTATGACGCCCGGCGCATGAACCGCGGCTGAATCTCGCGCCTCAAAGCAAAATCCCGCGGCGCGCGCGCCGCGGGGCTTGATGTCGCTTGTCGGATTTCAGCGCGAGACGTAGACCGGCGCCGAAGTCGGCTGTGCGAACGCGATCCAGGTGTTGGGATCGCTCTGGCTCTGCCGCTTCACGAAGCGGTAGCCCGTCTGCTTCCAGCCCTTCACTTCGTCCGACAGATTGTCGAGCACGAAATCGCCGTGGTCGGTGTGAACGGTCAGGACCGCATGGCCTTCGTTGTTCTGGTCCTTGACCACGGTCATGAGCAGCGCCTGAATCGGAAATCCCTGTTCGGCGAGCAGTTTGCGCTTCAGAAGCGCGTAATCCTCGCAATCGCCCTTGCCGTCCGAGGGATAATCCCACTGGTCGACCACGCCCCAGTGATCCGTGTCCGAGACCGCTTCGACATTGGCGTTGACCCAGCGATTGATGCGCTCGATCTCCTTGAGCGCCTTCGGCGTCAGCTCCACATCGCGCGGCATGGCGCGCTGGCCGTCGCACTCGCCCTTGTAGCGCTGGCAGAAATCGACCCAGCCGTAGGGAACGCTGGTCACGTCGCCCATCGCCGCCGAGCCCACCCGGTCCGCGCCGGCGAAGCTCTGTCCGCCAGCAAGCAGCACCGCCGCTGCAAGTCCCGTTCCGATCGCCGCTTTCAAAAGTCTCGCAAACATGCCGAACCCCGTTGTTGGGATCAGAATGACGGTTGCGGGTCGAAATCGGTCTAAGCAAAAGTCGCGCTTTTTACGCGAATGCGTTCAGAAATTGGATTGACGACTGTAAGAATAACGATGCCTCAACCGGCCTGCTTATTGAAGCGTGAACGGCCCTGGAGCGCCCGGCCCGCCAGCGCTTCGAGGCATCGGGGGGGCAGTCTGGCGGCGGCCTGGCGGCGCGATTGTGGCGGCCTGGCGGCCAATCGTTAACGCGCGGCGGCCCAAATTCGTTAATTCCGGATCGCCGCGCCGGTATTTTCGCGGAACGCGCGCGTCGACCGTCACTCTATTGCAACGGCGACCGTCTCACCCGATCTCTCGTGTGTCAGCCATGCCGTGAGCGGAGCGATGAATGAGCAGCGAGGACGTCACTGGTTCCTTGACGCCCGCCGATCAGGCGGCGCTTGCTCTTGCCGTCGAGGCGCTGGAGCGCGTGACGTTCGCCGGACGGATCACGTCCGTGCTCGGGCGACAGATCGGGACGGCAAGCCGGTTCGTGCCAGCGCGCGTATCGGGCGTCGCGACCAAGGCCGCCGGGGCGGCGCTGAAGGCTGCCCTGCGCGTTGCGCTGACGAGTCTTGGCGACCAGCGCCGCGGGGACACGCGCGTGTTCCATCGCGCGCTGGCGGCTGCATCGGGCGCAGCGGGTGGCGCATTCGGGCTTGTGAGCCTTCCGCTGGAATTGCCGGTCTCGACCACCGTCATGTTGCGCTCGATCGCCGATATCGCCCGCGCCGAAGGCGAAGATCTTTCGCATCCTGATGCAGCCCTGGCCTGCCTCGAGGTGTTCGCGCTCGGAGGGCGTTCTACCGGCGTCGATCTGATGGACGGCGGATATTTCGCCGTGCGCGCGCTTCTGGCGAAATCCGTATCGGAAGCGGCGACCTATATCGCCCAGAAAGGCGTCGTCGACGAGGCGGCGCCGGCGCTGGTCCGCCTGATGAGCCAGATCGCCGGCCGGTTCGGCGTCGTCGTGTCGCAGAAGCTCGCCGCGCAGGCGACGCCGGTCATCGGCGCGCTGGGCGGCGCGGCGATCAATCTCGCCTTCACCGAACATTTCCAGTCGCTCGCCAAAGGCCATTTCACCGTACGACGGCTGGAGCGGCGCTATGCGCCGGGCGCCATCAGGCGGGAATACGAGCGCATCGCAGCCGCGCGTGGCGTCCGCGCCAGCCGCGGATCGAAAGCTGCGGAGGACGGACCGACTGTCTCAGCCGGCGCCTGATCCAGCGGCGCGCGGCTCGCCGCCGCGCCAATCCGCGCGACGGGAGAAATTGGAGGCCTCGCCCAGAATCGAACTGGGATACAAGGATTTGCAGTCCTCTGCGTAACCATTCCGCCACGAGGCCTCGCGCCGGATGCGCCGCTATAGCGCATACGACACGCTGTTCGCAAGGCGGTCGGGACTTGTGTCGGGACTTGGAGCGTCCGAACGATTATGGGTTTGCAATCCCGGTTCGCTTTGCTATATGCCCGGCCCACCGCTGCTCTGTTCCCCGATAGCTCAGTTGGTAGAGCAAGCGACTGTTAATCGCTTTGTCGCAGGTTCGAGTCCTGCTCGGGGAGCCAGCGCGCCATGCAGCGCGGATGAACATAGCCAAACCTCCGGCCATCGTCTGGTTCCGCGAAGACCTCCGTCTCGCGGACAATCCCGCGCTGCACGCCGCCGCAGCCGGCGATCGGCCTTTGCTGTGCGTCTACATCTTCGATGAAACGACCCCCGGCCTGCGCGCGCGAGGCGGCGCCTCGCGCTGGTGGCTGCATCATTCGCTGGCGGCGCTCGATTCCGGATTGAGGAAGCGCGGCGGGCGGCTCGACGTTTTTTGCGGCGCGGCGGCCGACGTGCTGGACAGGCTCGTGCGCGAGACCGGCGCGCAGGCCCTCGCCTGGACCCGCCGTTACGACGCGGCCGGCGTCGCCGCGGACACGGCGATCAAGGCGGCGCTGGGCCAGAGGATCAGGGTCGAGAGCTTTAACGGCAAGCTGCTGGCCGAGCCGTGGGAGATCAGGACCAAGAGCAACGGACCGTTCCGCGTGTTCACGCCTTTCTGGAGGGCGCAGCTGGCGCGCGGCGAACCGGTTGCCCCCTTGCCCGCCCCGCGCGCGCTTGCGGCCGCTGCGATTCCGCCCGGCGCCGTCCCGCTCGAATCGTTGCGCCTGTCGCCCGCCGCGCCGGACTGGGCCGGCGGCTTGCGCGTGGCGTGGACGCCGGGAGAAGCAGGCGCCGTGCGGGGATTGACGGCCTTCCTCGACAAGGCGCTCGCACGATACGCCGATGGCCGCGACCGACCGGACGCCGAGGCGGTCTCACGCCTGTCGCCGCATCTGGCGTTCGGGGAACTCTCGCCGCGCCAGATTTTTGCAGCGACGCGGCATGCGGCGGCCGCCGATCCGTCGCTTCAGCGTGGCGCGGACAAGTTTCTGTCGGAGATCGGCTGGCGAGAGTTCTCCTATCATCTGCTGTTCCACAATCCCGACCTCGCGCGCGAAAATTTCGACAGGCGTTTCGACGGGTTTGAATGGGGGGCGCCGAACCCAGCGCATCTCGAAGCCTGGAAACGCGGGCGAACCGGCTATCCGATCGTCGACGCCGGCATGCGCGAATTGTGGGCGAGCGGTTTCATGCACAATCGCGTGCGGATGATCGCCGCCTCGTTTCTCATCAAGCATCTGATGATCGACTGGCGCACGGGCGAGCGCTGGTTCTGGGACACCCTGTGCGACGCCGATCCCGCCAGCAACCCCGCAAGCTGGCAATGGGTGGCGGGCTGCGGCGCGGACGCCGCGCCCTATTTCCGCATCTTCAATCCGATTCTCCAGGGCGAGAAATTCGATCCGGATGGCGCCTATGTGCGGCGCTGGATTCCAGAGCTGAGGGACGTTCCGGCGAAGTTCGTCCACAAACCCTGGCTCGCGCCGCATCCGCCGCGCAATTATCCTGCGCCGATCGTCGACCACGTCGTTTCTCGCGCAAGAGCTTTGGCGGCGTTTGCAGGATTGAAGGGGTGATCGAACGGTCCACGCGCTTCGCAGCGGTCATTGCGAGATCGACAGAAGGCGGCTGACGCCGACTTCGCTGATGCTCCTCGCAATGGCGATCCGCACAACTACACCGCCGCCGCCACCCGGCTCGCCTGGTCAATCGCGCGCTTGGCGTCGAGTTCGCTCGCCTCGAACGCGCCGCCGACGAGCGTCGCCTTCACGCCCTGCCCTTGCAGATCGTCGTAGAGCTTGCGCAGCGAGGTCTGGCCGGCGCAGACGATGATCGTGTCGACGTCGAACAGTTTCGGCTGGCCGTTGACCAGCGTATGCAAGCCGGAATCGTCGATTCTCAGATAATCGACGCCGCCGACCATATGCACGCCACGCCGCTGCAAGGTCAGGCGGTGCGTCCAGCCGGTGGTGCGGCCGAGATATTTGCCCACGGCGTCGGTCTTGCGCTGCATCAGCGTGACCTCACGATCGGCGCGTGCGACCTGCGGCTTGACGCCGGTGACGCCGCCGCGCGGATGATTCTTGAAGTCGATGCCCCACTCGCGCGCAAAAACGTCGATGTCGAGCGCGGCCGACGGCCCGGAATGGGTGATCAACTCCGCCACGTCGAAGCCGATGCCGCCCGCGCCCATGATCGCAACCTTCCGACCAATCGGCTTGCGGCCGAGAATGGCGTCGATGTAGCCGACGACCTTCGGATGATCGATGCCTTCGATCTGCGGGGTGCGTGGCTCGATGCCCGTCGCCACGATCACTTCATCGAAACCCTGCGCCTTCAGGCTCGCCGCATCGACGCGCGTGTTGAGGCGCAGGTCGACGCCGCGCACCGCGATCATGCGGCGGAAGTAACGCAGCGTCTCGTTGAACTCTTCCTTGCCAGGAATTTTGCGCGCGAGATTGAACTGGCCGCCGATCTCCGGGCCGGCCTCGAACAACGTGACCTTGTGCCCGCGCTCGGCCGCCGTCGTGGCGAACGCGAGGCCCGCCGGGCCAGCGCCGACGACGGCGATGCGCTTCACTTGCATCGCCGGCTCGTATTTCAGCTCGGTCTCATGGCAGGCGCGCGGGTTGACGAGACAGCTCACGGTGCGCCCGGTGAAGGTATGGTCGAGGCAGGCCTGATTGCAGGCGATGCAGGTGTTGATCTCGTCCTCGCGCCCCTCGGCGGCCTTCCGCACGAGTTCGGGATCGGCCAGCATCGGCCGCGCCATCGAGACAATGTCTCCATCGCCTCGCACGAGAACGTCTTCGGCGACCTGGGGCATGTTGATGCGATTGGACGTGATCATCGGTACGCCCAGTTCCCTGCGCAGCCGGCCTGTCACCTGCGTGAAGGCCGCGCGCGGCACCATGGTGGCGATGGTCGGCACGAACGCCTCGTGCCAGCAGAAATGCGTCGAGACGATGTTGACGCCGGCGGCGACCACGGCCTTGCCGAGGGCAACCACCTCCTCCCACGCGAGACCGCCTTCGAGCATGTCCATCGCGGAGATGCGGAAGATCAGGATGAAGTTGGGTCCGACAGCGGCGCGCACGCGCTTGATGACTTCTACCGGAAATCGCATCCGGTTTTCAAACGAACCGCCCCAGCGATCCGTGCGCCGGTTGGTCTTCTCGACCAGAAATGTCGAGATCAGGTAGCCGGCCGAGCCGATGATCTCGACGCCGTCATAGCCGGCCGATTTTGCAAGCGCGGCGCAGTTGGCGAAATCGGAGATCTGCTTTTCGACGCCGTCTTCATCCAGCGCGTTCGGCATATAGGAGCCGATGCGCGATTTTACGGCTGAGGGCGCCACACATTCGGGCGTGCGCGCCAACGGGCCAGTGTGCAGGATCTGCATGCAGATCTTCACGTCCGGATCGGCCGCATGCACGGCGTCCGTCACGATGCGGTGCTGGGCGGCTTCCTCGGGCGTCGAAAGTTTCGTACCGCGTCCGCTCGCCTCGAAATTCGGCGGGATGCCGCCGGTGATGATCATCCCGACGCCGTTTTTCGCACGTTCGGCGAAGAAGGCCGCCTGCTTCTCGAAGCCGTTCTCGTCTTCTTCCAGGCCCGTGTGCATGGAGCCCATCAGCGCACGGTTCTTGATGGTGACAAAACCGAGGTCGAGCGGAGAAAACAGCGTCGGGTAACGATCGTGCGTCGGCATTGGCCCGCTTTCCCTGGCGAGCGCGACAGGCGCCCGCCTCTGCAAGCCATGCTAGCGGCTGGCCGCGAGGCCGCCAATTCGCGGCGCTGCATGGCCCGCATGTCGGATGCGCTGGTTCGCAGTGTGGATATCAGCCGCTTTGACGCGGCGGCGTCGGCATGGCGCCAGCCCCCGGTCCTGAAAATGGCCGGCCTGCCCGGCAGGATGTTCGTGACGCCTCCTCCCTTGTCGCGATGTTCGGCGGATCTTGCGGGGAACGGCGCGGCGCTTTACGCAAGAGGAGAACGGAAACCGGATCGCCATGCAGTTTTCTCCCAATGTCGTCGATGCCATCGGCCACACGCCGCTGATCGAATTGCGCGCCGCGTCCAGGGCCACGGGCTGCCGCATTCTCGGCAAGGCGGAATTCATGAACCCCGGCGGCTCGGTGAAGGACCGCGCTGCGCTCGCCATCGTGCGCGACGCAGAGGCGCGCGGCCATCTGAAGCCAGGCGGCACGATCGTCGAGGGCACCGCCGGCAATACAGGCATCGGCCTGGCGCTGGTCGCCAATGCGCTCGGCTATCGCACCGTGATCGTCATTCCGGAGACGCAGAGCCGCGAAAAAAAGGACATGCTGCGCCTGCAGGGCGCGGAATTGATCGAAGTGCCTGCAGCGCCCTACTCCAGCCCGAACAATTACGTGAAACTGTCGGGCCGTCTGGCGCGCCAGATCGCTGACACGAACGAGAACGGCGCGATCTGGGCAAATCAGTTCGACAATGTCGCGAACCGCGAGGGACACCGCACGACGACCGGGCCGGAAATCTGGGAGCAAACCGGCGGCGAGATCGACGGCTTTATCTGCGCTGTCGGGTCGGGCGGCACCCTCGGCGGCGTGTCCATGGCGCTGAAGCAGCGCAATTCCAAGGTGAAAATCGGACTGGCCGATCCTTTCGGGGCAGCTCTCTATTCCTGGTACACGACCGGCGAACTCAAGGCGACCGGCTCCTCGATCACGGAAGGCATCGGCCAGGGCCGCATCACTGAAAATCTGAAAGGGGTCGAGGTCGACGTCGCCTATCAAATCCCGGACGACGAGGCGTTGGGCATCGTGTTCCAACTGGCCGAGGAAGAGGGATTGCTGCTCGGCGGCTCCTCCGGGATCAACGTCGCTGGCGCGATCCGTCTTGCGCGCGAGATGGGGCCTGGCCGCACGATCGTGACGCCGCTGTGCGATTCCGGCGTGCGCTACGCAGCCAAGATGTTCAATCCGGACTTCCTGCGCTCGAAGAACCTGCCCGTTCCCGCGTGGATGGATCGCAGAACCACGATTCGGCCGCCGTTCGAGGCGGCCTGAGACATCGTCCGCAGCCGGCGGCCGCGCTTGCAGCCAGCGCGCGGAATAGGATAATCCGCGCCAACAGCAGTTTCGGGGACATAAGCATGCCTGCAGCCGCACATTCGCATTTCGTGACGACAGGGTGGCTCGTCCAGCATCTGGCGGCGCCGGATCTCTTTCTGGTCGACGGCACGTGGCATATGCCCGACCTCGGCCGCGACGCACGGGCCGAATATCTCGCCCAGCACATTCCCGGCGCCGTGCATTTCGACATCGACGCGATCAGCGATCGAAAGTCGCCGCTGCCGCATATGCTGCCCGATCCCGTCGCGTTTTCCAGCGCCATGCGCGCGCTCGGACTTGGCGACGGCATGCGCGTCGTCGTCTACGATTCCTATGGCCTGTTTTCCGCGCCGCGCGTGTGGTGGATGCTGCGCACCTTCGGCGTCGCCGATGTCTACGTGCTGGAGGGCGGCCTGCCCGCATGGAAGGAACAGGGCCATCCGCTGGAGGAAGGCGATGTCCGCCGCCAGCCCCGTCATTTTACGGCGCGGTTCGACCACGGCGCCGTCGCCAGCCTCGAGGACGTGAAGACCGCTCTCGCATCCGGCGTGCAAGTGGTCGATGCGCGCGCCGCCGACCGTTTCCGCGGCGAGGCGCCGGAGCCGCGGCCTGGCCTCAAGTCCGGTCATATGCCCGGCGCCCGGAATCTGCCGTGGACCGATATCGTCGAGAACGGCCGCCTCAAGTCGACCGCGGCGCTGTCGGCGGCGTTCCGCGACGCGGGGCTCGATCTGGGCAAGCCGATCATCACCACCTGCGGTTCGGGCGTCTCGGCCGCGATCCTCAGTCTCGCGCTGGAGGCGGCGGCGAAACGGTCCGCGCCTGTCTATGACGGTTCATGGGCGGAATGGGGCGGCAGGCCGGGCTGCGCCGTCGCCTTCGGGGCGGCCTGACCGCGATCGCCGGTTCGCCGCTTCGGCAGCCCGCCGACTGGCGTTGTCCCGGGGATTCGCGTCGGCTCGCGCGGCGTCCTCTTGTCGAATCTCGCGAACCGGCGGGCGCTGACCACAATTTTCCTAACATTTTCCCCGCAATCCACAGGTTTTCTACTATATCTAGAACCGGGCGTTACGTGGCGTACAATATCTTGACGCCCTCAAACGACTCGCCCTAATCTCGCTTCATTCGTATCGGGGCCGGGCGTGACGGCCAGTCGCCTGTCGGCACGGGTTCATAGCGTCTCGTCACAGAGCCAGCGGCGGTCGCCGCGTGTTTTCACAGTGCGTCGAACAGAATTTGCAGGGCTGAAAATGAGCCGGCGCGGGCGCGCCTGCGTCATGGGGGATCGAAAATGCGGATCGAAAGACGTTATACCGAAGCAGGACGCTCTCCCTACGCGGCGCTGGAATTCCGCACGACGAAGAGCGAGATCAGGAATCCCGACGGCTCGATCGTCTTCTCGCTCGACGGCATCGAAACGCCGTCGATGTGGAGTCAGGTCGCCGCCGACGTGCTTGCGCAGAAGTATTTTCGCAAGGCGGGCGTGCCTGCGCGCCTGAAAAAGGTCGAGGAGAACGACGTTCCCTCCTTCCTGTGGCGTTCCGTCGCCGACGAGGCTGCGCTGTCCGCCCTGCCCGCCCCCGAACGCTACGGCTCGGAAAAGACCGCGCAGCAGGTATTCGACCGGCTTGCCGGCGCGTGGACCTACTGGGGCTGGAAAGGAAAGTATTTCAACGCAGAAGAAGACGCGCAGGCCTTCTATGACGAGTTGCGATTCATGCTGGCCGCCCAGGTCGCCGCGCCCAATTCGCCGCAATGGTTCAACACCGGCCTGCATTGGGCCTATGGCATCGACGGCCCGAGCCAGGGTCATTATTACGTCGATTTCCAGACCGGCAAGCTGACCAAGTCGAAGTCCTCCTACGAGCATCCGCAGCCGCACGCCTGCTTCATCCAGTCGGTCGCCGACGACCTCGTCAACGAGGGCGGAATCATGGACCTGTGGGTGCGCGAGGCGCGCCTGTTCAAGTACGGCTCCGGCACCGGCACCAATTTTTCGCGCCTGCGCGGCGAGAACGAGAAGCTCTCGGGCGGCGGTCGCTCGTCCGGCCTCATGTCCTTCCTCAAGATCGGCGATCGCGCCGCCGGCGCGATCAAATCCGGTGGCACGACGCGTCGCGCCGCGAAAATGGTCGTGGTCGACATCGACCATCCCGACATCGAGGACTTCATCGACTGGAAGGTGAAGGAAGAAGAGAAGGTCGCGGCGCTCGTCACCGGCTCCAGGACCATCAAGAAGCACATGAAGGCTGTCATGCGCGCGGCCGTCAACTGCGAGGGGTCCGGCGACGACTGCTTCAACCCGGAGAAGAACCCGGCGCTGAAGCGCGAAATCCGCCTGGCGCGCCGCGCCGACGTGCCGGACAACTACATCAAGCGCGTCATTCAGTTCGCCAAGCAGGGTTACAAGGACATCGAGTTCGACACCTACAATCTCGACTGGGATTCCGAGGCCTATCTCACCGTCTCCGGCCAGAACTCGAACAATTCGATCCGCGTCACCGACGATTTCCTCAACGCGGTCGAGAAAGGCGGCGAATGGCGGCTGACGCGCCGCCTCGACGGCAAGACGCACAAGGTGCTGAACGCCAGCGAGCTCTGGGACAAGGTCGGTTACGCCGCATGGGCCTCGGCCGATCCGGGCATCCAGTTCCACACCACCATCAACGACTGGCATACCTGCCCGGCCGCCGGCCCGATCGTCGCGTCGAACCCGTGTTCGGAATACATGTTCCTCGACGACACCGCCTGCAATCTGGCGTCGCTGAACCTGCTGACCTTCCGCGATCCGGCCACCAACAAGTTCGATACGGCGCGCTACGAGCATGCCGTGCGGCTCTGGACCATCGTACTCGAAATCTCCGTGACGATGGCGCAGTTCCCGTCGAAGGAGATCGCGAAGCTCTCTTACGAATATCGCACGCTCGGCCTCGGCTACGCCAACGTCGGCGGCCTGCTGATGTCGTCTGGCGTCGCCTATGATTCCCCGGTCGGCCGCGCTACCTGCGGCGCGCTCTCGGCGATCATGACCGGCGTCTGTTACAAGACCTCGGCTGAAATGGCCGGCGAGATCGGTCCGTTCGCCGATTACAAGCGCAACGCCAGCGCCATGCTGCGCGTGATCCGCAATCACCGCCGCGCTGCGCATGGCGAGGCGACCGGCTACGAGAAGCTGTCGATCGCCCCGGTGCCGCTCGACCTCGCCTCCTGCCCGCAGGAGGATTTCGTATCTCGCGCGAAAGGCGCGTGGGACGAGGCGCTGGCGCTCGGCGAGGTCAACGGTTTTCGCAATGCGCAGGTGTCCGTCGTCGCGCCGACAGGCACGATCGGTCTCGTCATGGATTGCGACACGACCGGTATCGAGCCGGATTTCGCTCTGGTGAAATTCAAGAAGCTGGCGGGCGGCGGTTATTTCAAGATCATCAACCGCGCCGCGCCCGAGGCCCTGCGGTCGCTCGGCTATCGTGAAAGCGAGATCGCCGAGATCGAGGCCTACGCCGTGGGCCACGCCTCGCTCGCGCAGTCGCCTGGCGTCAATCATGCGACGTTGCGCGCGAAAGGGTTTACCGACGAGAAGATCGCCACGCTCGAAGCCTCGCTGGCCTCCGCGTTTGACATCAAGTTCGTCTTCAACAAGTTCGCGCTTGGCGCCGAATTCCTGGTCGAGACCCTGAAGGTTCCCGCGGAGAAGCTGGAAGATCCCTCCTTCGATCTTCTGGTCCACCTCGGATTCTCGAAAGCCGAGATCGAGGCCGCCAACATCCACGTCTGCGGCGCCATGACGCTCGAAGGCGCGCCGCACCTGAAGCAGGAACACTATGCCGTGTTCGACTGCGCCAATCCCTGCGGGCGCACCGGAAAGCGCTATCTCTCGGTGGCGAGCCACATCCGCATGATGGCGGCGGCGCAGCCCTTCATCTCGGGCGCGATCTCCAAGACGATCAACATGCCCAACGACGCCAGCGTCGAGGACTGCAAGGAAAGCTACATGCTGTCCTGGCGCCTCGCGCTCAAGGCGAACGCCCTCTATCGCGACGGCTCGAAACTGTCGCAGCCGCTCAATGCGCAGCTGATCGAGGACGATTCCGACGACGCCGAGGACGCGATCGCCGACATCATCGCCTCCAACGCGCCCGCGCGCGCCGCCGCCGTGGCGGAAAAGATCGTCGAGCGCGTGATCGAGCGCGTGATGGTCACGCGCGATCGCGAAAAGCTGCCGGACCGCCGCAAAGGCTATACCCAGAAGGCCATCGTCGGCGGCCACAAGGTCTATCTGCGCACCGGCGAATATGTGGACGGGCGTCTCGGCGAGATTTTCATCGACATGCACAAGGAGGGCGCGGCCTTCCGCTCGCTGATGAACAATTTCGCCATCGCCATCTCGCTCGGCCTGCAGTACGGCGTGCCGCTGGAGGAATATGTCGACGCCTTCACCTTCACCCGGTTCGAGCCGGCCGGATTTGTGCAGGGCAACGACGCGATCAAGAATGCAACGTCGATTCTCGACTACGTGTTCCGCGAACTCGCCATCTCCTACCTGCAGCGCAACGACCTCGCGCATGTCTCGCCCGAGGATATCGGCTATACCGCGATGGGCAGGGGTCAGGACGAGGGCAAGGCGCCGGACGGCGACAAGGCCGCGACGCCGAGTTTCGTCTCGCGCGGGCTGGTGCGCTCCAAGACGGACCGTCTGATGCTGGTGACGGGCGGCGCGGAAACGAAATCCGCGCACGTCCCCACGACGATGCTTGCGACCGAGGGCGCGACGGCGCTGAAGCAGGACGTGGCGCACGAGGTGGCCGACGTCGCGCGCGACCTCGATCGTCTCGGCTGGAGCCAGCCCACCCCCTCCGACCTCGTCGCCGAAAAGCGCGCGGAAGCCCGCATGAAGGGCTATGTCGGCGAAGCCTGCCCCGAATGCGCGAATTTCACGCTGGTGCGGAACGGAACGTGCCTGAAGTGCGATACGTGCGGCAGCACGACGGGGTGCAGCTGATATCATGGTAGACTACTCACGATCGGTGAGCGCTAGGAGGTCGCGTTATGTTGCCTTCAACTGAGGAAGTTCTGGAACTCGCGGCGGAGAAAAAGCGCCGCGAGTGGGGCATAGTCGATCAATGTATCCCGGACGTCATGACTATGCTCATGAAACTCAAGGACGACGGCACGATCGTAAATTACCAACGTGTCCCCGATAACCAATTGCCTGACGATGAAGCGGAGTTCGATCCGCACACAAAAATAATCCGCATTCGAGAGAGCACCTTTGATGCGGCGAATGACCTATTTCGCCGAGATCTGCACAAACGTGCGCGATTCACAATCGCTCACGAAATTGCGCATGCTATCTGCAAACACCAGCGCGTCAGACATCGGAATGTTTCGAACAGGCCGATCGAAAAGATCGTTGCACAAACACGAATTGATGAAGCTGAAGCAAATCGCGTTGCGGGTGCTTTGCTGATTCCGCGCCATTTGCTGGACATGGCAAGCGAGCCAACTGCATCTGAAATTTCAGAACGGTTTCAAGTCAGTCTGAAAGCTGCGACCATTCGCTTGGAAGAACTTGGGCGGATGCACCGCAGGAAGCATGGCATTCGTCGCCCGCTGCCAAAAGAAGTTCGTGATTTCCTACTTGAAGCCAAACGCCGCGGCCGCAACGTTCGTATTCTGGACGACGAATGATTTTCGTGGGTTACGAATTACGGGGACGGTATATCAATTCCCCAAACTAATTACGGGGTTACGGTGACGTGATACCAATTGCATCAATTCCGCCGCCGGCGTCGCTGGCGAGGTAATTATGCAATCGATATCACGTCACCGTAACTCGCGACGACGCCAGGCGGACGTGTTCGACTACATCGAGCGCTTCTACAACACGGTGCGCAGGCACTCGACGATCGGCTACGTCAGCCCGGTTGAGTTCGAAAGGAAGGTGGGACTTGGCCTGCCCGCGCAGGGCATTGCCCCCTCATACCGTAAGCAAATGATCTTGCTACCAGAAGTAAGAAGCCAGCATAAGGACACTGAGCAGAATTCCAAGGACTGGCGCCCAAGGAGGCGCGGTGAAGACGTCCTCCGGATCCTCATGCATTCGCCGGACGCGCAGTAGGGCCAGGTTGACGACAATGAAAATCATCAGCGTAAGCAAATTGGCGATGACGATGAGAGATTTGAAAGTCAGACTGACCGAAGTCATGAGAATGATGGACGTCGCGAGAGCAGTCGCATGTACAGGCGTCCCGGTCCCTTCATTGATGCGCGCCAAAAAGGCCGGGAGCTCTCCGTTCGCAGCCATTCCGTAGAACAGCCGCGACAGCATCGTGATTTGCACCAATGCACCATTCGCGACACACAACGACGCAACGAACGTGAAAATGGTGGTCCAGCGTCCGCTGAAGAGCGAGCCAAGGCTATTCTCGGCGCCTGCGCCGCCCATCACCGCTGACGCCGAGACCGCCGTGTAGATCACCATGCTCACTGCCACCGATGCCAGAATGGCTCGAGGGACTGTGCGCTTGGCGTCGCGAACCTCCTCGGACATGTTCCCGAGCGCTTCGAAACCTACGAAGGCGAAGAAGGCTACGAACGCGCCCGCCATTGCGTTATGCCACCCTGCTGTGTCGATAGGGACCAGCGACGGCCATGTATCGCCCGCTCTCGTGACGCCCATCGAAAAGGCTCCCAGGAGCCCGAGAATCTCCAGCGCTCCAATGACAGCCGCGATGGCGACGCTTTGCCGAACTCCCCATATTGCAATGACGCCGAAGGCAATAACGAGGAGCGCTACGAGGAGCGTTGCGGGCAGTGGGACGAGATCATCAATGTAAGTAACCGCGCCTCGGGCAATGGAAGCGGCAGAAACTGCCGCCGCAATGGTGGTGAAGCCTCCAACAGCGATCGCGGTCTTGTCACCAAAGGCGTGTCGGGCATAGGCAGCGGCGCCTGCTGCTTCAGGGAAACGCCCGGACAAATCCGCGTAAGCAAGGCCGGTCATGGCGGCGCAAACACCGGCTATCACGAACGACGTCGGGGCCGCAGAACCAGCCAAGCCGATGACTTCACCGAGCGAAACGTAGATTCCGGCCCCCACGATGACCCCGAGACCGTAGAACATCAATGGCCAAAAGGTCAGGATTCTCCTGAGCGCCGGAGAAGGTCCGTTGGTGTCCTTCATCTGCTTCGGCCTCGGGGATCGAGTGCATTCACTCAATTTCGATCCGCTCGTCGCATCGAATGAGGTCCATTTGAACAATCAACTTACGATCCCACCAACGCCGCGTCTTCGGCTGCTCGGTTTCGGAGCGATCGGCTGTGTTCCCAAATGAATACCTTCTCTTAGACGGATGGGCGAGGGAAGGGATCATCGTCGTATCG
>JAJXWB010000002.1 GCA_021781815.1 Pseudomonadota bacterium | reverse complement strand
GCCTATGTCGATCAGGTTCTGGTTCCGGAACTGCGGCCCGGCGACATCGTGATCATGGACAATCTCGGCAGCCACAAAGGCGCAGGCGTGCGCGACGCGATCGAAGCGGCTGGGGCCAGCCTTCTCTATCTCCCGCCCTACAGCCCCGACTTCAATCCGATCGAGACGCCTTCTCAAAGCTCAAGGCGCTACTGCGCAAGGCTGCGGAGCGAACGGTCGATGGATTGTGGAATACGATCGGCGCGCTGCCGCCGGCTACGAGCCAGCATGAGAGGAAAACGCTCTAGTCGGCCGCCGGCGTCCGCCTGGGTTGCGGATGCGGATTGTGGAATGTGTTGATCCCGACATCCGGCGCGGTGCGGGTTTTCGGGTTTTCCATTTCCAGACACGTGAGCAGTTCGACGTAGCTCGGTTGCCCGCCCATCTGCGTCATCGCCGAACATTGCTGGCGCGCGCCGGCCGAGGCGTGCGCCCAGGCCTGCGGCAGCGAATCGCGCGCGGATTTCTCATCCGCCATGCACTGCTTGAATGTCGCCTTCTGGTCCATGGCGACCGGCGGGGTGTCGCGGCACGTCCGGGCATAGTCGAATTTTGGAATGCCCGCAGCGGAGGCCGCGGAAACGGACCAAAGCAGCGTCAGGACACAGGCTGCGGCTTTCATGGCGTGATCCTCGCGAGAGGTGGACAGACAGGGCGCAGGCGGCCGGTTCGTCGGCCGCCCGGGGGGATTGAGCGGAACCATTGACCCGCTGTCAATTCGAGCGAATATGCCGATCCGGACCAGAGCGCGCGCAGGCGCGGACGCCGCCGCACGGCCAGTGGGAGTGAAACAGGATGGATCGGCCCTGGCTCGCCAGTTACCCGGAGGGTGTAAAGGCCGAGGTCGACACCAGCGCATATCCCTCGCTCGTCGCGCTTGCAGCGGAAAGCTACCAACGGTTTCACGACCTGCCGGCCTATATCTGTATGGGCCGGACGATCTCCTTCGGCGATATCGACACGATGTCGCGCGATCTCGGCGCATGGCTGCAGTCGCAGGGACTGGCGCGCGGCGACCGCGTCGCGGTCATGATGCCGAATGTCCTGCAATATCCGATCGTCATCGCCGCCATCCTGCGGGCCGGCTTCATCGCCGTCAACGTCAACCCTCTCTATACGCCGCGCGAACTCGAACACCAACTCAAGGATTCCGGCGCACGGGCGATCTTCATCCTCGAGAATTTCGCCGTCACGCTTCAGCAGGTCGTCGCGAAAACCGACATCCGCCATATCGTGCTTGCGAGCATGGGCGACCTGTTGGGTTTCCCCAAAGGCGCGATCGTCAATCTGGTCGTTCGACGCAGGATGGTCCCGCCCTATTCGCTGCCGGGCGCGATCCGCTACAAGGCGGCCGTCGCCGCCGGCGCCGGCAGACCGCTGGTCGAGCCGCCCCTCACCCATGCCGACGCCGCGGTGCTGCAATATACCGGCGGCACGACCGGGGTCTCCAAGGGCGCCACGCTCACCCATGGCGCGCTTCTCGCTGCGGTGCTCGCCTCCGAGGCATGGTTGCAACCGGCGTTCAAACGCAAGCAGATCCATGGCCAGCCGACCTTCGTGACCGCGCTGCCGCTCTATCACGTGTTCGCGTTCGTGACCTGCTCCCTGCTGGCGCTGCGCGCCGGCGCCCTGTGCCTGCTCATCCCCAATCCGCGCGACATCCCCGGCCTCGTCAAGGAGCTGGCCAGGCACAGATTTCATATGTTCCCGGCCGTCAACACGCTGTTCAACGGCCTGCTCAACAATCCCGATTTCGTCAGGCTCGACTTCAGCGACCTTCTGGTCGCGAACGGAGGCGGCATGGCGGTGCAGGACTCCGTCGCGCGCCGCTGGATGGAGGTCACGGGCGTCCCGATCGTCGAGGGCTACGGGCTGTCCGAGACGTGTTCGGGCGTCGTCTGCAACCCCGCGGACCTGGCCGCTTTCAACGGTTCTGTCGGCCTCCCGATGCCCGGCGTCGATATCCGCATCATCGACGACGCCGGCCGCGACGTCGCGCCGGGGCAACCCGGCGAGATCGCAATCCGCGGGCCGCAGCTCATGGTCGGTTACTGGAACAGGCCCGATGAGACGGCCAGCGCAATGACCCCGGACGGTTTCTTCAAATCCGGCGACATCGGAACCCTCGACGAGCGGGGCTACCTGCGAATCGTAGATCGCAAGAAGGATATGATCATCGTCTCCGGCTTCAACGTCTATCCGAACGAAATCGAGGCTGTGGTCGCCGACTATCCGGGCGTGCTCGAATGCGCGGCCGTTGGCGTGCCTGACGCCGGTTCCGGCGAGGCGGTCGTTCTCTACGTCGTGCCGAAAGACGCCAATATCGACAAGGACGCCCTCGCCTCCTTCTACAAGGCGCGACTCACCGGCTACAAGACGCCGCGCCGCGTCGAATTCCGCACCACGCTGCCGAAGACCAACGTCGGCAAGATCCTGAGGCGCGAGTTGCGCGACGAGGCGATCAGCGAAACGCCGCCAGGCCAACCCTAGCGCGGCCGCGGCGCGGTGCGCGCGATCACGCCGCGGTGCGCAAGAGATCCGACACCACGCGCTCCAGATCCTTCAGCGACGCGCAGACGATGGCGCGATCGACACAGGGTTCATAGACCCGCATCACGCTATCTCCGGTGTTCCACGAGACGCGCGATTCCGGATTGAGGAAGATCACGCGTCGGGCGCGATCGTGAATCTTGCGCAGGATGTCGGCGCGCGGCTCGGCGTTGTTGTTGCGGGCGTCGCCGAGGACGAGCACCGTCGTGCGTCTGTCGACCTGGTCCAGCGCCAGAGATTCGAAGGTTTCGAACGCCTCGCCGTAATCCGTCGAGCCGCCGAAGCGGTCGAGCGTCTCGGCGATGGCGCGCTCGACGTCTTCGCGCTCGAAAAGATCCGTCACTTCGCCGAGCTGTCCGGAAAAGGCGAAGGAGCGCACATGCGGGATCACCTCATGAAGCGAATGGAGAAACATCAGCAGGAATCGCGATACCTGCGCCACCGAGCCGGACACGTCGCAGATCGCCAGCACCTTGGGCCGGTCGATCTTGCGCTTTTTCCAGATCGTGTGGAACAGTAGCCCATCGTATTCGATGTTGATGCGGATCGTCTTACGGATGTCGAGCTGCCCTCGTCGCGCCGTTTTCCTGCGGCGCGAGTGCAGCGAGACGAGGCGCTTCGCCATCTTGGCGACCAGGTCGCGCATCAGCTTCATGTCGGTGCGCTCGACATTGCTGAGCCGCACGCTTTCCAGAATCTCCTCGCGCAATCGCCGGCCGGAATTGGCGGCGAACAATGCTAACCGTCGCTCGACGAAATCCCTGACTTCCGCGCGAAATTCCTCGCGCACCTGACGCAAACGGTCGCCCTCGGCCTGCTGGCGGGGATCGTTCGACTCACGCGCCTCGGCGATCATATCGTCGAGCTTTTCCGCCCCCATCTCGCGCTGGATCTTCAGCGCATACAGGCCACGCTGGGTGAAGAAGCGGATGTCGGTCACGCCTGTCTTTCGCGCGGCTTCGGCGAGCCGCCTCTGCAACTCCGCGCGATCGCCGCGTTCGAGGACGTCGATCAGGTCGGCGGCGGACGCGTCGCCGGGCGATTGCCTCTGCGCGCTCTCGCCCTGCCCCTGGCCGGAGGAGCCCCCGCCCGCCTGCGCACCCTGTCCGCCCTGCTCGCTCTGGCGGACGGAGTTTTGTTGCGAAGGCGCGTCCTCGTCCTGCGACACGGCGTTCCCCGCACGGCCGGAAAACGAGCGGAATTCGAAAAACTTCTCGAAGGTTTCGTTGAACGCCTGCTTCTCGTCGATGGTCTTGGCGAGCGCCTGGGAGAGGCCGAACTTCAGGATTTGACGATCCTCGTAGCCGATCCGCTCCAGCGCCGCGCCCGCATCGATGGCCTCCGAGGGAGAAACCCGGACATCCGCTGCGCGAAGCGCGCGGATGAAGTCTGACAGCATCTCCGTCATTTGAGGCTACGCCACTCCGGTTCCTTCTTCGCGCCGACCACCAGCGCGGGGATCTCGGATTCGACCGACTCGATGTCGTCCTGGTATTTGAGCAGCACGTTGAGGGTCGCGCGAACCAGATCGGCGTCGAGTTCGCGCGCGTGCATCAGCACCAGCGTGCGCGCCCAGTCGAGCGTCTCGCTGATCGCCGGAACCTTCCTGAGATCGAGCTTGCGCAGGGCCTGCACGAACCCGACGAGCTGCGCGTTGAGCCGCGCCTCGGCCTCCGGCACGCGCCGGCGCACGATCGATTGTTCGAGCGCGGCGTCGGGGAAGGGAATGTGAAGGTGCAGGCAACGGCGCTTGAGCGCGTCGCCGAGCTCGCGCTTGTTGTTGGATGTCAGGAATACCAGCGGCGTCGACTTCGCCTTGATCGTGCCGAGTTCCGGGACAGAAATCTGGTAATCCGACAGCAGCTCCAGAAGAAAGGCCTCGAACTCGTCATCGGCCTTGTCGATCTCGTCGATCAGCAGCACCGCCCCGCCGGGCTCCCACAGAGCTTTCAGCAGGGGCCGCGGCTCCAGGAATTCTTCGGAGAAGAACGTGTCGTCGAATTCGTGCAGCCGCGCGATCGAGTCCTTGAGGCCGACGGCGCCCTGCAGGAGGTCGCCGAGTTTCTCCTTCAGCACCTGCGTGTAGAGAAGCTGCTTGCCGTATTTCCACTCGTACAGCGCCTTGGTCTCGTCCAGCCCCTCATAGCATTGCAGGCGGATCAGCGGCTTGCCGGTCATGGCGGCGGCGGCCTTGGCCAGTTCGGTCTTGCCGACGCCGGGCGGCCCTTCGATCAGCAGGGGCTTGTCCAACTGTTGCGCAAGAAACAGCGAAGTCGCGATCGATGAATTGCAGATGTAGTCCTGCTGTTCGAGCCGCGCCTGAATGTCGGCGATGGCGGCGACGGAGGTCCGCGCCTCATTACGGGAATGCTCGTTCATTTCACCACGCGGAACTGTGATTGCAGACTTTGAGACGGTGTCGCGCGCTTCCCCTTGAAATGCAAGCGCGCAGCGCGCTTTGAAGCCATGCGTTTTCGGCGCAATATACGCATGGGCGTCCCCCGCCGAAAGTCAGGAGCCGACATGACGACCCTCGAACACCGTCTTGCCGAGTTCAACAGCGGCGCGCCGCCTGACGACGGCCAGCGGGTGGAGCTGCTGTGCCAGGACCAGTCGGGCACTTACAAGTTGCCGTTCCTGTGCGTGTGGCGGGAGGGTCGCTGGACCAATGCAAAAACGGGAGAGGCGATCGGCTCCGCGGTCGTGGGCTGGCGGACGCCAAAGCCACGCTGACCGGCGCGGCGCTCTCATTTCGCCTTGAGGACCGTCCGGCATTCAGTCGGCAGCGCAGCCATGGTCAGCGGCGGCCTGGGCTTGGCGTGCGGGGTCGGCTTCGGATGGAGCACGGCGGGCCTGAACCACCAGGCGAGTTGATCGCAGCCGTCGCCCGGCGGCACGGGATCCTGCCCATCGCACCTGTCCTCGCCGCGCGGGCAATAGATGCGAATGTGGAAGTGATAGTCGTGGCCATACATCGGTCGGATCTTGGAAAGCCAGTCGCGGTCCGGCCCCGCGTCCCGGCACAGCGCCTTCTTGATCGCTGCGTTGACGAAAATGCGTTGCGTTTCCGGCGCCTTGGCCGCGGCCCGCAGGACCGCGAGATGATCCGGGGTCCAGGAATTCGGATCGACGTCGAGCCGGTCGGGCCGCACGATCATGGTCGCCGGCATGAGCTCCCGTTCCTCGCGGGTCAGTTCACGGCGTGGCATGGGGGTCAGCCAGATGTCGGCGTCGAGACCGATCTGATGCGAGGCGTGGCCGGTCAGCATGGGGCCGCCGCGGGGCTGAGAAATGTCGCCAACCAGCAGGCCGGGCCAGTGCGACACCTTCGGCACGGTCTCGGCGAGCCGTTCCAGAAAGGCGATCAGCGCAGGATTGCCCCAATTGCGGTTGCGCGACAGCCGCATCACCCGCCAGGTCGCCCCGTCGACCGGCAGCGACTCCGCGCCGGCCAGACAGCCTTTCGAGTAAAATCCGATCGAGTCCGGCTCCATCGGCGCGGCCTTGCGCGCACGGCCGAACAATTCCTTCGCCGGCGTCGTCGGGCTATCGGGATCGGCGAGCGGCGGCAAAGGCCTGGGATCGAGCGAGCCCACATCCTGCGCCCGCGCCGGAGCGCCGGCTGCCGCGAGAAGAAATCCCAACACGATCGAAAACGAGCGCAAGGCGGAACCTCCCGAAGCCACTTCCAGCTTGTCAAGCGCGCGATTCGCGGACGCCTGTCAACCTTTACGGAGCTTGTCGGTTGCCAAGCCGGCCGGCGCCATCAATATTCATGTCCCGATGCTGCAGCGTAGCTTTTTTTGCAGGGGTCAAATCATGAAACGATTTATTATAGCCGTTCTGGCCATGGCGGGCGCATTTGCATTTCAGGCGCCGGCAGCTCAGGCCCGCGTTCGGATTCACGTCGATCTGTCCACCCAGCGCATGACCGTAGAGTCCTCGACCGGCTCCTACGTCTGGCCGGTCTCGACGGCGCGCTCCGGCTATTCGACGCCGCGCGGCGCCTATGCGCCGACGAGCCTGCAGCGCATGCATTATTCGCGCAAGTATCACATGTCGCCCATGCCCTATTCTATCTTTTTCCGCGGCGGCTATGCGATCCACGGCACCTATTCGACCGCCCAGCTCGGCCGCCCGGCCTCGCACGGTTGCGTGCGGCTGGCGCCCGGCAACGCCGCCGCCCTGTTCGAGATGGTTCGTAACGAAGGCGCGAGCATTTCGATTTCCGGTTCGCCGCCCGGCGGCCGCATGTTCGCCCGCGCGCACAGCCACCGCACGCATTATGCCGCTGCACACTGGCGTCATCACCGCTATGCCGCTGCGGCCCATCATCACACGCCGATGGCCTACGCGCCGGTTTATCGCGGCCCTGGCATGGGCGCCTGGCAGCGCAATCCCGCTCGCTACTGAGATCGAGGCGCACGACCGACCGCTCCGGTGCGGACAGACGAGCAGCCGCCAGGAACAGCAAGGAGTCGCGGTCATGCCGAACATCCCGGTCCCGGTCCTCGAGGCTGTCTGCGCCGAGACCTTCGAGCGCGTCGGATGCTCCCGCGAGGAGGCGCTGCGGGTTGCGCGCTCGCTGATCGGCGCCAATCTCGCCGGCCATGACAGCCACGGCGTCATCCGCGTGCCGCGTTACGTCGACTGGGTGAAGTCCGGCGACATCGTCCCGAACCAGACGATCGCGATGCTTGTCGATACGCCCGCGCTCGCCGTCATCGACGGCCGCTACGGGTTTGGCCAGACGGTCGCGCCGCAGGCGGTGCGGATCGGCGTCGCCAAGGCGCAGGCGGCCGGACTGGCGGCGGTTTCGCTGCGTGACGCCGGCCATATCGGCCGGGTCGGCGAATGGGCGGAAATGGCGGCGGCCGAGGGGCTGGTCTCCATTCATTTCGTCAATGCGTCGGGTTCGATTCTCGTCGCGCCCTTCGGCGGCGCCGAGCGCCGGTTGTCGACCGCGCCGTTTTGCGTGGGAATCCCACGTGAGAAGGCCGAGGCGGTCATTCTCGATTTCGCCACCTCCATTGTCGCGGAAGGCAAGGTAATGGTGGCGAGCCAGGGCGGCAAAACACTGCCCGCCGGGGCGCTGATTGGCCCGGACGGCGAACTCTCGACCGACCCCGCGCAGCTCTATGGCCCCCTCGTCGAAGGCGGTCCGCGCGATTCGACCAAGGGGCGGGGCGCCATCCGCGCCTTCGGCGAGCACAAGGGCTCGGGCCTCGCCTTCATGTGCGAGATTCTCGGCGGCTCGCTCACCGGCACGAAGGCCACCCACGTCGGGCGGAAAAAATTCGCGAACGGCATGTTCTCGATCTACGTCGATCCAAAGCGCATCGATCCTGAGCATGTCTTCGACGCCGACGTCGGCAGATACATCGCATATTTCAAATCGGCGAAGCCGGTGAAGGGGGTGAAGGAAGTGCTGGTCCCCGGCGAACCCGAGCGCGCGATGCGGGCCGAGCGCATGAAGAACGGCGCGCCGCTGTCGGACGAGACGTGGGGCGCAATCTGCGGGGCGGCGAAAAGAGTAGGGGCGAGCGCGCCGAAGGTATAGGTCTGCCGACCGACGGGCCCCAGCCGTCATTGCGCGCGAAGCGAAGCAATCCATCTCCGGGCGACGGGTGATGGAGCGCCGCGTGGCTTCGCCCTCGCAATGACGGAAAACACGCGCCTGAAGGCCCGCGGTCCAAAATCAATCCGCGAACACCACCGTCTTCTTCCCGTCCAGCAGCACCCGATCCTCGATGTGCTTGCGCAGCGCGCGGGCCAGCACGCGACGTTCGATGTCGCGTCCCTTGCGCACGAGATCGTCGGGCGTGTCGCGATGCGAAATGCGCTCGACGTCCTGCTCGATGATCGGGCCTTCGTCGAGATCGCTCGTCACGTAATGAGCGGTCGCGCCGATCAGTTTCACGCCGCGCGCATGCGCCTGATGGTAGGGCTTCGCGCCCTTGAACCCCGGCAGGAAGGAATGATGGATGTTGATGCATCGACCCGCGAGCTTGGCGGCCAGCCCGTCCGACAGCACCTGCATGTAGCGCGCCAGAACGACGACGTCGGCTTCCGCCTCGCGGATGACGCGCCAGACCTCGGCCTCTTGCTCCATCTTGGTTTCGCGCGTGACGGGAAGATAGTGGAAGGGCACGCCCTCCATGTCGATATGAGTGTAGGCTGCGCGCGGGTGATTGGCGATGATTGCAACCGGCGCGATGTCGAGTTCGCCGATCCGCCAGCGATAGATCAGGTCGGCCAGGCAATGGTCCGATTTCGACGCGAGAATGGCCACCCGCTTCTTTTTCGTGCGGGAGCGCATCTGCCATTTGAACGCGAATTTCTCGGCGACCCCTGTGAAATCCGTTCGCAGCGCCGCAAATTTCTCCTGATTCGCAACCCGGTCGAACATGATGCGCGCGAAAAACGCGCCCGTGTCCAGCGAATCGTATTGCTGCGCGTCGAGAATGTTGCAGCCGTGCTCGAACAGACACGTCGACACGGCCGCTACGATGCCCGGCCGGTTCGGGCAGGACAGGGTCAGAACATATTGGGCGTTGGATTCGGGCATGGCGGTCTGCTGAACGAAAGGGGCGGAAGCCGCCATGCACGACAATTCGGGCGGCGGGTCAACCGCCGTCCGGGGTGAGAAAGCTGCCGCCGGTCGTCCGCGACAGGCCGCGGAATTCCGCGATCGCCACACCGTCCTGCCGGGTCACGGTAATATCGTAGACGCCGGAGCGCCCCGTCCGCTGCGCTTCCCGCGCCCTGGCGGTCAACGTGTCGCCCACCTTTCCCGCGACCAGAAAGGTGATCGAACAATGCTGCGCAACGGTCACGGCGTCATAGGAATTGCAGGCATAGGCGAAGGCGGAATCGGCAAGCGTGAAGATCACGCCGCCGTGGCACGCGCCGTGGTTGTTCGACATGTCCGGCCGCACCGTCATCGACACGGACGCAACCCCCGGTCCAACGGCCTCGAGCGTCATGCCGAAACTGCGGCTGGTCTGGTCGACTTCCCACATTTTGGCCGCGCACGCGCGCGCAAGTTCGACTGGCTCCATCGCGACGATCCACACCCCGTCCGCCCGGCGGCGGCTGCACCGCTGGATGACATGCGCTTCCGGCATGGTCAACGCGCCTTTGCGCCGTGCCTTTGGCATTGCGTCGGGCGCGCCCGGCCAGATAGATTTCCGGCCCGAACCAGACAGGCCGCGCCGGATCGTCCGGACGCGGCCAATAACGAAGGAACGTCCATGTCCGACAAGCCCGCTGTCTCGTCCGTCCAGAAGGGCGACGTCCTTCTCGTCCTCGTCGACAATCCGCCGGTCAACGCGATCTCCTCGGCCGTGCGCTCCGGCCTGAAGGAGCACGTCGAAAAGGGCATGAACGACCCAGCGACCAAGGCGATCGTCATCGCCTGCGAAGGCCGCACCTTCGTCGCGGGCGCCGACATCCGCGAATTCGGCAAGGCGCCCTCCGGCCCCTCGCTGCAGGAACTGTTGAACGGCATGGAAGCCGGCGACAAGCCCGTCGTCGCGGCCATCCATGGCACCGCGCTGGGCGGCGGATTCGAAATCGCGCTCGCCACCCATGCCCGCGTCGCGGTCAAGGACGCCAGGGTCGGCCTGCCAGAGGTCAAGCTCGGCCTGCTGCCGGGCGCGGGCGGAACACAGCGCGTGCCCCGTCTGGCGGGCGCGCTCGTCGGCCTCGACCTCTGCACGTCGGGCCGCATGGTTCCCGCTGCCGAGGCGCTGAAACTCGGCCTGGTCGACAAGATCGTCGAGGGCGATCTGCGCGAGGAAGCCATCGCCTACGCTCGCTCGCTCGTCGGAAAGCCGCTCAAGAGGTCAAGCCAGCAGCAGCAACCGTTCGATGCAGCCGCCTTCGACAAGGCCGCCGCCGACGTGATGAAGAAGGCGCGCGGCGCCATGGCGCCCGAGAAGATCATCGAATGCGTGCGCGCCTCGACCCACGGCGACTTCAAGGAAGGCGAGGCGGTCGAGCGCAGGAACTTCATGGAGCTGCTCGCCTCCGACCAGTCGAAGGCGATGCGTTACGTCTTCTTCGCCGAGCGTGAGGTGCTGAAGGTGCCGTCTCTCGAAGGCGTGGAGCCGCGCGCCGTGACCAAGGCCGGCGTCATCGGCTCGGGCACGATGGGCGCGGGCATCACCATCTCACTCGTCAATTCCGGCATGCCGGTCACGGTCGTCGAGAATGATCAGGCGGCGCTCGACCGCGCCATGACGCGCTTCAAGTCGACCTGGGAGCGCGACGTGAAGCTCGGCCGCATCGATCAGGCGACGATGGACAAGCGGGTCTCCCTGTTGACGCTGACGACGCAGTTCGAGGCGCTCGCCGATGTCGACATCGTGATCGAGGCGGTATTCGAGGAAATGGCGCTGAAGAAAGAAATCTTCGGCAAGCTCGGCAAGATCGTCAAGGCGGGCGCGGTGCTGGCCTCCAACACGTCCTATCTCAACATCGACGCCATCGGCGAGGCGGCTGGCCGGCCGCAGGACGTGATCGGCATGCACTTCTTCTCGCCGGCCAACATCATGCGTCTCGTCGAGGTGATCGACGGCGGCCGCAGCGCCAAGGACGCGCTGGCGACCGGCGTCGCCATCGGCAAGCGCATGGGCAAGCTGCCGGTCGTGATGGGCAATTGCGACGGCTTTGTCGGCAATCGCATTCTCGCCGCCTGGCGTCAGGTCGCCGACATGATGCTGGAAGAGGGCGCCTATCCACAGGACATAGACGCCGCCATGGAGAAATGGGGCATGGCGATGGGCCCCTATGCGGTCGGCGATCTCGCGGGCCTCGACATCGGCATGCGGCGGCGCAAGGAATTCGCGCATCTGCGCGACAACCAGAAGCGGGACACCGGCGCCATCGCGGACGCCATTTGTGCACTCGGCCGCTACGGCCAGAAGACAGGCTCCGGCTACTACAAATACGTCGAAGGCAAGCGCACCATCGATCCCTCGACCAACGAGATCATCGACAAGGTCTCGAAGGACAAGGGCATCGCGCGCAAGCCCGTGTCGGAAGAGCAGATCACCTCGTGGATCCATGCGACGATGGTCAACGAAGCCTGCCGCATCCTGTCCGAGGACATCGTGTCGCGTCCGCTCGACGTCGATATCGTCAAGCTCAACGGCTACGGTTTCCCGGTGTGGCGCGGCGGCCCGATGCAGGAAGCCGACCGCGTCGGCCTCGACAAGGTGCTGGCGACCGTCAAGGACGTCTACAAGACAGCCGGCAAGGGGTTCGAACCCTCGTCGCTGCTCGAATGGATGGTCGCAAACAACAAGAAATTCGCCGACATCAAGCCCGGCGACGCGAAGGGGAAGTGACCGAGGGCATTAGGCAGTCGGCAGTCGATCGTCGAATGCCGACTGCCCATTGCCGATTGCCCGGGCGGCCTCCGGCCGGGCGCTTGCACGCATCAGGGCTGATCGATGAAAGTCTCGCTCATACAGATGAATTCGGTCAGCGACAAACAGGCCAATCTCGACGCCGCTAAAAAGCTGATCGAGCAGGCGGTCCTGGAGGAAAGGCCCGACTGGATCTGCCTGCCGGAGGTCTGGGATTTCATCGGCGGCAATCGGCGCGGCAAGATGGACGCGGCGGAAGAAATCCCCGGCGGCCCCGCCTATAGCCTGATGCAGGAGCTGGCGAAAAAGCATCGCGTATTCATCCATGCCGGCTCCATTCTCGAAAGGATTCCCGGCGACGAGCGCATCCACAACACGACGGTCGCCTTCGACCGCGAGGGCAAGGAGATCGCGCGCTATCGCAAGATCCACATGTTCGACATCACGGCGCCGGATGGAACGCCCTACCGCGAAAGCGCCTCGTTCAAACCGGGCGACGCGGTCGTCACCTATGATTGCGAAGGCGTCACGGTCGGCTGCGCCATCTGCTACGACGTGCGCTTCCCCTATCTGTTCCAGGCGCTCGCCGACAAGGGCGCGGAACTGATCGCATTGCCCAGCGCCTTCACGATGCAGACCGGCAAGGACCATTGGGAAGTGCTGTGCCGCGCACGCGCGATCGAGACCGAGACCTATTTCTGCGCGGCGGCGCAGACCGGGCCGCATGCCGCCGGCAACGAGGTCAGGCAGACCTACGGCCATTCGCTGGTCGCCGATCCATGGGGACACGTGATTGCAAAGGCCTCCGACGGCGCAGGAATCGTCTCCGCGCGCATCGACCCGAGGCGCGTCCGGAGCGTGCGCACGATGATCCCGGTTGCGCAGCATCGCGTGAAGCTTGGGGAGTAACGCCGCTCCGGAGAGGTCGGCGTCAATCGGCCGATGCAAAAGCCTGTCGTTTCACGCCGTCCACGTCGCAATCATGCTTTGGTATCCATTCCGCGCGCCTTGCTCTCGACATCGGCGCCGGAACGGGATGCAGCGGAGCGGCGCATGTTTGACGTGACGACGAACGAGACGATACGCATTGCCGGGCGAGAGGGACCGCCGCCAAAGCTGCTGCGGCGAGATCAGCCGGACAAGCGCGCTGCGCCCGGCGTAACATGGTCGCGGATCGTGATTTCAAAATCGGGGAACGCCGCATGACATGGTCTCTCCTGCAGGACTGGCTGGATTTCGGCCTGCGCTGGCTGCATGTCGTCGCCGCGATCTTCTGGGTCGGTCTGGCGCTCGGATTTCTGCGCCTCAATCTCAACCTGAAATCATCCCGAGCCGACGTCTGGCGCGCCGCCGACGACGGCTTCTTCCACATTTCGCGCGACATGAACGCGCCCGCCGATTCGCAACCGCAGATCGGCTGGTTCCGCTGGGAGGCCTACGTCGTCTGGCTGTCGGGCTTCGGTCTGATGAGCCTGCAATACTTCCTCCATGCCGACCTTTACCTCGTCGACCTGCGGCTTCTCCCGATGTCGCCGCCGCAGGCGGTCGGCGTCGCGCTCGCGGGTCTTGCGGTCGGCTGGCTCGTCTATGATTTCCTGTGCAAGGCGCCGTTCGGCTGGAACGAGACGACGCGGCGCGCAGCCATCTTCGTTTTTCTCGTCGCCGTCGCCTACGCCTGCTCGCGTCTGTTCAGCGGGCGCGGCGCCTTCCTCGAATTCGGCGCGATCCTCGGCACGATCATGGCGGCGAATGTCGCGCATGTGCTCGTGCCGAATCAGCGCAAGATGCTTGCGGCCGTGCGCGCCGGCGCGCCGCCGGATGAAAAGCGGTTCGCTGCAAGCCGGCAGCGCGCGCTACACAACAATTATCTGGCGCCGTCGGTCGTCTTTCTCATGCTGTCCAACCATTATCCGCTGGCCTTCGCGGGCCGGTACAACTGGATCGTCGCATCGCTCGCGCTCATCGCCGGCGCGTCCGCGCGTCATTTCTTCATCGCGCGCCATCGCGGGCAGGGCGATCTGTGGTGGACGTGGGGCGTCGCCGCCATGGCCGCCGCCGCCATGGTCGCGGCGTCCACGCTCGGTTCCGGGTGCGACTGTCCGCTCATCGCGCCGCGCGATGCGACAGAAGCGCTCGCCGCCGCCGTCGCGCCCCGGTTTGCGCAAGTCGAGGCCATCGTCGCTGCGCGTTGCGCCGTCTGCCACGCGCGCGAGCCTGCGTGGAGCGGTCTCGCCGCCCCGCCAAAGGGCGTGCGGCTGGACACGCCGGCCTTCATCCGCGCGCATGCTCTCGACATCGCCCGGCAGGCCGTCTGGACCCGCGCCATGCCGCCGCCCGGCGTCGATACCGGCATGAACGATACCGATCGGGCGCGGCTCGCCGCCTGGCTCAAGGCTGGCGCGACGCTGGATTGACCGCGGCAGGAAGGACGCGTCAGTTCGCCAGCGGGCAGCCGCTTTCCTTCGCGGTCTCGAAAGCGGCGTCGCCCGGAATTGTGGCGAGCTGCTTGTAATAATCCCATGGCCCCTTGCTCTCCGCAGGGGTCTTCACCTGAAAGAGATACATGTCATGGACCATGCTGCCATTGGCGAGCACCTTGCCATGATGGGCGAAGGAATCGTCGACCGGCATTTCATGCAGTTTTTTCGCCACCGCCTCCGTGTCCGTCGTTCCGGCAGCTTTCACCGCCTTCAGATATTGCAGCACGGCGGAATAGACGCCGGCCTGCACCATGTTCGGCATGCGCCCGGCGCGCGCCATGAACCGCTTCGAAAATGCGCGGGTCTCGTCGTTCTGGTCCCAGTAATACCCCTCGGTCAGCACCAGCCCCTGCGCCGCCTTCAGGCCGAGGCCGTGCACCTCGGACATGGTGAACAGCAGGGCGGCAAGGCGCTGCTTGCCGCCTTGCGTCACGCCGAATTCGGCGGATTGCTTGATCGCGTTTGATGTGTCCAGGCCCGCGTCGGCGAGCCCGATCACCTTGGCGCCCGACGCCTGCGCCTGCAGAATGAAGGATGAAAAGTCCGACGAGTTCAGCGGGTGCCGCACAGAGCCCAGCACCTTGCCGCCCTTCGACATCACATATTTCGCAGTGTCCGCTTCCAGCGCGTAGCCGAATGCGTAATCGGCGGTCAGGAAGAACCAGGTGTCGCCGCCGTTTTCGACCAGCGCTCCGCCTGTGCCTACCGCCAACGCATGCGTGTCATAGGCCCAGTGGAATCCGTAGGGCGAGCAGTTCTTCTGCGTCAGCGCCGTCGAGGCCGCGCCGGTGACGATGTCGATCTTCTTCTTTTCCTTCGACAGATCCTGCACGGCGAGCGCGACCGAGGACGTCGTCAGCTCCATGATCGCGTCCACGCCATCAACGTCATACCAGCGGCGAGCGATCGCGGTGGCGATGTCAGGCTTGTTCTGATGGTCGGCGCTGACGATCTCGACCGGACGATCCAGAACCTTGCCGCCGAAATCCTCGACCGCCATCTTCGCAGCTTCGACCGACGACTTGCCGCCGAAGTCGGCATAGACGCCGGACTGGTCGTTGAGGATGCCTATCTTCACCGGCGTCTGGGCGAAAACAGATGTCGAGCCGAGCAGCGCAATTGCTCCAATGGCCAGCCGTGTCATGCGCATGAGCGTTCCTCCCAGATGCTGAATGGCGTCATGACGCGCCATAGCGCTGTCATGCGCGAAGCCCAAACGAAATGCGTCGATGGCGTCCATGCCATCATCGGCGGTGATTTCGTGTCTGTCACCATCGTCAACCGATGAAGGTTTCGGGATGATCGGCGGCGATGCGCTCGAAGATCGCCGTCGTTTCGTCGAGGTGGGCGCGCATGGCCTCCGCGGCGCCGGCTGCATCGCCCCTGCCGATCGCCGCGGCGATGCGGCTGTGTTCGCTATAAGCGCTCGGCAGACGCCCCGGCGGCGACAGCAGGATGCGGCGCACGCGCTCGAGATGCGAGCGCAGGCCGTCGAGAATTTCGCGCGCCTGTTTCAGACCGAGGCCATCGACGATCAGCTTGTGAAAGTCGACATCGAGCGCGTAGAAGCCCGCCACGTCGCCGGCGGCGGCGGCGGCCTGCTGATAGCGCAGGTTGCGCTCGATCTCGCCCATGATCTCGGCCGGAAGCGCGCGGCCTGCCTCGCGCGCGATCTCGGATTCAAGAGCGCGGCGGATCAGCATCCATTCGCGCACGTCGCGCGACGCGATCCTGGCGACGAACGAGCCATGCTGCGGCTCGATCACGACCAGCCGTTCGAACGCGAGCCGGTTGATCGCCGCCGTCACCGGAAAACGCGACACGCCGAGCCGTTCGCACAGTGCGATCTTGTCGATGGCCGCGCCGGGCGAGAGCGCGCCGGACAGGATCGAGTGCTTGATTTCGCGATAGACCTGATCGGCCTTCGACGCCTGCCGCTCCCGGCTCCCCGCCAACCTTTTCTGACTTGTCGGCGGCTTTCTGTTCATCCCGCGCCTTTCCCCAGCCCAAAACGCGCCGTGGGCGGACGCCTCGCCCATCGCGATTATCGCACTAGCATGCCAGACGCTAGAGGCCACGGGCGCGGGCGTCAATAGCGCCCGCCCCGGCATGGTCGACGCCAACGGGCTTGCCAGCAAGGCGCGGCGCGGCCATTTTCGGGGAATGACAGGGGCGTCCGGGAATTTCGGCGAGGCGACGCGGGAAAGATCCCGCGGCGCAGGCGCGCTCGCGGCGCTCGACGCGCGCTCGCGCGAAATCTTCCGCCGGATCGTCGAGAGCTATCTCGATTCCGGCGAGCCGGTTGGATCGCGCCATCTGTCGCGCATTCTGCCAATGACGCTGTCGCCGGCCTCGATCCGCAACGTGATGCAGGATCTCGAGGAACTTGGCCTCGTCTATGCCCCGCACACCAGCGCCGGCCGTCTGCCCACCGAAATCGGCCTGCGTTTCTTCGTGGATTCGCTACTCCAGGTCGGCGAACTGTCAATCGACGAGCGCGCCCGCATCGAGGCGCAGGTCGGCGACCGGTCCGGCGACGCCAGCATCGACGGCCTGCTGGCGCAGGCCTCCAGCCTTCTGTCCGGCCTGACGCGCGGCGCGAGCGTGGTGACGACATCGAAGGACGACCGACGGCTGCGCCAGATCGAATTCGTCCGGCTCGACCCGCAACGCGCGCTGGCGGTGCTCGTATCCGAGGACGGCTCCGTCGAGAACCGCATTCTGGCGATCCCCGCCGACCTGCCGCATTCCGCGCTCGTGTCGGCCGGAAATTACCTCAATGCGCGCATTCGCGGCCGAACTCTGCAGGAGGTTCGGGCAGACATCGTCGCAGGGCGTCAGGCGGTCGAGGCGGAACTCGACGAACTGGCCGCGCGCCTGGTCGAGGAGGGCCTGGCGAGTTGGGCCGGCCTCGCGGGACTTCGCCGTCAGCTGATCGTGCGCGGGCAGGCAAATCTGCTGGAGGATCTGACGGCGATCGGCGATCTGGAACGCATCCGTCTGCTCTTCGACGATCTCGAAGCCAAGACCGAGGTGATCGACCTGCTCTCGCGCGCCGAGAACGGAGAGGGCGTGCGCATCTTCATCGGTTCGGAAAACAAGCTGTTTTCGCTGTCCGGCTCGTCCATGATCGCCGCACCCTTCCGCGACGGCGACAAGCGCGTCGTCGGCGTGCTCGGGGTTATCGGCCCGACCCGACTCAATTACGCGCGCATTGTGCCGATGGTTGATTATACGGCGCGGGTGATCGCCCGGATCGTCGGAGGCGGGTAGCGGCCCAGCCTGCATCGGCGCCCGCGTTGACTTCATCCGCCCGTTTCCCCTATAAGCCCGCAGCGATTTCGGCGGCGCCGGCGTCGGGCGCGCGTAATGGCGCGTCTGAATGGAGCCGCGCAATTTTCGGAGACGACCCGTGAAGCGGACCTATCAACCTTCCAAGATCGTGCGCAAGCGCCGCCACGGCTTTCGCGCCCGCATGGGCACAGTCGGGGGCCGCAAGGTCATCGCCGCCCGCCGCGCGCGCGGCCGCAAGCGGCTTTCGGCCTGAAACTGACCCCGCTCCGCGCCCGACCGGGCGGGCGAGACATTCGGCGATCGGAGCTGACATGACGACCGGCGGCGCAGACAGGCCAAGTGGCGCTATCTGCGACGCGGCGCCGGTGCGGCTCAAGACGCGCAAGGAATTTCTCGCGGTCGCTCGCGGCGCGCGGCGACACGCCGGCTCCTTCGTGCTGCAGATCCGGACGCGGCGCGACGCGCCCGGGAATGGCGCAGGCTCCCCGCCGCGCTTCGGCCTCACGGTCGCCAAGAAGACCGTGCCCCTCGCCGTTCAGCGCAACCGCATCCGTCGCCGGCTGCGTGAGGCGCTGCGCGCCGGCGCAGCCCTTTCGGGCGCGCCCGATCATGACTACGTATTGATCGCCCGGGCGGAGGCGCTGCGCACGCCATTCGCGCGACTGCGCGAAGAAATAGCCGCCGCCCTCGCCGCGCCAGTTCGCGAGCCGCGGCCGAAAAACAGGCCGAGCCATCCATGAACCCGGACTACAAGAACTATTTTCTCGCGATCGTCCTTTCGATCCTGGTGTTCGTCGGCTGGGAATATTTTGTCGGCGGTCCGAAGCTGCAGCGCCAGCGCGCCGACCTGCACGAGCAGCAAACCCTGCCGGCGCGCCCTGCCGCCGCGTCCGGGCCAGAGGCGCAACCTGCGCCGCAAGCGCCGGGGCTGCCCTCGGCCGCGCCTTCCATCGTCATGACGCGCGAGGCGGCGCTCGCAACCAGCCCGCGAATCGTTATCGACACGAAGAACCTGTCCGGTTCGATCGCGCTGAAAGGCGCGCGTCTCGACGATCTGTCGCTCAAGAACTACCGCGAGACGGTCGATCCGAAGAGCCCGATCATCGCGCTGCTGTCGCCTTCGGGCGCTCCGGCGCCCTACTACGCAGAGATCGGCTTTGTTCCCGGCGCCGGCGAGCAGATCGACCTGCCCGGCCCTGAAACGCTGTGGACAGCGGACAGCCCGCGCCTGACGGCGACATCGCCGGTCGATCTGACCTGGGACAACGGCCACGGCCTCGTCTTTCACCGTAAAATCGTGGTCGACGACGATTATCTCTTCACGGTGACCGACACCGTCGAGAACCGGGGCGGAGCGGCGATCACGCTCTATCCCTTCTCGCTCGTGTCGCGGCACGGCACGCCCGCAACCTCCGGTTATTCGGTCCTGCACGAGGGGTTGATCGGCGACGTCGGCGATTCCGGCGTCCAGGAATACACCTACGCCAAGATCGAAAAGGAGCCGAACGGCCAGAAGAGCCTGAAGGGCGTCGGCGGCTGGGTCGGTTTCACCGACAAATACTGGGCCACAGCGGTCGCACCCGACCAGTCCGTTCCCTTCGACGGCCGGCTGTCGGGCGGCGGCGCGGTCCAGAAGTCGTATCAAGCCGACGCGCTCGGCCAGGCTCGCACGATCGATCCCGGCAAATCGTCCGAGACGCGGACCTATGTCTTCGCCGGCGCAAAGATCACGCAACTGCTCGACCGCTATTCGCAGACCCCGGGCATCGCGCATTTCGATCTGCTGATCGATTGGGGATGGTTCTACTTCATCACCCGGCCGATGTTCCGGTTGATCGACTTCCTGTATCGCCTGCTCGGCAATTTCGGCCTGGCGATCCTCGCCGTCACGGTCATCGTCAAGACGGCCTTCCTGCCGCTCGCCAACAAGTCCTACCTGTCTATGGCGAAGATGAAGGCGCTGCAGCCGCAGATCAAGGAACTGCAGGCGCGCTATCCCGACGACAAGGTGAAGCAGCAGCAGGAGCAGATGGAGCTGTTCAAGCGCGAGAAGGTCAATCCAGTCGCCGGCTGCCTGCCGATGGCGATCCAGATTCCGGTATTCTTCTCGCTCTACAAGGTGCTGTTCGTCACGATCGAAATGCGCCAGGCCCCGTTCTATGGCTGGATCAGGGATCTGTCGCAGCCCGATCCGACCAACGTGTTCAATCTGTTCGGCCTGCTTCCATTCGATCCTACGCAGATGCCTCTCTTCGGCCATTTCCTCTGGCTCGGCGTATGGCCGCTGCTGATGGGCGTGTCGATGTGGGTTCAGATGAAGATGAACCCGGAGGCGGCCGATCCCGTGCAGAAGGCGATGTTCGCCTGGATGCCCGTGATCTTCACGTTCATGATGGGATCTTTCCCGGCTGGCCTCGTCATCTACTGGACCTGGAACAACCTGCTGTCGGTCGCGCAACAATGGTTCATCATGAAGCGCGCGGGCGTGAAGTTCGAATTGTGGGAAAATCTCATCAAGACCTTCCACCGCACGCCCGCGTGACGGTCCTGTCCGTCATGCCCGGCCTTGTGGAGGACATCTACGCCACGACGTCGCGGCATCCTCGCCGAAAGGACGGAAAACCTGAACTCTCTCGCCTGAAGCCGCAGGCGCAGATCGGCGTGGACGGCCGGGACGCAAGCCAGCGACGCGACGCCGTCTTTCGCCAGCCATCGCCCGGCGATGTCGAGCGGAAAGAGCCGCGCCCATGAGCGAACCCGACTACGCGGAAATTGGCCGCAAGCTGTTCGCCGGTCCCTGCGATTTCATCTGGGCCGCGGCGAAGGCGGGCGACCTGCCGCCGCCGGGCGCGCCGGAATTCGCCTTCGCCGGACGCTCCAATGTCGGCAAGTCCTCGCTGCTCAACGCGCTGACCGGACGCAAGACGCTCGCGCGCGTCTCCCACACGCCCGGCCGCACCCAGCAGCTCAATTTCTTCGACCTCGGCGGGCGCGCCCGCCTCGTCGACATGCCCGGCTACGGCTATGCGGCCGTCTCCAAGGAGAAGTCCGCCTCTTGGGACGGCCTGATGCGGGGATATTTGCGAGGGCGCGCCAATCTGCTGCGCGTCTATGTCCTTGTCGACGGCCGCCGCGGACTGACGGCGCCGGATGAAGTCATGTTCGACACGCTGGATTCCTCGGCCGTATCCTATGCGATCGTCCTCACCAAGCTGGATGAGGTGAAGAAGGGCGATGTCGACGGCCGCATATCAGGCGTGCTCGCCGGCATCGCCAAGCGCCCGGCAGCCTATCCGCACGTCCTGTTCACCTCCAGCCAGACGGGCGCGGGCGTGCCGGAGCTTCGCGCCGCGGTCGCGCAACTGCTGGTTGAGCGGGGGGCGTAAAGACCTCGCATCGTCCGCATTGAGATCGTCGCAACGGAACGTTAGATAAGCCGGCCCAAGTCAACCGGAATCGACATGACCGACATGACCCATCATGAAGCCGCACACGCCCAGGCGGAAACGCTCGTGCGGGCGCTGCCGCACATGCTGCGCTACGACGACGCCATCGTCGTCGTGAAATACGGCGGTCACGCAATGGGCGACGAGAAAGTGGCGCGCGACTTCGCTCGCGACATGGTGCTGCTCGAACAATCCGGCGTGAACCCGGTCGTCGTCCACGGCGGCGGCCCGCAGATCGGCAGCATGCTGGAAAAGCTCGGCATCAAGTCGCAGTTCGCGGGCGGTCTGCGCATCACCGACAAGGCGACGGTCGAGATCGTCGAAATGGTGCTGGCCGGCTCGATCAACAAACAGATCGTCGGCTTCATCAACGCCGAGGGCGGCCGGGCCATCGGCCTGTGCGGCAAGGATGGAAACATGGTTCTGGCGACCAAGGTCGCCCGAACCGTGCAGGATCCCGATTCCAACATCGAGCGCCATGTCGATCTCGGCTTCGTCGGCGAACCGTCGAGGGTCGACACGACCGTGCTCGACCAGGTTCTCGGCCGTGAACTCATTCCCGTGCTGGCGCCGGTCGCGCAGGGCGCCGACGGCCAGACCTACAACATCAACGCCGATACGTTCGCCGGCGCCATCGCCGGCGCACTCAAGGCCAAGCGTCTGATTTTCCTGACGGACGTGCCGGGCGTGCTCGACAGGAACAAGACTCTCATCAAGGAATTGCGCGTCGCCGACATTCCCTCGCTGATCGCCGACGGCACGATCACCGGCGGCATGATCCCGAAGGTCGAGACCTGCATCTACGCGATCGAGCAGGGGGTCGAGGGCGTCGTCATCGTTGACGGCAAGATTCCGCACGCGGTTCTCGTCGAATTGCTGACAGACCACGGCGCGGGAACGCTGATCACGCGGTGAAGCAGGAATTCCCCGTCGTCTCGCCGCATCTCCCGGCGTCCGTCGCGCAGCGGTTTTCACACGTGAACACCTGGGTGTTCGACCTCGACAACACGCTCTATCCGGCTGGCAGCGATGTGTGGCCGAAGATCGACCAGCGCATCACATTGTTCATGGCGCACATGTTCGGCCTCGATGGCATGTCGTCGCGCGCCTTGCAGAAATATTACTACGAGCGTTACGGCACGACCCTGCGCGGCCTGATGAGCGAGCATGAGGTGACGGCGGACGAGTTTCTGGCTTTCGTCCATGACATCGACCGCTCCTCGCTCGCGCCCGATCATACGCTGGCGGGCGCAATCGCCGCTCTGCCGGGCCGCAGGCTCATTCTCACCAACGGGTCGCGCGACCATGCGCTGCGCACGGCCGAACGGCTTGGCATTCACGAATTGTTCGAGGACATATTCGACATCGTCGCAGCCAACCTGCTGCCGAAGCCGCACGCGGAAACCTACGAATTGTTCTTCGAGCGCCACGGCGTCGATCCGTCTCGCGCCGCCATGTTCGAGGATATCGCGCACAATCTCGTGGTTCCGCATGCCCGCGGCATGATCACGACTCTGGTCACGCCGCGCGCCGGCGAAGACGTCAAACGCGAGAAATGGGAAATTTCGAGCGGCGCCGAGCAGCATGTCGACTTCGTGACAGACGATCTGGCCGCCTTCCTTGAAGCGATCATGACGACGCCGGTGGATCGCGAAGTCCCCGGCCCACAATCGGCGGACGATTGAGCGCGGCGCAGGGCCGCAGCCTGATTTCAAGTGCAGGCGCACTCTGCTAGCTTGCGCCCCGCAAACGAGGCAATCATGACCGACACGCATCAGACCGCCGCGCAATCCCTTGTCGACACGCTGATCGCCAACGGTCTCGATACGGTCTATGGCGTGCCGGGCGTCCACAACGATCCGTTGTTCGACGCCTTCTGGCATGCCAAAGACCGCCTGCGCATGTTGCACGCGCGCCACGAGCAGGGCGCGGCCTATATGGCGTTGGGCGCGGCGCTCGCCACCGGCAAGCCGCAGGCGTTCGCAGTTGTGCCTGGGCCAGGCTTCCTCAACGCCGGCGCCGCGCTGTTGACCGCCTACGGCATGAATGCGCCGGTGCTGGCGATCGTCGGCCAGATTTTCAACGACATGATCGACCGCGGCCTCGGTCAGTTGCACGAGATCCACGATCAGGTCGGGCTCGCCGCCCACATCACGAAGTTCGCCGCGCGCATTTTGGCGCCGCACGAGGCCGGCCCACTGACGCAGCAGGCGCTGAGCGCCGCGCTCTCCGGCCGCCAGCGCCCGGTCATGCTGGAATGCGCAATGGACGTGTGGGGCAAGCGCACGCCGACGGCCGCTCCCCTGATGGCCAAGCCGCTGCGCCCGCCGGTCGATGACGAGTCCGTCGAACGGTTCGCCAAAATTCTCGGCGGAGCCAGACGGCCGCTGATCGTCGTCGGCGGCGGCGCGCAGGATGCGAGCCCCGAGGTGATCGCGCTCGCGGAAATGATTGAGGCGCCTGTCGTCGGCTATCGCCGCGGGCAGGGCATCGTCTCGGCCCGGCACCGGCTTTCAGTCAATCTGCCGATCGCCCATCGCATGTGGCGGATCGCCGACGTCGTCATCGGCATCGGCACGCGCATGCTGATAGGGATGGGCGAATGGGGCCTCGACAAAGACCTCAAAATCCTGCGCATCGACATCGATGCCGGCGAACCCAACAGGTTCGCGCGCGCCGATGCGGCCATCGTCGCCGACGCGGCCGAGGGTCTTCGCGCGCTGCTGGCGCGCCTGCCGAAGCACATGGGCAAGCCGCAAAACCGCGACGAGGAAATCGCCCGTCATCGCGCCGGTTTCAACACGCGGATCGCGCAGCTCGAACCGCAGAACGGCTTCGTCCGCGCCATCCGCCGCGCGCTGCCGGACGACGGCATTCTGGTCGATGATGTGACGCAGGTCGGCTTCGCCAGTCGCGTCGCCTTTCCGGTCTATGCGCCGCGCACCTTCCTGTCGCCGGGCTATCAGGACAATCTCGGCTGGGGTTACGGCGCGGCGCTCGGCGCGCAGGCGGCCATGCCCGACCGCGCGGTCATGTCGATCTCCGGCGACGGCGGCTTCATGTACCAGGTCCAGGAGATCGCCACGGCGATCCTGCACAACCTGCCGGTCGTCGCCGTCGTGTTCGACAACGGCGCCTTCGGCAATGTGAAGCTTCTGCAGAAGGAGCGCTTCGACAGCCACTTCATCGGCTGCGACCTGCACAACCCCGACTTCTGCAAGCTCGCCGAGAGCTTTGGCGCCGCCGCTTTTCGCGCGAAGACGGCCGACGAACTGGAGGTCGCGCTCCAGAAGGCCTTCGCGCTGCGCAAGCCCGCGCTGGTGCATGTGCCCTGCGGCGAAATGCCCAGCCCGTGGGACATGCTGCACATGGGGCGCGCGCGCCCGTGACATGCGGCTTGACCAACACGCCCTTCTATGGCGTCGCTCCCGACCGCGACCGGCCGCAGGCCTGCCGGCCAGCCTCTTTTTCGCGGCGGTGATCCGATGCTTCGCATTCTCATCCGGTTTATCGGTCTGATGCTGCTCGCCGCCGGCTTCGCCGCGCTGGTCGTCGATGGCGCGCGCAGCATCGCCTCCAACGCCATCGTTCTGACCTCGCTCGGGGAGACCATCGCGCAATTGTCGCCATCCAGGCTGCCTGTGCTGCAAGCCGCGATTGAAAGCCGTTTCGGTCCGTGGGCATGGACTCATGCCGCCGCAGCGCTTCTCGCGCTGCCGGCCTGGTTCGTCGCCGGCGGCCTGGGCGCGCTCATCTTTATGGCGACGCGCCGTCGCGCGATTCCGGTCGGTTATTCCAGTCGTTAGAGGGCATTCTGGCGCGGCGGCCCCGGTCTGGCGCCTGAATTTGATTGCGAGACGGGCTGTGCGGGCGCGCAGGCGCGCCTAGATTGGCTGACAGGGAGAAAGCCATGTTCCTGCTCCGCAAACGCACCGCGCTGCCGACCGCCGCCCAGGCGCTGCCTGGCCGCAACGCCCCGATTCCGACCGCCGACCGGCATTTCGTCTCTGGACGGCCGCTGAAGGGCCCCTGGCCCGAAAATATGCGCACGGCGATATTCGGCATGGGCTGCTTCTGGGGCGCAGAGCGCAAGTTCTGGCAGCTCGGCGACGGCGTCTGGATCACAGCGGTCGGCTATGCCGGCGGCTACACGCCGAATCCGACCTATGAGGAGGTCTGCTCCGGCCTCACCGGCCACGCGGAGGTCGTCCTCGTCATCCACGATCCCGCAAAAATTTCCTATGCGCGGCTGCTTAAGACGTTTTGGGAAAACCACGATCCTACCCAGGGCATGCGCCAGGGCAATGACATCGGCACGCAATATCGCTCGGCGATCCATGCTGCGTCCGACACCGATCTGACGGAAGCGAAGCGGTCGAAAGACCTCTATGCTGCAGCCTTGGCCGCCGCCGGTTACGGCGCGATCACGACCGAGATCGAGCCGGCTCCGGCGTTCTATTTCGCGGAGGAGCTGCATCAGCAGTACCTCGCCAGGAATCCCGCCGGCTATTGCGGCCTCGGCGGCTCGGGCGTCGCCTGCCCGATCGGCGTCGCCTCGGCGGGCGCCTGAACGCGGCTTGCGAGGCGGCAGGCGCATGTGGCATCCCTGCGGCGGATGGAGGGCGCATGAAAAAGCTGCCGCGACTGATTCAGATCGTCCTGTTTTCCAGCCGCTGGCTGCTGGCGCCTTTCTATTTCGCGCTCGTCGTCGGCTTGCTCGCGCTACTGTTCAAGCTCGCGCAACACGCCTTTCATCTCGTGTCCCATCTGGCCGAGGCGACGGAAATCTCGGTGACGCTCGATCTTCTGTCGCTGATCGACATGACGCTGGTGGGATCGCTCATCATCATCGTCATTTTCTCGGGTTACGAAAATTTCGTTTCGCCGGTGAATCTGGACGAGCCGAAGAGCTGGCCTGAATGGATGGGCAAGATCGATTTCGCCGGCCTCAAACTCAAACTGTTGTCGTCGATCGTCGCGATTTCCGCGATTCACGTGCTGCGCGCCTTCATGGACATCGAGAACCAGACCGACCGCTCGCTCGCCTGGTCGGTCGGCATCCATCTCGCCTTCGTCACATCCGCCCTGGCGCTCGCGCTGTCCGACCGCGCCGCCGCCCACGATCCTGCTCCGCCGCACTAAGTTTCGCCCCGCGACGGACTCAACGCCGCATCGGGAGGACAATGAAATGAAGATCGCGCCTTACCTCGGATTCGACGGCCAGTGCGCCGAGGCGTTCCACTTCTATGAACGGACGCTGCACGGAAAGATCGACATGATGATGACCTATGGCGAATCGCCAATGGCCGATCAGACGCCTACCGCACAGCGCGCCCGGATCATGCATGCGCACATGAAAATCGGGGACCAAAGCCTGATGGGCGGCGATGCGCCGTCACACATGCATCAAAAGCCCGCGGGCTTCTGCGTTTCAATTCATGTCGACGAGGAAGCCGAGGCCGAGCGCATCTTCAGGGAGCTAGGCGAGGGCGGACAGATCAACACGCCGATGTCCGAGACCTTCTGGGCGAGGCGGTTCGGCATGCTGGTCGATCGCTTCGGCACGCCGTGGATCGTCAACTGTCCCAAGGCGATGTGACGGGCTGACCACTGGCGCATCCGGCAATTCCCGTTCTATGATCATGTCCGACAAAAAGATCATGGAGAGGAAATATGGCCGCGCTCGTCGAAAAGTTCGAAAACGGCGTTCTGACGCTCACGCTCAACCGCCCCGAGCGGAAGAACGCGCTCAATCAGGAGATGCTCGAATTGCTGCTCGCCGCCCTGCAGCGCGCCGCGCTTGATCCGGCCGTGCGCTGCGTGCTGATGACCGGGGCGGAGGGCAGTTTCTGCGTGGGCGGCGACGTGAAGGCCTTCGCCGCCGGCGGCGGCGCAGGCGGCGGACTGCCGATGGACCAGCGCGCGGCGGGCCTGCGCAACAGCATGGAATGCTCGCGTCTGCTGCACGAAATGCCCAAGCCCACCATCGCCGCGATAGAAGGCGCGGCGGCCGGCGCGGGTCTGTCGCTCGCGATGGCCTGCGACTTCCGCATCGCCGGCGAGACCGCCAAGCTCACCACCGCTTTCGCCAAGGTCGGGCTGTCAGGCGATTTCGGCGGCACTTACTTCCTGTCGCAACTCGTCGGCCCTGCAAAAGCAAAAGAGCTCTATCTCAGCTCGCCCGTCCTCTCCGGCGCGCAGGCCGAGAAAATGGGCATCGTCAGCCGCGCCGCGCCGGATTCCGACGTCATGAAGGAAGCGCGCGCGCTGGCCCAGCAGTTCGCCAGCGGTCCGACCGTCACCTATGGCCTGATCAAGAAAAATTTCATCGCCGCCGAAGCAGGCGCGCTCAAAACAGCCTTCGACGCCGAGGCGCTGCATCACTCGCTGGCCTCGGCGACCGAGGATCACAAGGAAGCGTCGGCGGCTTTCGTCGAAAAGCGCGCGGCGGCGTTCAAGGGGCGCTGACCATGTCCGGCGTCCCGGCGCCCTATCTGCGCTTCCGGCAGGTTGCGCTCGTCGCTCCTGCGCTCGAACCTGTCGCGAGCGATCTTTCGTACATCCTCGGAATCGAGATCTGCTTTCGCGATACGGCCGTCGCGAAATACGGGCTCGAGAACGCGCTGTGGTCGATCGGCGACATGTTCCTCGAAATCGTGGCGCCCACGCAGGCGGAAACCGCCGCCGGGCGCTATCTCGCGCGCAGCAGGGGCCACGGCGGCTATATGGCGATCTTCGATTGCGACGATCCGCACGCGAGGGGGGCGGCGTGCGCAGCGATCGGCGTCCACACGATCGTCGATCACACGCACGGCGCCTATACGGGCGTGCAATTGCACCCGCGCGATTGCCACGCCGCCATGATCGAGTTCAACCATACCGCAGGCGGCGACATTGATCACGCGCTCTATGCGCCGGCCGGTCCCGACTGGCGCCGCCACGTGCGGAACGACCAGACGCGCCGCATCCGCGCGATCGAGGTCGAGACGCCCACGCCGCTGGAATTGGCCGCGCACTGGGGCAAGATCGTCCAGCGCCGTATCGAGGCGGACGCTGACGGCGAACCCGCGTTGAGATTCACCGAGGCCGACATCCGCTTCGTGCGCGCGCCCGACGATTCGCCCGAATGCATCGGCGCGCTGGCGCTCGATTGCGTCGACCCAGACGCCACGCTGGCCCGCGCCCGCGCCCGCGGCTACCAGCCGTTCGCTGGCGCGTTCCACATTGCGGGCGTGCATGTGCGGCCGGTGGCGGCGAGATAGCGGGTACAACGCAAACGAAAGGCGGCGCGATGAACGCGCCGCCTCGTGTTTTCTTCGTCCGTCGATCAGAAGCCGGCGTGCGCGCGGCAGGCGACCTTGAACTTGCGACGGGCCCAGCCGCTCAAGGCGCGCGCGTTGGCGCGCCGGTTGCAGACGGCGTTGCGGGCGCGCCAGCGCTGCATATAGCGCTGCCCGGCGGAGGACACATGGCTGATCGCTGCGGCGCCCTTGGCCTTGCCACTCGCGACCGCACCCTTGGCCGCGGTCGTGGTCGCTGCAGCAGCGCCGGCGGTCGCGGCGCCCTTGGTCGCATCGACCGCGCCCTGCGCCTTGGCCGCGCCAGCGGCGGCCGCGCCCTTGGCGGCGTCTTTGGCGGCGTCTTTGGCGGTCGCGGCCGCGCCCTTCGCCGCATCGACCGCAGCAGCTCCGGCGGCCTTCGCGTCGGAACCGGCCTTGGTGGCGGCGTCCGAGACCGCGCCCGTCTTCCCCTTCAGCGAATCGATCACGCTCTGTACCTTGGCGGCTCCGGCGGTTGCAGCGTCCTTCGTGGCGTCAGTGGCGGTCGCAGCCGCGCCTTTCAACGTGTCTACCGCGCCCTGCGCCTTGGTCGCGCCGGCGTCGACCGCGTCCCTGGCGGCGCCGGCCGCCTGCCCGAGCGAGGGCATCGCGGGAACGCCAGGCGCAGTCTGCGCGCAGACGGGGCCGGCCAGCAAAACGGCTACCGCGGTCAATACCAGTTTTTTCATAAAGCAATCCCTCCAGCGGCCAGAACGACCGCCGGGATCAAGACAGCATTCAAGATGAACGCGCAATGACTTGAGCGTGACAGTTGCGAATAAGATTAATCCCGCCGCCGCTGCGTCGTCGGTGAGCGCATCGCAGGCCCGCTCCGGCATAAACTACATTTTCAGGAAGGATCGCATGGCCATGCTCGCAACCAGCCTCGTCGCGCTTGTTGGGCTCGAACATTTCTGGTTCATGATCCTCGAAATGGTCGTGCGGCGCACGCTGGATAGCCCGGGAGCGCCAGTCCGCGCCGCTCCTGGCGTCTTCGTCGCCGCCCGTAAATGCGCGCCCGCGCGCGCCGCGGCCTAGGATAACTGAATTTCGCCACACCGGCCGGGTTCAAGCGCTCTCATGTCCGAGGTCCAGCCCATGACAAGACCGATTCTGACCATCGCCGCGCTCTGCATCGCCTTTTCGGGCGCGGCGAGCGCGCAGACGCAAAACTCTCGTGCGAAGCACGCGAGGCCCGCCCCGACCACGCAGACGCCCGATTGCCCGCGCGCGGCCTATCACGGCGATCCCGTCTGCATCGGCTGGGACGCGTCGGACGACCTGCCGACGCCGTCTGCCGGCGCGGTCCCGGGCAAGGACGACAAGCGCGACATCCGCGTCAACGATTCCCTGTCAATCCAGGGCTCGACCGACGTCAAATCGTCGGACAAGGCGCCGATCCACCTGAACATCCCGAACCCGAACCCGCACACTCAGGACGTGAGCGGCGGCGCAGCGGTCAATTACAAATTCTGATCCCCTGCTTCGTCTTGCCGCCGTTGCGCCTTGCCGCTATATGCAGCCACGTGAAACGCGCGTCCGGTCCGTCCGGGCGCCTTTTTGCATGAACCGCTCGGTTTCGCCGGCCCGCGCCGGCCCGTTTCGCAACGGTGGGAATGCGAGGCTCGCGCCTCGGATGTCCGCTGGCGAAAGCGAGCCCCGTCACTCCAACCCTTGCCGGCGCCGCCCGTCTGGGCCGTTTAGGAGAACAAATGTCCGCTACGCAACACGCGCCCACGCGCGAAGATTTCGCCGCTCTGCTGGAAGAGAGCTACGGCGATAACGAGGCTTTCGAAGGTTCGGTCATCAAGGGCATCGTCGTCGCGATCGAAAAGGACGTCGCCGTCGTCGATCTCGGCCTCAAGACCGAAGGGCGAGTCGCCCTCAAGGAATTCACCGGCCACGGCCGCGATCCGGCGCCCGTCGTCGGCGACACCGTGGAAGTTTATCTGGAGCGCGTCGAGAATGCGCTCGGCGAGGCCGTCATCTCGCGTGACAAGGCCCGCCGCGAAGAGAGCTGGGTCAAGCTCGAGAAGGCCTTCGAAGCCAACGAGAAGGTCGATGGCATCATCTTCAATCAGGTCAAGGGCGGATTCACCGTCGATCTCGACGGCGCCGTGGCCTTCCTGCCGCGTTCGCAGGTCGACATCCGTCCGATCCGCGACGTCACCCCGCTGATCGGCGTCGCCCAGCCCTTCCAGATCCTCAAGATGGATCGCCGCCGCGGCAACATCGTCGTGTCGCGCCGCACGGTTCTGGAAGAGAGCCGCGCCGAACAGCGCCACGAGATCGTCGCCAACCTCGAAGAGGGGCAGGTGATCGAGGGCGTCGTGAAGAACATCACGGATTACGGCGCGTTCGTCGATCTCGGCGGCATCGACGGCCTGCTGCATGTGACCGATATCGCCTGGCGTCGCGTCAACCACCCCACGGAAGTGCTGAATATCGGCCAGACCGTGAAGGTGAAGGTCATCAAGATCAATCACGAGACGCACCGCATCTCGCTCGGCATGAAGCAGCTGCTCGAGGATCCGTGGCACGGCATCGAGGCGAAGTATCCGCTGCAGGCCCGCCTGCACGGCCGCGTCACCAACATCACCGACTACGGCGCCTTCGTGGAGCTGGAGCCGGGCATCGAAGGCCTCGTCCACGTCTCCGAAATGTCGTGGACCAAGAAAAACGTCCATCCTGGCAAGATCGTCTCGACGAGCCAGGAAGTCGATGTGCAGGTGCTGGAAGTCGATCCGGTCAAGCGCCGCATCTCGCTCGGTCTCAAGCAGACCCTGCAGAACCCGTGGGAGGCTTTCGCCGAAAAGCATCCGGTCGGTTCGACGGTCGAGGGCGAGGTCAAGAACAAGACCGAATTCGGTCTGTTCCTCGGCCTCGAAGGCGACGTGGACGGCATGGTCCACCTGTCCGATCTCGACTGGAACCGTCCCGGCGAACAGGTCATCGACGAGTTCAAGAAGGGCGAGATGATCCAGGCGAAGGTGCTCGACGTCGACATCGAGAAGGAGCGCATTTCCCTCGGCATCAAGCAGATGGCGACCGATCCGTTCCAGGCCAAGTCCGGCGAAGAGGGCGGTCCGGGCGAGGTGCGCAAGGGCGGCGTCGTGACCTGCGAGATCATCGAGGTCAAGGACGGCGGTCTTGAGGTGAAGATTTCCGGTACGGATCTCAACGCCTTCATCAAGCGCAACGAACTGGCCCGCGACCGTGGCGACCAGCGGCCTGAGCGGTTCGCGGTCGGCGAGAAGATCGACGCCCGCGTCACCCTGTTCGACCGCAAGGCGCGCAAGATCGCCGTGTCGATCAAGGCGCTCGAAGTCGCTGAAGAGAAGCAGGCGATCGCCCAGTACGGCTCGGCCGATTCCGGCGCCTCGCTCGGCGACATTCTCGGCGCGGCCCTCAAGGCCCGCGAGAACGATGGCAAGAAGGCCAAGAAGGACGAGGAATAATCCTCGCCTTCTTGCGGCAAAACCGGCCCGCGCGAATTTTTCGCGCGGGCTGGACCGAAACGAAAGCGACATGCGGCCTCCCTCTCCCGAATATCTCGCCGAGCGCCGCCTGCTGACGCGCAAGCTGTCGTTCTGGCGGGCGGCGTCCGCGCTCGTCGCTCTTGGCGCGATCCTGGCAATAGGCCTGCGTTTCGGCGGCGCGGGCGGCTCGCTGCTTGGGCCGCATATCGCGCGCATCAGGATCGATGGCGTGATCACGGACGACCGACCGCTCCTGAAACTCGTGAAGGATGTCGCGGAATCCTCGGCCTCGGCCGTCATCCTCTCGATCGACAGCCCCGGCGGCACGACCACCGGCGCCGAAAGCCTCTATGACGAACTGCGGCGTCTTGCCGCTAGGAAGCCTACCGTCGCGGTCGTCGACGGCATGGCGGCGTCAGGCGCCTATATCGCCGCGTTGGGGGCGGACGAGATCGTCGTCCACGGGAATTCCCTGGTGGGCTCGATCGGCGTGCTGATGCAGATGCCCAACGCCGCAAAGCTGCTCGACACTGTCGGTGTGAAGGTCGAGACGATCAAGTCCTCGCCGCTCAAGGCATCGCCCAACCCGTATGAGCCGACGAGCCCCGAGGCCAAAGCCGCGATGGCGGCGCTGATCGCCGATTCCTACGACTGGTTCAAAAAGCTCGTGCAAGAGCGCCGCCGCATGAGCGATGCGGAATTGGCCGCCGTGGCCGATGGTCGCGTCTTCACCGGCCGGCAGGGCGCGCCGTTGAAGCTCGTCGACAAGATCGGCGGCGAACGCGAGGCCATCGCCTGGCTCGAATCGGAGCGCGGCGTGCCGACCGGACTGTCGATACGAGATTGGAAAAAGCCGCACGATTTCGACTCGTTCGGCTTGCTTGGCGCTGCCGCCGGCTGGCTCGGCCATCCGGAACTGGCGCGAACGCTCCTTCCCGCCGCGGCCGCCCTGTCTCGCGAACTTGACGGTCTGACGGCGATTTGGCAGGGTTCATCTTTAGATTAGAGTAGTTTTTCGTACCGGCCAGACCGTTCAATCGCGCTTCCCGCGAGGCCCTGAAGTGATCAAATCGGAACTCGTCCAACGTATCGCCACACGCAATCCTCATCTCTACCAGCGCGACGTCGAGAACATCGTCAATGCGATTCTCGATGAAATCACGCATGCGCTGACGCGCGGCGACCGGGTTGAATTGCGTGGGTTCGGCGCATTCTCCGTCAAGCGGCGCGACGCCCGTCTCGGCCGCAATCCGCGCACCGGCGAGCCCGTCGCCGTCGATCAGAAATCCGTGCCGTTCTTCAAGACGGGCAAGGAAATGCGCGAGCGCCTGAACGACGGCGAATTCTGAAGGTTGTCCATGCGCACCCTGTTCCGTCTCGTGATCGTTGTCCCGATTGCGATCCTGATTCTGGTTTTCGCGGTCGCCAACCGGCACTGGGTCACGGTGTCGTTCGATCCGTTTCCGGGGAACGATATAGCTGGTCCCGAGATCAAGCTGCCGCTGTTTCTGCTGATGTTCCTCAGCGGCGCGCTCGGCGTGTTCGCCGGCGGCGCGGTCGTCTGGCTTCGCCAGGGTCGCTTCCGACGCCAGGTGCGGGAAGCCCGGGCGGAGGCGGCGGAAGCCCGCGGTCAGGCGTCTGATCTGCGCGACCGGGTCGCCGCCATGGACTCGCGCGCCACGACGGCGCTCGCCCCGCCGCGCCAGACCGCTGCGTAACGTTTCGCGCTTGACCGGGGCCCGGTTTCAACCGATGTCCGGGACTCCATGCGTTCCCAGCCGATCATAAAAATCTGCGGACTTTCCACGTCGCCGACCGTAGCGGCCGCGCTCGACGCCGGCGCGGACATGCTCGGCTTCGTCTTTTTTGCGCCGAGCCCCCGAAATCTGCCGCTCGACGCAGCCAAGGCCCTGTCCGCGCAGATCGGCGATCGCGCAAAAAAGGTCGCGCTCACGGTCGATGCCGACGATGCGGCGATCGAGACGATCATCGCGGCGCTCGCGCCCGACATTCTGCAACTGCACGGGCGCGAAACGCCCGAGCGGGCGGCGGCGCTGCGCGCATGCAGCGGCTGCCTGGTCATGAAGGCGCTGGGGGTCTCTTCGCGCGCCGATCTCGCCGCCGCGCAAGCCTATGCGCCGGTCGTCGACTACCTTCTGTTCGATGCGAAACCGCCGCTGGACGCGACCCGGCCGGGCGGCAACGGAATGGCTTTCGACTGGTCGATACTCGACGGTTTCAATCCGGGCAGGCCCTGGCTGCTGTCCGGCGGTCTCGCCCCGTCCAATGTCGCAGAGGCGCTGGCGAAAACCGGCGCGCCGGGCGTCGATGTCTCGTCCGGCGTCGAACGGGCGCCGGGCGTCAAGGACGAGGCGCTGATCCGGAGTTTCATCGCCGCCGCGCGCAGCCTTTCTTAAGGCGCCCTGACGGGGTATGAGAGGCGCTCTTCACGAGCCGAGGCCGATCTTGAACCAGCAGACGCCCAATTCCTTCCGCACAGGTCCGGACGAACGCGGTCGCTTCGGCATATTCGGCGGGCGGTTCGTCGCCGAAACGCTGATGCCGTTGATTCTCGATCTCGAAGCCGCCTACGAAACCGCCAAGGCCGATCCCGCCTTCCACGCGGAGATCGCGCATCTGCACACGCATTACGTCGGCCGGCCGAGCCCCCTCTATTTCGCCGAGCGCATGACCGAGCATCTGGGCGGCGCAAAAATCTATTTCAAGCGCGACGAACTCAATCACACCGGCGCGCACAAGATCAACAATGTGCTCGGGCAGATCCTGCTCGCCCGTCGCATGGGAAAAAAGCGGATCATCGCCGAGACCGGCGCCGGCCAGCACGGCGTCGCCACCGCGACCGCCTGCGCGAAATACGGTCTCGACTGCGTCGTCTATATGGGCGCGGTCGACGTCGAACGGCAGAAGCCGAACGTGTTCCGCATGAAGATGCTGGGCGCGCAGGTGATTCCGGTGCAGTCGGGCGCGCGCACCCTGAAGGACGCGATGAACGAGGCGCTGCGCGACTGGGTGACCAATGTGCGCGACACGTTCTACTGCATCGGCACGGCGGCCGGACCGCATCCCTATCCGGCGATGGTGCGCGACTTCCAGTCGATCATCGGCAGGGAAGCCAAGGAGCAGGTTCTGGCCGCCGAAGGCCGGCTGCCGGACTCGCTGGTCGCCTGCATCGGCGGCGGCTCCAACGCCATCGGCCTGTTCCATCCCTTTTTGGACGACAAGAACGTGGCGATCTACGGCGTGGAGGCTGCGGGCCACGGGCTCGCCGTCGACAACGGCCACGCCGCCTCGCTCGCGGGCGGTCGGCCTGGCGTGCTGCACGGCAACCGCACCTATCTGCTGATGGACGACGACGGCCAGATTCTCGAAGGCCATTCGATCTCGGCCGGTCTCGACTATCCAGGCATCGGGCCGGAACATGCGTGGCTGCGCGACGTGGGTCGCGTGACTTATCTCTCGGCCACAGACAAGGAGGCGCTCGACGCCTTCCAGCTCTGCTCGAAGCTCGAAGGTATCATTCCGGCGCTCGAACCCGCACACGCGCTGGCGAAGGTCATGGAACTGGCGCCAAAACTGCCGAAGGAGCACGTCATGGTGATGAACATGTGCGGGCGCGGCGACAAGGACATCTTTGCGGTGGCGGAATATTTGGGCGGGATGTGATGACGACGAGAATCGACCGCCGTTACGCCAATCTCGCGCGTCAGAATCGCGCCGCCCTCGTCACGTTCGTGATGGGCGGCGACCCTGATCCCGAGACCTCGCTGGAGATCGTCAAGGCGCTGCCGCTGGCCGGCGCCGACGTGATCGAGATCGGCATGCCCTTCACCGATCCGATGGCCGACGGCCCCTCGATCCAGGCGGCGGGCCTGCGCGCGCTGCACGCCGGCATGACGCTGAACAAGACGCTCGCGCTGGTGACGGAATTCCGCAAGACCGACAACGACACGCCGATCGTGCTGATGGGTTATTACAATCCGATCTACGTGCATGGCGTCGACAAATTTCTGATCGAGGCGAAGGCTGCCGGCGTCGACGGGCTGATCGTCGTCGATCTGCCGCCGGAGGAAGACGACGAACTCTGCCTGCCGGCGCTGAAGGCGAACTTCAATTTCATTCGCCTGGTGGCGCCGACCACCGACGACAGGCGCCTGCCGCACGTGCTCGCGAACACGTCGGGTTTCATCTACTATGTCTCGCTGACCGGCGTGACTGGCGCGGCCATCGTCGACTATTCGCGCATCGGCGAAGCGGTCGTGCGGATCAAAGGTCACACGAATTTGCCGGTCGCCGTGGGTTTCGGGGTCAAGACCGCGGACAATGCGCGGGCCATCGCCGGCCAAGCCGATGGCGTCGTGGTCGGCACCGCGATTGTCGACGCGCTGAAAAATTCGCTCGACAAGGACAATCGCGCGACGACGAAAACAGTCGAGGCCGTCGCCTCGCTCGTGCGCGATCTTGCGGCCGGCGTGCGTTCGGCGCGCAAGGTCGCGGCGGAGTAACCAGCCAACTCCCTCTCTCCGCGAGCGGGGAGTGGGACACACAACGGACCCGACATGAACTGGATATCCAACGTCGTTCCGCCAAAAATCCGGTCGATCCTCAAACGGGAATCACCCGACAATCTCTGGGTCAAATGCCCGGAGAGCGGGGAACTCGTCTTCCACAAGGATCTCGAAGCCAATCTCTGGGTTGTGCCGGGATCCGGCTACCACATGCGCATGCCCGCCGAGGCGCGGCTCAAAGCCCTGTTCGACGGCGGCCACTACGAGACGCTCGCGACGCCGGAGGTTCCGCTCGATCCGCTGAAGTTCCGCGACGTAAAGCGCTATACTGACCGGCTGAAGGAATATCGCGCCAGGACCGGCGTCGCCGATGCGGTGCGGCTGACGGCAGGCAAGCTCGACGGCATGAATGTCGTCGTCGCGCTGCAGGATTTCGACTTTCTCGGCGGCTCGCTCGGCATGGCTGCGGGCGAAGCGATCATTTCCGGCATGATGGCGGCGAAAGAGCGCAAGACGCCCTTCATCATCTTCACCGCATCAGGCGGCGCGCGCATGCAAGAAGGCATGTTCTCGCTGATGCAGATGCCGCGCACGACTGTCGCCGTGCAGCGGCTTCGCGCGGCGAAGCTGCCCTACATCGTCGTGCTGACGAACCCGACGACCGGCGGCGTCACCGCCTCCTACGCCATGCTCGGCGACATCCACATCGCCGAACCCGGCGCCGTCATCGGTTTCGCCGGCGCGCGTGTCATCGAGCAGACCATTCGCGAAAAATTGCCGGACGGATTCCAGCGCGCCGAATATCTGGTCGAGCACGGCATGGTCGACATGGTCGTCGCCCGCAGGGACATGCGCGACACGCTCGCGCGTATCGTCGCGCTGCTCACCAATCAGTCTGCACGGTCGCAGGCGGCGTAGCGGCCGCGGTGGCGGCCCTCGCGGCGCGGATGCCCGCAAGAGGCGCAGGCATAACTGCGGGAGGATGCGCTCCATGAATGACGAAACCGAGTGACAATGGGGCACGCTCCTGAAGCCGGGCATGACGGCGGCCCAGCTCCCGTTCTCGCGCGGTTGCTCGACCTGCACCCGCGAAAGATCGACCTGTCGCTGGACCGGATCGAACGGCTCCTGTCGAGGCTCGGCGATCCGCACACGAAACTGCCGAAGATCATCCATGTCGCAGGCACCAACGGCAAAGGCTCGACGGTCGCCTTCCTGCGCGCAATCCTCGAAGCCGCCGGCCAGCGCGTGCATGTCTATACCTCGCCGCATCTCGTGCGCTTCAACGAGCGCATTCGTCTCGCCGGCCGGCTGGTCGACGATGCGACGCTGATCGCCGCGCTGGAAAACTGCGAACGGGCGAACGCCGGCGCGGCGATCACTTTCTTCGAAATCACGACAGCCGCCGCATTCCATCTGTTTGCGGACACGCCGGCGGATTGGCTGCTACTGGAAGTCGGCCTTGGCGGTCGCTACGACGCAACCAACGTGATCGAACGCCCGGCGGCGTCGATCGTGACGCCGGTCTCAATCGACCATGCGGAGTTTCTCGGCGCCACAATCGAAAGCATCGCAGGCGAAAAGGCCGGCATTTTCAAGCGCGGCGCGCAGGGTGTGCTCGGTTTCCAGACCGAGCCGGCCGAGCGCGCGCTGCACGCCGGCGCTCGTCGCGCCGGCGCGCCATTGATTACGGCGCGCCGCGACTTCGACGTGCGCGAGGAAAACGGCCGCCTCGTGTACGAGGACGAGCGCGGCCTGCTCGACCTGCCACTGCCGCGGCTGGCCGGGCGCCACCAGCACCAGAACGCGGCGACGGCCATCGCCGCCCTGCGCTCGATTGCGCCGGACATTCCGGCCAAAGCCTGCGAAGCCGCCATGACGCTCGTCTCATGGCCCGCGCGGCTCCAGCGGATTTCACACGGCAGGATTGCCGACCTCGCTCCCCCCCGCGCGGAAATCTGGCTCGATGGCGGACACAACGAGGATGGCGCGCGCGTCGTCGCCGAGACGATGGGGGAATTGGGCTCGCGCGTAGATGCCCCGCTCGCGCTGATCTGCGGTACGCTCGCCAGCAAGGACACGCGCTCGCTGCTGTCGCATTTCACGGACATTGCGCGCTGCGTCGTCGCCGTGCCGATCTCCGGCGACCATTACGGCCGCCCGGCCGCCGACGTGGCGTCGGCGGCGCGCGATCTCGGCGTCTTTGCGGTCGAAGCGCCGTCGATCGAAGCCGCCCTGCACACCTTGGCGGGGATGAACTGGCGTAAACCGCCGCGCATCCTGATCTGCGGCTCGCTCTACCTCGCAGGCGACGCGCTGGCGTTCAACGGCGGGGCGATCGAATGAAACCGCCCCGATGGTTGCGCTGAGAAATCCGGGAGGGCCGCTCAGGCGGCCCATGGCGGTCGCGCCTGAGCCGGATCAGATCGCGCCGTTGATCCACTTGACCAGTTCGCCCTTCGGCGCCGCGCCGACCTTCTGAGCGGCAAGCTTGCCATCCTTGAACAGCATGAGCGTCGGGATCGAACGAATGCCGAGCTTGCCTGCGACGCCGGGGTTCTCGTCGACGTTGAGCTTGGCGATCTTGACCTTGCCCTTCATTTCGGTGGCGATTTCTTCGAGCGAAGGGCCAATCATCTTGCACGGGCCGCACCATTCGGCCCAGAAATCGACGACGACGGGCTCAGTGGACTTCAGGACGTCGGCCTCGAAGCTGGCGTCGGTAACTTTGGAGCTGGACATGTCTGCCTCACCGGGGGGGCGCGGAAATGTCCGCGCGGTCAGCAGGAAACGTATGAACCGTCTATGATTCCGTCAAGCCGCGCGCCCGCTACGGCCGGACTTCGTCGGAGATGGCCGTCGCCGATTTCGGACGCCCTGGTTGCGCCTGCGCCCGCCGCAAGTCCCCGCGCCACCAGCGAAGTTTTCTCGGCCGCCCTCACGGCCCGGCCGGACCGGCCTCGGCGACCGGGCCGGCTGCACAGGCATTTTTCGCCGCAAATTAATCACGAGACGCCAACGGGTTAATCGGTGACCAGTGTCGAACTGGTCGCGCGAGCGCAATTTCCGCCGGGTCCGGGACGGAGGCCACGATAAAATGAACGGGGATCGAGCGCCCTTGCTCCTGCCGCCGCCGGTTTCGATCAGGGTTAACGATTTGCGGCCCCTCCATCCTTTCCTTCAGCGCCCCGCGCTGTTATCTCCCGGCCATGACGACGCACCCGATCGCCAACATCCGCAATTTCTCGATTGTCGCCCATATCGACCACGGCAAGTCGACGCTGGCCGACCGTTTGATCCAGACCACCGGCGGGCTCGCCGAGCGAGACATGGTGGAGCAGGTGCTCGATTCCATGGAGATCGAGCGGGAGCGCGGCATCACCATCAAGGCCCAGACCGTGCGCCTCGACTACAAGGCGAAGGACGGCAAGACCTACATCCTCAATCTCATGGATACGCCCGGCCACGTCGACTTCGCCTACGAGGTCTCCCGGTCGCTGGCGGCCTGCGAGGGCTCGCTGCTGGTGGTCGACGCCAGCCAGGGCGTCGAGGCGCAGACGCTCGCCAACGTCTATCATGCGCTCGACGCCGGCCACGAGATCGTGCCCGTTCTCAACAAGATCGACCTGCCAGCGGCCGAGCCCGACCGAATCAAGCAACAGATCGAGGACGTCATTGGTCTCGACGCCTCCAACGCCGTCCCGATTTCCGCAAAAACCGGCCTCGGCATTCCCGACGTGCTCGAGGCGATCGTGACCCGCCTGCCGCCGCCCAAGGGCGACGAGACCGCGCCCTTGAAGGCCCTGTTGGTCGATAGCTGGTATGATTCCTATCTCGGCGTCGTCGTGCTGGTGCGCGTGATCGACGGCTCGCTCCGGAAGGGCCAGAAGATCATGATGATGGGGGCCGACGCCCATTACGACATCGATCGCATCGGCGTGTTCCGGCCGAAGATGGAGTCTGTGGAGACTTTGGGTCCGGGCGAGGTCGGCTTTATCACCGCGCAGATCAAGCAGGTCGCCGACACCCGCGTCGGCGACACGATCACCGACGAAAAAAGGCATTGCGCCGAGGCGTTGCCGGGCTTCAAACCTGCGCAGCCCGTCGTGTTCTGCGGCCTGTTCCCGGTCGACGCAGCCGATTTCGAGGAGCTTCGCGCGGCGATGGGGAAGCTGCGCCTCAACGACGCCAGCTTCTCCTACGAGATGGAATCCTCCGCCGCGCTCGGCTTCGGCTTCCGCTGCGGCTTTCTTGGACTTCTCCATCTCGAAATCATCCAGGAACGCCTGCACCGCGAATTCAATCTCGACCTGATCGCGACCGCGCCCTCGGTCATCTACAAAATCCACATGACCAACGGCGACGTGTTCGAGATGCACAACCCCGTCGACATGCCCGACGTGGTCAAGATCGACCACATCGAGGAACCGTGGATCAGGGCGACGATCCTGACCCCCGACGATTATCTCGGCGCCGTGCTGAAACTCTGCCAGGACCGACGCGGGACACAGGTCGATCTGAACTATGTCGGCAAGCGCGCCATGGTGACCTACGATCTGCCGCTCAACGAGGTCGTGTTCGATTTCTACGACCGGCTGAAGTCGATCTCGAAGGGCTACGCCAGCTTCGACTACGCCATCACCGATTATCGCGAAGGCGATCTGGTGAAGATGAACATTCTCGTCAACGCCGAGCCCGTGGACGCGCTCTCCATGCTCGTCCACCGCACGCGCGCCGACTCGCGCGGCCGCTCGATGGTCGAGAAGCTCAAGGAACTGATCCCGCCGCACATGTTCCAGATACCGATCCAGGCGGCGATCGGCGCCAAGATCATCGCGCGCGAAACGGTGCGCGCGCTGCGCAAGGACGTGACCGCAAAATGCTACGGCGGCGACGCCACGCGCAAGCGCAAGCTGCTGGAGAAGCAGAAAGAGGGCAAGAAGCGCATGCGCCAGTTCGGCAAGGTCGAAATTCCGCAGGAGGCGTTCATCGCCGCGCTGAAGATGGACAGTTGAGCGGGTTCGATCCCGGACGCGCCATCTTCATCGACGAATCCAAGGACAGGCGCCCTGTCCTTGCGGCTCCGGCCGGCGGTTTCGCCACTCAAACCGTCTTCTCCGGCGACGCGCACAAATCCGCAATCACACATTTCTCGCATTCGGGCCGGCGCGCCTTGCAGACGTAACGGCCGTGCAGGATCAGCCAGTGATGCGCATGGATCAGAAATTCCGGCGGCACGATCTTCATCAGTCCCTGCTCGACCTCCAGCGGCGTTTTTCCGCGCGCCAGAGGGATGCGGTTCGATACCCGGAACAGATGCGTGTCGACCGCGATCGTCGGTTCGCCAAACGCGATGTTGCGCACGACATTCGCCGTCTTGCGGCCGACGCCGGGCAGGGCTTCGAGCGAAGCCGCGTCGCGTGGAACCTGCCCGCCGTGCTCGGCGACCAGTTTCTCCGAGAGCGCAATCACGTTCTTCGCCTTGTTGCGAAACAGGCCGATCGTCTTGATGTAGTCGCGCACGCGCTCCTCGCCGAGACCAAGCATCTTCTGCGGCGTGTCGGCGGCGGCGAACAGCGCGCGTGTCGCCTTATTGACGCCGGCGTCGGTCGCCTGCGCCGACAGCACGACCGCGACGAGCAGCGTATAGGGATTGATGTATTCGAGTTCGCCCTTCGGCTCGGGATTGGCGGCGCGCAGGCGTGAAAAGATTTCGCGCACGGTCGCAGCGTCCGCGAATGTCTTCGGCGCCGCGCCTTTGCGCCCGCCTTTTTTCGTCGCCACGCCTTGCCGCGCAGCGACGCCGCCCTTTTTTCCAATCATGGGATCGTTATAGAATTCCGACCAGCATCTCGCAAAGGTTCGGCCGGGCTTATGGCGGAGGGATACGAACAGGCGCTCTATGCCGTGCGGCTCACGCCGCACCGCTCGCTCACGCGCGGGCAGGCCAGGATTCTGGTTGTCGCCGTCAGCGCGGCGATCGCCTCGATCAGCATGCCGTTCTTTCTCGTGGGCGCATGGCCGATCATTGGCTTCCTCGGGCTCGACGCCGCGGGGTTGTGGCTCGCCTTCGAGATGTCGTTTCGCGCCGCCCGCGCTTACGAGGACGTGCGGGTGACGCCGCTCGAACTGCTGCTGGCCAAAGTCGCCGCGCGCGGAACGCGGCGGGAATGGCGTTTCAATCCGGCATGGGTGCGGATCGACAGGTCCGATCACGAGGAATTCGGCTTGCAGCGGTTGGCGCTGGTTTCGCACGGCCGCAGCGTGGAGTTCGGCAGCTTTCTCGGGCCGGACCAGAAGGCGGAGGTCGCGAGCGACCTTGCGCGGGCGCTGGCGCGGGCGCGCCGGGGACCGGACCTGTCGTAGGAATCGGGTGGCGCGAGGGCGCCGGCGGCTGCATCCTGCGGGCAGAACGAGGACACAATGCTCGAACGCCCTTCGCCCGGAAAATTCGCGGCCCCTGCTCCCAGCGACGATTACGAGCGCGTGCGCGCGGCAATCGAATACATGTCGGACCGCTGGCGCCGCCAGCCGGAGATCGAGGACATCGCGGCCCATGTCGGACTGTCGGCCTCGCATTTCCATCATCTGTTCAAGCGGTGGGCGGGATTGACGCCCAAGGCCTTCCTGCAGGCGCTGACGCTGGACCATGCGCGGGCGTTGCTGCGCGACAGCGCCAGCGTGCTCGACGCAACCTACGAGGTCGGCCTGTCCGGGCCGGGCCGGCTGCACGATCTGTTCGTCGCGCACGAGGCGATGACGCCCGGCGATTTCAAGCGCGGCGGCGGGGGGCTTTCTCTCGCCTATGGTTTTCACCCGTCGCCATTTGGCGAGGCGCTGGCGGTCGTGACCCCGCGCGGTCTGGCCGGCCTCGGCTGGGTCGACGATGGAGATCGCGCCGCCGCGCTCGCCGATATGGTCCGGCGTTGGCCGAACGCGCAATTCGTCGAGGATCAGGCCGCCACGGCGCCCTATGCGCATCGCGCGTTCGATCCGCAGGAATGGCGGCAGGACCGCCCGCTGCGGCTCGTCCTGATCGGCACCGATTTCGAACTGCGCGTTTGGGAGACGCTGCTGGCTATTCCGCTCGGACGCGCGACCACCTATTCGGACATCGCGCGAAAACTCGGCAAACCGCAGGCCGCGCGCGCGGTCGGCGCCGCTGTCGGCAAGAACCCGATTTCCTTCGTCGTGCCCTGCCATCGCGTGCTCGGGCGCTCGGGCGCGCTCACCGGCTATCATTGGGGCCTTGCGCGAAAACAGGCGATCATCGGCTGGGAGGCTGGGCGGGCCGGCTGACCTATCCGGCGATCAGCGTCTTCACGATCGCGATCAGCGAACCGACAACGAGCGCGCCGGCCGCAAGCGCCTGGATGCTGAAGCCTGGGCCGCGCTTTTCTGCGGCCTGGGCATATTGCGCGAGATAGAGAATGCGGCCGACGATCCAGACGAGGCCGATCGCCGCCGCCCATCTGTCGCCTATGTAAAGGGCGAAGAGCCAGAGGACCGGCAGATAGATGACCATCCATTCCAGCATGTTCTGGTGCGAGCGGAAGATGCGCTCGAAGGCCGGATCTCCGGTGGTCGCCGGCGCCTTGACCTTGTATGTCCCGCGGGCGCGGCCGACGCGCATGTCCGCCCCGATATAAACGAGGATCGACAGGATTGTGACGAGCGCGGTCCAGTGCGGCATTGGTCCTCCAGCATTTACGGACGAGACGATTTCCACTTCGCATATCCGTCGGCGCGCAACCGGCAGGCCGGGCATTGTCCGCAGCCGCGCCCCCAGTCGTGCAGCGCGCCGCGCTCGCCGAGATAGCACGTATGCGTATCGTTCACGATCACATCGCCGAGAGGCGCGCCGCCGAGGTCATGCGCCAGCGCCCAGGTCGCGGCCTTGTCGATCCACATCAGCGGCGTCTCGAGAACGAAGCGGCTGTCCATGCCGATGTTGAGCGCGACCTGCATCGCCTTGACGGCGTCGTCGCGGCAGTCGGGATAGCCGGAAAAATCCGTCTCGCACATGCCGCCGACGATGCGGGCGAGACCACGCCGAAAGGCGAGCGCGGCGGCAAAGACGAGAAAGATGAGATTGCGGCCGGGCACGAAGGTATTGGGCAGACCCTTTGCGTCGGACTCGATGGCGATGTCGCGGGTCATGGCGGTGTCGGAGATTGCCCCCAGCGCCGGCAGGTCGAGCATGTGGTCCGCACCGAGGCGGTCGCGCCATGTCGTATTCAGCGCAGCAAGCCGTTCGCGGACGATCGCGCGCTGGTCGAGTTCGACCCGGTGGCGCTGGCCATAATCGAAACCGATCGTCTCGACGCGGCCATAGCGTTCGAGCGCCCAGGCGAGACAGGTCGTGGAATCCTGCCCACCGGAAAAGAGGACAAGGGCGCTGGTGTTATTCATGACGTTTCTCTGTGCCGTCATCCCATCAATCAATGACGGGCTTCATGCCTCGCCTCGCGCCCAGGCCGCGATCAGGTGATGGGCGATGGCCATTTTCGGCGGACAGAACAAGCCGTCGAGCTTACCCTCCACCAGCGCCAAAGCCTCGGCGCGCGAGAACCAGCGGGCGTCGTCGAGTTCCGTGCGGTCGATGGTGATCTTCGAATCCTCGGCCTGCGCCAGAGCGCCGATCATCAGAGAGCAGGGAAAGGGCCAGGGCTGCGAGGCCATGTAGGTCACCTGGCCGCACGTAATGCCCGACTCCTCCCTGATCTCGCGGCGCACGGCGTCCTCCAGCGTCTCGCCGCCCTCGACGAAGCCCGCGAGCGCCGAATACATCCCCTTGGGAAAGCGCGGCTGGCGGCCGAGCAAACAATTGTCGCCGTCCACCGCCAGCATGATGACGACCGGATCGGTGCGCGGAAAATGCTCGGCCTTGCATGCGGCGCAGGTGCGCTTCCAGCCGGAGGCGCCGACCTCCGTCGGCGTTCCGCAATTCGAGCAGAACCTGTGGCGTGCGTGCCAGTACATCAGGCTTTTGGCCTGGGCGAGTCGTCCCGCGACCTTGTCCGAGACCATGCCCTGCATGAGGATCGAGCGCAGGTCGACACGGACTTCCGCCGTCTTGCCCTGAGCGGGCGCTTCGTTCTTGTAGATGCGCGCGAGCTGTTCGCGGGAGGGACCGAAATCCTGCGGCGCGTCCTCGAGCAGGACCGCGAAGACTCCGCCGACGCCGTCATGGCCGAGAAACGCCGTTTCGCGGGCCGCTCCTTTGGCCGCGGCTTCGGCGAAGGTGAACAGGGAGCGATAGCCTGCGCTGTCGCGCTCCAGCACGATAGTATCGCCGGCGAGCACGAAGGCGCGCGCCTCGCGGTCGGCTTTCAGCGCGGCGACATAGGCCGCATCGTCCCGCTTGTCGGACTGCCGGTCCAGGTCGTTGGCCGAATAGCCGGTCTGTGCCGAAAGCTCTTTTCGCGCCGCCATGAGTCGTCCTTCCGCCTGCCGGGCGGCACAATAGCGGCATTCCTCCAACAGACGGAAGGGTGGGGCATGGCGAACGGCTTCAATCCGTGCAGGATGCCGCCATGCGACTCGTGATTTCCGCCCTGCTCTGCCTTCTCGCCGTCCCGCACGTCCGCGCGCAATCGGGCGACGCCGTCTTCGATGCTTTCGTCGCCTCGACATGGGCGCCGGCCCAAGCCGCAGGCGTTACGCGCGAGACATTCGAGCGGGCGACGGCGGGGCTGACGCCCGATCCCGCCATCCGCGCGCGGCCGGCGAAGCAGGGCGAATTCACGCTGCCGATCCACGATTATCTGGCGCAGGTCGTAACCCCGTCGCGCGTCGCGACAGGCCGCGCCAGGGCGGCAGCGCTGGCCGACCAGCTCGCCACAATCGAACGGCGCACCGGCGTCCCGCCCAAAATCTGCGTCGCGATCTGGGCGGTCGAAAGCAATTTCGGCGGCGGGCAGGGATCGAGTTTGGTGCTCCGCTCCTTCGCCACGCTCGCCGCGCGCCAGACTCGCGCCGACACGTTTCGCGATGAATTCGTGGCGGCGCTGGTCATGCTCGAAAAGGGTTACGCCCGCCGCGAGACTCTCGTCGGCTCGTGGGCGGGCGGTATGGGGCAGCCGCAATTCCTCCCCTCGTCATATTTGAAATATGCCGTGAGCTACGCTGGAAACGAGGCGCCGGACATCTGGCGTTCGGCGCCGGATTCGCTCGCATCGATCGCGAATTTCATGAAGGAATCGGGCTGGCGCCCGGAATTGCCGGCGCTGATCGAGGTTGTCGTTCCAAACGATTTCGACTGGAAGCCTCTCGATCTCGATCTCGCGCAATGGCAGCGTCTCGGCTTTCGCCGCGCCGACGGCCAGGCGCTGCCGCCGGCGGGCGCCGCAAGCCTGTTCCTGCCGGAGGGCGCAGCCGGACCGGCTTTCCTCATCACCGGAAACTGGGAAGTCATCCGCCAGTACAACACATCCGATTCCTATGCGCTGTCGGTTGCGCTGCTCGCGGACCGGATCGCCGGATCGAACATACCGGCGCGTCCCTGGCCGAAAAAAATGACGCCGCTATCGCTGATCGAGCGCAGCGCAGCGCAAAAGCTGCTGCTGGCCGCGGGCTTCTATTCCGGCGCGACGGACGGCAAGGTCGGCCGCGCGACGCGCGTCGCCGTCCACGATTTCCAGATTGCGCGCGGGATGCTGCCGGCCGACGGGCTCCTGACGCCCGAGGTTCTGACGCGATTGCGAGAGAGATGATTCCCTCCTCCTGGGACGGGAGGGGTATGCTTGCGTGCTCAACTCAGGTCGCTCGAGGCCAATCATGAACTTCGTCAAGATCGAAAGGGGCCTTGGGCCGGATGGCCGCATCGCCGCCGTCCGTTTCGACCGCGGCGACAGGATCAACGCCCTGTCCGCCGCCGCCATACGCGAACTGCGCGCGGCGGCGCAGTCGTTCGAAGACGACCCAACGATTTCCGTCGTGATCCTGACGGGCAGCGCACAGGGCTTTTCCGCGGGCTTTGACCTCCGGGACGCCGAGGGTCGCGAGCGCGAAACGCTCGGGCTCGGCGCGCGCCGGGCGGCGCTGTCGGCCGGGCCGCGCATGTGCCGGGCCTGGTACGAGATGGAACAGGTGACGATCTGCGCGATCGAGGGCCATTGCATCGGCGGCGGCGCGGCGCTCGCGGTCTCGCTCGATTTTCGCTTCTGCGGCCGCGGCGCCTTCTTCCGCATTCCTGAAGTCGCGCTTGGCATGAACATGAGCTGGGGCTCGATCCCCCGCCTGCTGCAATTGATCGGTCCGGCGCGCACGAAGCAGGCGGTGATCCTGGCCTCGGACCGAATCACCGCCGGCGACGCGCGCGGGTGGGGGCTGGTGGAGGCAGTGGCGGAGGATGGACAGGCCTTCGCCGCGGCCTACGCCTTTGCCGAAAAGATCGCCGCGCAGCCGCCGATCCCGACCATGATGACCAAGACGACCGTCAACCGGTTGGCCGGCGCGCACGACGATCTCGCCAGCCACATGGATCGCGACCAGTTCGCGCTGACAAGCCTGTCGGAGGATCACGCCGAGGGCGTGGCGGCGTTCCTGGAGCGGCGGAAACCGCGTTTCACGGGCAACTGAAAAGCGGTTCCCCCGAAAGCCTTCATGCTCTAGTGTCCGCGGCCTTCCCGCAGAGAGGATCGCAAATCCCATGTCCGCCGGTCAGTCCTTCGCGCCCGAACTCCTCGAAGCCGCCCGCGTGTCGCAGGCATGGCCATTCGAGGAGGCGCGCAAACTGGTCGCGCGACTTGAGCGACGCCCCAAAGACGAGATCCTGTTCGAGACGGGCTACGGCCCGTCGGGCCTGCCGCACATCGGCACGTTCGGCGAGGTGGCGCGCACGACGATGGTGCGGCGCGCGTTCGAGACCCTGACCGAAGGAAGGGTGAAGACTCGCCTGATCGCCTTCTCCGACGACATGGACGGATTGCGCAAGGTTCCCGACAATGTCCCCAACAAGGCCATGCTCGCCAGCCATCTCGGCAAGCCGCTGACGCAGATTCCCGACCCTTTCGGCACACACGACAGCTTCGGCGCGCACAACAACGCGCGGCTGCGCGCCTTCCTCGACGCCTTCGGCTTCGACTACGAATTCGCTTCCTCGACGAATTACTACAGGTCCGGCAGGTTCGACGCCGCGCTGCTGCACATGCTCGCGCGCTACGACGGCGTCATGAAGATCATGCTGCCCACCTTTCGCGAGGAAAGGGCGTCGACGTACTCGCCGTTTCTCCCGGTGCATCCCGTCACCGGGATCGTCATGCAGGTTTCCCTCGAAGGCCATGACGCCGTCAAGGGGACGATCTCCTGGAAGGATCCCGAGTCAGGCGAGTTGTTCGAGACGCCCGTCACGGCGGGCCATTGCAAGCTGCAGTGGAAGCCGGACTGGGCGATGCGCTGGTATGCGCTGAACGTCGATTACGAAATGGCCGGCAAGGATCTGATCGATTCCGTCAAACTTTCCGGTCAGATCGTGCGGGCGCTGGGCGGCGAGGCGCCGGAGGGATTCAACTATGAGCTCTTCCTGGACGAGAATGGCCAGAAGATTTCCAAGTCGAAGGGCAACGGCCTGACGATCGAGGAATGGCTGACCTATGCAAGCCCGGAAAGCCTAGCGCAGTTCATGTTCCAGAAACCGAGCGCGGCGAAGCGGCTCTATTTCGACGTGATCCCGCGCACGGTGGACGAGTACCTGACCTTCCTCGACCGCTATCCGCAGCAGCAATGGAAGGAGCGGCTCGGCAATCCCGTCTGGCACATCCACAATGGCAATCCGCCGCAAGCCGAAGTCCTGCATCATCCCGGCGAGGGCGATGCGCATGGAACGACGGTGTCGTTTGGCATGCTGCTGAACCTGGCCGCTGTCGCCAACAGCGAAGATCCGTCGGTGCTGTGGGGCTTCCTGCGCCGCTATGCGCCAGGCGCCTCGCCACAGAACCATCCGCGGCTCGACAGGCTCGTCGGGTACGCCGTCGCCTACTTTCGGGATTTCGTACGGCCGTCGAAGACCTATCGACTCCCCGACGACACCGAAAGCGAAGCGCTGTCGCGCATATCCGTCCTGCTCGAACGGCTCGGCGGGGATGCGACCGCCGAGGACATCCAGACGCATCTCTACGACATCGGCCGCGCGATCCCGCGTTATCAGGACATGAAAGCCAAGACTGCGACGCCGGAGCGTCCGGGCGTATCCAATGATTTCTTCAACATGCTCTACCAGATCCTGCTCGGAGAGAACCGGGGCCCGCGTTTCGGCTCGTTCGTGGCGCTGTACGGGGTCGCGGAAACGCGCAAGCTGATCGCCGACGCGCTCGCCGGCGATCTTCTGTCCCGCCATGCGGCGTTCCTCTCGCATCGGAAGTAGTCGAGGATCAACGGGATTGACCATGGCGCCTCGATTCGATCTCGTCGCTGGCCTGTCCGTCGCAGGGCTACTCTTGCCGGAATCGATCGCCTATTCGTCCATCGCCGGGCTCGCGCCGCAACACGCGCTGTTTGCGACCGTCGTCGGACTGATCGTCTATGCCGCAGCGGGGCGGTCGCGCTTCGCCGTCGTCTCGCCGACCTCCTCCTCCGCCGCCATCCTCGGGGCGGCGATCGCAGCCATCGTCGCGGATGGAAGCCCCGCGCATCGCGAGGCGCTGGCCTATGGCGCGGTCTGCCTCACCGGCCTGATCTTCGTCGTCGCAGGCGCGGCGCGGCTCGGCGCGCTGTCGAATTTCATCTCGCGTCCCGTCCTGCGCGGCTTCGGCTTCGGACTCGCCGTGACAATCGTTTCCAAGCAGTTGCCAGCGCTGGTCGCGGCGCAGGGCCTGTCCGGCGGGCCGTTTGAAATCGTGTTCGCGCTGGCGCAGCGATGGTCCGAATGGAACCTGCCGAGTCTGGCGATCGGCGCCGTTGCGCTGCTCGCGCTGCTCGCGCTGAAGCGGTTTCCAGCCCTGCCGGGGGCGTTTCTCGTGCTGGTCGCCGGCGTCGCGTTGTCGCTTGGCGTCGATCTGGCCGCGCACGGAGTGCGCCTCGTCGGCGTGATCGATGTCGTGCCGGTCCGCCCCGGCCTGCCGACGCTCGACTGGCGCGAATGGACAAGACTCGGCGAAGTGGCGGCGCCGATCTTTCTGATCGTTTTCGCGGAATCCTGGGGCTCCATGCGCAATCTGGCGCTCAGGCACAACGACACGCTCGATCCCAATCGCGAATTGCTTGCGCTCGGCTTCGCCAATATCGCGGCTGGCCTCATTCGGGGCATGCCGGTGGGCGCGGGCTTTTCCGTCTCCTCAGCAAACGAGGCGGCCGGCGCGCGCACGCGCCTGGCCGGACTCGTCTCGGCGGCTGCGGTGATCGTGCTGATGGCGGTTGGCGGACCGCTGATCGCACGCCTGCCGGAGGCGATCCTCGCCGCGGTCGTGATTGCGGCGCTGACCCATCCGCTCGATCCCGCGCCGTTCGTAAGGCTCTGGAAGATCGACCGCGATCAATATATCGCGCTGGCCGCCGCGCTCGGCGTGATGGTCTTCGGCCTGGTGGACGGCATGCTGCTCGCGGTCGCGCTGTCGATCGCCGCCACGATGGAGCGCATGGCCCGACCGAAAGTGGCCCGTCTCGGACGGCTGCGCGACACGCATGATTTCGTAGATTCAAGCCATGCGGAGACCGCGCTCGATTCGCGCGTTCTCGTGCTGCGGCCGTCACAGCCGCTGTTCTTCGCCAATGCCGAAACGGTCTTCGCTGATGTGATCAAGCTCGCCAACGCCTCGCCGGAGGCGCGCGCCGTCATTCTCAGTCTGGAGGAGACGACAAGCCTCGATTCGACTGCGCTCGACGGGTTGATCGAGTGCGACGCACGGCTTCGGGCGTCAGGCCGCAGGCTCTTTCTAGCGCGGGTGAAGGATTCAATCACGACGACCCTGACCGCCGGCGGCGCAGCGGCGCTCGCAACGGCGCAGATCAGCCATTGGAGCGTCGCTGACGCATGGGATGCGGCCAGCGCGGCGCTCGGGCAGGACGCGCCTCCGGCCTAGCCGGCGCAGTCCCCGTTCAGCGCCAGGCGAATACCGGCTGCTCGAAATCGGCGACGCGAGTCGTGCGGCCGGCGAGCAATTCGCGAAACTGAAAGAGGAACGCCGCCGTCGGCGCATGGATCGTGTTGTCCCATATGCGCAGACGGATCACCGGTCGGTCGCTCTCGGGGATCGTCACGAATTCGACGCGGGCGTCGTCGGCGATCTGCGCGATCGGCAGCCGGTGGATGGATTCCACTTCGGTCGGGTTCGGGATCAGACCCTCGGCGCGCCCGCCCCAGATGACGACCGGCGTGATGACGTAGCCGGAACGGGTCACGTAATCATCCAGGATCGCAACCACGTGATCGCGCGTCAGCGCCAGGCCGACTTCCTCGCGCAATTCGCGCAATGCTGTTTCATCTGGCGTTTCGCCGGCGTCGCAGCGACCGCCGGGGAGCGCCCATTGCGCCGGATTGGTCCGAAGGTTGGACGAACGGCGTGTCAGAATCAGCGCGGGGTCGTCGTCATCGGCGCCCGAGGTCGCGACCAGCGCGACCGCCGCATGTTTGAGACCGGCCGTCTCCGGCGGCGGCAGACGATGGAATGGGGCGCAGAGCGCCACGAGTCGTGCGCGGCCGGCGGCGTTGATCGAAAAGGTCATGGAGATTTGTACACCGCTGGCGCGCAGGAACAAATCGGCGTGACGCTCAACCGATCAGGGGTGTGGCGATCGCCGCGAGCCGCGCCGCGTAGGCAGCCTCGCTGAATTGCGCGTCATAGGCGCGGCGCGTCGCGCTCGAACGGCGCTCGGCCTCGGTTGGCGCGACGGCGGCCGCCGCCGCTCGCAACGCCGCCGCGAAATGTTCCGCGTCGTCGGCGAGCACGAGGTTGCCGAGCGCGCGCGGATCGAGATTCATGCCGCGGAATGCATGGCTGGTCGCCACCAGCGGCATGCCGCTCGCCATCGCCTCGACCGTCTTGATCGAAAGCCCGGTGCCGCTCGTCGTCGGCAACAGGGCGAGCCGCGCGCCCGCGTAAACCGCCTCGATCCGATCGACGCGGCCGGCGAACCAGTCCCGATATTTCTCGTACAACGCCGAATCAGCGGCGCGCACGCCAGCGTCGACCGAACCGTAGATGCGGACAACGATTTCCGGCGCGCGCGGCGCGACCTCGCGCAAAAACCACAGCGCGCTCTCGACATTGGCGCGATTGCGGCTCGACACCAGCACGATTTCCGCGCCGCCGGGGCCGGTCGGAACGGGAGGCACCGGCGGATAGACGAGGGCGTGATCCTTCTCCGGCAGCAGCGCCCGGAACGCCTCGTCCTCCTCGGCGTTGAGGTGCAGCAGCGCATCGGCCTTGCGCATCCAGGCAAGCTCCTGCGCAAGCATCCGCTCGTAGCTCGCAAGCGGCCTGAGCCACGGCATGCCTTCGTTCATGATCGTGAACTGGCGGGCCTGCAGGTCATGGCTGTCGAGCAGAATTTTCGCGCGACCGCGTGCGAGACGCAACGCGACAGGCATGCAGAAGAAGTGGTTGCAGTGAACGATGTCGATCTTTTCACGCGCGAGCTCGGTTGAGAGTTCGGCGCGCGCAATCATGCCGGCGCGGATGACGGCCTGGTCGCCATGCACATAGGGCCAGAGCACGCGTCGCAGAAACGTCGGCGCGAGGACAGCGCGCAGCGGCGCGCCGGCGAAGGCGCGCGAATGGGCGTCGAGTTCGGGCGTCGCCTTGCGGTATGCGTTCCAGATCCATTTGCGTTCCGGCCGGAAGCCGGGCTGGTCGGAACAGGCCACCGTGACGACGCGCGCGCCGAGCGCGGTCCAGGCGTCGATCTGGCCGAGCACGACCTGATAGGTGCCGCAGGAATGCCAGGCCGGGTGGACGATCGCGACCGTCCGGCCAGGAAATGGCCTTTCGGCGAAAGGCGCGGGCTGGTCGCTCATGCCTTCACCAGCGGCAGGACAAGGTCGCGGATCGCGCGTTCATAGGCCGCCGCGCTGAAATTCGCCTGGTAGAATTTTCGCGTGTCGCTTTGTTCGCGCGCAGCGCCCTTCGCGCGGGAATCGCCGCCGGGACCGCGCGCCGCCGCGTCGTCGAGCGCGGCGGCGAAGCTCTCCGCATCCGAGCAGAGCGTGACATTACCCAATCTCGCTGGATCGATGCGCATGCCGCGAAACGCCTGTGGCGTGGCGATGAGAGGCGCGCCGCTCGACAGCGCCTCGACCGCCTTGATCGACAGCCCGTGCCCTTCTCTCGTCGGCAGAAGTACAAGGCCAGCGCGGGCATAGATGGCGCCGATGTCGTCGACACGGCCCAGGAACAGGGAACGCCAGCGCTCGTGGAGGACAGGGTTGCGCGCCTTCAGCGCGCCGTCGACATTCCCGGCGATTTTGACGCTCGCCCGCGGCGCGCGGGGCGCGACATGCTCCAGAAACCACTCGACGCTCAGCACGTTCGGCAGATTGCCGCTCGCGACAATGACGATGTCGTCGCCGCCGGGGCCTGTGGGAGCTTCCTCGACCGCCGGATAGACGAGCGCGTTGCGCATGTCGGGCAAGAGTTTCTCGAATGCGCCGCATTCCTCGGCGTTGAGGTGCACGAGCAGATCGGCCCTGCGCAGCCAGTCGAGTTCGGCCGTGAGCAGTTCGCCGTAGGTTGCGCGCGGGGGCACGAGGAAGAGGCCGTCGTTGCGCAGGTCGTATTGCAACGCCTGCACATCCTGCGTCTCGACGACGAGCGGCGCGACGGGCGACAGGTTGCGGGCGGCGGGAATACAGAAGAAGTGATTGCAATGGATGAGGTCGATCCTGCGGCCGACGAGTTGGTCCGGCAGGCGGGCCAGGCCGGTCATGGCGGCGGTCGCCCGCGCGTGCTGGCCGTGGATCAATGGCCAGTAGACCTGCCGCCAGAAGGCGGGCTTGGCGAGAACCGCGCCGGGCATGTTGGCGTAGAAGCGCTCGTCGGCCGGCATGTCGCGGGTGTGCTCGATGTAATCGCGCCAGCGCGGCGCGCCGAGATCGGATTGGCCCGGCGGCCATTCGCGGACGGCGAGCGAGATCACATGGGCGCCGAGCGCCTTGTAGACCGCGGCCTGGCCGACATTGACCTGATAGGAGCCGCAGGAATGCCAGGCCGCATGCACCACCGCGACCGTGCGGCCAGCGAGCGGGCAGCCCGTGGCCTCATGATCGGACGATCCAGCCGTCTGCGAAGCAGATTGCGCCAATACTTTGTTCCGGAACGGTTTTCTGAGGCCTATTGTCTTGGCGGCCCCGGATATGAGAGGAAGGCGCGCCTCTTTCCGGCCCATGTGGGCCGACGCGACTTCATAAGGACTCTTGCTTGTCGAATCCAGCGCAAACGGCGGCCGGCGGCCGGAGCCGCGGTATGGCGATCGTCGCCAATGACAAGATCGCAGACTGGCTTCTCCCCTTTCTGGAAAGCTGGAAGCGCACCAACGCCCATATCCCGCTTTATCTCATCCCCTACGACGACAATCTGGCGATCACGCGCAAGGCCGCGAAGGCCTATGGCGTGACCATGGTCGAGGAGGTGGCGAAGGAAATCGACAGGCTGGCGGCCGACCTCTATCCGCTGTTTCCCGGTCACCGTCGGCGCCTGCGCAAGCTGCAATCGCTGGCCCTGCCGCTCGACGAGGTGGTCTATGTCGACGTCGATGTCGTGCTGTTCCGCGATTTCTCGCCGATGTTCGGGCTCCTGAAGAAGGGGGAAACCGACTTCATCATCGCCTCGCCGAGCTTCGAGTACGTCTATAACAAGAAAAAAGACGACTACCCCGACCTCAAGGACGCGATGCTGTTCAACGACGGCTATTTCGTCACGTCGAACAAGATCCTGAATCTCGACATGTTCGTGGATACAATGGCGCGCGACGCCAAGCTGTTCCACAAGGTGCGCAAGCGCGGCATGCTGTTTGCGCAGCCGGTGGTCAATTTCACCTGCCACCGCAACCACCTGAAAATCAGACTGATGTCCGACCTCGTTCCCCACGCCTCACACGAGACTTTCTACAAGGCCGCCGGCGTGACCTTCAAGGACGGCGCGCCGCTCGATCAGGCCGGACGCGAGATCTATTTCTGCCATTGGGCGGGATTGCAGAGTCTTCCCGGCAAACTCGCCTTCGACGACGCCTGGCGCGACCTGTCGAGCGCCGCCTGGACCAAGGTCGGGCGCTGATCCGGACGCAACGATGGACTCGACTCCGAAACTGCTCTCGATCTATCTCGGCAAGCGCGTGCTCGCCGGCGCGCTGGTCGTGCAGATCGCGCTAACGATCCCGGTCGTCATGTCGGCGCTGTTCCATCAATTGCCTCCAGCGGCCATGCGCGGCGGCCTGGTCGCCCCGGCGCTGATCGGCACGCTGCCGACTGTCACCTATATCGCGCTGCCAATGGCGTTCGGCGTCGCCGCCGCGCTCGAATTTTCGCGTATGGCTTCGGAAGGCATGATCGCCGTCCTCTATTCGCTGCGCCTGTCGACATGGGCGATCGCGCGGCCGGCGATCATCTGCGCGCTCGGCGCGACAGCGTTCGGCTATCTCTGCTCGTGCTGGCTCGCGCCAAAATACGTGGGCACCATGCATGACGTGCTCAACGTCATCCGGCACTCGCTCAATCACCGCATGCTTGAGCCCGGCCAGTTCTATACGTTCGAAGACGGCAAGCGCACCGTCTATTTCGAACGCTGGGATACGCCGGACATCGCCGCCAATGTCTTCATTCGCCAATATTCCGAAGAGAAGAAGACCGAGGAGACGATCACCGCGGACAAGGCCGAATTCCGCCGCAACGACTCGAACGTCGTGATGGTGCTCAGCCGTGGGCAAATCCAGAGCCGCCCGGACGGCGGCGCTCGTGTCCGCGTGTCGGATTTCGACGAATATGCGATCTCGCTGCCGATGCAGGGCTCAAAAGGACTGCCGCCGCGCGCGTGGCGGGGCGTGTTCGAACTGCCCATGTTCGAATTCATCGACTATGCGAAATTCGCCATTTACGACCGGCAGATTTTTGCGGCGTGGGCGTCGGAAGCAGTCAAGCGTTTCGCCATTCCGCTCCTCGCGCTCGCCCATACGCTGCTCGGAATCGGACTGGTGCTGAATGTCGCCAGCGCCACGGGACGCCGATCGGTTGCGGCGAGCGCCATCATCGCCGTGCTGCCCGCGGTTCACATCGGCGTTCTGATCGCAGCGGAAGCGCTGATCCGCGTCAATCCCGCCTTTGCTATCCTCGTCGTGGCGCTCGTGCTGGGCGAAATCGCCACCGGCGCGTTTCTCATCCAGCGCCAGCAGCGCGGAGAAGCCGGCGCCCGCCATCGGCAGGCGACTTTGACCGTCGCACGGATCTGACGGAACCGGGCTTCGTCCCCAAGACGCCCGGACCGGCCTGACCGTAAGTCCAATTGATTTTGTTCGTGGCGCGCGGACGATGCGATCAACCGCGTCGTATCGCGTCGCCTGCGCTCCATTCGCGCGCGCGGCCCCGGATAAGGAATGCGGATGCCAGAGGGGATTCAACCAGGTGTCCGGATGGGCGAAAATTGCAGGACGCATCACGCCGAGCGCGTCTACGCGGCGCTAAGAGACGGGGCGTCCGCCGCGCAATCGGCGATCGTCGCGTCGTGGTCGCGGTCGGCGACGAAATACGGCCTCAACCCTGAGGATCGGCGACCGCCGCGCCGGCTCGACCAGCATGAGTTCGACACCGCGTTCCAGCGCATGGAATTGCTGGTCCGTCTCGCGCACACAACGCTCGATCGCCTGTTCCAGTCTGTCGGCGAGGCGGGCTGTTGCGTCCTGTTGACCGACCGCGACGGCATCCCGCTCGACCGGCGCGGCGTGGCGGGCGACGATGCGGACTTCCGCAGACTCGGACTATGGACCGGTATGGTCTGGAGCGAGGCGAGCGAGGGCACCAATGGCGTCGGCGCCTGCCTGACGGAAGGGCGGGCGCTGACCATACACCGCGACCAGCATTTCCTGACGCGCAACATCGCGCTGAGTTGCACGGCCGCGCCGATCTGGGACGCACAAGGTCGCCTCTGCGCAGCGTTGGACGTGTCAACCGGGCGCTCGGACCTCACTCCCGCCATGCTGAAACTGGTTTCCGTCGCGACCATGGACGCCGCGCAAAGGATCGAGACCGCGTATTTCCGCGAAGCGTACCGCGATGCGCGCATCGTCGTCGGCGGCGGCGGCGGGCTTCTGGCGGTCGATCGCGAGGATCTCGTCGCTGGCGCCAACCGTGCGGCGCGGCTGGCGTATGGATTGACCGACGAACGTCTGGCGCGGCCCCTCCCCGCCTCGGATTTGCTGGACGGCGCGGCGGGGGCGCCGGCGGAGGATCTGATTGCGGCCGAGCGTGGCGCGGTGCGACGCGCGCTGTCGCGAGCGCGCGGCAATGTCTCGGCCGCCGCCCGCCTGCTCGGCGTCAGCCGGGCGACCATGCATCGCAAACTCACCCGCTTCGGCCTCGATCGCGCCACCTGAAGCGTCCTGGTCCCGATGTGTCGCAACCTTGCGACACATCCGCTCCCGAAAATCCAGCCTCCATCCTGACAGCGGCGCCCGATGCGGCGAATGTCCGACGCGCGCAGCAAAGACGCGCACTCAGGAGGAATCGATGAACAAGCCGGAATTCGCTCGCATGTCAGCCGCGCCATTCAAGCCGCGCTATGGCAATTTCATCAACGGTCGCTGGGCCGAGCCGATCAACGGCAGGTATTTCGACAATGTCTCGCCCGTGAACGGCCAGGTTCTGTGCGAGGTCGCGCGGTCGGACGCTCACGACATCGAGGCGGCTCTCGATGCGGCGCATGCCGCCAAGGACGCCTGGGGGCGCACAAGCCCGGCCGAGCGCGCCAACATTCTGAACAAGATCGCCGACCGGATGGAAACGAACCTCGATCTGCTGGCGCGGGCCGAAACCTGGGACAATGGCAAACCGATCCGGGAGTCGAGCCTCGTCGACATCCCGCTGGCGATCGACCATTTCCGCTATTTTGCGGGCTGCATCCGCGCACAGGAAGGCTCGATCGGCGAAATCGATCACGACACGATCGCCTATCACTTTCATGAGCCGCTCGGCGTGGTCGGGCAGATCATTCCGTGGAACTTCCCGATCCTGATGGCAGTCTGGAAACTCGCGCCGGCGCTCGGCGCCGGAAATTGCGTCGTCCTGAAGCCCGCGGAACAGACGCCGGCGAGCGTGCTCGTGCTCGCCGAGTTGATCGCCGACCTGCTGCCTGCCGGCGTTCTCAACATCGTCAACGGCTTCGGGCTCGAAGCTGGCAAGCCGCTCGCCTCCTCGCCGCGCATCGCCAAGATCGCCTTCACCGGCGAGACCACGACCGGCCGGCTCATCATGCAATACGCGAGTCAGAACCTCATCCCCGTAACTCTGGAACTCGGCGGCAAGTCGCCGAACATCTTCTTCCAGGACGTCGCCGCCGAGGACGACGACTATTTCGACAAGGCGGTCGAAGGCTTCGTCATGTTCGCGGTCAATCAGGGCGAGGTCTGCACCTGTCCGAGCCGCGCGCTCGTCCATGAATCGATCTACGAGAAATTCATGGAGCGCGTGATTCCGCGCGTGAACGCGATCGTGCAGGGCAATCCGCTCGAAATGTCGACGATGATCGGCGCGCAGGCCTCCACCGAGCAGCTCGAAAAGATCCTCAGCTATCTCGACATCGGCAGGCAGGAAGGCGCACAGGTGCTGACCGGCGGCGAGCGCAATATGCTCCCTGGCGACCTGGCCGGCGGCTTCTACGTCAAGCCCACCGTGTTCAAGGGTCACAACAAGATGCGGGTCTTCCAGGAGGAGATTTTCGGTCCGGTCGTGTCCGTGACGACGTTCAAGGACGACGCTGACGCGCTCGCAATCGCCAATGACACGCTCTACGGGCTGGGCGCCGGCGTGTGGAGCCGCGACGCCAACCGCTGCTACCGCTTCGGCCGCGCGATCCAGGCCGGCCGCGTGTGGACAAACTGCTATCACGCCTATCCGGCGCACGCCGCCTTCGGCGGCTACAAGCAGTCCGGCATCGGGCGCGAGACGCACAAGATGATGCTCGATCACTATCAGCAGACCAAGAACATGCTGGTGAGCTACTCGCCGAAGAAGCTCGGCTTCTTCTGACGCGGAACGCCCGGGTCTCCCACGGGCAACCTCCCGGCGCGGCGGCCTTTCGGCGGCTGCGCCGGGCCTTCGGCGCTCCACTGGCGATGCGAGGCGAAATATGGGCGCAGACAAGCCCCGGCGCGTCACGGCGACCCCCGCGGCGCTCGACCTGATCTTCCGGTTGCAGCAGCAGTACGGCCCCGTCCTTTTCCATCAGTCCGGCGGATGCTGCGACGGCTCCTCGCCCATGTGCTACCAACAGACCGATTTCATCGTCGGCGACCATGACGTGAAGCTGGGCGAGATCGCCGGCGCGCCCGTCTACATCAGCGCGCAGCAATTCGGGGTCTGGCGCCATACCCAGTTGACGATCGACGTCGTTCCGGGCCGGGGCGGCATGTTCTCGCTGGAGAATGGCACGGAGTGGCGCTTTCTCACGAGGTCGCGGACGTTCAGCAGCGCGGAATTGCGCGCGCTCGACATTGTGCCGCCGCCAGATCGCGGCGACTGACCGCGGCCGTGGGGCTCAGGCCGCCGCCTCGTCCTCTGCGTCCTTGCGCACGGTCGCGATATAGTTCGGAATCACCTTGTTCGGATCGCCGATCTCGCGCACCGCTCCGGCGTCGATCCAGATCACGCGGTTGCACAGCGTCTTCAGGTAGTCGAGCCCGTGCGACACGACAAGGATGGTGCCGCGCCTGGAAAAATCGGCGATGAAATTTTCGCATTTCTGCGCGAAGGCCTCGTCGCCGACCGACAACGCCTCGTCCACGATGAGAATGTCGGCATCGACGTGCGCGCAGATCGCAAAGGCAAGGCGCGCCACCATGCCGCTCGAATAGAGCTTCATGGGCTGATCGAAGAACATGCCGATTTCGGCGAAATCGGCGATCGCGTCGAGTTTCGCGATGATTTCGCTGCGCTTCAGCCCGAGGATGGCGCCGCCGATGATGGCGTTCTCGCGGCCCGTCAAAGTGCCGTCGAAGCCGGCCCCGAGCGCCAGAATGGGGGCGATGCGCCCGCTGATCTCTACGCTGCCGCGCGTCGGCCGCGTTATGCCGCAGAGGATCTGGAGCAAGGTCGTCTTGCCCGCGCCATTGCGTCCGATGATGCCGACGCACTCGCCCTTCTTGACCTCGAAGGACACGTCGGCGAGCACCCAGTGCTCCCGGTAGAAGGTTTTCGCCCAGCCGAACAGCGCCTGCATGAGCTGGTCGTTGCGGCGCATATAGAGCTGGAAGGCCTTACCCGCGTTGCGGCAGGCGACCGCCACATCAGATGACATCGACGATGACCGTCTTGTATTCGTTGAAAAAGCGATAACCGAACAGGAACACCGCATAGGATGCGATGCAGCAGGCGGCGTACAGCAGCGGATCGGGCAGCCGCGCGTAGATCACGAGATCGCGCAGCATGCCTATGAAATCGCCGACCAGATTGAGCCGGACCCAGGGTTGGAAATTCGCGGGCAATTGCTCGATCGAGAAGAACACAGGCGTACCGAACATCAAGAGCGGGACGATCGACACCATGAGATGCGACACGTCGCGCGTGAAGGCGCCCAGCGCCATGAGGAACCAGCTCGTGCCGAGCATCAGAAGCGCGAAGGGAATCACGACGATCGGCGTGAGCAGGGCGGTCCAGGGGATCGAATGGACCGTGATCAGGCGCACGGCAAGCAGCGTGCCGAAGCTGATCGAGCCATAGACCATGGCGCGGATCGTCGAGGTCCAGGCGATCGTCTCCGACGGGAAGATCGATTTCTTGATGAACTGTGCGTGCTCGTGCAGCAACGTGGGGGCGCGCGCCATCAGCTCGGCGAAGACATTGAACAGGATGAGCCCGCAGAAGCTCGCCGCGGCGTAGTCAACGATGCTGACGCCCTTGGCGACAGCCGGCGCCGCGATCGAGAAGATCGTCGTATAGGCGAGCAGCATGGCGAGCGGAGCAAAGATCGCCCACACCCATCCAAGCAGCGATTCACGAAAACGCGACGTCAGCTCGCGGCGCACGACCGCGCGGATGAGTTCGCGATGATGCCACGCCCGTTCGAAGGGCTCGATAAGCGTCATTGCCTGTCCCGGCCTGATATCTCTGGTTTGGCGATCGACACGCCGAACCGACGCCGGCCCGCCGGCTCCGTGCGCCGGCCCGCCACAGCCGTCATTCTCCGGCCGCGCCGTGTAGACCAGTTCCGGCCGGCCGCGTCAATGCCGCACGACCGGGCGTCGAAAAGGCTTTATTTCCGACCGCGTCTGCCGTAACCAAGTCCCGCGCGATCCCAGATCGCCGTTTGCCCGGTTTCGACCGGGCGTCGCCTATCGTCGCGTCGCCGGCCCAAAAGCCTCGCGCGGCGTTCCGACCACCGACAAACGGGGGTATGCGTGGACTCCGTCGCCAACGACAAGGCCAAGCTGTTCGACGATATCGTCGACGTTATCTGCAAGGAAGGCATGGTGGAGCGGGACCGGGTGAAACCGGACGCGACCATCGAAAGCCTCGATCTGAAATCGATCGACATCGTCATGATCCTGACGGCGATCGAAGAGAAGTTCGACGTCTATATCCCCATGGACGGTTCGTTCCAGGAAGCAAAGACCGTTCAGGATCTGGTCGAGGCGCTCGCAGCGCACATCCAGAAAGAGAAGAGCTGAATGACGGCTGCCAGGCAGGTCGTCATCACCGGCATGGGCGCCGTGTCCGGCGCCGGCGTCGGGTGGATGTCGCTCTGGGAGGCCGCGCGCGACGGGCGAAGCGCCATTCGTCCCCTGGAGTTCGCGCGCGAGTATCCGGGCCGCATCAAGATCGGCGCGCAGGTTCCGGGCTTCCAGGCGTCCGCTCTTATCGAGCGATCGACGCTGATGTATTGCGACCCTTTCGCACAATACGCGATCGTCGCCGCCGACGAGGCCGTGCGCGAAGCCGGCCTGACCCGCGAAGCGGTCGGCGGTCCCGATTGCGCGGTCATCCTCGGCACCGGCATTGGCGGCATACGCACCGTCGACGATGGTCTTTTCGATCTCTACGCCAAGGGCGTCAAACCTGAAATCCTGGCGATCCCCAAGCTGATCGCCAGCGCAGGCCCCTCGATGCTCAGCATCCGTTTCGACGCGCATGGCCCGGTGTTCGCGGTGGCGAGCGCCTGCTCGTCGGCGAGCCAGGCGATCGGCATGGGCATGCAAATGGTGCGCTCAGGCATGGCCGAGCGGGCGATTGTCGGCGGCGCCGAGGGCAGCCTGTCAGTCGGCACCCAGTTGACCTGGGAGGGCCTGCGTGTGCTGACACCCGACAAATGCCGGCCGTTCTCCAAGGGACGCAACGGCATGAGCATCGGCGACGGCGCGGCCATCTTCATCCTGGAGACCGCCGAGGCCGCGGCCGCTCGCGGCGCGCCTGTCGTGTGCCGTCTGACAGGCTACGGCACATCCGCCGACGCGCACGACCCAATCCGGCCAGACGCCGACGGCGCCACGCTGGCGATGCGACGCGCGATCCAGGACGCAGCAATCCCTGCGGACTCAATTGATTACGTCAATGCGCACGGGACTGCGACCGCGCTCAACGATCCGACCGAAGCCGAGGCCCTGGGTCGGATTTTTGGCGAGCGCCTCGCTTCGCTGCCGGTATCCTCCACCAAGCCGGTGCATGGCCACGGCCTTGGCGCCGCGGGGGCGCTCGAACTCATCTGCACGATCGGCGCATTGCGCAATGGCGTGGCGCCGCCCACGATCAATTTCCTCGAACCCGATCCCAAATGTCCGGTCGATTGCGTGCCCAATGTCGCACGCAAGGTTCGCATCCGCACCGCAATGTCCAATTCCTTTGCGTTCGGCGGCGTCAATGCTTCGCTCATCGTCCAAGCGGCGAACTGAGAGCCTCATGTCCGACCAGCGGCCAGTTCCGGCGGAGGCGCTCGCCCTCGGTCCATTCGAGGTTGCAGCCGATCCGGCCGCGATCGCGGCCTTCGCGGCGGCCACAGGCGCTGGAGGGTTGACGCCATCGGCGACATTTCCGGCGTCCTGGCTGTCGACGCCACAACTGAAGGAGGCGCTGCGCGCGGCGATCGGTCCTGACCATCTGGCGGTTCATGAGAGCCAGTCCTTCGATTATGACCGCCCATTGCGCGCAGGAGGCTGCTATACCCTGTCGGCGTTGGTCCAACGGGAAGCGGCGCCCGCAAGGCTCGTCATCGTCGCGCGCGCGACGGAGATGGACGGAGCGGTCGCGTTGACCATGCGCAGCGTCATGCGCCTGGTCGCGACAGCCGGGGAAAGAGCAGGATGACAAGGCCGCCGGCGCCAGGCGACAGAACAGAAGTGACGGCCGTCGGCCCCTTCGACGCCGCTGCGGTGGTCGCCTACGCGCGCGCCTCTGGCGACGACAATCCGCTGCACGTCGATCCGACCATCGCCGCCGCGGCCGGCTTTCCTGCACCGCCCGTCCACGGCATGCGGCTGATGGCTGCGATCGAACCGGCTCTCGCGGCATGGCGCCCGGACCTGCGGATCAAGCGACTCGCCGGCGCCTTCGTCGAGCCGTTGCTGGTGGGCGAGCAGGCGCGCCTGTCGGGACGCGTGTTGAAGACCACCGGCGCCGATGCGACGGAAGTCCTGATTCGCATCACGATCCAGGGGCCGCGGCGCGGACCCTGCCTCGTCGCCGAAGCAGTGGTGGTTCCGCGCGAGGCGGAGGCGACGGCATGACGGGTCCGGCGCGCTCCATTCTCATCACCGGCGCGTCCAGCGGCATCGGCCGCGCGCTGGCGATCGAATTCGCCCGGCCCGACGTGCGGCTGGTGCTGATCGGGCGCGACACGACACGGCTCAGCGAGGCCGCTGCGGCCTGCCGCGCAGGCGGCGCACATGTGGAAACCGGCATCATCGACGTGCGCGATCGCGCCGCCATGCACGATTTCATTCGCGCCGCCGACGCGCGCGCGCCGCTCGACCTCGTGATTGCCAACGCAGGGATCAGCACCGGCCTGCCTGCTGGCGCGCTCGCGGAGGATCCTGAGGCCGTGCGGGGCATCGTCGCCATCAACCTGCTCGGCGCGTTCAACACGGTCGAGCCGATCATCGAGCCGATGGGCGCGCGCGGGCGCGGCGCCATCGCGCTCACTGGCTCGATCGCGGCTATCCGCGGCCTTCCCTATTCGCCGTCCTATTGCGCGACCAAGGCGGCTGTCCACCTCTACGCCGAATCGCTGCGAGGCGCGCTGGCGCGAAAGGGCGTCGCGGTCAGTCTGATCGTGCCGGGCTTCGTCCACACGCCGCTGAACGAAAATCTTGTTTCGGCAAAGCCGCTGGCCATGACCGACGAACGCGCCGCCCGCATCATCCGGCGCGGCCTGGACCGGCGGAAGGCGGTCATCGCCTTTCCGCGCCTGCTCTACTGGGGCGCCCGCCTCACGACGGTCCTGCCGGTCCGCGTTGTCGACTTCTTCATGACGCGCCAGCATGTCGACGTGCCGGTCACGCGCGAAAGGATGTCGTCATGATCGACGCCTTTGAATTTCTGCGCTGGGCGGCCGCCCTGTTCTGCGGCGTTTCCCTTTTCGGCGTGGGGTTGACCGTCGCGCTCGGTCTGCTTGCGCCGGCCCTCACAGGGCGCCGACCGCGCCGATTGGATACTCCGCCCGTCAGTATCGTCATACCGATCAAGGCGCACGAGCCGGGCTTCGACCAGGCGCAGGCCTCGATCTTCGAGCAAAACTATCCGCAGTTCGACGTGACCATTACGGCAGCGGAGGCGGAGTCGGAAGCGGTCGCGGCGGCGCGGCAAATCCTTGCGGCGCATCCGCAGATTGCAGCGTCGGTGGTGCGCTCGACGGCATGTTTTGCGGCGAGCCCCAAGGTCGACAACCTGTATCAGGCGGTCGAAGACGCTCGCTACGATCTGATCGCGACCAAAGATTCCAACATCGAACTGCCGCCGGACGCCATGCGCGCGGCGATTGCGGCCATGACCGACGATGTGGGCCTCGTGACGGCGGTCACGGAAGCCCGCGGCGCGACGAACCTGCCAGCCGCGATCGAGTGCGCGCTGATGAACCAGTCGCATGCGCGCGTGCTTTATGCCGCCACCGCGCTGGGGCTGGGCTTCGGCCTCGGCAAGCTGATGGTGTTTCGCCGTCGCGATCTGCATCGCGCCGGCGGCTTTCACGCGATCGCGCACAGCGTCGGCGAGGATTCGGCGATGGCGCACGCGCTCGAGCGTCTGGGACTGCGCACCGTGATTCTCGGAACGCCGATTTTTCAGAACCTCGGCGCGCGCAAACTGGGCGACATCTACCAGCGCCAATTGCGCTGGGCGGTGATCCGGCGGCACAATGAACTCCCGGCCTTTCTGATCGAACCGTTCGGTCTGTCGGTTTGCACGGCCTTGGCCGCCGCGCTCGCGGCTCCGCTCGCCGGCTGGTCGGCGCTGGCTGGCGGCGCGTTGGCGCTCGGGCTTTGGTTCGCGCTGGAAACGCTGCTTGCCTTGGCGCGGGGCTGGGATGTATCGATGAACGCGCCCGCAATCATGATCGCGCGTGATGCGATGATGCTGGGCATCTGGCTGCGCGCCTGGTTCACGAAGCGGGTCGTCTGGGCCGCCGAGAAATATGACGCGCACCGGGAACGCGGCCCCTTGTCTGCGTCCGCAAGCCCTGCGGCGCACGCACGAAAAAGGAACGATACGTGACGATCCACGGCCTGCTTGTCGGCCTGATCGATGTTGCGCTCACGCTCTGCATTCTCGGCATGGTCGCCATCGGCGCGAATTTCCTCGTGCTTGTCGGGCGCTTCCTGATCGATGAATTGCGCGGCGCCGGCGATGGCTCGAAACTGGTTCCCGCGCTGGCTGAGGCGGATCTGCCGCATGTCGTGTTGCAGATCCCGGTATTCAACGAGCCGCGCGTCGTCGAGGGCGCTTTGCGCGCCGCGACTGCGCTCGACTGGCCGCGCGACCGGCTGCATATCCAGCTCCTCGACGATTCGACGGATGAAACGACCGCGCGCGCAGAAGAAATCATTACCGAACTGCGCGCCGCCGGACACGACGTGACCCATGTTCGGCGCGAGGATCGCTCCGGCTTCAAGGCCGGCGCCTGCGCGGCCGGACTTGCGCTGTCGGACGCGCCGTTCGTCGCCATGCTCGACGTCGACTTCCGTCCGCCGGCCGACTGGCTGCGCAAGGCGATCCCGGTCATCGTCGCCGATCCGCAGGCCGGGTTCGTGCAGGCGCGTTGCGAGTTCGCGAATTACCGCAAGAACTGGCTGACGCGCGTGCAAGGCCTGATCCTCGACGCCCATTTCATGATCGAGCAGCGCACGCGCGCCAATCTCGGCTGGCTGTTTCAGTTCAACGGCACAGGCGGCATCTGGCGGCGCAAGGCCATCGATTCGGTCGGCGGCTGGCAGGATTATTCGCTGACCGAAGACCTCGACCTGACCATCCGCACGGCTCTCGCCGGCTGGCATGGACGCTTCATCTCCTCGCCGGCGATCCCTGGCCAGATGCCGGAGGGGATGCGCGACTGGCGGCGCCAGCAACGCCGCTGGTCCAACGGATTCGTGCAAGTCGCCAAGCGCACGGTCGGGCCGCTCTGGCGCGCGCCCTGGTCGCTCACGGAACGCGTGTCGGCGATCGTGCTCGTGCTGCATCAGGCGTTCTTCCCGCTCTGCGCGGGCACGATCATCCTAGCCACTCTGGGCACGCTGGCGCGCGGCCTCTCGTTCAGCGAATACGTGCCGCTTTCGGTGCTGGTCGTGATCATGGCGACGGCGGTCCTGGTTGGCATGACATTGCCGCCCTATCTCGCGCTGAAACGGGGCACGATCTGGCTCTATATCGCGACAATGGCCATCCTGCCGCCGCTGTTCATCTACCTCGCCGTCGCCAACGCGCCGAAAATTCTGCAGACGTTGCGCGGCCGCCAGGAACATTTCAAACGGACACCGAAGATCGAGCACTGAGGCCTCGGGCCGTCAGCGTTCATCCGATCTGTCCAGGGCGACCCTGATCGCCGCCAGACGCCCGTCGACCTCTCCCCGCATTTCCGGATGCGTGAAGATATAGAAATCGTTGTCGCGTATGGCGTCGAGAACGCGCACGGCCACTGCAGCCGGATCGAGCCCGGCGTCCGCCTGGGCGGCAAGATGGGCGGCGAGCGCGCCGGCGCCTGAATTCGAGGCGGGCCGCGGCGCCGGGCCATAGCGCTCCGGCCTGTTGCGGCTGCTGGTCGCGATCTGCGTGCGGACGAACCCCGGACAAAGCACGCTGACGCCGATTCCATGCGGCGCAAGTTCGACCGCCAGCCCCTCGGACATGCCGACGACGCCGTACTTGCTGACCACATAGGGGCTGAAGCCCATATTGGCCTGCAGTCCTGCGAGTGAGGCCGTATTGACGATATGCCCCCCTTCGCCATGCGCGCGCATGTGCGGCAGGAAGGCGGAGACGCCGTGCAGGACGCCCATCAGATTGACGTCGAGCACCCAACGCCATGTCGCGGGCGAAATGTCGTCGATTCCGCTGCCGCCGCCCACGCCGGCATTGTTGCAGAGGATGTGAACGTTTCCGAACGCCTCGACAGTCCTCGCGGCGGCGCGCGCCATGCATTCAAAGTCGGCGACATCGCAACGAACGCCCTCAACCCGTGCGCCGGGCCCTTTCAATCGGTCAACCGCGGAAGCAAGCGCGTTCGCCTCGATATCCGCGAGCATGACGCTCGTCCCTGACTGGACGAAGGCCTGCGCCAGCGCGAATCCGATGCCACTCGCGGCGCCGGTGATGAAAGCCGTTCTGTCCGAAAGACGCTGCATGGCGCTCCGCCCGTTACGGACGGAGCATAGCGCGAAATTACACCGGCTTGTCGCCGGGTTTGTCTTCCTTCGTGTAGCCGGTGTGGAAGACCGTATCCCAGTAAGGGCAACTCACGCCGAACCCGCGCAGAGGATCACGGAAATGGTGCAGCATGTGCTCGTGGCGCAGGATCTGCTCGACCCTTGTGCGCGGAGCGCGGTGATGCACGTGGAAGTGAATCTCGTCGTAGAACACGTAGCCGAACAGGAAGCCTGCAGTCACCGCATAGGAGAGCGGCGGTCCGAACAGCGCGCCGATCACAACATAGGCCAGCGCCATCAGCGGCACGCTCATGAGCGGCGGCATGACCAGGCGCAGCGGATCGCTCGGATGGACGTGATGCACGCCGTGCAGCAGAAAATGGATGCGCTGCCCGATTTCGCCCTGGAATTCCGTATGGAACAGCCAGCGGTGAACGACATATTCCGACAGCGTCCACAAGACGTAGCCGAGGATGAGGCAACCGATCGTCGCCAGCGCCGGCAATTCGACCGCTCCCTTCCATAGCAGCCAGAAGGCGAACGGCAGGTAGACGAGCGGAAACGACCAATGCACGCGCGACAGCTTGTCGAGCAGCGGATTCTGAAACAGGCGTGGCGAGGCCATCAGAAGTTCGGCTTTCGTCATGCCCTGGGTCGACATGTGCGCGTAGGGGTCACGCGCGCCTTGGGTTGCGTCGGACATCGCCAGTCTCCTCACTGCGCCGTGTTTGCGGTGCGGCTGTGCAACGAATAGCGCGGGTCGAAGATGAAGTCGGAAAACAGCTTCAGCCACGATTTATGGAAATGAAGGTTGTCGTAATACTCCGGCGCGATCGCCCTGACCTTGGGCAACAGAGCCCACGGAATTTCCTGAAAATCGTGATGCTCGTTGTGATAGCCGATGTTGAGCGCAACCGTGTTGAGCGGTCCATAGTAGTCGAACGTGCCCTGCGCCGGCCACGCCGCGTAATGCTCCTGGATCCAGCGCGCGCCGAGCGGGTGCAGGCCGACCGAGAACCAGAAGGACGCGAACAGGTAGAACAGCGCATTGCCGCCGAGGAAATGCCAGACGAGAAAGTCGAACACGCCGATGATCGCAAAATTCGCGTAGGTCCATGGCCCCCAGATCGGCACCGTGCCTTTCAGGCGATAGATACGCGTGAGTTGCATCACTGGAAAGAAGAACAGCCAGAGCGCCTTGCGCCACCAGACGTTGCCGACGAGGTTCGCCTCCCAGTCGCTCGGCACGTCGGCGTCGTAATCGTAGGCGCTGAGGTGTGAATGGTGCTTCACATGGTAGCAGCGAAAGCCCATCGCGGTTGGAAAGGCGTTCGGCAGATCGGCGAGGATCGCGTTCAGCTTGTTGAGGAAGGGGCTCGCGAACACTGCATTGTGGATGGAATCGTGGATGATGACGAACATCGCGTGATTGGCGAACGCGCCGACGCAATAGGCGAGAATCAGTGTCGCCCACCAGTAATGCATGCCGAGATGGCCCATCCAGGCCGCAATCAGGCACTGGCCAACGAAAATGCCGAAGGTGATCCAGAACGTCCGGATATCGCGCACGAACAGGTCGCGCACCTCCGGATGCGCATCGAGAATCGCCCGACGCCTCAGCACGTGCGAGCGGTCGATGCCAGTCGAGGTAATATCGAGTATGACGTCCATGTCCAGCTTCCGGCCCTTCGGCTTGCCTGCGCTGTCAGGGCGCTCCGGCGAGGCGCTTCTCGTAAATTCGATGTATCTTATCTATTTTCGCGCCGCTCATTTCGATCGGCTTGCGCATACCGACGTTATCTTCGAGAACCCAGCCGAATTCGATATGATCCAGCGCAATCTTGCGGCTGGTAAGTTTCATGTGCTCGACCATCGTCATCACGACGACCCCGCCGCGCGCGCTCCTGTGCAGCGACTGCTTCATCCCGTACAGGGCGAGACGACCCGACTTGTAGGGCTTGCGGCGGATGCGCCCGATCAGCTTCGGCAATCCGGCCAGGCCCAGGCGCCCGTCGAAATCGGCGGCTATGTCGTGCAGGTTCGGCACGATGATGCCAAAGGAAACCGGCTCGCCGTCGATTTCCGTGACGAAGCCGTAGTCCTCCGTCATCAGAAATTTCAGGCTATCGGCCATCGATTTGAATTCGTCGCGCGTAATCGGCACGAAGCCCCAGTTGCCGGACCAGGCGTCGTTGAACAAATCCGTCATCAGGCCAACCTCGGAGGCGAGGTCGTTCAAACGCAGAGGGCGGAACCGCAGGCGATCGCGCCATTCCTTGCGATTGAGCAGGACGGGCTCGAATTCCCGATCCTTGCCTGAAATATCGTAGCGGTACGAAATCAGATCCCGCGCCTTCGCGTAGCCCAGCGCCTCGACATGCGCGCCGAGATAGGGCGGATGCCAGGGCATGAACACCATGGGAGCCGCGTCGACCCCCTGCACGAGCATGCCGCATTCGCTGTTGATCGAGGGCGAGAACGGTCCGTGGATCGTTGTCGCGCCCTGCTGTGCAAGCCAGGTCTCGACCGCCGACAGCAGCGCCGCAACCACGTCGCGATCGTCGATGGCGTCAAGTGAACCGAACTGCGCGGGCGAGGCGCCCCTCGGCGCGATATCCTTGTAGATCTGCGCCTCGACGCGGCCGACGGTCCTGCCGTCGCGCCTTGCGAGAAACGCCTGCGACCGCACGAGATTGTAGTGAGGATTGAGCTTGTGGGCGTAAAGCGTCCAACGCTCTACGTCGAGGGAGGGCGCGAAGCCCGCCCGCCCTTCGTAGAGCAGCCTCGGAACGCGGCAGAATTCCATGAAGTCGCGAATGCCTGCGACAGGCGCGACCTGGACGGCGGCGGAGAGCTTTGACGGCACGGTCATGGCGCGCCAATAGCACGCGCGGACGAACCAACCAAATGCAGCGGAACAATTAATCTATATTTTATGTGTCAGAGCGCCGCGGCGACGGTCGCCGTCGGGGCCGGCTGGCGCGGCGGCTCGACGAGCGGACGATCGACGATCAATTGCACGACCTGCCTGATCTCTTCCTCGGTATGGCTGGCCGAGATGAAGAACCGCAGACGCGGCTTGTCCTTGGGCACGCCTACCTGCACGACCGGCGGCACGTAGACGCCATGTTCGAGAAGATGCTGGGACACAGCCATCGTCTCCCAGATCGAGTTGAACAGGATCGGCACGACGGCGCGCCCGATCGCGGGGCCGGTGTCGAGGCCTGCGGCCTGCGCCGTGTCGCGCAGGAATTCCGCATTGTGCGCGACTTTCGCCACGCGCCAGGATTCGGTCTGAATCAATTCGAGCGCCTTGGCTGCAGCCGCCGTGATGACCGGCGACAGGCCGACGCTGTACACGAATCCCGGCAGCGTGAATTTCATCCAGTCGATCAGGCCGCGCTGGCCTGCGACGAAGCCGCCGCAGGATGCGAAGGATTTCGACAGCGTGCCTATGATCAGATCGACGCGCGCGGGATCGACGCCGCAATATTCGCACAGGCCTGCGCCACGCTTGCCGAGCACGCCAATTGAATGGGCTTCGTCGACCAGAAGCCAGACCTGGTGCTTTTCCTTCAGCTCGACAATGCGGGCGAGATCGACCGTATCGCCGTCCATCGAATAGAGGCTCTCGACCACGATCAGCGCATTCTTGAATTTGTCGCGGTTTTCGGTGAGGAGCTGGTCAAGGTGGTCGAGGTCATTGTGCCGGAACACGATCTGCGTCGCGTCCGAGGTGCGGGCGCCTGTGGCGACGCTGTTATGCGACAATTCATCCAGAAAGATCGCGTCGCGTTTCGCCATGATGTGGGTAATGACGGTCAGATTGGTTAGGTAGCCGGAAACAAGCGACAGCGTCGCCTCGACGCCGAGGAATTTCGCCAGGTCGTCCTCGAATTTCTGATGGGTCGATCGTTCGCCGCCCACGAGGCGGGAAGCAAGCGCCCCCACGCCGAACCTGTCCACGGCCTGATGCGCCGCGGCCTTCACCTCGGGGTGGTCGGCGAGACCGAGATAGTCGTAATTGGCGAAGCTGACGAAATGCCCGGCGCCGCGCGACTGGATCTCCGCCTTGAGCGTATCCGTCGCCGCAAAGAACGGGTTGCCGTGTTCATCGAGGATGGCCTTGCCAGCCAGACGGTAGCGCCGCAGCGCATATTCGGAGAGGGTTTTGTGCTTCGTCACGCAGAACGTTCCGGTTACGGGACGAGCCGCCCCTGATTGGCCGCTCCGAAGGCCCCACCACTTCGGACCGGCTCCGACCCTTAGCACCAACCACGGGCGTCACGCCAGTGTCGCGATGAGGTCGAAGGCGGCCATCGCCAGCCACGCGCCGTTGGCCGCGTCAAACCAGGCCTGTCGGCAAGCTGCTGGGCGGGCTCTTGAAACGACACAAAGGCCAGCCATATCTTCCATTGTAGCGCGGCGCGCCATTCCGGGCGCCGCCTCATGAGGCGCCTGAGGGGCTTCGAGAATGTCGCGTCCGCCTGCCCTGAATTCCCCGTTTCTGCTCGGCTTCGAGACGATCGAGCGCGCTCTGGACCGCGTGTCCCGGGCGGCGACGGACGGTTACCCGCCCTATAACATTGAGCGGCTCGCCCGCACGGAGAGCGATCCCGAGCGTCTACGCATCACTCTGGCGGTGGCGGGCTTCACGCGCGCCCAACTCGAGATCACGGTGGAAGAAAACCAGCTTGTGATCCGGGGCCGGCAACAGGACGATCGCGAGCGCACCTACCTGCACCGCGGCATAGCGGCGCGGCAGTTCCAGCGGGCGTTCCTGCTGGCGGACGGAATGCAGGTGCTGAGCGCAGACCTGTCGAACGGACTGCTCTCGGTCGATCTCGTCCGCCCCGAGCCGGAGAGAATCGTCAGGAGGATCGACATTCTGGCGCGCGACTGACGCGTCGGTTCAGGACCGGCGCGCGATGAAGTCGGCGCCGCAACGCGGGCCTCGCAGAGGCCGCAAGGAGAGACAGATGACACATTCGCCTTTCACCCCCGAACAATTCGCCCGGCTCGGCGCCGGTCAGGTCGCCTATGTGCGCGAAATGATGTCCGACGACGTGAAGAGGCTGTTTCCGCAGGCTTCCGATCTTCAGCCTGGCCTCAAACTGTTCGCGCTGCTTTCGGCGGAGGGCGCGCCGATCGTGCTCGCCGATTCGCGCGACACAGCCGTAGCCAGCGCCTGGGAAAATCAACTGCAGACCGTGAGCCTGCACTGAAGACGGCGCACGTCCGACACGCCGCTCACCCGCCGAACAGTTTTTCGAGGAAATTCTTCTCGCGCGGGGCGGCGCGCGCGTCGCGCGCGGTAGGCTGGCCTATGTCGGCAGGCGGCAGCAGGTCGTCGATGCTGCGCGGCTTCTGCCCAGGGGCGAGCGGCGCGGGACGCTGAGCCTGGCGTTGCGGCGTCTGGCTCGTTGGTCCCGCTCCGACCAGCGGGGGACCAGCGGGATCTGGGCCACGCGCCGTCGGGATATCGGCGGGCGGCGCCGCCGAACTCCATACGCCGCCAGGAAGCGCGGCGACCGGCGCGCCTTTCAAGGCCTCGCGCATGAAGCGGCTCCAGATTTCGACTGGCAGATTGCCGCCGGAGGCGTGCTTCGTCGGCGAGGAATCATCGTTGCCGAGCCAGACGCCTGCGACAAGCGCGCTGGTGTAGCCGACGAACCAGGCGTCGCGAAATTCCTGCGAGGTGCCGGTCTTGCCGGCCGCCTGCCAGCCCGGCAGTTCGGCCTTGCGGGCCGTGCCGGTGAGCAGCGTCTCCTCCATCATCGCATTCATCATCGCGACATATTGCGGCTCGATCATCCGGCCGTTCGACGATCCGCGGCGCTGGTAGAGCAGCTTGCCATCGGCCGTCCGCACCTTCGTGATGACATAGGACTGCACGCCAATGCCGCCATTGGCGAACGGCGCATAGGCCGTGACAAGTTCGAGAGGAGTCACTTCACTGGTGCCGAGCGCGATCGAGGCGTTCGGCTGCAGTTCCGACTGGATGCCCAGGCGGTGCGCCGTGGCGACGACGGCGCGCGGCCCGACCTCAAGGCCGAGCCGAACGGCGACCGTGTTCAGCGACAGGGCGAGCGCGTTGGTGAGAGTCACCGGACCGAAATATTCGTGGCTGTAGTTCTCGGGACGCCAGCCCTTGACGTTGATCGGACCGTCCTCGCGCACCGTCTCCGGCGTCAGCCCCTTTTCAAGCGCGGTCAGATAGACGAACGGCTTGAACGAGGAGCCCGGCTGGCGATGGGCGGCGACAGCGCGGTTGAACTGACTTTCCTGGTAGTTCCGCCCGCCGACGAGCGCGCGAACGGCGCCGCCGGGATCGAGCGCGACCAATGCGCCCTGCGAGACGTTGAACTTGCCGCCCTTCTTGTCGAGTTCCTCCGTCAGCGCGCGCTCGGCCGCCGCCTGCATGCGGCCGCTGAGCGTCGTGGTGACGACGATGTCCTCGTCGATCGCGCCAATCGTGTCGTCGAGCACATCCATCACGTAATCGGCGGCATAGTTGATCGACCCCGCCGTTTCGTGCACCGCCAGGGCAGGGCGCCCGAGCGCTACTTTGGCCATGGTTTCGGTGATGTGCCCTTCCTGCGCCATCGCTGTGATGACCTGCGCCGCGCGTTCGCTCGCGCCCTCGGGATTGCGATTCGGCGCGAGCTTCGTCGGCGCCTTCATCAGTCCTGCGAGCACGGCGGCTTCGGCCAGCGTCGCCTCGCGCGCGCTGTGTCCGAAATATTTCTGCGTCGCGGCCTCGACGCCATAGGCGCCCGATCCGAAATAGACGCGGTTCAGATAGAGTTCGAGGATCTGATCCTTCGAATATTTGTGCTCAAGCCAAAGGGCCAGAATCGCTTCCTGAATCTTGCGACTTAGCGTGCGCTCCTGGGTCAGGAACAGGTTTTTGGCGAGCTGCTGCGTCAGCGTCGAACCGCCCTGCACGCCGCCGCGATGGAGCAGATTGGCGGCCACTGCGCGCGCGATGCCCATCGGATCGATGCCCCAATGCGAATAGAAACGTCGGTCCTCGATCGCGATGAAAGCCTTCGGCAGATAGGGCGGCAGTTCGCCGAGACGAATCGCCGCGCCGCCCGTGTCGCCACGATTGGCCAGCACCTCGCCGTCTTCGGCGAGGATCGCGATGTTGGGCGGCCGCTTGGGGATCGCGAGCTGGTCGATCGGCGGCAGTTGCGCCGCATAATAGGTGACGACGCCAGCCGCTCCGATCGCCCCCCATACGCCCAGCACCAGCATCCAGTAGAGGAATTGACCAACCAGCGATCGGGAGGATCGCCTGCGACGGCTCGAACCGCGCGCGTCGCTCGCCTCGGCCCTGCCGGATTTCCTGCGCGTCACCGCGTGCTCCCGTGGATCGGCGCGCAGATCGTCGCCGTCGTCGAATCGCGGCTCGCGACGAGCGTGCGACGCGTTCTTGCGGCGGTTCTGGCCGCCGGCGACGCGATCGTCAGGCTCGGCGCGCAGGGTCTGCCCGCGCGGATCATCGAAGCCGGGCTCGCGCCGTTCGCGACCGCCCGCATTCTTCTTCGATCGTCCCCAGCCCCACATGTCCGTCTTTCGCCTCGCAGAGACGGCGTTCATGAGGATTAACGAAGGCGGATTAAGGGCTGGTTAAGCGAGCAGGTCCGGCTCAGTCGTCGCACAATGTCAGATCGACCATGATCTCGCCTGCCAGGCGCTCCAGCATTCGGCGCACGTCGCCCGGCGCAAGGCCATTCGGTAGCCGCACGCGCGCTTTCGCGCGGAACATCTCGACGCCTGTGAACGGCGCGCTTTCGAGGCCGCTCGAGAACTCCTCGATGTTTACGTCGAGCGCCTTCAATGTCTGCGTGAGGTCGCGCACGATCCCCGGCCGCTCGTGGCCGACGATCTCGAGATCAAGTTTTTCGCGCCACACCGGCGGCTCGGTCGCCGCGGCGGCGCCGCCGCGCTCGACCGTAACCTTGAGGCCATCGCGTTCGAGATCGCGCAGGGCGACGATGACGGCGTCGGCCTTGTCGTCCGGAGCGCCGACCAGAACGATACCCGCAAACTTGCCGGAAAGATGCGCCAGCCGACTTTCGAGCCACGTCGCACCATTGGCGGCGACGGCGTGCGACACCGCGGCCACCAATCCTGGCCTGTCATCGCCAATCAGCGTCAGAACCAGAGGGGTGCTCATGTCGGTCGTTCCATCGAGGCGGGCGGGGATCCTGCAGCGCAGCCAACGAAAACGCAATGCGAGTCGCAAGGCGACTCCACTCGGAGCGATACGCCCTGTAGTTTACGGCTAAACGAGAGCAAAGGGGAGAGCGTCATGGAGGAATTCGATTATCTCGTGCTCGGCGGCGGATCGTCCGGTTGCGCGATCGCTGGGCGGCTGAGCGAGGACTCCAGAACCACCGTCGCGCTGTTCGAGGCCGGCGACGACGGCAAGCACTGGACCGTGTGGACGCCGCTCGCCGGCGCGATCCTCGTACCGGGCAAGATCAGGAACTGGGCTTACGACACCGTGCCGCAGCAGGGGCTGGGCGGTCGCATCGGCTACCAGCCGCGCGGCAAGACGCTTGGCGGATCGTCCGGCATCAACGCCATGGTCTATATCCGCGGCCATCGCTGGGATTACGACCATTGGGCCTCGCTCGGCAATCCCGGCTGGTCTTATGCGGACGTGCTGCCCTACTTCAGGAAATCCGAGAATAACGAGACATTGGCGGACGAATTCCACGGCCGCGGCGGCCCGCTCAACGTCGCCGAACTTCGTACGGGCAATCCATTGCAGGCGTCTTTCCTCGACGCCGCGCGCGAAGCGCAACTGCCCATCACGACCGATTTCAACGGCGCCCGCCAGGAGGGCTGCGGCCTCTATCAGGTGACCCAGATCAACGGCGAACGATGCAGCGCGGCGCGCGCCTATATCCACCCGCACATCGGGACGCGACAGAACCTGTGCGTGCAGACCGGCGCGCGCATCCGCAGGATCCTGTTCGACGGCAGGCGCGCGGTCGGCGCCGAGATCCAGATCGGCGCGACAACGAAATCGTTTCGCGCGCGGCGCGAGGTGATCCTGTCGAGCGGCGCTTTCGGCTCGCCGCAAATCCTGATGCTGTCAGGCGTCGGCGACGCTGCAGCGCTGAAGTCGGTCGGCGTCGCGCCGCTGCACCATCTGCCGGGCGTCGGCGCCAATCTGCAGGACCATCCTGATTTCGCCTTCGGATACAAAACCGCGTCGCTGGACGCGCTCGGCTATTCCCTGCCCGGCATTGTCCGGCTGATACGCGAAATTTCGCGCTACCGACGGGAGCGCTCGGGAATGGTCTCGACTAATTTTGCGGAAGCGGGCGGTTTCCTGAAGACGCGGCCCGATCTCGAAATTCCCGACATCCAGTTGCATTTCGTCGTGGGCCTGGTCGACGATCATGCGCGCAAGCGCCATCTCGGCCATGGCTTTACCTGCCACGTATGCCTCCTGCGCCCGAAGAGCCGCGGCAGCGTGACGCTCGCCAGCGCCGATCCGTTCGCTGCGCCGCAGATCGATCCGAATTTTTTCGGCGACCCCGCGGACCTCGAGGCGATGGTCGCCGGCTTCAAGCTGACGCAACGCATCATGGATGCGCCGTCGCTGAAGGCGCTGCGCACGCGCGACGCCTTTACGCAGGGCGTCGAGACCGACGCGCAGATCCGCGATTTCCTGCGCCGGCGCGTCGACACGGTCTATCACCCGGTCGGCTCCTGCGCGATGGGGCCGGACGCCGCCACAGCGGTCGTGGACGCGCAATTGCGCGTGCATGGCCTCGAAGGCCTGCGCGTTGTCGACGCCTCGATCATGCCGACGCTGATCGGCGGCAACACCAACGCCCCTTCGATCATGATCGCCGAAAAGGCGGCGGACATGATTCGCGCGGCCTGAGCGGAAAAGGGGCGGCGAGAAATGGGTCGCGCCGTCGCGCGCTTGCGCGGCGCAGCGCGCGACCCCATTTCAGCGCGAGCGCCGCAGGGGTTTCATTCATGGTCATGTTCGCCGCCGCCTATGCGGCGCTCAACCAGATCTTCACGCAGCCGTTCCGGGCGACGCTATGGAAAGTGCTGGCGTTGACGCTTGCCCTGCTGGCGCTGATCTGGATCGGGCTCGACAGGCTCGCCGTGCATTTCCTCAGCAATCCCGCGTGGTTCCCCCATCCGTGGATGGGGACCGCAATCTCTTTCGCGCTGGGAATCGGAATCGTCGTCGGCCTCGCCTTTCTGGTGGCTCCCGCCTCCTCGCTGGTCGCCGGGTTCTTTCTCGACGACCTCGCCGACAAGGTGGAGACGGAAATCTATCCGCCGGGCGCGCGCGGCGCGCCGCTGAAGGCGGGACGCGCAGCGTGGCTCGCGACCAAATTCGCCGCCGTCTCGCTCGGGGTGAATTTTCTGGCGCTGCTCGTCTTCCTGCTGCCGGGCGTCAACGCTCTCGTGTTTTTCGTCGCCAACGCCTATCTGATGGGCCGCGAGTATTTCGAGCTGGCGGCGCTGCGCTTCCAGCCGCTCGAGGAAGTGCGCGCGCTGCGGCGGCGCCACTCGGTCACGCTGTTTGTGGCCGGCTTGCTCATCGCCGCCTTCGTCGCTGTGCCGATCGTCAACCTGCTGACGCCGCTCTTCGGGGTCGCGTTCATGGCGCGGCTATACAAGCAGCTCGCGCCGCAGGAGGTCGAGAGTCCGCCTCGCTCGCAGCCGCCGCGCGTTCAGGCCAGCCGCTGACGGTCGAACTGGCCGGCGCGCCGATAGCGCCACAGATAGGTCGGAGCAATCGCGCGGAACGATTCGGGAGTGACGCCGAGGGCCTCCAGCGTGCGCCCTTCCGTCTTCGCCGCGTCGGACACGATATTGTCGTGGCGCAGCATCTCGACCTGATCGCGCGTCGTGGTCAGCACGGCCGGGAACAATCCGAACGACACTTTGCTTGCGATCTCGGTCGCCCACGCCATCAGCCTGCCCGGACCGAAGCCGAGCGACAGCAGCACGGGCCTGCGGCCGGTCTCGGAGCAGACAAACCGGACGAGATCCCGGAAGGTTGCGACTTCCGGGCCGCCGAGTTCGTAAGTCGCGCCAGGTTTCGCGCCGCCTTCGAGCGCGGTGACGATGGCGGTCGCGACATCGCCGACGAAAACCGGCTGAAATTTCGTATCGGCGCCGATCAGCGGCAGCGCCGGCAGAATGCGCGCCATGCGGGCGAAACGATTGAAGAAACCGTCCTCCGGCCCGAAGATCACAGATGCGCGAAGGATGATGGCCGACGGGACCGCCGCGCGAATCGAGGTCTCGCCCATCGCCTTGGTCCGGGCGTAGACCGACTCGGAGCCCGCATCGGCGCCAATGGCCGACAGATGCACGACATCGGTTATGCCCGCGGCGGCCGCCGCCTTGCCCACCGCCTCCGCCCCGGATGCGTGGACAGCCTCGAAATTCTGGCGTCCGCCTTCCGACAGCACGCCGACGAGATTGACAACGGCGTCGGCGCCGCGCAGCGCGGCCGCCACCGAGTCCGGATAGCGCAGGTTTGCCTGCACCGCTGTCACCTGACCGACTCGGCCGAGCGGCTGGAGAAAGAAAGCGAGGTCGGGCCTGCGGCAAGCGACGCGCACCCGCCAACCGCGATTCGCCAGTTCACGCACGAGATGGCGACCGACGAAACCCGAGCCGCCAAATACAGTCACCAGCCGATCACGTCCGTGATTGTCGCCCATTGAACCGCTCCAAGCCTTCGCAATTTGAGAGTCAGCCCCCCATACAACCTGTCGACGGCGGACGCCATACGCACCATCGTCGCGGTGTGCGTTGACAGCGCGAGGCCCCCCCCGTATGAGACGCGCCGGGCCCAGGTGGCGGAATTGGTAGACGCGCTGGCTTCAGGTGCCAGTGGCAGCAATGTCGTGGAGGTTCGAGTCCTCTCCTGGGCACCATCCCTTTGGATGGCGTCTCACGCTCGGGGATGCGGTCGTTTCGCCACGCGAACGGCTCCGTATCCATTCATTGTGGCGCGCGCGGGGCGCTGCGCCGCCTGTGGCGTGGCGCCGGCGCGCCAGTCGGCCGTCGACAAGCCCGCGCTCTGCTGATAGACCGCGCCGACCGTCACCAGGGCCGCCAATGACCATTCGCTTCCATGAGGGCGATCTGCCCGCCGGCGCCGATTTTGGCGCGGCCGTCGCCATCGACACCGAGACCATGGGCCTCCATCCGCACCGCGACAGGCTGTGCGTGGTTCAGCTTTCGCGCGGCGACGGGACCGCGGACGTCGTGCGCATCGGGCGCGACCAGGTCAGGGCGCCCAATCTCGAGGCGTTGCTCGCCGATCCCGGCGTCATGAAAATATTCCATTTCGCGCGGTTCGACATCGCCGCGTTGTTCAACCGCTTCGGCGCGATGACGACGCCCGTCTACTGCACGAAGATCGCCTCCAAGCTCGCCCGCACCTATACCGACAGACACGGACTCAAGGATCTGCTGCGCGAATTGCTCGGCGTCGAGATTTCCAAGCAGCAGCAGTCATCCGACTGGGGGGCGGACACGCTGACCGAAGCCCAGCTCGCCTATGCGGCCTCCGACGTGCTTCATCTGCACAGGCTCCGCGACCGGCTCGACGCCATGCTGGACCGCGAGGGAAGGTCCGGAATCGCCGCCGCCTGCTTCGGCTTCCTGCCGACGCGCGCGCGTCTGGACTTGATGGGCTGGCCCGACACAGACATATTCAGCCACGAATAGGGTCCCGTTTCCGAGATTCGCCTTATCTTCGCCAAAGGGCTCGGATTGTTGGAGCGCAACGCGCGAGCGTTCCCTCCGGAAATGATTGGATGTCCGAACTATCGCCGCAGTACGAGGATAACGCGCGGTTCGCCGATTTCGGCGGACGGCGGCCGACTGCATTCGTCGACTCGCGCCGACACACGGCCCGGGTCCAGTTTTTGCGCAGGGCGATCGTGATCTGCTGCGTCTCGGCTGTCGCGCTGATCGGTTTCGTGCTCGTGTTCGACCCGATGCACCGGTTCGAACTCGGGTTCAGCGTGGGGCGAGTCGGCCTGGAGGGCACGCGCATCACCATGGAACGGCCGCGCCTGTCCGGCTATCGCGCGGACGGCCAGCCTTACGAAATCAAGGCAGCGACAGTCGTCCAAGACACCACGACGCCGAAGCTGTTCCAGCTCGATCAGGTCGATGCGAAACTCGGGGCGAAGGACGGCTCGACGACGCGGGTCGAGGCGCTGAAAGGCAAGTACGATTCCGATACCGACCAGCTCGACCTGTTCGGCATCGTGCGCGTCCGCAACGAAGGGCGCTACGACATGAATCTGAAGCGCGCGTCCATCGACATGAAAACGAACAGCGTCCAGTCGTCGGAACCAGTGAGCGTCGCGATCCCGGGCGGCGTCGTCGAGGCCGGCGCCCTTGCTTTTTCCGAGAGCGCCCAATGCGTCGCGTTTTCCGGTTCCGTTCATTCAAGCTTCGAGGGCGGCAAGGACGACAGCGCCGCCGCGACCCCTGAAAACTCCGGGCCGGCGCGGCAATGAACCTTCGTTCCGTTCTTCTCGCCGGCGCTCTGGCGCTCCTGCCGCATGGCGCAGGCGCGGCGAGCCTGTTGCCGGGCGCAAATTCCAAGGATCCATATACGGTCGATGCGGCGAAGCTCGACTACTTCGACAAGGAGCAGAAGCTCGTCTATTCCGGCGAGGTCGTAGCCACGCAGGGGCCGACCAAAGTGCGCGGCGCCGTCATGACGATCTATCTCGACAAGAGCGGCGCCGGAGGGTCGCAGGACGTGCGCCGCGTCGAGATGAAGGGGCCTGTCACGGTCGTGCAGAAGGACAAGGTGGGCGCCGGCGATTCCGGCGTTTACGACAAGCAGGACAACAAATGGTACCTGATCGGCAATGTGACGCTCACGCAGGGATCGACGGTCACGCAAGGCGACAAGCTGATCTACGATCTCGCGACCGGGCGGGCGACCGTCACCGGGGGCGCGCGAACGGTTTTGACTCCGAAGGACTCGACGGCCGACACGAAAGAGAAACAATAACCCGGCGCCCTGCTTGTGGTCCCGTTGCAAGCCTGCTCGGACCGCGGTAGGCCGAAGTTCGACAGGATCAGAGGTTGCTCCAGCCTTGCACGCCCCGCCCCCCTCGGCCTCGCAGGACCAGGTCCGGCCGTCCGCCAGGGCCGGCTGGACCGGCGCGTTCTGGGGAATGGCGGCGCGCATGTTGACGCGGCTGGCCCGGCGCGGTGCGGCAGAGGCGGCCATAGCGCCGGCTGGCGAGTCCGACCACGGGGCGCCGCCCGAGTTGCAGCAGCCGTTCGAGCGTTCGGCCGAGGTGCCGACCGAGGAGGATGTGCTCGGCATCCACCATCTCGGCAAGTCCTATCGACGCCGGCGCGTGATCGAGGACGTGAGCCTCTATCTACGCCGCGGCGAGGTGGTCGGCCTGCTCGGCCCCAACGGCGCCGGCAAGACGACGCTGTTCTACATGATTACCGGCCTGATCCGGCCGGACGCAGGTCTGATCGAACTGGACGGGCATGACGTCACAAACCTGCCGATGTATCGGCGCGCGCGACTCGGCATCGGCTATCTGCCGCAGGAGCCGTCGATCTTCCGGGGCCTGAGTGTCGAGGACAATATTCGCGCGGTGCTCGAGATCGCTCAGCCTGATCCGCAGAAGCGCGCCTTTGAACTCGAGGCGCTGCTCGATGAATTCGACATCAAGCGCCTGCGGGCGGTGAATTCCCTCGCGCTTTCGGGCGGCGAGCGGCGGCGCTGCGAGATCGCGCGGGCGCTCGCCGGACATCCCTCGTTCATGCTGCTCGACGAGCCGTTCGCCGGAATTGACCCGCTCGCCGTCGCCGACATCCAGAATCTGGTGCGCCACCTGAAGAACCGCGGCATAGGCGTGCTGATCACCGACCATTCCGTGCGCGAGACGCTCGGCATGACCGATCGCGCCTATATCGTGCATGCCGGCCGCATCCTCACCGAAGGCCCGCCGGAGGCGATCATCGCCGACCCAAACGTGCGGCGGTTCTACCTTGGCGACGATTTCCGGATGTAGGCCGCGCGGGCGAGGCGACCGCCATCGGCCGGACGAGGATCGATCGCGTCGCCGGACCGGCCTTAACCTCGCGCACAGGATGACGCGGTAAAGATTTCCGTCCACGCGCCATTCGCGATAAAACACTTGAAGCAAAAAACGGGCCGCATATGATTGTGCGGCGCAACATCGGTCGGCGGACGACCTGCCCGCGGGCTGCATCGAGTGGAGAGCATGGCGTTATCGACTCGCCTGATGATGCGGCAGGGCCAGTCCCTGGTCATGACGCCGCAATTGCTGCAGGCGATCAAGCTGCTGCAATTCTCCCATCTCGAACTTTCCGCCTTCGTCCAGGATGAACTCGATCGCAACCCCTTGCTCGAACGCGCCGACGACAGCGCCGATGCGCCGGACGCGCCGCCCGCGATCGATCGCTATGGGGAGAGTGAACGGCCGGATATGTCCGACGCGCCGGACTGGGCGAGATCCGATCTCGCCGTGGACGGGGCGCAACTCGCCGCGGACCTCGGCACCGATGTGTCCAACGCCTTCGACGCCGATACGCCGCCGACGCCGGCCGCGCCTGCGGCAATCGAAGATTCCGGCCTGTCGGCTTCGGCCTGGACCGGATCGTCCGGGTCTGGCGGCGGCGACGGGGAAGCCGCCAATCTGGAAGCGTATGTCGCAGCCAAACCGACTCTGGCCGAACATCTCGCCCAACAGCTCATGGTCGCCCGCCCCGATCCGACGGATCGGCTGATCGGACAGGCGCTGATCGATTCGCTCGACGAAAATGGCTATTTTCGCGACAGCCTGACCGAGACGGCGCATCGGCTCGGCGCGCCGGAGGCGCGGGTCGCCGCCGTGCTGGCGACGATCCAGACGTTCGACCCAAGCGGCGTCGGCGCGCGCGATCTGGCCGAATGCCTCGCCATCCAGTTGCGCGAGCGCGACCGCTACGATCCGGCAATGCAGGCGCTGGTCGCCAATCTGCCGCTGCTGGCGCGGAGGGAATTCGCGACCCTGCGGCGCATCTGCGGCGTCGACGACGAGGACATCGCCGACATGGTGTCGGAAATCCGCCGTCTCGACCCGAAGCCCGGACGCGCGTTCGGTGGGGAAACGCTGCAGCCGGTCGCGCCCGATGTGATCGTGCGGCCACTCGCCGACGGCAGCTGGCGGATCGAACTCAACACCGAGGCGCTGCCGCGCGTGCTGGTCAACCAGACGTATGTCGCGACGGTCAACGCAAATCGCGTCTCCGAAGGAGACCGCTCCTTCCTGACCACCTGCCTGCAGAACGCCAACTGGCTGACCAAGAGCCTTGAGCAGCGCGCCCGCACCATTCTGAAAGTTGCGAACGAGATCGTCCGCCAGCAGGACGGCTTCCTCGCGCATGGCGTCGAGCATCTGAGACCGCTCAACCTGCGCACGATCGCCGACGCCATCGGAATGCACGAATCGACGGTCTCGCGCGTGACATCCAACAAATACATGGCGACGCCGCGCGGCCTGTTCGAAATGAAATACTTCTTCACCGCCTCGATTCCCGCGCAGTCGGGCGGGGAGGCGCATTCGGCGGAAGCCGTCCGATTCCGGATCAAGCAGATGATCGAGCAGGAGAGCGTCGACGCGGTGCTGTCGGACGACGCCATTGTCGCCAGGCTCAAAACAGCCAATATCGACATCGCCCGGCGCACGGTCGCCAAATATCGCGAAAGCCTGCGCATCCCATCATCCGTGGAACGGCGACGAGAAAAAGCGGCAATCCAGCCGCAACCTGCGTGACCGAAATTGAAAGTTTATATCTAGACTATTGATTTTAATGTTTTTTCGTCATTGCGCGACGCCTGTTGACTTCGCGAGCAGGCCCTCGTAACGGTTGCCCGCTCGCTGCGCTTCGCCATTTCAAGAACGGCCGGCATCCGGTCGAAGAACACGATCCCCATAGAAGCTGAGGAAGAGATGACGTTGCGGGTTTCAGGCAAGAACATGAACATCGGCGAAGCTCTGCGCACGCATGTGCAGACGAAGCTCAGCGCCGCAGCGGCCAAGTATTTCGAGGGCGCGTTGACAGGCCATGTGACGATTGCGCCGGAGGGCTCCGGGTTTCGCGCCGATTGCACGCTGCACCTGCCTTCCGGCGTCACGCTGCAGGCGGACGGCCGCGCGCAAGAGCCCTATGCATGTTTCGACCAGGCCGCCGAGCGAATCGAAAAGCGCCTGCGCCGATACAAAGGCCGGATCAAGGGACACAAGCACGGCGGGACAGACAACGGCGCGGCCGAAACCGTAGCCAGCTACGTGCTGGAGGCGATGGATGAGGAGCGCGACGCGCCGGCTGAGCACGAATATTCGCCGACCGTGATCGCCGAAACGACGACGCGGCTAGACGCCATGACGATCGCTGCGGCGGTGATAGAGCTTGACCTCACGGGCGTCACGGTGCTGCCGTTCCGCCATGCGGCAACGGGCCGCGTCAACATCATCTATCGCCGCAACGACGGCAACATCGGCTGGCTCGACCCAACCGGCGACCAAAAGCAGGGCGTTGCGCAATAATGCAGCCGTTGCGGCATGGTTATTGCCTGCCGTCTGCGCGATCAACAGGACGGTTCGCACCATGCCGCTGAACGATCTCGTTAGGCCCGAGGCGGTAATCCCCTCGCTCAAGGGCAACAGCAAGAAACAGGCGCTGCTCGAACTCAGCGACAGGGCTGCAGCCCTGTCGGGCATCGATGCGCGCGAGATTTTCGATGCGCTCATTCAGCGTGAACGGCTCGGATCGACCGGCATAGGCGGCGGCATCGCGATCCCGCATGGCAAGCTCGCGAAATGCCAGAAGATTTTCGGCGTGTTCGCGCGGCTCGAGAAGCCGATTGACTTCGACGCCCTCGACGACGCGCCCGTTGATCTGATCTTTCTGCTGATTGCGCCGGAATCGGCCGGCGCCGACCACCTCAACGCGCTGTCGCGCGTGGCGCGCGTGCTCCGCGAGCAGAGCCTGATCTCGACGTTGCGCTCGACACGCGACGCCTCCGCGCTCTATTCGGTCCTGGTCCGGTCGCCAACGCCGAACGCCGCATGATCCTCGCTCATCGCCGCCAGGCCCGGCGGCCATAGTCGATCAGGAAAGATTCGGGCTTCGCCGCCAGCGCGGCGAGGCCGACCAGCGCGGCGTCCGGCTCCGTCAACAATTTCACGGGCATTGAAGCGACCAACGCCGACACCGGCGCCCTCGCGACAAAGACGCGGGCGAAGTCCTCCGGGTCGAGCCAGCCGATCAACCGCGGCAGAACGCCGCCCGCGAGCGTGATCCCGCCGCGCGCCAGAAAGGCGAGCGCAAGATCGCCGGCGCAGCGCGCGACCAGCCGCCAGAACAATTTCAGCGTATCGACCGCCATCGCGTCGCCTGCGACCGCGGTCGCGACAATGTCCGCCGCCGGCGCCGGCGCGGCCGGCAGACCGTGCAACTTGCGGTGCGCCATGTGAAGGCGGACGAGGCCCGGTCCCGACAGAACCGATTCGAAGGTCACGCGACCCTCCACCCGCTCAAGATGCGGCCAGAGCTGCTGCTCCAGCCCATCCGTTGCGCCAAAGGACATATGGCCCGCTTCCGTCCGAACAGGCAGCCACGCCCCGCCGGCATCGAGGAGCGCCGCCGCGCCGAGCCCGGTTCCCGGCCCGAGCACCAGGCGCGGTCCCTCGGCGATCGTCACGCCCGCGACGATCGCGCGCGTCCACTGCTCGGGCAGATGAGGCAAGGCCAAAGCCTGCGCCTCGAAGTCGTTCAGAAGCAAGCCCTGATCCAGACCCAAGCCGTTCGCAATCTCGGGCCCGTCTATTGTCAGGTCGGCGTTGGTCAAGCGCACAATCGCGCCATCAATCGGCCCGGCTGCGCTGACAAGAAGGGAACGCGCCGGGACCATTGCGCGTTCCTGCATCGGCTTGATCGTCGCAAGGAGTGTCGAATGGGACGCCGTTGGAACATTGCCGATCCGGACCACGCCGCCGCCTGGTTCGCGCACAGCGCCGACGCGGACATTCGTGCCGCCCACATCGCAGACGAGCAGGGGATAGGGAAACTCCAAGGACTGCTCCGCGCGGCGCAGCGCAGGCGCCAAAGACGATGGGTCACTAGATAGACGCGCGGCCAAACGATGTCCATGCATGACGAATCTGGCGCCGGAGACGGCCATGACGACGAGGATTGCGCACACGAACGGAACCGCCCTCGCGGCGAATTCGGGTCGATCGCGCGGCTGAAGAGGGAGGAGATCGCCCTGTTTGTGGATGCAGACGGAACGCTGCTCGATATCGCCATGCGCCCTGACGAGACGGTCGCTCCGTCGGGCCTGGTCGAGACGCTCGACGCCCTCTGGCGCGCCCTCGAGGGCGCGCTCGCCATCGTCAGCGGACGGCGGATCGAGAATCTGGACCGGATTTTCGCGCCGCTCCGTCTGCCTGCGAGCGGGGTGCACGGGGCGCAAATGCGAACCCGCCGCGACGCTCCGATTCTCGTTGGCGACACAGCGATCATTCCCGCCGATCTCATCCGGTCCGCGCGCGAAACCGCTGACCGATTCCCCGGCGCGCTGATGGAGGACAAGGGCGAGGCGATCGCGATCCACTGGCGCGCCTGCCCGCAATTCGAGGAGGAGATTCACGCCCGCCTTCTGCGCGGACTTGCGAGGCACGCCGCCGCCGGTCTGAGCCTGATGCGCGGGCATTGCGTCTTCGAGATCAAGTCGTCGCGCACCAGCAAGGGCGACGCGCTGCGCGCTTTCATGGCGCAAGCGCCGTTCGCACAGCGGCAGCCAGTGTTCATCGGCGACGACGTGACGGACGTCGCCGGTTTCGCCGCGGCGAAACTGCTCGGCGGTCATGCCTATTCGGTGAGCGCGACGCTGCCCGGCGCCGACGCAGCCTTCGGCGCGCCGCAAGATGTGCGCGAATGGCTTCGATCGCTCGCCGACGCGCCATGCGGGAGCGCGCTGCGATGACCCGGCAGCAGCCGCTTGATCTCGCGCTCGTCGGCAATTGCCGCGTGGCCGCTCTCATCGACGCATCGGCGCGCATCGTCTGGTGGTGTTTCCCGCGCTTCGACGGCGATCCGGTTTTCTGTCGGCTGCTGTCGGGCGATGAAGAAAAGGGCTTTTGCGACGTCGTCCTGCACGACGTCGCGACGACTCGCTCGGCCTATTCGCGCAACACCGCGGTTCTTGAAACATGGCTCGAGGACCAGCAGGGCGGCGCGGTGAAGATCACAGATTTCATGCCACGGTTCGGTCGCTTCGAACGCATCTTCCGTCCGCCGCAACTCGTGCGCAGGATCGAGCCCATTTCCGGTCTGCCGCGGATCGCAGTGCGCGTGCGGCCGACCTTCGGCTACGGACGCAAGCCGACGCAGGTCGTGATCGGCTCCAATCACATCCGCTATCTTGGCGACGCCGACGTGCTGCGGCTGACGACGGACGCGCCGCTGTCCTTCATCACCGGCGAGACCAAGTTCGCGCTGACGCGACCATTGACGCTGGTTTTCGGCCCCGACGAGCCGTTTCTCGGCGACATCGATTCGACGGGCAGGGATTTCGAGACGCGCACGCGCGCCTACTGGCTCGAATGGGTGCGTACGCTTGGCGTGCCATTCGAATGGCAGCGCGAGGCGATCCGCGCTGCAATCACCCTGAAACTTTGCAGCTTCGAGGAGACGGGCGCGATCATCGCCGCGCACACGACATCAATTCCCGAGGCGCCTGACACCATGCGCACATGGGACTATCGTTTCTGCTGGCTGCGCGACGCCTTTTTCGTCGTCGCCGCCCTGAACCGGCTCGGCGCGACGCAGACGATGGAATCCTACATCGGATATCTGACAACCGCCGTCGCCGAATCCGACGGCGTGCTGAGCCCGTTGCATTCGATCGTACCGGGCGAACCGGCGGACGAGCATGTGGCTGCGCATCTCGACGGCTTCGGCGGACAGGGGCCGGTCAGGATCGGCAATGCCGCAGCCGGGCAGGCGCAGCACGACGTCTACGGCAGCGTCGTGCTCGGCGCCAAGCAAATGTTCATTGATCAACGTCTGCCGAAGATGGGCGACCAGGCGCTGTTCCATCGTCTTGAGCGCCTCGGCGAACGCGCCGCCGCGCTCGCGCTCACGCCGGACGCCGGCATATGGGAATATCGGGGACGAACGCGCGTCCATACCTATTCGGCGACCTTGTGCTGGGCGGCCTGCGATCGCCTGTCGCACATCGCCGGCTATCTCGGCCTGCCGCAGCGCAGCGCCTACTGGCGCGAGCGGGCAGCGCCTATCAAACGCGCCATTCTCGACGAGGCGTGGAGCGACAAGCGCAGCGCGCTGGTCGGCGCCTTCGGGCACGAGGATCTGGACGCGAGCGTCCTCATGATCGCCGACCTCGGCCTGCTGCAGCCGACCGATCCGCGTTTCGTCATGACGGTGGCTGCAATCGGCCGCGACCTGCGGCGCAACGGCTACATCATGCGCTACACGGCGGCCGATGATTTCGGCGCGCCGGAGACGGCGTTCATTGTCTGCAGCTTCTGGTATTCCGACGCGCTGATGGCGACCGGCAGACGTGACGAGGCGCGCGAGATTTTCCAGGACATTCTCGCTCACACGAACCGATATGGCCTGCTATCGGAGGATCTTCACCCGACGAGCGGCCAGCTCTGGGGCAATATCCCGCAGACCTATTCCATGGCGGGGGTCATCAACTCCGCCATGCATTTGTCCAATCGGTGGGAGGACGCGTGGTGGCGCGGCTGGTGATCGTGTCGAATCGGATCGCGCTGCCGGGATCGCGGCAGGCCGGCGGCCTCGTGGTCGCGGTCAAGGCGGCGTTGCGGGGACGCCCCGGCGTCTGGTGCGGCTGGAGCGGGCGAGTGACGGAAGGCGACCCGATTGCGCCGGAAATCATCGAAGGCAAAAAGGTGAGCTATGTCGCGCTCGACCTGGCGAGCGCGGACTATCAGGAATATTACAACGGCTTCGCCAACAGCGTGCTGTGGCCGATCCTGCATTACCGGACCGATCTGGCGGAATATTCGCGGGCAGACCTGTCCGGATACATTCGCGTCAATTCCTATTTCGCCGCTCAGGTCTCCCGCGTTCTTGCTCCCGACGACGTGGTCTGGGTGCATGACTACCATCTCATGCGCCTCGCGCGGGAACTGCGCGCAGGCGGACGTGAAAATCCGATCGGTTTTTTCCTGCATATTCCCTGCCCGCCGCCCGACATCCTGCTGGCGCTGCCGCAGCATGCGGAGACGATCGGCGCGCTCGCCTGCTTCGACCTTGTCGGATTCCAGACCGACAACGACGCAGCGAACTTCGGCAAGTATCTGGAGCTGCGCGGCGCAGCGCCCCGCGGCGCGAATGTCTTCGAAATTGACGGGCGGCGCGTCCACATCGGCACATTCCCGGTCGGAATCGCCGCCAACATCTACGCCCGCGCCGCGCGCACCGCAGCACAGTCGCCGTTCATTCGGGAATTGCGCGACAGCCTGGCGGGTCGAAAGCTTCTGCTCGGCGTCGACCGGCTCGATTATTCCAAAGGCATCGTTCATCGGATGCAGGCGTTCGATCAGTTTCTGGACGACGCGCCGGACTGGCGGAGCAAAGTCACGTTCCTGCAGATCACGCCGAAGAGCCGCGAGGATGCCCACGGCTACAAGGAGATGGAGGCGACCGTCACCGGGCTCATCGGCCAAATCAATGGCCGGTTCGGCGAGGCGGCGTGGACGCCGATCCGCTATGTCAACAGATCGCACTCTCGCAAGACGCTCGCGGGCGTCTATCGATGCGCGCACGCCGCGCTCGTCACGCCGCTGCGCGACGGCATGAATCTGGTCGCCAAGGAATATGTCGCCGCGCAGGACGAGGCGGATCCCGGCGTGCTGGTCCTGTCGCAATTCGCCGGCGCCGCGACGCAGCTCCAGGGCGCGCTGATCGTCAATCCGCACGAAAGGGAAGGCATGGCGCAAGCGATCCGCCGGGCTCTCGAAATGCCGCAGGACGAGCGCATCGCCCGCCACGGGGGCATGCTGCGCTCGGTCATCGAGCACGACATCGACCGCTGGGCGAGCGATTTTCTGACGCGGCTGTCCGAAGCGCGCCAGAAATGGTCGCTGCTCGGCGGTCTCAGACAGATGCTCTCCGGCCTTGGCGCCGAGGAGAGAGACTCTGGAAAAAAGACTGCATAACCTCTTGCCAAGGCACCGCGAATACGATGGTCTTGCCGCCCATCGTCGCATCGCCTTCGCCGCGCGACGACCTTGAAAGGGACGGGGATGCGCACGCTGTTTTTCGCCTTGACCGCCGGCTTGTCGCTCGCCGCCGGCGCAGCCGCCGCCGAGGATCTCCGGATCGCGTTGATCTACGGGCGCACGGGGCCGCTCGAAGCCTACGCCAAACAGACCGAGACCGGCCTGCGCATGGGTTTCGAATATGCGACCAAAGGCTCGATGAAGATCGACGGGCGCAACATTCTGATTGTGACCAAGGACGACCAATCCAAGCCCGACCTCGCCAGAACGGCGCTCCAGGAAGCTTATGAGGACGACCATGCGGACATCGCTATCGGCACGACGTCGTCCGCCGCCGCGCTGGCGATGCTGCCGGTCGCGCAGGACGAAAAGAAGGTTCTGATCGTCGAACCCGCCGTCGCCGACCAGATCACCGGCGACAAATGGAACCGCTATATCTTCCGCACGGCTCGCAATTCCTCGCAGGACGCGATTTCGAACGCGCTGGCGATCGGCAAGCCCGGCGTGACGGTCGCGACGCTGGCGCAAGACTACGCCTTCGGGCGCGATGGCGTGGCCGCCTTCAAGGAGGCGCTGGCCAAGACCGGCGCGACGCTGGTCGACGAGGAATACGCCCCGATCAGCACGACCGACTTCACGGCGCCCGCCCAGCGCCTGTTCGATGCGCTGAAGGACAAGCCCGGTCGCAAGATCATCTGGGTGATCTGGGCCGGCGCAGGGGATCCGCTGACCAAATTGCAGGACATGGACCCGAAGCGATTCGGCATCGAACTCTCGACCGGCGGCAACATCCTGCCGGCGCTTGCGGCCTACAAGCGCCTGCCGGGCATGGAAGGCGCGACCTACTATTATTACGACATCCCGAAAAACCCGGTAAACGACTGGCTCGTCGCCGAGCACGAGAAGCGCTTCAACGCGCCGCCGGACTTCTTCACCGCCGGCGGCTTCTCGGCCGCGATGGCGGTCGTGACCGCCGTCGAGAAGGCGAAGTCGACCGACACGGAAAAGCTGATCTCCGCGATGGAGGGCATGGAGTTCGACACGCCCAAGGGCAAGATGATCTTCCGCAAGGAGGACCATCAGGCGCTGCAATCCATGTACGGCTTCAGGGTGAAGGCCGACACGTCGACGCCGTGGGCGCAACTTGTGCTGACCAAGGAATTGAAGATCGAAGACATGCAGGTTCCGATCCGCAACAAGCGGTGATGGCTCTCCTGGGAGAGGCGCTATGTCCGTCTCGCTCGAGACCCGGGATCTGACGATCAGGTTCGGCGGCCACGTGGCCGTCGACCGTGTTTCCTGCGTGTTCCGGCCGGGCGAACTGACCGCCATCGTCGGACCCAACGGCGCCGGCAAGACCACCTATTTCAACCTGATCTCGGGCCAGTTGCGCGCAAGCTCGGGCCAGGTGCTGCTCGACGGGGCGGACATCACCGCGGAAAGCGCGCCCCTGCGGGCGCGCCGCGGGCTTGGGCGCGCGTTCCAGTTGACCAATCTCTTTCCCAATCTCACGGTCGCGGAGAACGTGCGACTCGCCGTGCAATCGGCGCGCGGCGTTCATTACAACATCCTCCGTCCGTGGATGCTGCGGCGCGACCTGATCGAACGCGCCGACCAGATTTTGGTCGATGTCGCGCTGGAGCAAAAGCGCGCGCATCCCGCCGCCGCGCTGCCGCATGGAGACCAGCGCAAGCTCGAAGTCGCGCTGTTGATTGCGCTGGAGCCGCGCGTGTTCATGTTCGACGAACCGACCGCCGGCATGAGCGTCGACGAGGCGCCGGTCGTGCTCGACCTGATCGCGCGACTCAAGAAGGACACGAGCAAGATCATCATGCTGGTCGAGCACAAGATGGACGTCGTGCGCTCGCTCGCCGACCGCATCATCGTGCTCACGAACGGCGCCTGCGTCGCCGACGGAGAGCCGGCGACCGTAATCGCGAGCCCGGCGGTGCAGGAGGCCTATCTGGGCATCGCCCCGAAGCACGGGGCGCCGTCATGAGCGGACTCCCGCCACGCGCATTGGCGTCACGGCCGGGCATGGCCCGCAGCTGCCCAAAGGCCCGGAGCCTCGGTCGATGAGCGATACACTGCTCGCCCTCTCCGGCGTCCACACGCATATCGGGCGCTATCACATCCTGCACGGCGTCGATCTCGTCGCGCCGCAGGGGCGCACGACCATGCTGCTTGGCCGCAACGGCGCGGGCAAGACGACGACGCTGCGCACGATCATGGGCCTCTGGCGGGCCTCCCAGGGGTCGATCCATTTCGACGGCGCGGCTATCGAGGGGCTGGCTACTCCTGACATTGCGCAGGCCGGCATAGCCTATGTGCCGGAGACTATGGCGATCTTTTCCGACCTGACGGTGCGCGAAAATCTTGTGCTCGCCGCGCGCGGAGGACCGCCGGATGAAAAGCGTCTGGAATGGATATTCGGCTTCTTTCCGGCGCTCCGAAAATTCTGGCTGTCGCGGGCCGGCACGCTGTCCGGCGGCCAGAAGCAGATGCTGTCGATTGCCCGCGCGATCGTCGAGGAGCGCAAGCTGATCCTGATCGACGAGCCGACCAAGGGCCTGTCGCCAGCGATCGTCGTCGCGCTGATCGACTGCCTGAAGGAGATCAAGCGCGCCGGCGCCACCGTGCTGCTGGTCGAACAGAACTTCCGCGTCGCGCAGGAGGTCGGGGATCTCGTCTGCGTGATGGAGTCCGGCCGCGTCGTCCATCACGGCGCGATGGCCGATCTCGCGGCTGACGAGATGCTTCAGCGCCGTCTCCTTGGTCTCTCACTGGACAGCCATCAATGACCGCAATCGACGCCGGAACGGCGCTGCCACGGCAAAAGACAGACTTCTGGCCGATCCTTCTGCCGCTCGCCATGGCGGCGATCGCATGGCCGTTCATCGGGGCGTTCTCGACATGGCTGACGCTGACGCTGGCCGGGCTGGCCATGGGTATGATGATTTTCGCCATGGCGTCCGGCCTCACTCTCGTGTTCGGTCTGATGGACGTGCTGAACTTCGGCCACGGCGCGTTCATCTCCGTAGGCGCCTATCTCGCGATGGTCGCGTTCACGCCGCTCGCGGCCTTTACGCAAGCTGATTCGCTCTCGATCAACCTGCTGGCGCTGGTCCCCGCCATGCTGCTCGCCATGGCGACGTCGGCCGCGGTCGGCTATGTCTTCGAGCGCCTGCTGGTGCGGCCGGTCTACGGCCAGCATCTCAAGCAGATCCTCATCACGATGGGCGGCCTGATCGTCGCCGAGCAGACGCTCTATGCGTTATTCGGCCCACAGATCATTCCACTGTCGCTTCCCACGGCGCTTCGCGGCTCGCTCGAATTTGGCGGGGCGGCGGTGGAAAAATACCGCCTGCTTGCAGTGGTCGTCGGCCTGATCGTCTTCCTCTGCCTGCAGTTCATGCTCAACCGAACGAAAATCGGTCTGTTGATCCGCGCCGGCGTCGAGAACAAGGAAATGGTCGAGGCGCTGGGCTATCGCATCCGCCGGCTGTTCATCGGCGTATTCATGGCGGGCTCGGCGCTGGCCGGCCTCGGCGGCATGATGTGGGCGCTCTATCGCGAGCAGGTTCACGCCTCGATGGGCGGCGAGATGATGGTTCTGACGTTCATCGTCATCATCATCGGCGGCCTCGGCTCGGTCGGGGGATGTTTCATCGGCTCGGCGCTCGTCGCGCTTCTCGTCAATTACGCAGGCTTTCTGGTCCCGAAAATCGCGCTCGTCTCCAACATTCTGTTGATGGTCGCAGTTCTTCTGTGGCGACCGCGCGGCCTCTATCCCTTGTCGAGCCGCTGAGGACTTGCCGATGATGATCCTCTCCGGAAATCCGCCGCGCGGAAAGCTCCTGACGGGGCTGGTCGTGCTGGTCGTCGGGCTGCTCGCGCTTGCGCCCTTTCTGTTTCCAGGCTCGAAACCGCTCAACGTCGCAGCGAAGATCTGCGTTTACGCGCTGCTCGTCGCCTCCTATGACCTGCTGCTCGGCTACGCCGGAATCGTCTCGTTCGCGCATACGATGTTCTATGGCGTCGGCGCCTATGGAGTGGCCATCGCGCTCCATGCGCTCGGCGCCTCGTGGTTTGCTGTTTTCGCAGGGTTGGGCGCGGCGCTGGCGGTCGCGGGGGCGCTCGCGCTGCTCATCGGCCTGTTCTCGCTGCGCGTTCAGACGATCTTCTTCGCGATGGTGACGCTGGCGGTCGCGTCCGCCTTCGCCGTCCTCGCATCTCAATTGTCATGGCTGACCGGCGGCGAGGATGGCCGCACCTTCTCCGTGCCGCAGGCGCTGCGGCCGGGCTTCCAGCTCATCGACAGCGGCGCGTTCGGCGGCGCCGCCAATGGCCGCACACTCGCCTATTATCTCGTCTTCGGCGTCGCCGCGGTTCTGTTCCTCGCGCTGCTGCGCATCGTGGAATCGCCGTTCGGCCGCGTCTTGCAGGCGATCCGGGAAAACCCGTTCCGCGCCGAGGCGCTCGGCTACCGGATCGTCGTGCATCGCACCGCCGCCAATGTGCTCGCCGCCCTGTTCGCCGCCTGCGCCGGCGCGCTCAATGCGCTCTGGCTGCGCTATACGGGGCCGGATACGACCCTGTCCTTCTCGATCATGCTCGACATCCTCGTTATGGTCGTGATCGGCGGCATGGGCACGCTCTACGGCGCCATCGTCGGCGCCGCAGTGTTCGTGCTGGCGCAAAACTATCTGCAGGCGCTGATGGGCGTCGCCTTCGGCGCGATCAACAAGGCCGGCCTGCCGCTCGTCGCCGGCTTCCTCAATCCGGACCGCTGGCTGCTCTGGCTCGGCGTTCTGTTCATCCTCAGCGTCTACTTCTTCCCGACCGGCGTCGTCGGCCGGCTTCGCGCGGACCCGAAACCATGACAGCCCCCATTTCCAGATACGTCACTGTCCTCGATCGCGAGATCCATTACGTCGAGTGGGGCGAGCCTTCCAGACCGAAGCTCGTGATGTGGCACGGGCTGGCGCGCACAGGCCGCGACTTCGACGATCTTGCCGCGTCGCTGGCCAGGGACTGGAATATCGTCGCGCCGGACACGATCGGCCGCGGTCTCTCACAATGGAGTCCGAAACCCGAGGTCGAATACAGCAACGATTTCTATGCGGCGCTGGCGACGGCCTTCGTCGACACGCTGGGGTGGCGGACGTTCGACTGGGTCGGCACATCCATGGGCGGCGCCATCGCGATCCGCGCCGCCGCCGGACCGCTCGCCGGCCGGATCCGCAGGCTCGTGCTCAACGACATGGGACCGGAGATTTCTTCGGCCGCCGTCCAGCGCATCCGCGCCTATGCCGGCACGCCGCCACGCTTCGACCGCGTCAGCGATCTCGAAGCCTATTTCCGACAGATCTACGTCCCCTTCGGCCATCTGACCGACGCACAATGGCGCCGCATGGCGGAGACCTCGGCGCGCCGGCTGCCGGATGGAGGAATCACGACCCATTATGACCCGAACATGGTCATGCAATTCGTCCATCATGCCTCGGATTACGATCAATGGGACCAGTGGCGGCGCCTGTCCTGCGACATGCTCTGCTTGCGCGGCGAGAATTCCGATCTGCTGCTGGCTGACGCGGCCGCACGCATGCCCCGGGAGAACCCGCGCTGCCGCGTCGTGGAAATCAGCGGCTGCGGCCATGCGCCAGCTCTGAACACGCCTGGGCAGACCGGACTCGTGGAGGATTTCCTGAAAGGCTGAACAACGGTTCAGCCGTGGCGGGCCGTCATCCCTATAGGCGGCGTGGAGCATCGCCGGTTGAAGGACGGGCATATGGACGACATCACGCGCGCGTCGCCGTCATCCATGCCTTCATCTGCGATTCCGGATCGTCGGAACGCGTGATGTCCGTGACGACCGCGACCGAATCCGCACCTGCCGCCAGACACTGGACAGCGCGGTCGATCGTCAGGCCGCCTATGGCGACCAGCGGTCGCACGCCGACGAGCCGTTTCCATTCGCCGACGCGCTCCAGCCCCTGCGGCGCCCAGGGCATCTCCTTGAGCATGGTCGGATAGATCGGACCAAGCGCGACATAGTCCGGGTCATACGACAAGGCGCGGTCGAGTTCGGCATGATCATGAGTGGAGACGCCGAGCCGAACGCCCGCCTTGCGTACCGCCTTGATGTCGGCCGAGTCGAGATCGCCCTGGCCGAGATGGACGAAATCGCAGCCGAACTCGATCGCTGCGCGCCAGTGATCGTTGACGACGAGTTGGACGCCCGCTGCATCGCACATGGATTTCGCGCGTTCGACGTCGCGCGCAATGTCGAAGGCGCTGGCGTCCTTCATGCGCAACTGGACGAGCTTCGCACCTGCGGCGACGACGCGAAGAATCCAGTCGGCGTTTTCGACGATCGGGTAGAAACGGTCGAGCGGATGGAACGAGCGCGTCATGTGAACGCCTTTCCGAACACGGGCGTCGAGGGCGCTGCCATGTCGCGCGGCTCCATCAGCATCGCGAGACAGGCTTCGCGCCCCGCCTCGACCGCGAGCCTGAATGCGTGAGCCATTGCGACCGCGTCGCCGGCTCGGGCGATCGCCGTGTTCAGGAGCACGGCGTCATAACCGAGCTCCAGCGCCTGCGTCGCATGGGAGGGGGCGCCAATGCCCGCATCGACGATGAGAGGCGTGTCGGGGAAATGGGCGCGAAGCGCCTTGAGGCCGAACACGTTGTTGAGCCCGCGGCCCGATCCGATCGGCGCTCCCCAGGGCATCAACGCCTCACAGCCGGCGCCCATCAGTTTCTCGGCCACGATCAGATCCTCGGTCGTGTATGGAAACACATGGAACCCGTCTTTCGACAGGATGCGCGCGGCCTCGACCAGCCCGAACACGTCGGGTTGCAGCGTATCGTCGTCGCCGATCACCTCAAGCTTGATCCATGGCGTGCCAAAGATTTCGCGCGCCATCTGCGCGGTGGCGACCGCCTCCTTCGCCGTCTTGCAGCCAGCCGTGTTCGGCAGCACGCGCAGGCCGAGCGCCTGGATCAGATCCCAGAACGCCTGGCCGGCGCGAGACCCGCCTGCCTCACGCCGCAGCGACACGGTAACGACCTCGGCCCCTGAAGCGCGCGCCGAATCGGCGAGGATCGCAGGCGAGTCGAACATGGACGTACCCATCAGCAGGCGCGACCCCAGCGTGACGCCATAGATACGGAACGGGTCGTCGGCGCGCGCGGCGCTGTCCTGCATTTCAACCTCCCTGGCGCGGCGTGAGGATTTCGACCTCGTCGGCCTCGGCGAGTTTCGCTTCGGCGCGGTCTTTCTTGCGCACGAACGTCTGGTTGAGCGCCGTGGCGACCGTCGCATCGCCGTAGCCGAGTTCATCGAGCAGAGACGCCAGGTCGCGCGACGTCACCCGGCATGGTTCTCCGTTGACGCGGATGTTCACTGCATCAGCTCCGGAAAATGCGCGCCCTTCATCACTACGTCCGCCGCACGCGCGGCGAGCGCGGGGGCGAGAAGGAAACCGTGACGATACAGGCCGTTGATCGAAAGCCTTCGATTCCGCAGCACGAAGCGCGGGAGATTGTCGGGATAGGTCGGGCGCACGTCGCCGCCGATCTCGACGATCTCGGCTTCCGCAAAGGCCGGGTGGATGATGTAGGCGGAGCCAAGCAGCTCCATCATCGCGCGCGACGTGATGCGGCCCGGCTCTTCGCTCTCGACCATCGAGGCGCCGATCATGAATTCGTGGGCCGCGGCGCGCGGAACAATGTAGACGGGACGGCGCGGATGCAGCATGCGGATCGGACGCGACAGCGACACATCTCTCGTGCGCAGCACCAGCATCTCACCCTTCACGCCGCGCAAGTCCGGCAATTGCGCCTTGGCGGCGAAGCCTCGGCAGTCGAGCGTCCAGTCGAATTTTCGATCGTCATGATTCGCTTCCGTCGAATAGCGCAGATCGACATTCGGCATTTCCTGGAGCGCGCGGCCCAGCGCGGCCGTGGCGTCGCGCGGTTCGAGATGGGCCTCTTTCGGGAAATAGAGGCCGTAGGGAAAGCGGTCGGCGAGATCCGGTTCGATCTCGCCGATGCGCCCGGCGTCGCATTCCTCGAATTCGGCCGTCCGCTTGGCGAAGCTCACGACATCGGGCCGATCGCGCGGCGGCGCGACGACGAGGCTGCCGGCGACGGTTGCGACCGGCAGCGTCCTCGTCCAGAACTCCAGCGCCTCGATCCCGAGCATGGTGACAACCGGCTCGGCCGCCTGCCGCTCGCACCAGGGCGAGATCATGCCGCCGGCGTAATAGGAGCAGCCAAGGCCCGGCCCCTCGCGCCGCTCGACAAGCTCGACCGCGACGCCGCGACGCGCCAGTTCGAAGGCCGCCGTCAGCCCGACGATTCCTGCGCCGATGACCTGCACCCGCATGCGCGTTCCCAATGACCTCGCGCGCAGTCGCGCCGCGAACGACCGAAACCTCCACGTCCCGCCACGAATGGAGGGACCGGGGGCTTGCGCCAACCGGATCGGAGATTGCGTTGGATAAAGGATGGGCGGGCTTGCGCCCGAGGCCATCCCTCCGCCAGTGCGAACTGGATCAGGTTCTAAGGATCGCCGCGCCGCGCAAGATTTCGCCTGCGCGCTGTCGGCCTCTCAGCCCCCTGACGGGGATCTCCTTGGCGGAGCGTATTTGGGCGCCGACCGCGCAGCGCGTCAAGGGCATGCGCCGGCCGGCCGACGAGATCAGGCCGCTTCGGCGGCGTTCTGAGCCGGCGCCTTGCGCGCCGCGCCGAAATGCCCGAGCAGGCGGGGATCGATGTCGGGGACAGGCATGACGACAAAAACATCGGTCGTCCCGAACTGATGGTCGATCACCGCGCCGTCGCTGAATTTCGCGCCGCAGCGCAGGTAGCCCTTGACCAGAGGCGGCAATTCGGCGAGCGCCTTGCGCATGTCGATCATGTCGCGCGCGAGCGGCGCGACGTCGGCGCGCCGGCCGGGCAAGGCTGAGGCGCGCCAATCCGGGCCGCTCGCCGCGCAATGCGCGAGAAAGCTCAACGCACGGGCGTGTGGCGCCGGATCGACGCCCTCGAAGCTCGCGCAGCCGAACATGGCGTCGATCCGGTGATGATCTATGTAGAGGCCAATGCCGCGCCACAGGAGTTCGAGCGTGCGCTTCGAGCGATACGGCGCCAGAACGCAGGAGCGGCCGAGTTCGAGGAACCTTTTGCCCGCGTGGCGGGCCAGCAATGGCGCGATGTCGAATTCCTGCGCGCTGTAGAAGCCGAACTTCTTCTCCGCGACCTCCTGGCGCAGGAGGCGGTAGGTTCCCACCACTTTGGGCCTGGTGCGGCCGAAGCGGTTGAGCGCGGCGTGATCGACGACGAGCAGATGATCGCAAACGGCGTCGAACCGGCAGACATCGCGGCGGATGATCGACGCCGTGCGGTCGGGCGTCGCGCCGCCCTCCTCGTAGAAGACCTTGTAGCGCAAGCGCTGCGCCTTGCGGATTTCCTTTTTGGTCTCGGCGAGACGCACTTCGAGCGAACCTGCGCGGAACAGGGTTCCGCCAAAAGTCCCGCGCTTCTTCCTGCGCTTGGGGAACCGAAGCAGGGTCGCGAGCGGCGAGTGAGCGGCGTCCGTCTTGTCGCGTTTCGTCATTGCGAATCGTTCCCCGGCTTCATTGCAGCCCAACTCGCACTTTTTGCCTACGCTATTGTGACGCCCATGCTCAGGCTCGCGTGGCCTCATGCGCAGGTCCGGCGCGGGTGGCGAGGCGCGCGACCGCGGCAACCAGCGCGTCCTGATCGAACGGCTTGACGAAGAACTCGGCGAAACCAGCCGCAACTGCGGCCTGCCGGTCCTCTCCGGCGGCGTTGGCGGTGAGGGCGACGAGGGGCGTGGCGGAGATGCCGAGGGTGGCCTGCACGGTCCGGATGCGGCGCGCCGCCGCCAGGCCGTCGAGGTTCGGCATGCGGATGTCGAGCAGGACGACGTCAAATGGCATCCTTTTGCCCGCGCCGGCGTCTTCAATCTCGGCAAGCGCGGCGCGCCCGTCAACGACGCGCTCGGCGATCGCGCCGGCGCGTTCGAGGCAGCGCTGCACGATGAGCGCGTTGATGTCGTTGTCCTCGGCGATCAGGATGCGGCGCCCGGCGAGCGGCTGTGGCGCACGCGCGGACTCGAGATCGCCATCGCCGATCATCGGGCGCAGTTCATCGTTCAGTCGCGCGAGCAGCGAGGCGTGCCGCACTGGCTTCACAAGCCAGCCGTCAAAGGCGCCGAGGACATTCTGGCCAATCGCGCGGCGCTCGAACGGCGAGACGAGCACCAGCGTACGGCCGGCATGCGCTGCGCGCGCCGCCTCCACGACACGCTGCGTCGCCTGCTCGCCGAGCGCGCAATCGACGATGACGACCTCGGGCGCGGCGTTCTGCGCGAGGCGAAGCATGGCGGCGTCTTCGCCTTCCGCGCGCTCCACCGTCGCGCCGACCGCTGCGAGCCGTTCCGCCAGATAAGGCGCCTCGAAGCGCGACCGGGCGACAATGAGCGCGCGCCGGCCTTGCAGCGAGCGCTGCGTCTCCACCGTCGCGCCGGCGCCGGGAAGAGGCAGCAGGAGCGTGAAAATGGAGCCGCGCGCATCGGATTTCTCCAGCGCGAGCGCGCCGCCCATGCGTTCGGCGAGCGCCCGCGAGATGGCGAGGCCGAGTCCGGCGCCGTCGTGCCGACTCGTCGCCGAACCGTCGCCGCGCTCGAATTCCTGGAAGATGCGCGCACGTCGCTCCGGCGGAACGCCGGGGCCCGTGTCCTCGACAGCGAAAAGCAGGGCCTTGTCGGCCGCAAGGCTCACCCGCAGGCCGACCCCGCCGGCGTCGGTGAATTTGACGGCGTTGCCAGCAAGATTGATCAGAATCTGGCGAAGGCGCGCGGCGTCGCCGACGACGCGGGCGGGGACATCCGGCGCAATGGCGGCGGCGATCTCGACTCCCTTGCCCTGCGCGCGCGGCGCGAGCAGTTCGATCACGCCTTCGACGAGCGGCGCCAGATCGAAGGGCGCGTTATCCAGATCGAGCCGGCCCGCCTCGATACGCGAGAAGTCGAGGATCTGGTCGATGAGCGTCGTCAGCGCGACGCCGGAGGTCCGGATCGCGGCCAGATAGGATTGCGCCTCCGCATCGAGTTTCATCGACGACAGAAGATCCGTCATGCCGAGAATGCCGTTGAGCGGGGTGCGGATCTCGTGGCTGACAGTGGCGAGGAAGCGCGACTTTGCCTCGCTCGCCGCTTCCGCGCGGTCGCGCGCCGAAGCGGCCGCCTTCAATTCCCAAACTTCGTCGCGCAGGCGCTCGCATTCCTGCTCGATGCGCGCGCGGCTTCCGTCGATGCGCGGCGCAAATCGCCATCCGGCGTAGAGGCCTGCCGCCAGCGCGGCGACCAGACCCGTCCCCACGGCCCAAATTTCATTCATCATCCGCACGGTCCGCAGCGCCATGCCCCGGCGCGGCGGCAAGCATGGCCGATCACGGTTTAAAAAGGCTTGCCGCTTCGCCCGAGAACGCCGACCTCAGGCCGCCGCATGCGCCAGTCGGTCCAGACCCGTGCGATAGGCGAGCGCCTCGGCCAGATGCGGTCGGCGCACGGCGCTCGAGCCGTCGAGGTCGGCGATGGTGCGCGCAAGCTTCAGCACCCGGTGATAGCCGCGCGCAGACAGGCCAAAGCGCTCGGCCGCCTCGCGCACGAGCGCCTGCGCGCCGGCGTCGGGAGAAGCCGTTTCCTCAATCGCGCGCGCCGGCGCTGCGGCGTTGACCGCGACGCCCGCCAGCCCGATTGCCGCATAGCGCGAGGCCTGGCGTTCCCGCGCGACGGCGACGCGGCGGGCGACCTCGGCCGATCCCTCGGCAGGGGCCGGCAGAATCAGATCGGCGGCGGAAACCGCGGGCACTTCGATCTGGACGTCGATGCGATCAAGCAGCGGACCCGACAGACGCGCCTGATACTGACCCGCGCAGCGCCGGGCGGAGCCGCGGGCGCAGGCATAACCGGGGTCGAGCGCATGGCCGCAGCGGCAGGGATTCATGGCGGCGACAAGCTGGAAGCGCGCCGGATAGACCGCGCGGTGATTGGCGCGGGCGATCGCCACCTCGCCCGTCTCCATCGGCTGTCGCAGCGAATCGAGCGCCTGAGCGTGGAATTCCGGCAATTCGTCGAGAAAAAGGACCCCGTGGTGCGCAAGCGAAATCTCGCCGGGCCGGGCATGAACCCCGCCGCCGACCAGCGCCGCCATCGAGGCGGAATGATGGGGGGCCCTGAATGGGCGACGGTCGGTGAGCTGACCGCCCGCAAGCGCGCCGGCGACCGAATGGATCATCGAGACTTCGAGCAATTCCCGCGGCAGGAGCGGCGGCAAAATTGAGGGCAGACGCTGCGCCAGCATTGATTTTCCCGAACCCGGCGGCCCGTTCATCAACAGGTTGTGGCCTCCGGCGGCGGCGATCTCCAGCGCGCGTTTGGCGCTCTCCTGCCCCTTGATGTCGCGAAGATCCGGCGGCGCGCCGCCCGACTTGCGCACGCCCGGCTGCGGTCGCGACAGCACCTGCGTTCCGCGAAAATGATTGACGAGCTGAATCAGCGAGCGCGGCGCGATCACCTCCATGTCGCCCGACGCCCAGGCGGCCTCCGGCCCGCAATCCTGCGGGCAGATCAGCCCGTGGCCGCGCGAATTCGCGGCGACGGCGGCCGGCAGAACTCCCGCAACCGGCGTCAGCGAACCGTCGAGCGCGAGTTCGCCAAGCATGGTGAAGCCGCCCAGCGCATCAGCGGGCAAGGCGCCGATTCCGGCCATGACCGCCAGCGCGATCGGCAGGTCGTAATGGCTACCTTCCTTCGGCATGTCGGCCGGCGCAAGATTGACGGTGATGCGTTTGGCCGGCAGCGCCAACCCGGACGCGATGAGCGCGGCGCGCACCCGCTCGCGCGACTCGGCCACCGCCTTATCGGCGAGGCCGACGATCGTGAAGCCTACATTGCCAGGCGATATCTGAACCTGGACCTCCACGGGGCGCGCCTCGATCCCCTCGAACGCCACCGTCGCGACCCGCACCACCATGGCTCCGCCCTCGCCGCCTCTGCGCAGCAGCTTAGACACGGCTGCGTCCGAGCGCAAGAACGTTTAGTGAACATTCCGGAGCGACGGCTGGCGCCTGCGACCCGACGGCGCCTGGCCCACCGTCCCCGGTCAGAACGGCAGGTTGAACACGCGCGCGGGAGTCAGTTCTCCGCGCTCGACGGCGCCTGTCGCCACAACGACGCCGCCACAGGCGGCGTAGGCCGATCCCTCCGCCGGCGCGTCGCGCCCGCGAAGGAGAATGCTCTGGCCGCGCCGCAACCGCGCGGCCGCGTCGCGGTCAACCACCACGCAGGGCAGCTCAGTCAGTCCGGCCTCGACCGACAGCAGATGCGCGGCGGCGGATTCCGGCGATTCTTCAAGGGTCGCCAGGGTGACAAGATCGGCCTCGCTGAACGGACCGACGCGGGTGCGGCGAAGCGCCGAGACATGCCCGTAGCAGCCGAGCATGCGACCGAGATCGCGCGCGATCGCGCGGACATAGGTGCCCTTGCCGCACTGCGCCTCGATCGTGGCTGAATCCTCGGTTGTCGAAACGAGTTCCAGCGAATTGATGGTCACCGGGCGCGGCGCGATCTCCACGACTTCCCCGTCCCTCGCGAGATCGTAAGCGCGCTGGCCTGCGATCTTGATCGCCGAGAACGCCGGCGGACGCTGAAGTATCGTGCCGGTGAAGCGCGGCAATAACTCGACGATCTGATCAACGCCCGGCCGCATGTCGGAATGTTCGACCGGCTCGCCGTCGGCGTCATCGGAATTGGTCTCTATCCCCCAGCGCACGGTGAAGCGATATGCCTTCTCGCCGTCCTGCACGAACGGCACCGTCTTGGTCGCTTCGCCGAAGGCGATGGGCAGGATGCCGGAGGCGAGCGGATCGAGCGTGCCAGCGTGGCCCGCCTTCCTGGCGTTATAGATGCGCTTGAGGCGCGATACCGCGTGTGTCGACGTCAGGCCCACGGGCTTGTCGAGGATGACCCAGCCATCGACGGCGATGCGGTTGGAGCGGGGTTTGCTCATTCCTGATCGTCGATGTTCTGCGCCTGTTCGAGGTCGCGTTTCACCTTCTCAGAATTGAGGAGCGCGTCGATCCTGGCGACGTTCTCGAACGTCTCGTCGATCTTGAACCGAAGTTCGGGCGCGAATTTCAGATTGATCCTGCGCGCGATCTCGCCGCGCAGGAAAGCGCGATGCCGCTCCAGCGCCTTCAGCACCTCGTCCGGCTCCTTGCCGCCGAGCGGCATGATGAACAACGTCGCAAGCTTCAGGTCCGGGGACATCTTCACGCGAGGGACCGTGACGACGTGCTTTTCAAGGATGGGATCGTTGATCTCGCCACGCGACAGAAGCCCGGAGGCCGCATGGCGGACAAGTTCTGCGACACGCAGCATGCGCTGCGACGGCTCTGCGCCGTGTTGGTGATGCGATCTGGACATGATGATTTCGCGCCGTGCGCGTCTCTTCCTGCAGAGGCCCCAAATAGGCTTCGCTGTGTGATGGCAGGCGGACGCGCCGCGCCCGACCTGCGGATCGGTCTCGCGTCAGAGCGAGCGTTTCACCTCTTCGACGCGATAGCATTCGATCACGTCGCCCGGGCGCATATCCTGATAGTTCTCGAACGCCATGCCGCATTCCTGACCGGCGAGCGCTTCCTTGACCTCGTCCTTGAAACGCTTGAGCGTCGAGAGCTTGCCCTCATGCACGACGACATTGTCGCGGATGAGTCGCACATGCGCGCCGCGCTCGACCGTGCCGTCGGTGACCCGGCAACCCGCGACCTTGCCGACCTTCGTGATGTTGAACACCTCGAGGATTTGCGCGTTGCCGAGCATGGTCTCGCGAATTGCCGGCGCAAGCAGGCCGGACATCGCGCCCTTCACGTCGTCAACAAGGTTATAGATGATGTTGTAGTAGCGAATCTCGATGCCTGCGCGATCCGCCGCCTCGCGCGCTTCCTTGTGCGCGCGCACGTTGAAGCCGATGACAATCGCGCCCGACGCCTCCGCCAGCGTGATGTCCGATTCGGTCACGCCCCCGACGCCCGCATGCACCACGCGCGCGGCGACCTCGTCCGTGTTGAGCTTTTCAAGCGTCGCGATGATCGCCTCGACGGAGCCCTGCACATCGCCCTTGACGATGAGCGGAAATTCCTTGCGGCCGGCTGTCTTTAGCTGGCTCATCATATCAGCGAGCGAAGAGCGGCCGGAGACGCCGCGCGCCGTGAGCTGGTCGCGCTTCTGGCGCTCCCGATATTCGGTGATCTCGCGGGCGCGGGCTTCGTTTTCGACAACGGCCATGCGGTCGCCCGCTTCCGGCGCGCCGCCAAAGCCGAGAACCTCGACCGGGAACGACGGGCCGGCGCTCGCGACGTTCGCGCCCTTGTCGTCGATCAGCGCGCGCACACGGCCCCATTGCGAGCCAGCCACCACGATGTCGCCGACCTTGAGCGTTCCACGCTGAACAAGCATGGAGGCGACCGGGCCGCGGCCCTTGTCGAGACGCGCTTCGACGACGGTGCCTTCGGCCGAACGATCGGGATTGGCTTTCAGGTCGAGCACTTCGGCCTGCAGCGCAATCGCGTCGAGCAGCTTGTCGAGATTGGTGTGCTGCTTGGCCGAGACTTCGACTTCGAGCGTCTCGCCGCCCATGCTCTCGACCTGCACGTTGTGCTGCAGCAGCTCGGTGCGCACCCGCTCAGGGTTGGCGTCGTGCTTGTCGATCTTGTTGATGGCGATGATCAGCGGCGCCTCGGCGGCGCGCGCGTGATTGATCGCCTCGATCGTCTGCGGCATGACGCCGTCGTCGGCGGCCACCACCAGCACAACGATGTCCGTCACCTTGGCGCCGCGCGCGCGCATCGCGGTGAAGGCCGCGTGGCCAGGCGTGTCGATGAAGGTGATCGGCAGGCCGCTGGGGGCGGTCACCTGATAGGCGCCAATATGCTGGGTGATGCCGCCGGCTTCGCCAGAGACCACGTTGGCGTGACGGATCGCGTCGAGCAGCGAGGTCTTGCCGTGGTCGACATGGCCCATGATCGTGACGACAGGCGGGCGCGACACCAGGACTTCATTGGCGTCGGCTGTATCGAACAGGCCTTCCTCGACGTCGGATTCGGCGACGCGCTTGACGGTGTGGCCGAATTCCTCGGCGATCAATTGCGCGGTGTCGGCGTCGATCACGTCTGTGATCTTGTGCATGTCGCCCTGGCGCATCAGGAACCGGATCACGTCGACGCCGCGCTCCGACATGCGGTTCGCGAGTTCCTGGATCGTGATCGTCTCGGGCAGCACAACTTCGCGCGCGATCTTGTCCTTCTGCTCCTGCACCACGCCCTTCAGGCGCTGAGTGCGGCGACGGAAGGAGGCGACCGAACGCATCCGCTCTTCTTCGGACTCCGCGGAGGTCGCGGTCGTCACGGTCAGGCGGCCGCGGTTCTTCTGGTCTGCGCCGCGCGTCGGACGGGTTGTCGGAACGGCGAGCTTCGGCGCCAGGATCGGACGACGCAGCGGATGCAACGTGCCCGGCTGCGGCGGGCGCGGCGCGACAGGCGCGACGGCCGTCGGCTGCTCGACGACAGGCGCAGCAGGCGCCGGCGCTCCGGCAGGGGTTTCGCCCGGCAGGCGGCGACGCGCTTCGACCTCGGACTTGCGTTTGGCCTCGGCTTCCTTGATGTGACGATCTTCCTCGGCGCGCTTGCGTTCGGCGGCGGCTTCGCGTTCAGCCGCCTCGCGCGCCTCGCGCTCGGCACGGGACTTCGCATCCGCTTCGGCGCGGCGGCGATCGTCTTCTTCGCGAACGCGGGCGTCCGCCAGCGCACGGTCGCGCGCCTGGCGCTCTTCTTCGGTCAACGTACGCAGCACGACGCCAGACGGCGGTTTTGCGGGGGCCGGCTTCGGCGGCGGGGCTGCCGGAACTGGAGCGGCCGGCGCGGGCGCGGCCGGCGCTGCGGGCTGCGCATGCGTCGCCTTGACCTCGGCAGGGCCGAGCGTGCGCCGTTTCACCTTCTCGACCAGAACAGCCTTGCTGCGCCCGTGCGAGAAGCTCTGGCGCACCGTGCCCTGCTCGACCGGACGCTTCAGCGTCAGTGTCTTGGTCGGGCCGACCGAAAGGGTCTTGTCACCAGTGTTTTTCGTATCGCTCATTCGTCCCGCGTCCTGGGCCGCTGGCCCGTTCATTCCGTCCGGGCGGCCTCTCGCCCCGTGCCCGATGTCGTCGCACCCGCCCGAAAAGCCTGCAGTCGCATGCATTTTTCGAGCAGGGCGGCGCTGGCCGGCCCCTTTCGGAGCGCAGCATGTATCACATTTGCCCGACCCAATGCCAAATCCATTTGGCGTGAGCTGAAAACTTCCAGTTCTTCGGGCGCCGAAGCGCTGAAACAGCGCCGGAGCGTTTGCCCGAGCTTGCGTTTGCCGTCCGCGCCGCCGTCAGCCGCGTGCAGCAGCGCAAGCACGTCGCTGGTCCCGATCTGCGCCTCGACCTTTGCGAAACCGGTGACAACAAGGCCCGCCTTGTTCGCGAGCGACAGGGCCTGAAGGCAATCGGTCTCCATCAACCGATCGATAACGTCGACCAGACCCGCGGGAACCTTCGCCGCAGCCTTGAACCCGCGATCGAAGGCCCGTCTCCTGACTGCCTCGGCCACGATCGTGGCCTTCGCCGTCGTCCAGACGCCGCGGCCAGGCAATCGCCGCCGCAGGTCCGGCATCACAACGCCATCGGGGGCGAGCACGAACCGGATCATTTCGTCCGGCGCGCGCTCCTCTCGCGTCACGACGCAAGTCCGCAACGGACCGCATTCCTGTGCCGCATCAGGCATTGGCGTTACTCGGCCTCGTGTTCCTCGGGGGCTGCGGAGGCGGGCTCGATCCAGCCGGCCTTGACGCGCGCCGACATGATCATCGATTCGGCGTCCTCACGCGACAGGTCGAAGCCGTCGAGGAAGCCAGCATACTTCACGGTCTCGCCGTCCTTTTTCTCGGTCCAGCCAACAAGATCGTCGGTTGCGCAACCCGCGAGATCCTCGACCGTCTTCACCTCGTTCTCGCCGAAATTGACCAGCATGGCGGTGGTGACGCCCCCGATCTCCTTCAATTCGTCGGCGACGCCAAGCTCCTTGCGGCGGGCGTCGTGCTCGGCCTCGATCCGCTCCAGGTGCTCGCGCGCGCGGTTCTGGATTTCCGCCGCGGTCTCTTCGTCGAAGCCCTCTATCGACGCGAGTTCCTCGGGCTCGACGAAGGCGAGTTCCTCGACGGAACGGAACCCTTCCGACGCCAGCAACTGGCCGACCACCTCGTCGACGTCGAGCGCCTGCATGAATGCGTTCGTGCGCTCGACAAATTCCTTTTGCCGGCGTTCCGACTCTTCGGCTTCGGTCAGAATGTCGATGTCCCAGCCCGTGAGCTGGGAGGCGAGGCGGACATTCTGCCCGCGGCGTCCGATCGCAAGAGACAACTGGTCGTCGGGCACGACGACCTCGATACGCGAGGAATCCTCGTCCAGCACGACCTTGACCACCTCGGCCGGCTGCAAGGCGTTGACGATGAAGGTCGCAGCGTCCGCCGACCAGGGGATGATGTCGATTTTCTCGCCCTGCAATTCGTTGACGACGGCCTGCACCCGCGAACCGCGCATGCCGACGCAGGCGCCAACCGGATCGATCGAGGAATCGCGCGAGATGACCGCAATTTTCGCCCGGGAGCCGGGGTCGCGCGCAACCGACTTCACCTCGATCACCCCGTCGTAGATTTCAGGCACTTCCTGCCGGAACAGCTTCGCCATGAGCTGCGGGTGCGTGCGCGACAGGAAAATCTGCGGGCCGCGCTGCTCGCGCCGTACATCGTAGACATAGGCGCGGACGCGATCGCCCGGACGAAACATTTCCCGCGGGATCATCTCGTCGCGGCGGATGATCGCCTCGCCCTTGCCGAGATCGACGATGACATTGCCGTATTCGACCCGCTTGACCACGCCATTGACGATGTCGCCAATCCGATCCCGGAATTCCTCGTATTGACGGTCGCGTTCGGCCTCGCGCACCTTCTGCACAATCACCTGCTTGGCCGATTGTGCGGCGATGCGGCCGAAATCGAAGGGCGGCAGCGTTTCGGCGATCCAGTCGCCGGCCTGCGCCGCCGGATTGCGCTTGCGCGCGTCGGCAAGGGAAATCTGGATCGCGTCGTTTTCGACCTCGTCAACGACGAGCAGAAGACGCGAGAAGCGCACTTCGCCGCTCTTCTGGTTGATCTCGGCGCGAACCTCGGTCTCCTGACCGTAGCGCAGCCGCGCCGCCTTTTGTAGCGCGTCTTCCATCGAGGCGATCACGATTGATCGGTCGATCGACTTTTCTCGCGCGACGGCGTCGGCGATCTGCAAGAGCTCAAGCCTGTTGGCGCTCACGGCCATGGCGGTTTCTCCTATCTGGAATTCGGACCGTTGCGCGAAGGACCGCGCGGCGATTTCTTGAACTGCGCCTGTACGCCTGCCGGCAGCACTGGCTTCTGCTTGATCTGGTTCTTCGCCGCGAAACGGCCGGGGCCGCGACGCGGCGGCGCCTCAGGGCCGGCCTCCTCGCCTTCGGTCGGCGGTTCAGCCCCTACCTTGCCGGCGCGCAGGGATTCGCGGATCAGTTGTTCCGTCAGCACCAGACGCGCTTCGTCGAGCGACCCCAGCGCAATCCGCACATGCGGGTCTTCCTCGGCGCGCGCATCGTTGCGCACGAACACGAGCATCGCCTCGCGCCCGTCGCCTTCGACAGCGCCTATCATGCCACGAAACCGCTTGCGGCCATCCGGGCCAGCCGTCGCAAGCTCGATGCGCGCCTCATGGCCGATCGCGCGCCGGAAATCCGATACGCGCACCAGTGGGCGGTCGATGCCGGGCGACGATATTTCCAGCCGATAGGCCTGCGAGATCGCGTCGTCGACATCAAGGGTCGGCGACAGCGTCTCGCTCGCCAGTTCGCAATCGGCGATGTTCATCGTTCCGTCCGGGCGTTCGGCCATGATCTGCACGGTCATGCCGTCCTGCGCCGAGATTTTCACGCGCACCAGACGGAAGCCGAGGCCCTGCAAGGTCGCGTCGGCGATACGGGCGATACGGGCGGCAAGCCCGGTCTCCGTCACAAGGCGCGGCTCGTCGAGGGTTGCGTCGATGATGGGTGGGGCGTCGGTCAAGCTGTTCTGCGTGTTGTGCGGCCGGGATAACAAAAAAGAGCGGGTCCCGGCCGGGCCCCACTCTCAATATGACCGTCCAATGCGATCCATGAGACTGTATGCTGCAATTCATATACAGGACCGGCGCACGACTTTCAACTCCCTACTGACTCGTCCAGACGATCCGGGCGATCCACCGCATATCCTGCACCGGGATCGTGCGGTCGGGATGCTCGGGATTGAGCGATTTCAGCTCTATCGTTTTCGCAGTCTGACGCTTGAGTTCCTTGGCGAGAATTTCGCCCGAGGTTGTCTTGACGACGACACGGTCGCCGCGACGCACGGGCGCAGCAGGCGATACGATCACACGATCGCCGTCACGATAGGCCGGCGACATCGAATCCCCGGCGATCTCCAGGGCATAGGCATGCGGATCGGCGACAGCGGGAAAGTCGATTTCCTCCCAGCCCGCGCCGACGGGAAAACCGCCGTCGTCGAAATAACCGCCGTCGCCCGCCTGCGCCAGGCCAATCAGCGGCAGCGGCCGGCGGTGGGCAGGCGCATCGGGGCCAAGCAAGGACATGAACAGGTCGATGCTCGCGCCAGTCGCATCCAGAATTTTCGCGATCGACTCGGTCGAGGGCCAGCGCAGACGCCCGTCGGGCGACTTGCGTTTGGACTTGTTGAATGTGGTCGGATCCAGCCCCGCCTTGCGCGCGAGGCCCGACGGCGACATGTCATGGCGCGCCGCCAAAGAATCGATGGCCGCCCAAATTTGGGAATGCGTGAGCATCAGCGCCTCCGCACAACAGGACCAATCTAAGAACTAGGATACATGTCCTTTATATGCCTGTTGTTTCACGTAAACAAGAGATGTTTCACAAGGTATCGGAATTTTGACCTAATTCAGGCTGAGCCCTCGACCGCGGGCGAGCGTCGGCGCATAGAGCGAGCGCGAGGCCGGCCGTGACTTTGATTTACAAGATCGTTCCCAGCGCGCTTTGGCGCATCGCTCAGTCCTCCGGACTCTTCGCCGGCGCGCCGGTCGATCTGGCGGATGGCTACATCCATTTTTCCACCGCCGCCCAGGCAGAGGAAACCGCCCGCAGGCATTTTGCCGGACAAGCCGACCTTCTGCTGGTGGCCGTTGCGGCGGAGCGTCTCGGAGCCGCCTTGAAATGGGAGGTCTCGCGTGGCGGGGATCTGTTTCCCCACCTCTACGCGCCGCTGGCCTTCGCGGACGTTGTTCGCGTCGCGCCCTTGCCGTTGCAGCCTGGCGGCGGCCACGATTTCACGGGACTTCTCACATGATCGGCCTGTTCGATTCCCTCGCCCGCCCGCTGTTGCTGTCGCTCGACGCCGAAGCCGCGCATCGCGCGACCGTGCTGGGACTGAAACACGCGCCGCTGCCGAGTTGCGGCGGCGACGACAAGAGACTCGCCGTCAAGGCCTTCGGTCTCGACTTTCCCAATCCGCTTGGAATGGCGGCAGGTTTCGACAAGGGCGGCGAAGTTCCTGACGCGCTGCTGGCGCTCGGCTTCGGCTTTGCGGAAGTCGGCACAGTCACGCCGCTGCCGCAGCCGGGCAATCCGCGCCCGCGCCTGTTCCGCCTGCCCGTCGACCGTGGCGTGATCAACCGTTTTGGCTTCAACAGCGAGGGGCATGAGCCCGTGCTGCGTCGGCTGAGGGCGCGCCGTCTCCGAAAAGGAATCGTCGGCGTCAACGTCGGCGCAAACAAGGAGGCGAGCGACCGCATCGCCGATTATGCGGCGGGCGTCGCCGCATTCGCCAACGTCGCTTCCTATTTCACGATCAATATTTCCTCGCCCAATACGCCGGGCCTGCGCGACCTGCAGCAGGCCGCACAGCTCGACGAGCTTCTCGCCCGCGTCATGGACGCGCGGGAGAAGGCGCTCCAGCGCAGGCCGCTGCTTCTGAAAATCGCCCCGGACCTCGCACTTCAAAATCTCGACGACATCATCCGCGTCGCCCGCGCGCAAAAAATCGACGGCCTGATCGTGTCGAACACAACGATCTCGCGGCCGCAATCCCTCTCCGATTCGAAGAAAGCGGAGACAGGCGGCCTCTCCGGCCGACCTCTGTTCGACCTGTCCACCCGCATGCTCGCCGAGACATATCAGCGCGTCGAAGGACAGTTTCCGCTGGTTGGCGCGGGCGGCGTCGACAGCCCGGAGACGGCCTTCGCCAAGATCGAGGCCGGCGCCACGCTGCTGCAGATTTATTCGGCGCTGGTGTTCGAGGGCATTGGCCTTGTCGGGCGCATCAAACGCGGTCTGGTCGGACGCCTGGCGAGCGAGGGGCTGGCGAGCCTTGCTCCCGTGGTCGGGCGCAAGGCAGGAGAATGGAGACTTTCTCCCGATCGAAGCCTCTGAACGCGCAGCGGCGCTGCGGCTGACACAGCCGATCGAGAGGCGGCGGAACCGGCGTCAACGCGCTGAAAATGCGCGCAGACCGATCACCGCGCCGGCCTCGCGGCGAAGATGCGCATGAGCAGCCATACCGGCACGACGATCACGGCGCCGGCCATCACATATTCGGCGATCTCCCGGACCGCATCCCAGCCCATGAGCCACAGGCGATTGAAGAAGCGGCTAATCCAGACAAACACATCGTAGGGCCGGATATCGAGCCACACCAGCAGCGCGCCGACCACGAGCGACACGAACAGCAGGCGGACGAATACAACGGCCGGGGGCCCGCCGATGAATCGCTGGAGGGCCGAGGCTGACGACGTCGTCCGGTCGGCCGGCGTCTCCGACGTCGCGTCGATCGCAGGATGTCGAGGAAATTCGGGGGCGCTCATGGCAGTATTCCGTGGATGAAAAAAGGCGGGATGAACTCTATCCGGCAAAGGCGCGGCGCGGCCGCTCAGGTCCGGTCTTTCAGCGAATCGTCGTTGCGCATGATCCTCATCATCCTCCGCATGAACCGCTCGGCGAAATCAAGCGCCCTGTCCAGTTCCTGCCGGGTCGGCAGCCCGCCCCATTCGCCGTCGCCCTTCAGCGCGTCATTCTGGCGTGCAAGCCGGTCTATCTCGTCCTGCAACGCGGCGCGCTCCTCGGCCGCCGCCTCGCAGCGAGCCGCGCCGTTCTCGACCTTGCAGAGCGACACGGCGCCGGTGCGCGTGTCGAGCCGCAGGAAACCGTCGGCGACCGGCGTCATGCTGTAGCGACCATTCTCCGCGCCAGCCGGATCGGGCGCCGAGCCACCTTCCGCGGAAGCGAAACCCGCGAGGCCGGCGAATACAACCGCTAACAGAACGATTCGCACAGGAGCCTCCTTCGGCCCGGACGGGCGGGAGATGGGAAGCGCCGTCATGTCTGTCAATGCGCCGCAGATCAGTCCGTGGCGCGAACCGTCGCCGGCGCCGACAGACCTTCCACCCTGGCGGCCGTGATCACGGCCTGCGTCCGGCTTTCGACGCCGAGCTTGGTCAGGATCGCCGATACATGGGCCTTCACGGTCGCCTCGGACACGCTGAGTTCGTATGCGATCTGTTTGTTGAGCAGCCCGCCCGAAACCATCATCAGCACACGCACCTGCTGCGGCGTCAGCGAGGCCATGCGCCGCACCAGATCAGCGGTTTCCCTGTCGGCCGGCGCGCTCAGGTCGACATCGGGCGGCGTCCATATCTCTCCCGCGAGCACCTGCCGAATGGCGGCGCGCATCGCCTCGATGTCGGTCGTCTTCGGGATGAATCCAGAAGCGCCGAAATCGACGCACCGCCGCATGACGCCGCGATCCTCGTTGGCCGACACAACGACGACCGGGACGTCCGGGTGTTCCGCGCGCAGGTACATCAGACCGGAAAAGCCACGCACGCCGGGCATGGCGAGATCGAGCAGAACGAGATCGATCCCGCCCTTGGCCGCGAGCATGCGCGTCAGGCCATCGAGATCGCCGGCTTCCAGAATGTCCGCATCGGGCACTGCGCCGGCTACGGCCTGGGCGAGCGCGCCGCGCACGAGCGGATGGTCGTCGGCGATCAGGATACGGGTGGAAGTCGCGGCCACTTTGCCTCCGTTGCGCCGCGCCCTTGTGAGTGCGACCGTCGCCATCTATCCATCGCATGGCGCGCCGCGCAAGTTTTGAACGCTCCGGGAGGCTCGGATTGAAACGGCCGATGACCGAGGACGCCCTGTCCGAACGCGCCGCCATTGACGGACGGGCGGCTTTCGTCATGGCGGCTTTCGCCGCGGCGGCGGGCCTGATCGTCATGATCGACCGCGTCGGCGCGCCGGAGCGGATGATCGCCGCGGCCGGTCCGGTCACGCTCCTCGTCGGCCTGTCGCTGATCGGCGTTCTCGTGCGCTCGATGCGCATCTCGTTCTTCTACGCAGCCGGGCGCTCCACGCCGCCGACCTACGCGGGGCTCGCCGCAGCCGGACTCGCCGTGGCGCTGGCCAGCCCGTTCACGCCACCCGTCGCCGACCATTTTTCCGGGATCGGGGTCTTCGCCGGTTTTGGCGGCGGACTCGCCTGCGCCATGCTGATCAGCGGCCCCTACCTGCGCAAGACCGGCGCTTTCTCGATCTCCGACCTGATCGCGGCGCGTTTCAGAAACCTGCCCCTGCGGCTCGGCGCCGCCGCGATCGTCGGCGTCACGGCGCTGCTGGCCGCGCTTGCTGGCTACGAAACCGCGGTCACCGGCATCAGCACCATCGTGGGCGTCGAGCGCCCTGTGGCGGCGGCGATCATCGGCGTTGTCCTGATCCTGGCGACAGCGCCGGGCGGCGAGTTGGGCGCGGTCTGGATCGCGGCGGCGGCAGGCGGCGTGTTCATGGCGGCCTTCGGCCTGCCGTTGGCCCTGCTCGCGGCGCGCGGCCAGCCACTGGCCCTGCCCGTCATCGGGGACGGATCGGCATGGGCGACGGCCGTAACCCAGATAGCGACCTGGCAGGGCGCAGCGAGCCAGCCCGCGAGCCCGGCCCTGTCCCTGGGCATGGCGCTCGGCATGGCCTCCTGCGCGCCGCTGCTCGCGCCGCTGACGGCGGTGCGCGACCGCGCAGTCGCTGTCCGCGCCGGGATCGGCGCTGTGATCTGGGGGACCGTCGCCGCCGCCCTGATCGCGGCGACCGTCGCAGCATCGACGCTCGCCCTGCTGGATACGATGGTGGGACGACGACCGGAGCGCCTGCCCGACGTGATCTATTCGGCCAACTCCACCCGGCTGGTGGCGATGTGCGGCGTCGCCGCCTCAACCCCGGCCGACGCGCGCGCGGCCTGCCAGCATGCGCCGGGCTTCAAGGGAGAATTGCGGCCGGACGACATCCAGACCCGCGGGATGTTCCTGCTGACGGCGCTGGCGCCGCTCACCTCGCTGGGCGCGGCCGTCTCCGGCCTGGTGTGGGCCGCCATCGTCGCCCTCAGCCTGTCGCTGGCGGCCTCCGGCGCGCTTTCGGCCGCCATCGCGCTCGGGAACGATGCGGTTCACCACGTGCGGGACCAGTCCGCGCTCACCAGCCGGCGGCTCGCCATCACCCGCGCCATTCTGATCGGCGCGATCGTGATGGGCGCGTCGGTCACCGCCGCGCGGGAACTCGACCCGCGACTGCTGATCGGCCTGGCCCTCGCTTTCTCCGCGGCGTCGCTCGCGCCGCTGATGGCGCTGGCGCTCTGGCCGCGCGCGCGGGGCATCGACGCCATAGTCGCGCTGGTCGTCGGCCTGGGCGCAGCCGAAACCACGCTCCTCGCCGGCCAGATAACGGCGGAAAAGCTCGCGGTCGGCGCAGTGACGGGATTCGCTGCGGCGATCCTTTCGGGCTTCCTTTCGAGCTTCCTTGGCGGCGGCGACCGTCAGACCGGTCGCAATTTCACGCGGGCGCTCTGGCGCAGCGATGGCGACGCGCTCGACGTCGACAAGGGCGCGTGATTTGACGAATGAGGCGAGCGTCGGGCGCTGTCGCGTTTCGGAACGGCCCGTTTCAACGGCATACAAACCGATTCGGCGTGGCCCCGCCTGGAGGCGCGATCACGACGCAATCCTCGTCTTCGCGGCCATAGGCGCGCTTCAACGCAATGCCGGGCGCATCGCTCAGGCGATGGAGTTCAATGCCGGGCCGGAACTGCGGGCGGACAAAAGCGCCGACATTGGTTGGCGCCGCGAAGACAGCCAACGCCAGCCCGATGGCCGCCGTTGCGCCGAGGATCGCGCGTGAGAGCAGGTTCAACCGGATGCTTTCGTCAGACTGCCCCATGACGCCCTCCAGATCGAGCGCATCAACTCCGATAGCTCTGCAACGTCGGTCATGCGTGAAAAGTTCCGGGGCCGGGCGTCGTCGCCAAAGAAAGTCCGTTCCAAAGCTGCACGGATCACGAACCGATCTCGCGCCAGTTCGCGGCAATTGTCGGCCGGGCGCTATTCCCTGTAGCCTGCCTGCGTGACTGCCGCTTCAGGTTTGCCTGCGCGCTTCGAGAGCTGGTTCATGTCGCGTGGCTGGAGCGCCCGCGCGCATCAGTTGCAGATCGTCGCCAGCACGCAGGCCGGGCGCAGCGCGCTGCTGATTGCGCCGACCGGCGCCGGCAAGACGCTCGCAGGATTCCTCCCTTCTCTGATCGACCTCAGCGAAAGGTGCCGCGCCAACAGCCCGGGCGGGCGCCTGCACACGCTCTACATCTCGCCACTGAAGGCGCTCGCGGTCGACGTGCATCGAAATCTCGAAATCCCCGTCGCCGAAATGAACCTGCCCGTCCGCATCGAGACGCGCACCGGCGATACATCGGCGCAAAAACGTCAGCGCCAGCGTCGCAACCCGCCTGACATGCTGTTGACGACGCCCGAGCAACTGGCGCTGCTGCTGGCCTCGCCGGACGCGGTCCATTTGTTCGCGGATCTGCGACGTGTGGTGCTCGACGAACTGCATGCGCTGTCCCTGTCGAAACGCGGCGACCTGCTCGCGCTCGGGCTTGCGCGCCTGCGGTCGATCGCGCCGGCGCATCTGGCGACCGGCCTGTCGGCGACCGTGCGCGAGCCCGATGAACTCAGGCGCTTCATCTCGGGGCGCGGGCAGCTCGCCGATCTGGTGACGGCGCCGCCCGGCGCGCCGGCGGATCTGTCGATACTCGATACGCGGGAGAGCCTGCCCTGGGCCGGTCACAGCGCCCGCCATGCGCTGGCCGAAATCTACGCCGCGATCGGCGCGGCGAAGATGACGCTCGTCTTCGTCAATACGCGCGCGCAAGCCGAATTCGTGTTTCAGGAGATCTGGCGCCTCAACGAGGACGCGCTGCCGATCGCACTCCACCACGGCTCGCTCGACGCCGGCCAGCGCCGCAAGGTGGAGGCCGCCATGTCCGCAGGCAAATTGCGCGCGATCGTCTGCACCTCGACGCTCGATCTGGGGATCGACTGGGGCGACGTCGACCTTGTGGTCAATGTCGGCGCGCCCAAGGGAGCAAGCCGCCTCGCCCAGCGCATTGGCCGCGCGAACCATCGGATCGACGAGTCGTCACGCGCGATCCTCGTTCCGGCGAACAGATTCGAAGTGCTGGAATGCGTGGCCGCCGTCGATGCCGCGCGCGAAAACGCGCAGGATACGCCGGTGGCGCGCACAGGCGGGCTCGACGTACTGGCGCAGCATGTTCTTGGTTCAGCCTGCGCAGAACCGTTTGCCGCCGATGCGCTCTACGACGAAGTCACGTCCGCCGCGCCCTACGCCGATCTCGCACGTGAGACATTCAATCGCACGCTCGATTTCGTCGCGACCGGCGGATACGCCCTGAAAGCATACGATCGTTTCGCAAAGATCAGACGGGCGGCGGACGGTCTGTGGCGCGTCGCCAACCCACGCATCGCGCAGTCCTATCGCATGAATGTCGGAACCATCGTCGAATCCGACGTGCTGAAGGTGCGCCTGATTCGCGCACGCGGCGCGAAAGCGGGAACAGCCTATACCGGACCGCTCACGCGCGGCGGCCGCGTGCTCGGCGAGATCGAGGAATATTTTCTGGAGACGCTTTCGCCCGGCGACACGTTTCTTTTCGGCGGCGAAATCCTGAGCCTGCAGGGCATCGTGGAGAATGAAGCGCTGGTGCGGCGCGCAAACAGCGCCGCGCCGAAAATTCCCTCCTATGCCGGCGGAAAATTTCCGCTCTCTACCTCTCTTGCCGAACGTGTGCGAAGCATTCTGGCGACGCCTGCGCACTGGAAGCATCTGCCGGAACAGGTGCGCGACTGGCTGAACGAGCAACTCACGCGCTCGACGCTGCCGGGCCGTTCAAACCTGCTCGTGGAGACATTTCCGCGCGGCGGAAAATTCTTCATGGTGGCCTATCCGTTCGAGGGCCGTCTCGCGCACCAGACTCTCGGCATGCTGCTGACGCGACGCATGGAGCGCGCGGGGCTGAAGCCGCTTGGATTCGTCGCGAATGATTATGCCATCGCCGTCTGGTCGCTCGCCGACCCCGGCCGCGCCGATCTGGCCCATTTGTTTTCGCGCGACATGCTTGGCGACGATCTCGAGGAATGGCTGCAGGACTCCGCGCTGATGAAACGCACCTTCCGGAATTGCGCGATCATCGCCGGCCTGATCGAGCGGCGCTCTCCGGGCAGGGAAAAGACCGGACGGCAGGTGACGGTTTCGACGGATCTGATCTACGATGTTCTGCGGCGGCATCAGCCCGATCACATCCTGCTGGAAGCAGCCTATGCCGACGCCTCCAGCGGCCTGCTGGACATTGCGCGTCTTTCCGCCATGCTCGACCGGATCGAGGGTCGAATCGTCCATCGCGCGCTCGACCGCGTCTCGCCGATGGCCGTGCCGGTCATGCTGGAGATCGGGCGGGAACCGATCTATGGAGCGGCGCGTGACGAGGAGCTGAAGGCGGCGGCCGAGGATCTGGCGAGAGAAGCAAACCCATGAACGCGACACAGGCCGCGAAGGAGGGGGGGACGGAGCGCGATCCCGCGCTCGTGGTCGCCGGCGTGCGCCTGCTTGTCGATCCGGCCGGCGCGCTCTACGAGCCGCAGGCGCGCGCGCTGATCGTCGCCGATCTGCATCTGGAAAAGGGATCGTCGTTCGCGCGGCGCGGCATGATGCTGCCGCCCTACGATACAGCCGCGACACTCGCTCGCCTGACCGTCGTCATCGCACGCTGGCGCCCCCGCGCGGTGGTCGCTCTCGGCGATTCGTTTCACGATGGCCAGGGGCCTGACCGCCTTGCGCCCGACGACGCCGACAGACTTTCAGCGTTGCGGCGTGGACGCGAATGGATCTGGATCGCCGGCAATCACGATCCGGAAATCCCCGCCCATGTCGGCGGCGAACGCCTGAACGAAATGCGATTGGGCGAGCTGATATTGCGCCACGAACCGGCGCCGCATGGCGCGCATGGCGAAATTGCCGGCCATCTCCATCCTGTCGCTGTCATCGGCGGCCGTCGTCGCGCCTATGTGACGGACGGTCAGCGCGTCGTCGCGCCGGCGTTCGGCGCCTATGCCGGCGGCCTCAACCTGCACCATCCCGCGATCGCGCGGCTGTTTTCAGGCCGTCGCGTCGCGCATGTGCTGGGAAAAGACAGCGTGCATGCGGTCTGCGCGTCGAAATGCGCGGCTGGCGCCTAACGGAAGTCCGCGCCACAAGCGCGGCGCGGCGATCCATCCCGGCGCGCCGGAAAGCAGATAGCGCCAGCTACTGCGCCGAGGCCCGTAATTCCGCATCGAGCGCGGCATGTTCCGGATCGGCGAGCGCCGCCGAAATGGCTGCGCGTAATTGCTTCGCGCCGGAGAAATCTCCGGCCGCGATGGCCGACGCGACAATCCGGTCGAAGATCGCGTCGTAATTGCGCTGCCCCCGCGCCTGCGTCTCGCCATAACCTTTGAGCAGACGCGGCAGTTCGGCGAGCGCGGCGGCGAATGCTGGCGACGCGGCGAGCGCGGCCTGCATCGCCGCCAGCCAGCGATCAATCGCCGCCTGTTCGTATCCAAAACGCAGCGACGAGCGGCGTATCCGACGAAATTGCGCGAGGAGACGCATCGTCAGGAATCCCCGCACGCTGGTTGTGGTGACCTGCAGACCCTGCCCGATGAAACCCGGCGGCCCCTTGCGCGCAACGCGCCGTAAAAAAGCGGCGCCGACTCTTGCTGGCAGGACCGCCGCAATCTCGTCCGCGCCGGGTTTCAAGAATTCGGTAACCGCGAGAATCTGGTCGTCGTCCATTTCCGCCTCGGCGCGGATTTTCGCAAACCGCTCACGCTTCGTCTTCAATTGCGCGACGCGCGCAATATCCTCGTAGGTCATCCACAGCGCGAGCCGCCGCGCGGCCTCGGCGAGAGCATGCGCGCGCTCCGGCTGTTCGGCATCGTCGGCTGGCGCGAGATCGAGCATGCGCCGCGCATAGAGATCGGCATAGGCCCCATCCTGATAATCGGCGCAGCGCGCATGGCCGAGCGCAGCCAGATTGCGCGCCTCGGTCGGCAGGCCGGAGAACTTGTCCGCCCGGCGCATGTCGATGGTATTCTCGGGCGCAGATTGCGTCTGCGTTGGCGCAGGCCCGCGCGCCGCCTCGAACGCCGCGTTGAATCCGGCGCGGCTCGCCCCCGCCGCTCGTCCCGAGCCAATCGCCGCCTCGCAGGTCGCCCGGTCCCAGGGAAAGGCGCCGACGCCGGCCAGCGCGCCGAACAGGGTCGCGCTCACCATCGTGCCGGCCGCGCGCGCAATCGCGTCAAGGTCGAGCATGACGAATGTTTTCGCGAGATCCCTGCCGGCGGCGGCGACGCGCTCGGACTCGAAACGTCCGTCGCCCATCTGCATCTTTTCCACCGTCGTGAACATGCGGCTGGTCGAGGCGATCAGCACGGTGCGCGTCGGCGAGACCAAGCCGCGCTCCATCATGCGCGCGGCCTCGACGAACTCGCTCGCCGCCACGTAATCAACGCGCCCGGGCATGGGCGTCAGCGCGAAGACGGGTTGCGGGCCGGACGCCGGCTTGTCACACATTTCGATGTAATAGGAGGTCGAACCCGTACGCTGCGCGACGCCGGGCACAGACGTCGCCTGCACGGCCAATCCGCTCATGCGCGCGCAATGCACGATCCAGTCCATCAGCACGCCGCCGCCCTCGCCGCCGAGCGCGCCTATCAGGATCGTGCGCACTTTGATCGCTTGGTCGCTCATGCTCAGGCCGCCCCGGTGAACAGGCGCCGCACGCGCGCGAACAAACGATCCAGCGAGGACGGATTGGAGACGATGTCGGCGCGATAGAACGACGGACAGAGCGTGGCCGCATGCGCCGCCTCGCCGCAGAGGCCGCAGCCGACGCAGCCATTCGTCACGTGCGCGACGGGATCGCTCTTGAGCTGATCGGACGAGGTCTTGACCGTCAGCGTCGGGCAGCCGGACAGCCGGATGCAGGAATGATCGCCGGTGCAGGTCTCGTCGTCGACGCCGTATCGCGTGCGCACGACCCGCTTGCCTTCGGCGAGAGCCCGTGCGCGCATCGGTTTGAGGCGCCTTTGTCGTTCGAGCTGGCATTCGCCTTCGGCGATGATGACCTTGAGCCCGTCGAAGCTCGTTGACATCGCTTCGTTTAGCGCCGCCTTCATTTCGCCGACGCGATAGGTGTGGACGCTGCGCATCCATTTCACGCCTATGCCGGCGAGCGTGCCCTCGATGGTGAGTTCGGTGTCGGTCGCGCTGGCGCCGCCGGCGGCCCTCGTTTCGGCGGCGTGCGGCGTAGAGACGAGATCCTGCGCGCCGGTCGCTGACGTATAGCCGTTCTTCATGATAACCAGCAGGCCATCGGACTTGTTGAGCAGGCGCGCGGTCACGCCAGACAGCAGGCCGTTATGCCAGAAACCGCCGTCGCCCATGATCGCAATCGGCCGCTTCTGCGTGAAACTCTGCACGCCCGCGCTCGACGCCAGGCTCATGCCGAAACCGAGAATCGAATTGCCGAACGAAAACGGCGCGAAGGTCGCGAAGGAATGGCAACCGATGTCGGTCGACACATGAAACGGCCCGCGCTCCTTCTCGACCAGCTTCAGCGCCGAGAAGAACGGACGCTCCGGGCAGCCGATGCAGAAGCCGGGCGGTCGCGCCGGCGCCGGCCCGCCGAGCGCGATCAACGCCTTCGAGCGCAATTCCGCGATCTCGTCGGAATAGTTCCGCGCGCCGAGATTGCCGAGGCGCGGAACGTGTTTCTCGATGAATTTGGCGAGGCCGCCGACCAGAACCTCCGACGTATATTCGCCGGCCATCGGCAGCATGTCCTTGCCGTGCAGGCTGGTCTGGATGTCCGCGCGGCGCAGGATCGAGGAAATCTCGTGCTCGATATATTCGGGCTGGCTCTCCTCGATCACCAGCACGGCCTTCCTGCCGGCGGAAAAGCCAACGATCTCGTCCGGGCACAGCGGATAGACGACATTGAGCACGAGCATCGGCAGGTCGCAGCGCCCCTGGCTGTCAGCAAGCCCTATCTCCTGCAGCGCGCGGATCAGCGCATTATAGATGCCGCCCTGCACGATCAGGCCGACCTCGCCATGTCGCCCATCGATCTTCTCGTTGAGCCCGTGGCCGACGATGAAGCGTCGCGCTGCAGGCATCCGGTCCGAATATTTTTCACGCTCGTGCGCGAAGGTGACCGGAGGATGCGAGAGCGTGTTGTAGTCGTGTGGCGCCGAGGGCTGGCGGTTGTGCATGGAGATTTCGGGTTTCTTGTTGTCCCTGGCCATGAATTCGCCCTGCACGTGACAGGCGCGAATCCGCAATTCCAGCATGACGGCGGTATGCGAGGCCTCCGACAGTTCGAACGCTTTTTCCACGCAGCGCACGATGGTCGGCAGGTCCGGGCGCGGGTCCATCAGCCAGATCGCCGATTTCATCGCATAGGAATGGGTGCGCTCCTGAATGACCGAGGCGCCGTCGCCGTAATCCTCGCCGACGACGATCAGCGCCCCGCCCTTCACGCCGGGCGAGGACAGATTGGACAGCGCGTCGGCCGCGACATTGGTGCCGACGATCGATTTCCACGTCACCGCGCCACGCACCGGATAGGCGATGGAGGCGCCGAGCATGGCGGCGGCCGAGGCCTCGTTGGTGCAGGCGACGACGTTGACGCCGAGTTCGGCCATCAGCTCCTTTGCCTGCACCATCACGTCCAGCAAGTGCGAGACGGGTGCGCCCTGGTAGCCGCCGACATAGGAGACGCCGGCCTGCAAGAGCGCCTTGGTGACGGCGAGAATCCCTTCGCCGTGAAAGACTTGACCCTCGCCGAGCTTCAGCGACTCGATTTCCGTGGCGAACGAGCGCTCCATGGATCCTCCGGTGTTCTTTTTTGCGAGGCTACCACGTTTCAGAGGGGGGCAGGCAAGGCGATATGATACGTATTGCAGCGCATCTGTCCGTTTTTTTGTATCAAGCGCGCCAAAACTCCGACGGCGTCCCGCCGGACGGACAGACACTTGCACCTCCCCGCCCTTTCGGCCTATAAGCCGGCCCTTGAACCGCCCGGCCAGTGATGGGCTGCCGTGGCGGTTTTTATCGCTCGCTTATGCGAACAACACGGGGACGCGCTTCGGCGACGCCACAGGAGAGCAAAATGCCCAAGCTGAAGACCAAGTCGGGCGCGAAAAAGCGCTTCAAGATCACCGGCACCGGCAAGGTGGTCTATGCCCAGCGCGGCAAGCGCCATGGCATGATCAAGCGGACCAAGAAGCAGATCCGGAACCTTCGCGGCACCTCCGTCATGTTCAAGACGGACGGCGACAATGTGAAGAAGTACTTCCTGCCCAACGGCTGAAGTAGTTTTTGCGCATGACCTGGTTCAGAAAGTCGAGCGATTTTCTTGGGTTATGCGGGTTCCAACCCTTTCAAGGAGTTCTGTAAATGGCTCGCGTCAAACGGGGCGTCACCTCGCACGCCAAGCACAAGAAGACCCTCGAAGCCGCCAAGGGCTTTTATGGTCGCCGCAAGAATACCATCCGCACGGCCAAGGCTGCTGTCGACAAGTCGATGCAGTACGCCACGCGCGACCGGCGCGCCAAGAAGCGCGTGTTCCGGTCGCTCTGGATCCAGCGCCTGAACGCCGCCGTGCGTGAACTGGGCCTGACATACAGCCGCTTTATCTCCGGTCTTGCGCTGGCGGGCATCGAGATCGACCGCAAGGTCCTGTCCGAACTCGCGATCAGGGAGCCGCAGGCTTTTGCCGCCATCGTCGAAAAGGCCAAGGCGGCGCTGCCCCAGGCGGCTTGATCCTCTCGCAGGTCAAACCCCACGCAAAGCCCGCCCGAAAGGCGGGCTTCTTGCGTTTTGGGGAGAAGAGCGTCGCCGCAATTCTCGACACACGTTGCTTCGCATGGCACAAGCCGCGCGAAATCCTTTCAGAGGCAGGGCATGTCCGACCTCCAGACGCTTGAAAACGATATTCTCGGCCAAATTGCCGGCGCCGCCGATGAAGGGGGCCTCGAAAACGTGCGTGTGTCCGCCCTCGGCAAGAAAGGGTCCGTCTCCGCGCTGCTGGCGACGCTCGGCAAGATGGTGCCGGACGAACGCAAGACCGCGGGCGCCGCGATAAATGCGCTCAAGGACCGTGTATCCGAGGCGCTCGCCGCGCGGAAAGCGATTTTGAAGGGCGCAGCGCTCGAAGCGCGGCTTGCGACGGAAACGCTCGATGTGACGCTGCCGGTGCGGGCGGGCGGGCCGGATACAGGCCGCATCCACCCGATCAGCCAGGTAATGGACGAGCTGACGGAAATCTTCGCCGACATGGGCTTTTCTGTCGCCGAAGGTCCGGACATCGAGACCGACGACTACAATTTCACCAAGCTAAACTTTCCCGAGGGCCATCCGGCCCGCGAGATGCATGACACATTCTTCTTCAATCCCGGCGCGGACGGGAAGCGCAAGCTGCTGCGCACCCACACCAGCCCGGTGCAGGTGCGTACGATGCTGGCGCAGAAGCCGCCGATCCGCGTGATCTGTCCGGGCCGCACCTACCGCGTCGATTCCGACCAGACGCACACGCCGCAGTTCCATCAGGTCGAAGGCCTCGTGATCGACAGGACGGCCCACATGGGCCACCTCAAGTGGACCCTCGAAGAATTCTGCAAGGCGTTCTTCGAGGTCAAGAACGTGAAGATGCGTTTTCGACCCTCCTTCTTCCCCTTCACCGAGCCGTCGATGGAAGTCGACATTCAGTGCCGGCGCCAAGGCGGCGAGATCCGCTTCGGCGAAGGCGAGGACTGGCTGGAGATTCTGGGCTGCGGCATGGTGCATCCCAACGTGCTGCGCAATTGCGGGCTCGATCCGGAAATCTACCAGGGCTTCGCCTGGGGCATGGGAATCGACCGCATCGCCATGCTGAAATACGGCATGCCGGATTTGCGTCCGTTCTTTGAGGCGGACGTACGCTGGCTGTCGCATTACGGCTTCAGGCCGCTCGATTTCCCGACGTTGGCGGGTGGGTTGAGCAGTTAGCACAATTTTGGAACTGAGCGATGCCTTCGCTTGAAGTCGCAAATGTCACGATCTCGCTTCTGTCCGCCGTCGTTGGTGGCTTGATCGTTGCGTTCGCCAATCACGCGATGACTCGACGGCGCGAGTTCGAAAAAAGAAGTCCGAGCTTCGAATTTCGCATTTGATCGAATCTTGGAGGAAGATCGAAAAAGCTGCGAACGTTGGCGAAACCAAGAATGAAGATCGAAACAAGCGCTACGACGAACTTGAGGATGCAGTTGCCAGCATCAACCTTCTCGGCAATGCCAAGGAAGTTGCAGAAGCAAATCGTTTTGCGGTCAGCCTTACAAATGGCGAAGGCGGAGAAGTTACAACCCTACTGAACACGCTGCGTGATGGCCTGAGAGCCGAGCTAGGACTAGAGCCGGTGGCCGAGATGCGGTTGTTCATGCGAATGAAAAGAACGCTGAAATGAAATTCACCCTCTCCTGGCTCAAGGACCACATCGAGACCGAGGCCTCGCTCGCCGAAATATGCGAGACGCTGACGCGCATCGGTCTTGAAGTTGAAAACGTGATCGACCCGGCGGCGGCGCTGAAGGATTTCACGATCGCGCATGTGATCGAGGCGAAGCAGCATCCCAACGCCGATCGCCTGCGCGTCTGCATGGTCGACACCGGGAGCGGCGCGCCCGTGCAGGTGGTGTGCGGCGCCCCCAATGCGCGCACGGGCATGAAGAGCGTGTTCTCGGGACCGGGAACTTACATTCCCGGCAAGAAGATCACGCTCGGCAAGGGTGTGATCCGCGGCGTCGAGTCGCTGGGCATGCTGTGTTCGGCCGCGGAACTCGAATTGTCGGAAGATCACGACGGCATTCTGGAACTGCCCGACGATGCGCCGGTCGGAAAGCCCTACGCCGCCTGGGCCGGGTTCGACGATCCGGTGATCGAAATCAACCTCACGCCCAACCGCCCGGACGCCGCCGGCGTCTCCGGCATCGCGCGCGATCTCGTCGCCGCCGGTCTCGGCAAGGCGAAGACGCCTGCGGCGCCGACCTTCAAGGGCCGCTATCCGTGCCCGGTCAACGTGACGCTCGACTTCACGGCCGAAGACAAGCATCTCGCGCCGCAATTCGCCTTGCGCATGGTGCGCGGCGTGAAGAACGGTCAATCGCCCGAGTGGATGCAGCAGCGCCTCAAGGCAATCGGCCTGCGTCCGATCAACGCGCTGGTCGACATCACCAATTATGTGACGTTCGATCGCGCCCGTCCGCTGCACGTGTTCGATGCGAAGAAAGTGGCGGGCGATCTGGTCGTGCGGCGCGGCCGCGACGGCGACGAAGTGCTGGCGCTCGACGGGCGCACGTACAAGCTCGATTCGTCCAATGTCGTGATCGCCGACGACACCGGCGTCGAATCGATCGCCGGCGTGATGGGCGGCGAGCATTCGGGCTGCGACGAGAACACCACCGACGTGCTGATCGAATCCGCGCTCTGGGATCCCTACAACATCGCCAGCACCGGCCGCCGTCTCGGCATTTCGACCGACGCGCGCTACCGCTTCGAGCGCGGCGTCGATCCAGATTTCAATACGCCGGGCTGCGACCTGGCGACCGAACTCGTCATGCAGTTCTGCGGTGGCGAGCCATCGGAGATGGTCGTGGTCGGCCATGCGCCCGCGCCACGCCCGGTTCTGCTCTTTCCCTGGAGCGAGACGCAGCGCCTCACTGGCCTCGAACTCTCGACTCAGGAAATGGCGGCCATTCTCGAAAAGCTGGGCTTCGCCGTCGAGCGCACGGCCGGCAATTCAGATCGCGCCTATGTCCACATTCCCTCGTGGCGTCCCGACGTAGAGGGCAAGGCCGACATCGTCGAGGAAATCGTGCGCATCGCCGGTCTCGGCCGCGTGAAATCGGTCGCGCTGAAACGTGATGACGAGGGCGTGGCGCAACCCGTGCTGACGCTCCTGCAGCGGCGCGTGTCGGGCGCGCGGCGCGCGCTGGCGGCGCGCGGCATGGCGGAAGCCGTCACCTGGTCGTTCGTGTCCAAAGCGCAGGCCGAATTGTTTGGCGGTGGAGCGCCGGCGCTGGCGTTGGCGAATCCGATCGCGTCTGATCTTTCGGATATGCGGCCGAGCCTCGCTCCGGGCCTGCTGGCGAGCGCGCAGCGCAATGCCGATCGCGGCTACACCGATGTCGCCCTGTTCGAGGTGGGTCAGATTTTTCGCGGCGATGGCGAAAAGGATCAGTCCTATAACGCCGCGGGCGTGCGGCGCGGCGGCGCCAAGATCAGCGGCGCCGGCCGTCTTTGGGGGTCTCGCGCGGCGGCGGTGGACGTGTTCGACGCCAAGGCCGACGCGCTGGCGCTGCTGGCCGCGCTGGGTGTGTCAGCCAGCGCGATCCAGATCGTCCCTGGCGGCCCGTCCTTCCTGCACCCTGGCCGCTCCGCGACGCTGCAATTCGGGCCGAGGACCGTCGTGGGATGGTTCGGGGAACTGCATCCGGCGGCGCTCGAGGCGCTCGACGTCGATGGGCCACTGGCCGCTTTTGAAATCACTCTTGATTCCGTACCCGCGCCCAAGGCCCGGCCTACCAAGGCTCGGCCGAAACTGGAGCTGTCCGACCTCATGCCGCTCGAACGCGATTTCGCGTTCGTCGTGGATCGCGCGACACGCGCCGGCGAACTATTGAAGGCCGTGCTCGGCGCCGACCGCGCGCTGATCGCCGACGCCTCGGTGTTCGACGTCTACGAAGGCGCCGGCGTGCCCGAAGGCAAGAAGTCGATCGCAGTCTCGGTGCGCCTTGAGCCGCGCGAAAAGACATTGACCGACCAGGAGATAGAGGCGGTTGCGGCAAAGATCGTCGAGGAAGCCGCCAGGAAGACCGGAGCGACGCTGCGCGGATGATCGTTCGGGCGGCGCAGGCGGAGGATGCGGCGGCGATCTGGTCGATCATCGGCCCGACGATCCGCGCCGGCGAAACCTATGCGCTGCCGCGCGACATGAGCGAGCGCGATGCGCTCGCCTACTGGCTGGGCGCAGACCGCGAGACCTTCATCGCCGAAGACGACGGCCGCATCGTCGGAACCTATTACATCCGCGCCAATCAGGCGGGCGGCGGCGCGCATGTCTGCAACTGCGGATACATGACCGCGGCGAATGCTGCCGGCAAGGGCGTGGCGCGGGCGATGTGCGCGCACTCGCTGGCGTACGCCCGCACGAAAGGCTTTCGCGCGATGCAGTTCAACCTCGTCATTTCCACGAATACGCGCGCCGTGAAGCTCTGGCACGCGATGGGTTTCGGCATCATCGGGCGGCTGCCGGACGCCTTCCGCCATCCAACGCTCGGCTTCGTCGATGCGCTGGTGCTGTTTCAGGCTCTGTAACCTCCTTGTTCGATCGGGGGTGCGCCGGGATCGCGCATCGGCTATAGAGGCGCCGATTTCGAAGGAGCCGGTATGGCGGACATGCGTATGGTTGTGATGGGCGCGGGCGGCCGCATGGGCCGCGCGCTCATCAAGGCGATCACGGAAACGCCGGGCCTCAAGGTCTGCGCCGCGCTGGAGCGCGAGGGCGCGGCGACGCTCGGCAAGGACGCGGGCGAACTGGCGGGCGTCGGCGCGCTCGGCGTGCCGGTGACCGACGACGCGCTCAAGGCCGTCGTCGAGGCCGACGGCATCGTCGATTTCACCGCGCCGGCGGCGACGATCGCCATGGTCGCGCTCGCCGCGCAGGCGCGCATCCCCCACATCATCGGAACGACAGGCCTTGAGGAAGCGGATCTCGCGAAGATCGCCGCCGCCGCGCGTCACGCGCCGATCGTCCGCTCGGGCAACATGTCGCTCGGCGTCAACCTGCTCGCTGTGCTCGTGCAGAAGGCCGCCGCCGCGCTCGGGCCGGACTGGGACATCGAAGTGCTCGAAATGCACCACCGCAAGAAGGTCGACGCGCCGTCCGGCACTGCCTTGCTGCTCGGCGAAGCAGCCGCACGCGGACGCAAGATTGCGCTGGCCGAGCATTCCGTGCGCGCGCGCGACGGCATAACCGGCGAGCGCAGGGCAGGCGATATCGGCTTCGCCACCTTGCGCGGCGGCTCGGTCATTGGCGAACATTCCGTGTTCTTCGCCGGGTCGGGCGAACGCATCATGCTCAGCCATCACGCCGAGGACCGCAGTCTGTTCGCAAATGGCGCTGTCAAGGCAGCGCTCTGGGCCCGCGGCAGGAAGCCCGGCCTCTATTCCATGCTCGACGTGCTCGGGCTGAATGACTGAAACAGGAGCTGAAATGGACCGCCTTCTTGTGCTCGTGCGCCACGGCCAGAGCGACTGGAACCTGAAGAACCTGTTCACCGGCTGGAAGGATCCGGACCTCACGCCCACGGGCGTCGAGGAAGCCAGGGCCGCCGGCAAGCGTCTCAAGGCCATGGGGCTATCGTTCGACACAGCCTATACCTCGGCGCTCATCCGCGCCCAGCACACGCTGGACATTCTGCTCGACGAACTCGGTCAGACCGGTCTGCAGACGACAAAGGACCAGGCGCTGAACGAGCGCGACTACGGCGATCTGTGCGGGCTCAACAAGGACGACGCGCGCAAGAAATGGGGCGAGGAGCAGGTTCATGTCTGGCGCCGTTCCTATGACGTCGCGCCTCCCGGCGGCGAAAGCCTCAAGGACACGGTGGCGCGCGTGTTGCCCTACTATTGCCAGAACATCCTGCCGCGCGTGCTGAACGGCGAGCGGGTGATCGTCGCCGCACACGGCAATTCGCTGCGCGCGCTCGTCATGGTGCTGGACAGGCTGACGCCGGCGACCATCCCCTCGATGGAACTCGCGACCGGCGTGCCCCTCGTCTATCGCCTCAAGCCCGATTCGACCGTCGATACGAAGACTGTGCTCACCGCATGATCGAGCTTGCGCCGGGGCTGATCTATCGCCCCGCGCATTTCTCACGTCCCGGCCAGGAAGAGCTGGTCGCGACGATCCGCGACATCGTTCGCGCCGCGCCCCTGTTCACCCCGCGGATGCCGCGCACGGGAAAAGAGTTTTCCGTGCGCATGACGAATTGCGGGCCGCTCGGCTGGGTGTCGGACCGCGACGGCGGCTATCGTTATCAGCCGACGCATCCGGTCACGGGCGAGCCCTGGCCGGCGATTCCGCGCGCGCTGCTCGACCTGTGGCGCGAGATCGCGGATTTCGAGGCGCCGCCGGAGGCCTGCCTCGTCAATTTCTATGCATCCGGCGCGCGCATGGGTCTGCACTGCGACAGCGACGAACGGGAAGTTCGCGCGCCTGTCCTTTCCGTCTCGCTCGGCGCGGCCTGCCTGTTCCGCTACGGCGGCCTGAAGCGCAATGATCCCACCAAGTCGATCAGGCTGGACTCGGGCGATGTGGTCGTCATCGGCGGCGGGTCGCGCCTCTGCTACCACGGCGTCGACCGGCTCTATCCGGGAACGGCGACGCTGGTCGCCAACGACGCCCGGATCAATCTGACGCTTCGGCGGGTGACCCCGCCTGATCAGGTTTTCGGCCCGCCCCGCGAGACGCCGACTTTCGCCGGGCGCAACACCCGCTCGCCGATCGTGTAGCCGGCTTCCAGCACTTGCAGCACCGTGCCCGTGGGGACGCTTTCGTCCGGAATCTCGAACAGGGCCTCGTGCAGATTGGGGTCGAACTTCTGGCCCTGGGGCTCCAGCTTCTTCACGCCGTGGCGGACGAGACGCGACTGGAAGTCGGCGGCGATCACGTCGATCCCGTCGATCAACGTCTTCATCTGGCCTTCCGCATCTTTCGGCGCATTCTCGATGGCGCGGCCGAGGTTATCGGCGAAGGTCAGCATATCCCGCGCAAAATTGGCCGCCCCGTAGCTTCTGGCGTCCAGCACTTCCTTCTCGGTGCGGCGACGCAAATTTTCCATTTCCGCCATGGTCCTCAGAACCTTGTCCTTGAGGGCCGCGTTTTCAGCGTACAGGTTTTCGAGCTCGACGAACGGCTCGGGTTCATTGGCTGCGGATTCGGCGGACGCGTCCGAAAGCGACGTGACTCGTTCGCCGCCAGCTCCGTCCGGCGTTCCGTTCTGCTGGAGATCTTCAGCTTTTTCAGTCGAATTCATTGCAGATCCATCAGTTCTTTCGCGCCCGATATCAGGGCGCGCCGGTAAAAAATCAAGTCGCTGCGACCTGGCTCGCCGCGGCCCGTGTGGACTTGCGATCGCTGCCCAGCGTCTCAAGCAGCCGGCGCCTGACTGCGGCCTGACGCGCCGGATTCAGGATTTTCGCGCCAGTCAGGTCGTTTACATAGAAAACGTCCACGGCTTTTTCGCCGAACGTCGCAATATGCGCCGAACCAATGTTGAGATTGAGCTTGGAGATTGCGGTGGTCAGCTCCGCCAGCAGGCCCGGCCGGTCGAGCCCGGACACTTCGATCACGGTCGCCCGGTTCGACAGGCTGTTGTCGACGACCACATCCGGCGCGACGCTGAAGGCGCTTGCGCGGTGCGTCTGCGCGCCCTTGGCGGCGATCATGTCGGCCAGCCTGATTTCTCCGCGCAAAGACTTTTCTATCGTTTCGGCGATCTTTCGGGCGCGGCGCAATTCGTCGGAATCCAGGTCGAACTGACGGGAGACGAAAATTGTGTCGAGCGCCAACCCGTCCGTCGTGGTGAAAACCTGCGCGTCCACGATATTGGCGCCCGCCGCGGCGCAGGCGCCAGCGATCGTCGAGAGCAGATAGGGGTGGTCGGGGGCCACGATCGTCAGCTCCGTCACACCCCGGAAGGCGTCCGGAGCGACCTCGGTGGTCAGCGACCGCATTTCGACCTCGGCCAGGCGCAGGAGATTGGCGTGCTGCACCTTGCGCGCCAGCTCCACCTTGAGCCAGTAGGCCGGATAGTGGCGGTCCGCGTAGGCGTCGAACTCCGGATCGGACCAGCCGGGGAGCGCTCGCCGCAGATCCTCCTTCATTTGCGCAACCCGCGCCTTGCGGTCGATTGCCGAATGACCGCCGGTGAGGACCGGCTCGGTCTCCCAATAGAGGCTGCGCAACAACTGGCCTTTCCAGCCGTTCCACACCCCCGGACCGACCGCGCGGATGTCGCAAATGGTGAGCACGAGCAGCATCTTCAAACGCTCGGGCGTCTGCACGATCTTGGCGAAGGTCTCGATCGTCTGGCGGTCCGACAGATCGCGGCTCTGCGCCGTATTGGACATGACCAGATGCTGCTCGATCAGCCAGACCACGCTTTCCGTTTCGGCGCCGGTCAGGCCGAGCCGCGGGCATAGCTTGCGCGCGACCTCCGCCCCGGCGATCGAATGATCCTCTGGCCGGCCCTTCGCCACATCGTGCAGGAACACGGCGACATAGAGCGCGCGACGGTTCGATATGGACGAGAGAATTTCGCTGGCGAGCGGATGATCCTCGATCAGCCGCCCGTTCTCGATCTGCGACAGCGCGCCGACACAGCGCAGCAGGTGCTCGTCCACTGTGTAATGATGATACATGTTGAACTGCATCATCGCGACGATGCGGCCGAAATCCGGAATGAACCGGCCAAGAACGCCCGATTCGTTCATCTGCCGGAGGACGACCTCAGGCGAGTTGCGCGAGGTGAGAATTTCCATGAACAGTTCGTTCGCCGTCGGATCGTTTCTGACCGAGGCGTCGATCTTGCGCAGGGAGCGCGTGACGAGGCGCAGTGCGTCCGGATGAACCGCGAGCCCATGCGTGTCGGCAAGATGAAACAGACGGATCAGATTGACCGGATCCTTCTCGAACACATCGGGTCGCGCGATCGTCACGCGATCGAATTCGACGGCGAAATCCCTGGACTGAATCGTCTTTCGCCGGCGCCTGAACTGGCCGACGAAGCGATCGAGCACGGCGCGCGGCTTGGCCTCGCGCTCCTCGAGCGCCGCGCAGACGATCGCAGTGAGGTCGCCGACGTCCTTGGCCACAAGAAAATAATGCTTCATGAAGCGCTCGACGCTGGAAAGGCCGGCGTGCGAGACATAGCCGAGCTTTTCCGCAATCACGCGCTGTTTGTCGAAACTCAGCCGCTCCTCGGGCCGCCCGGCGACGAAGTGCAGGTGGCACCGCACGCGCCACAAGAATTCCTCGCAACGTTCGAACAGCTTGAGTTCCGAACGTGAGAACAGGCCGGCGCCCACGAGTTCATCGGCGGTGCGCACCCGGTAAACGTATTTGCCGATCCAGAAAAGCGTGTGCAGGTCGCGCAGGCCACCCTTGCCTTCCTTGACGTTGGGTTCAACCACGTAACGCGACGCCCCCGCGCGCGAGATGCGCTGATCGCGTTCGGCAAGCTTTGCCGCAACATATTCGCGCGCCGTATCCTTCACAATCTCGCGTTCGAAGCGCGTGCGCATCTGCTCGAACAGGGATTCATCGCCGAGAATGAACCGCGCCTCGAGCAGCGACGTCCTGATGGTGATGTCGCCGTGCGCCTGGCGTAGGCATTCGTCGACCGACCGCGTGGAATGCCCTACCTTCTGCTTGAGATCCCAAAGCATGTAGAGCATGGCCTCGACGACGCTTTCACCCCAGGCCGTCTGCTTGTAAGGGAACAGAAACAGAAGATCGATGTCGGACCCCGGCGCCAGCGTGCCACGGCCATATCCGCCGACCGCGCAGACAGCGATGCGCTCGGCGCTGGACGGGTTTTGCGCCGGATAGATGTAGCGCGTCACGAAATCGTGGATCGCGCGGATCAGCTCATCCTCGAGTTCGCTGAGGAAGCGAGCGCAGGCGAGGCCCCGGCCGCCGGCCTCCAGAGTTTGGCGCGCCCGTTCATGCCCGGCCGCGAGCGCCGCCTGAAAGAGTTCGACCGCCGCCTTGCGGAATTCGTCGCGATCCCTGAATTTTGTGTGCAGCGTCGCAAGCCTGCCAGCAAGTTCGCTGCGGTCGATGGGCGCGCGGGCGACCTGGCCGCCACGCGCCTTTTCCTGGGCGCCGATGTGTTGTTCCATCCGGACTGTCTACCACATCCGGAGCGATTTGCGTGGGGTGGCCTAGAGGATGAACCGGCTCAGGTCGACGTTGCGCGCGAGTTCGCCGATGCTGCGCTCGACATAGTCTGCGTCGACGACGATCGTCTCCCCTGAAATATCCGGCGCGCTGAAGCTGACATCCTCCAGGATGCGCTCCATGACTGTTTGCAGTCTGCGCGCGCCGATATTTTCGAGAGACGCATTGATCTGCGCGGCAAAGCGGGCGATCGCCGTGATGCCGTCCGGCCGGAAATCGAGCATGACGCCTTCGGTGGCGAGCAACGCGCGGTACTGCTTCGGAAGGCTGGCTTCGGTATCGGTCAGGATGCGGTTGAAATCGTCCTCGGTCAGGGAGGCGAGTTCAACCCTGATCGGCAATCGGCCTTGCAGTTCTGGCAGCAGGTCCGACGGCTTCGATACATGGAAGGCGCCGGACGCCACGAACAGAATATGATCGGTGCGGACGGCGCCGTGTTTGGTGGCGACGGTCGTTCCTTCAATCAGCGGCAGAAGATCGCGTTGCACCCCCTCGCGCGACACGTCGCCGCCGCGTCCGTCGCGCGCGCAAATCTTGTCGACCTCGTCGAGGAATACAATTCCATTATTTTCTGTGTCGCGGATCGCCTCCTGGACCACTTTGTCGTTGTCGACCAGCTTGTCGGCCTCGTCCGAGATCAGCGGCTCGCGCGCCTCGCGCACTTTCAGCCGCCGACGGGTCGGTTTGGCGGCCTTGCCAAAGATTTCGCCTAGAGAAATCGCGCCAATGGCCCCGGGCATATTCGGCAATTCCAGGAACGGCGCCGCCGGGCCCGAGGGGGTGGTTTCAATCTCGACGTCCTTGTCCTCCAGCTCGCCGGCGCGAAGCATCCGCCGGAACGAATCGCGCGTCGATTGCGTGGCGTTGGCCCCGACCAGAGCGGACAGAAGCCGCTCCTCCGCCGCCGCTTCCGCCCGCGACGAAACCGCGGCCCGCTGCTTCTCCTTGCCCAGCGCTATGGCCACCTCGACGAGATCCCGCACGATTTGCTCGACGTCGCGCCCGACATAGCCGACTTCCGTGAATTTCGTCGCCTCGACCTTCAGGAACGGCGCTTGCGCCAGGCGCGCAAGCCTGCGGGCGATCTCTGTCTTGCCGCAGCCGGTCGGACCGATCATCAGGATGTTCTTGGGGAGAACTTCCTCGCGCATCGGACCCTCGAGCCGGGCGCGACGCCAACGGTTCCGCAGCGCGATCGCCACGGCCCGCTTGGCCTCGGCCTGGCCGACAATGTAGCGGTCGAGTTCGGAGACGATCTCGCGGGGAGAGAAGCTTGTCATTCGCCTGTCCTCAGATCGAATCGACGGATTCGACGACGATATTTCGGTTCGTGTAGACGCAGATGTCGGCCGCGATCTCCAGCGCCCGCCGCGCGATCGCCTCGGAATCGAGAGGACCGTCGAGCAGGGCCCGCGCTGCGGCCAGCGCATAGTTGCCACCCGATCCGATAGCCATCACCGACCCATGCGGCGTCTGCTCCGGCTCCAGAACGTCGCCGGATCCCGAAAGCAGGAATGCAGAGGAGGCGTCAGCAACCAGCATCATTGCCTCCAGCCGCCTCAGATAGCGGTCGGTGCGCCAGTCCTTGGCCATTTCGATGGTCGCCCTTGTCAATTGGCCGGAGAATTGTTCGAGCTTGGCCTCCAGCCGCTCGAACAGCGTAAAGGCGTCGGCGGTCGCGCCGGCAAATCCCGAAATGACATTTCCCTTGCCGAGTCGACGCACCTTGCGCGCGTTTCCCTTGACGACGGTTTGGCCCAACGAAACCTGGCCGTCCCCGGCGATCGTCGCACGTCTCCCCTTCTGGACCAGGACGATTGTCGTGGCCCGCCACCGCAATTCTTCCGCATTCATCGCCATGGTATTGATCCCTCGGGCTACCTGCGCCCTGTAGCTCCGGCGCTTTGCCGCGGCAAGCTCCGGAGGCTTTGCGGCGATGCGACCGAGGCGTGGCAAAACCCGGGAAATCGATATAGAAGGGCGCCCGGAACGCCACGAGGATATGGATATGCGCTGCGCCACGATCCAGCGAAAGACCAAGGAGACGGAAATCCGCGCCTCGGTCGGGCTTGATGGGACCGGGAACTCAAACATTTCCACGGGAGTCGGGTTTCTCGACCACATGCTGGACCAGATCGCACGGCACGCACTGTTCGATCTGGAGGTTTCCGCGACCGGAGATCTCCACATCGACGATCATCACACCGTCGAGGATGTCGGGATCGTCCTGGGCCAGGCCGTGCGGGCGTCGCTGGGCGACCGCGCCGGCATCAGACGATACGCCACCGCTCATGTCCCGATGGATGAGGCGCTCACGCGCGTCGCCGTCGACCTGTCCGGCCGGCCGTTTCTCGTTTTTGATGTGGCGTTTCCGACGGCGAAGATCGGAACCTTCGACACCGAGCTGGTGCGCGAATTCTTCCAGGCTTTCGCCGGAAACTGCGGCGCGACAGTCCATGTCGACTGTCTCCGCGGCGCAAACAGCCATCATATCGCGGAATCCTGCTTCAAGGCCCTGGCCCGGGCCTTGCGTGAGGCAGTCGAGGAGGATCCGCGCCAGGCGGGCGCGGTCCCGTCGACCAAGGGAGCTCTTTAAGCGAATGGGAAGGCTGTGACGCTCTATACCATGCATCAGGAACCTGACGGCGGCGCGCCTCCTGTGCTCGTAGCGCACGGATTTAGCTGGTCGGCGTTCCTCCTGGCGCCCTTCTGGCTTGTGGCGCAACGGATGTGGATGCCGGCGGCAATCGTTTTCCTGATCGATCTTGGGGCCGCAGCGGCCGCGCGGGCGGGCGCCCTCCAGCAGGGAGCGGCCCTCCTGTCCATGGTCGTCGTTGCGGCATTCGTCGGACTGGAAGGGCAGGAACTACGCCGCAAGGCGATGGCGCGCCGCGGAACCCGGTTTTCCGGGGTCGTGTCCGGCGCAAATGAAATCGAAGCGCTCGCCCGATCCGGAGAGGGCGATCGTGCGGCGGGGACGGGTGAATGACGGTAGCGATCGTCGATTACGGCTCGGGCAATCTCCATTCCGCGCGCAAGGCATTCGAGCGCGCCGCGCGCGAGAGCGGGCTGTCGGCCTCGAGCATTACCGTGACCGCTGATCCGGATGTCGTGCGGGCGGCGGAACGCATCGTTCTGCCCGGCGTCGGCGCCTTCGCCGATTGCCGCGCCGGTTTGGCGGCGGTGGATGGGATGGTCGATGCCCTCGTGGAATCGGCGCTCGGGCGAGCGCGGCCCTTTCTGGGCATTTGCGTCGGAATGCAATTGCTTGCATCCCGCGGCCTCGAACACGAAACGGTCGCCGGCCTGGACTGGATAAAAGGCGACGTCGTGCCGATTGAGCCCGCCAATGCGGAACTCAAGGTTCCGCACATGGGATGGAACACACTGACGGCGCGGCGCGCTCACCCGCTTTTGAAGGATCTTTCGCTGGGCGAGACTGGCCTGCACGCCTATTTCGTTCATTCCTATCATTTTCGCGCAAATGACCCGGCCGCGGTCATAGCCGAGGTCGACTACGGCGGCTCGCTCCTGGCCATGATCGGGCGGGACAACATCGTCGGCACTCAGTTTCATCCAGAAAAAAGCCAGTCGCTCGGGCTCAAGCTCCTCGCCAATTTCCTTCGGTGGTCGCCGTGATCCTCTTTCCAGCTATCGATCTCAAGAATGGCGAATGTGTCCGCCTGGTCCACGGCGACATGGAAAAAGCGACAGTATTCAACGTCGATCCGGTTGCGCAGGCGGTCGAATTCGAGCGGCTGGGATTCGAATATCTTCATGTCGTCGATCTCGACGGCGCGTTCGCTGGCAAGCCGGTCAATGCGCGGGCGGTCGAAGGGATGCTGTCGCGTCTGAAAATCCCGGTGCAGCTCGGCGGCGGCATTCGTGACCTTCGGACCATCGAGGGCTGGCTCTCGAAGGGCGTCGAGCGAGTGATCATCGGCACGGCGGCGGTCCGTGATCCGAGCCTGGTGCAAGAGGCGGCGCGCATCTTCCCCGGCAGGGTCGCCGTCGGGATCGACGCGCGCGAAGGTCTTGTCGCAATCGAAGGCTGGGCGCGCACCTCGACCATGACCGCCGTCGAGATCGGCCGCCGATTCGAGGATGCCGGGGTTTCCGCGATTGTTTACACGGACATCATGCGCGATGGCGTGATGCTGGGTCTGAACATTGAGGCGACGCTCTCGCTTGCTGAAACAGTCTCGATTCCCGTGATTGCTTCCGGCGGTCTGGCCTCTCTGGACGATGTCCGCCGTTTGCTCAAGCCGGATTGCGCGCGCCTCGCCGGCGCAATTTCCGGCCGCGCGCTTTACGACGGCAGGCTTCAACCTGCCGACGCTCTTGCCCTTATCCGACATGCGCGCGAGGAACTTCGTGCTTAAGAAGCGCCTCATCCCCTGTCTCGACGTCAAGGACGGCCGCGTCGTAAAGGGCGTGAACTTCGTCGACCTGCGCGATGCGGGCGATCCGGTTGAATGCGCGATCGCCTATGACGCGGCCGGCGCGGACGAGCTTTGTTTTCTCGATATCACGGCCACTCACGAGAATCGGGGCATCATATTCGACGTGGTTCAGCGCACGGCGGAGGCTTGCTTCATGCCGTTGACGGTCGGCGGCGGCGTTCGCACCACCGATGACATCCGCCGGTTGCTGCTCGCAGGCGCCGACAAGGTCTCGATCAATTCCGCCGCGGTCGCGGACCGGGAATTCGTGCGCGACGCGGCCGAAAAATTCGGCAGCCAATGCGTTGTCGTAGCGATCGACGCCAAGAAAGTCGGCGATCACTGGGAGATTTTCACGCATGGCGGGCGTAAGCCGGCGGGCCTCGACGCCGTCGCCTATGCGCGCGAGGTCGTGGGGCTGGGCGCGGGAGAACTGCTGCTGACCGCCATGGATCGAGACGGGACGAAGCGCGGATTCGATCTGGCCCTGACCCGCGCCATAGCAGACGCGGTGTCTGTGCCTGTCATCGCGTCCGGCGGCGTGGGCGAGCTGGAGCACTTGGTGGAAGGCGTCCGCGACGGGCATGCCTCCGCCGTGCTCGCCGCCTCGATCTTCCATTTCGGCGTGTTTACGGTCCGGCAGGCGAAGGAATACATGGCCAAGGCGGGGATACCGGTGCGGCTCGACGCCTCGGCCTCCGAGACATTCACGCTGGAACGACTGCGCGACATAGTCGCCGCGCGCGCTGTGTCGACGGACGGATCGTCCTATACGCGCTCGCTCGTGGAGGCCGGAATCCAGCGTATTGCGAAAAAGCTCGGCGAGGAGGCGGTTGAGACAGTGATCGCCGCCTGCTCGGGCGCCGACCGGGAGGTCGTTTCGGAGAGCGCGGATTTGCTTTATCATCTCATGGTGCTTCTGCACGCCCGTGGGATTGCGCTCGAAGAAGTCCTGACTGAGCTTCAGCGCCGCACCCGCCAGTCCGGGTTGCAGGAAAAGGCCGCGCGTAAGAGCGGCGCATAACGCGTGACGGTGCGGGGTGACATGGACGAACGGGTGTCCATCGGACGGGTTGGCGGCAGCCTTTCGCCTTACCGCCATTTCACCCGCAACGAGTGGGCGGCCTTACGCGCGGACACCCCGCTGACGCTCACGATCGACGATTTGACGAAACTGCAATCGATCAACGATCCGATTTCGGTTGAGGAAGTGATCGCGATTTACCTGCCGCTATCGCGCCTCCTCGCGCTCTATGTCGCGGCGACCCAGGGGCTGTTCAAGGCGACCCAGCGATTTCTCGGCGCGGAGGATGGCAAGGTTCCTTACATCATCGGCGTGGCCGGCTCGGTTGCGGTCGGCAAGTCGACGACCGCCCGCGTGCTCCAGGCGCTGCTTTCGCGCTGGCCGAACACGCCCAAGGTCCAATTGGTTACGACCGACGGCTTTCTTTATCCAAACGCCGTGCTGGAGCGCGACGGGTTGATGGAGAAAAAAGGCTTTCCTGAAAGCTATGACCACAATGCGCTGATACGGTTTCTGTCGGATGTGAAGGCCGGTCAGCCGCGCGTGGAGGCGCCCGTCTATTCGCATCTCACTTACGATGTTATCCCCGGAGAAAGCGTCGTCGTCGACCGGCCGGACATTCTGGTCTTCGAGGGCGTGAACGTGCTGCAACCGAGTCGTCTGTCACGCGACGCGACCGAAGTTCCTTTCGTATCGGACTTCTTTGATTTCTCGGTTTACCTGCACGCGGAAGACCCGGTTCTGGAGAGGTGGTACATCGACCGGTTCATGCGGTTGCGGCAAACCGCGTTTCGGGATCCGAAGTCCTATTTCCGGAAGTACGCCGATCTGAGCGACGCCGACGCCATGTCGGTCGCGCGTTCGATCTGGTCGCGCATCAACTTGCGCAATCTTCATGAAAACATTTTCCCGACCAAAGCCCGCGCAAGCCTGATACTCACCAAGGGCGATACGCACCGGATCGAGCGCGTGGCATTGCGCAAGCTCTGAGAATCGAATCAGCGGTCGAGCTTCACGCGCAACCATTCACGTGTGACGATCTTCTGGATCTCCGGCTCCTTGGCGCTGACCGTGAACAGTTTAAGCATTGTCGCCTCGTCGGGATAGACGCCCTTGTTGTCAAGGATCGACTGCGGCAGGCGCTCTTTCGACGCGGTCACGGGGTTTGCAAAATTTGTGACAATTGTATTCCGCGCAGCGATTTCAGGACGCAGCAGATATTCGATGAATCGGTGCGCCTCGGCAACGTGCTGCGCATCCTTGGGGATTGCGAGCGTGTCCATCGACATCAGCGTCCCTTCGCGGGGGATTACATAGGCAATGTCGACTCCGGCGCCGGCGTCGCGCGCGCGATTGCGCGCCTGGAAACTGTCGCCCGCCCAACCGACCGCGAGGCATATATCGCCGTTGGCGAGAGCGTTGATATATTCGGACGAATGAAATTTCCTGATGTAGCGGCGTACGCCCGAAACAACATGAGCGGCTCGCCTGATCGTGTCGGCGTCGTGGAAATCAGGTGGAAGTCCGATATATTTTGCGGCGATTGCAAGGATGTCCTCGGGACTATCGATGAAATAGACCCCGCAGTCCGCTAGCTTCCTCATGTTTTCAGGCTTGAATACGATATCCCAAGTGTCTATCGGTTGATTGCCGAGCCGTTCTCGGATTTTCTTCACATTGTAGGCTATTCCAGTTGTGAACCACATGTAGACTACGGAATATTCGCCGCCCCGATCGTATGTATTCTGTCGGGCCGATATTTCTGGAGCGATGCCCTTGAGACCGGGCAGCAGCGTCTTGTCAAGCTTGCGATAGACGCCGGTCTTGATCTGCCGCTGCAAAAAGGTTGCGGATGGAACGACGACGTCATAGCCCGTTCCGCCGGCAAGCAGCCTGGTTTCGAGGATTTCATTGGAATCGTATGTGTCGTAGACGACGCGAATTCCAGTCTCCTTGGTAAAATCCTCGATCGCCTTCTGATCGATGTAGTCGCTCCAGTTGGCGACATTCAGCACGGAGTCCGCCAGCGCCGTCGAGGCCCCTCCCATTGTTTCCAGCGCGAACAACCCGGCGATCAGCCACCCAATGAGTACGGCGACGGTATGCGGTTTGCGCGCGGGCGATGGAGAAATCAGCATGATCCGATAATATGCGCGGCAACGGCCATGTCGATGGGGATGCGATGATCGAGGCGGCGGTCGGCCAGTCGGGTCAGCCAGACAGGGCGAGTCGGATTGCGCGCAGCGTCCGGCGCCTGCTCGCCGCGGCCGGCTATTCGACGATTGAGGAGATGCGTTTGCCCGATGGTCGACGTGTGGACGTTATTGCGTTATCTTCCGACGGCTCGATCCACGTCGTCGAAATCAAATCTTCGCTGGCGGATTTCCGCGCTGACCGGAAGTGGCGGCATTACCTCGATTATTGCGATCGGTTGTTTTTCGCCCTTGATCCCGACATGCCCGCGCACGTCATACCGGACGATGTCGGGCTGATCGTCGCCGACGAGTATGGGGCGCAACTCATCAGATCAGGTGTGGAGCGCCGACTGAGCGCCATGCGACGAAAGGCGCTGACGCTGAAATTTGCAAAAGCCGCCGCCGACCGTTTGCATAGATTGCACGATCCGATGTGGCGAGGCGAACAGGGTTGAGGACTTCAGCGCGGCGCGCGCTTGGCCAGAATGCGCTGCAGGGTTCTCCGATGCATGCTGAGCCGGCGCGCCGTCTCGGACACGTTGCGGTCGCACAATTCGTAAACCCGTTGGATATGCTCCCAGCGAACGCGATCGGCGGACATCGGGTTTTCCGGGAGTTCCGCATGGTCTGGAACCGCCGAGCGGAGCGCGCCGTCAATCTCATCTGCGTCCGCCGGTTTGGCCAGATAATCGAATGCGCCGAGTTTTACGGCGGTGACGGCCGTTGCGATATTGCCGTATCCGGTCAGGATCACGCCGCGCGCGTCCGGACGGCGCGCCTTCAGTTCGGAAATGATATCGAGCCCGTTGCCATCGCCGAGCCGCATATCGATCACGGCGAATGCCGGAGGCGATGCGTCCACCGCCTTCATCCCTTCTGCAACCGAGGATGCGGTGCGCACCGCATAACCGCGTGTTTCCATGGCTCGCGCCAAGCGTCCGAGGAACGCGGAATCATCGTCGACGATCAGAAGGCTGCGATCTTCCGGCGTCGGGCCGGAATTCGCCGCGTGGGGGTCCGGGGCGGATCCGTCATTCATCATATCGGCTCTATCCGGCTTTGCCTGCGGCGCGTCAAGGGGTCGCAGCCTCCGCCGCTGTTTGCTTCTCGGCCCCGACGTTTTCGGGACCGTGCTCGAATATCCCGCGCGGCCAGTCAATCGTTATCTTTGCGCCGGTCTGCGGACCTGGTCTGTTCGCGATCTTCACGCTCGCGCCCGATCGCTCGAGCAGGGTCTTTGCTATGAAAAGGCCAAGACCAAGGCCGGAAGCCTCGTCGATCTTGGCCTTCCGGTCGGCCGCCCGCGTGGTTACATAGGGTTCGCCAAGTTGCGAAAGGATTTCGGGTGCGAAGCCTGGCCCGTCGTCCAGAACGACGACGGACACGTCCGTCTCCGTCCACTTTGCTGCGACGTCGACCCTGGTGCGGGCGAAGTCGACCGCGTTTTCAACGAGGTTGCCCAGCCCGTAGAGCACGCCAGGGCTCCGAGCGCATACGGGCTCCGCGTCGGGACCAGTCGCGGTGGCTATGACATCGACGCCGAAATGCCTGTGCGGTTCGATGACTTCCTCCATCAGGACGCGAAGAGTCATCCGGGTCAGGAGGCTTCCCGAATCATTTCCAAGCGACGTCAACTTGCCCAGAATATCGCGGCATCGACGGACCTGTTGCGCCATGAGCTCGATGTCGTCCGCCGCCGGCGCCGTCCCCGCATTTTTTTGCCATTCCTTTGCGATTAGGCCAATCGTCGCCAGCGGCGTGCCCAATTCATGCGCCGCCGCCGCCGCCAGTCCGTCGAGCTGGCTCAGGTGTTGTTCTCGCGCCAGCACCAGTTCGGTCGCCGCGAGCGCGTCGGACAGACGGCGCGCTTCCTCAGCGACACGCCCAGCGTATAACGCGACGAAACCGCCACTGAGAGCGAGCGCCACCCAGATCCCCGCCCGGTAAAGCACAGGCAGACTCAGGCCGCCGCCGTTCTGCCATGGGAGAGGCTCGTGTTCGAACGCCAGCAACAATGCCAGAGCGATCATCACGGCGACCAGATAGGCCGCCGGCCCGCTCGGCAGCGAGACCGCTGAAATTACGACCGGCGCGAGCACGAGAATGACAAAGGGGTTCTCAATGCCGCCGGTGAGATACAGGAGAGCGGCAAGCTGGAGCAGGTCGAAGGTCAGCAGGGCCGCCGCCGGTCCATCCTCCAGACGATCATTGCGCGCAAACTTGAGTCGCAGGGCGACATTGAGGCCCACGGATGCGGCGATAGCCACAAGACAGGGCGCAAGCGGCAGCGAGAATCCAAACCCGTAGCGGACGAGCAGCAAGGCGCATGACTGTCCGGCCACGGCGAGCCAACGCAGGCGCACGAGCGTATCAAGGCGCAGCCGCCGCGCGTTGCGGCCAAGGTCTATGATTGAAAGGTCCGACATGGCCCGACAATGGATCGTCGAACCCTGAATGACAATCTCAGATCGGTAGGCAGGCGGCCCGAATTGTCGTCCGAGAAACCGGTGCGACTAAGCAGCGGCGTCCTTTGCGCGCTCGGCCCGCTTGCGGTCATTGGGATCGAGATGCACCTTGCGCAGCCTGATCGACTTCGGTGTGACTTCGACACGTTCGTCGTCCTCGATGTAGGCCAGCGCCTTTTCGAGCGTCATCCTGATCGGCGGCGTGAGCCGCACGGCCTCGTCCTTGCTCTGCGTCCGGATGTTGGTGAGTTGCTTGCCCTTGAGCACGTTGATCTCGAGATCGTTGTCGCGCGTATGCTCGCCCACGATCATGCCGCGGTAAACCTTGCAGCCTGGCTCGATCATCATGGGACCGCGGTCTTCCAGCTTCCACATGGCGTAAGCGACCGCCTCTCCTTGCTCGTTGGAGATCAGGACGCCGTTGCGGCGGCCGGGAATCTCGCCTTTCCATGGCGCATATTCATGGAACAGCCTGTTCATGATCGCCGTGCCGCGTGTATCCGTCAGCAATTCGCCTTGGTAGCCGATGAGGCCGCGTGTCGGAGCATAGAAAACGAGCCGCAGGCGGTCGCCGCCGGACGGGCGCATTTCCACCATCTCGGCCTTGCGTTCGGCCATTTTCTGCACGACCACGCCGGAATGTTCTTCGTCGACATCGATGACAACTTCTTCGATCGGTTCGAGAATCTCGCCGTTTTCGTCCTTCTGGAACACCACTTTCGGGCGGGAAATCGACAGTTCGAACCCTTCGCGACGCATCGTTTCAATGAGGATGCCGAGCTGCAATTCGCCGCGACCGGAAACGATGTAACCATCGACTCCCGGGGAATCCTCTATCTTCAGCGCGACATTGCCTTCGGCTTCCTTGAACAGCCGATCGCGAATGACACGGCTCGTCACTTTGTCGCCTTCAGTGCCCGCAAGCGGCGAATCATTGACGAGGAAAGTCATGGAAAGCGTCGGCGGGTCGATCGGTTGGGCCTGCAGCGGCTCATTGACTTCGGGCGCGCACAGGGTGTCGGCGACGTTGAATTTGGACAAACCGGCGATTGCGACGATGTCGCCTGCTTCCGCCTCGTCAACCGGCACACGCTCAATGCCGCGGAACGCCAGGATTTTTGACACGCGCCCCTGTTCGACGACATTGCCCTTGCGATCCAGCACTTTGACAGGCTGATTCGGTTTGATGGATCCGGCGAACACGCGGCCGGTGATGATGCGGCCAAGGTAGGGATTGGCCTCGAGCAACGTGCCGAGGAGACGGAAACCGCCTTCCTCGATCCGCGGCTCGTGTACATGCCTGACGACGAGATCGAACAGCGGCGCCATGCCCTGATCTGTCGGGCCTTCGGGCTTATCGGCCATCCAGCCCTGCTTGGCGGAGCCGTAGATGATCGGAAAGTCGAGTTGCTCATCGGTCGCGTCGAGCGCGGCGAACAGGTCGAACACTTCGTTGACGACCTCGGTCACGCGCGCGTCGGGCTTGTCGACCTTGTTGATGCAGACGATCGGCTTGAGCCCGATCTTCAGCGCCTTACCGACTACGAACTTCGTTTGCGGCATCGGGCCTTCGGCTGCATCCACCAGAACGATCGCGCCGTCGACCATCGACAGAATCCGCTCGACCTCGCCGCCGAAATCAGCATGGCCAGGCGTGTCGACGATGTTGATGCGGACATCCTTCCAGGCGATCGAGGTCGCCTTCGCCATGATCGTTATGCCGCGCTCTTTTTCGAGATCGTTGGAATCCATCACGCGCTCGGCGACGCGCTGGTTTTCGCGAAATGCGCCGGACTGCTGGAGCAAACGGTCGACCAGCGTGGTCTTGCCGTGATCGACGTGCGCGATAATCGCGATATTGCGAAGCTTCATGGCTGAAAATCTCGATAGCTGCGGCCTGCCCGGACGGGGCTGGGTCGATCCTGTCGCAAACGCCCGCCAGGGCGCGCGTCGTACTTTTGCGCTGCAATACAGGATGCAGTCGATTTTGGGAAGAAGCAGACGCTCGCCACTTGCTGTAAGTGGCCAGGGACCATTAATGGAGGCGAGGCCGGTGGCGACCGACCGCGGGTCCGCGCTCGTGGATCGCTGGCCCGGCCTCGTCGTGCGCGAGCGCCAGCAGGGCCATGCCATGGGCGGCTTTGCGGTGAATGCGCCATCGCCGACACGACGGCGCGGTGAGAAATCAGCCTGAAATGCGGCGTGCGCGCTTGGCGAGCGTCCGCAGGCGCAAGGCATTCAGCTTGATGAACCCGCCTGCGTCGCGCTGATCGTAAGCGACAGGCCCATCTTCAAACGTCACGAGGTCTTGGTCATACAGCGAAAAGGGACTCATGCGGCCGACCACCCAGGCCGAACCCTTGTAGAGCTTCAGCCGAACGCGGCCGGTGACGAATTGCTGACTCTTGTCGATCAGCGCCTGCAACATTTCGCGCTCGGGCGCGAACCAGAAGCCGTTATAGATCATCTCGGCATAACGCGGCATGATCTCATCCTTGAGATGCGATGCGCCGCGATCAAGCGTAATCGATTCGATGCCGCGGTGAGCGGCGAGCAGTATCGTACCGCCCGGCGTTTCGTACATGCCACGAGATTTCATGCCGACATAGCGGTTCTCAACAAGATCGAGCCGGCCAATTCCGTAGTCATGGCCAAGCGCGTTGAGATGGGTCAGCAGGGTCGCCGGCGACATTTTCACGCCATCGACCGCGACCGCGTCGCCATTCTCGAAATCGATCTCGATATAGAGCGGCTTGTCCGGAGCGTCCTCGGGATTGATCGTGCGCGAATAGACGTAGTCCGGGGTTTCGTTCCACGGATCTTCGAGTACTTTGCCTTCGGAGGATGTATGCAGCAGGTTTGCGTCGGTTGAGAACGGCGCCTCGCCGCGCTTGTCCCTGGCGATCGGAATCTGGTGCTTTTCGGCGAACTCGATGCATGCCGTACGCGACGTCAACTCCCACTCGCGCCACGGCGCAATAACCGTGATTTCGGGCTCCAGCGCGTAATATCCGAGTTCGAATCGCACCTGATCATTGCCTTTGCCGGTGGCGCCGTGACAGACGGCGTCAGCGCCGACCCGGCGGGCGATCTCGATCTGTTTTTTCGAAATCAGCGGCCGCGCGATCGAAGTGCCGAGCAGATAGTCGCCCTCGTATTGTGCATTAGCGCGGAACATCGGGAACACATAGTCGCGCACAAATTCCTCGCGCAGATCCTCGATGAAAATATGCTCTGGCTTGATGCCGAGCAACAACGCCTTTTCGCGCGCGGGCTCCAGTTCCTCGCCCTGGCCGAGGTCCGCGGTGAAGGTCACCACCTCGCAGCCATAGGTCGTCTGCAGCCATTTCAGAATGATCGACGTGTCGAGCCCGCCCGAATAGGCGAGGACCACGCGGTTGATTTGTTTCGACGGCTTCGACATTGGATCTCTCGGCTGGGCAGGGCGCCAGTTTCAACGCGGCCGGGACTATAGTTCCGCGCGAGGCGGGCGCAAGGCGTCGGCGCGAGACGGATCGTCGCCGATGCGCAGAATCCGGTATGCCACGAGGATCAGCAGTAGCGCCGCCAGCGCGGAAAAGGCGACGTCCGACAGGAAATGCGCCCCCGCCGCGATTCGAATCGCGCCGGCGATGGCCCCGAACGCCAGCCCGGCGGCGACCGCGGCTGGCCGGACCTGAGGCGGCGTCAGCAAGGCCGGCGCGACCATCCAGAACGCCCCGGCCGTCTCGCCCGATGAAAACGAGCAGTTGCGACGACAGGCGCCGTCGAAGGCGTAGAACGGTCGATAGTCGTCGCCGACGCCCATCACCTGCGCGGTATGGAGCGGACGCGGCCGATGAGAAACGGATTTCAGGAGCCCGTTCACGACCAACCCCGGACCAAGCGCGAAGGTCAGCGCCAGGAAGGCGATCGCGCGGAACCGCGCGCGCGATTGGGCTCGGCAGCGGGATGCGTCGCGCAGCAATTGCAGAGCCAGGGTCAGCAGCATCGCGGCCGGCGTTATCCTCTCGATGGATCTGGCCACAGCCAGCGCCTGAGCCACTCGGTCGCCGCCGCGCAGCGCGAGCTGAGCCAGGGCGATTTCCGCGGCCGGCCAGAGCGCGCTCCCGATCAGCGTCAGGGCTGCGACCGCGATCATCGCCGTAATCCGCCTGTCTGCTTGCCGGGTCGCCTCCGTCCTGCCACGATCCATCCGGTTCATTGGGATCCGCAATGCCCCGTCTCGACTTCTGGTACGAATTTGCCAGCACATATTCCTATCCGGCGGCCATCCGTATCGGCACTCTGGCGCAGGCTCGGGGCGTCGACGTGCGCTGGCGGCCGTTTCTCCTCGGACCCATATTCGCCGATCAGGGCTGGCGCAATTCGCCATTCAACATCTACCCCGCCAAGGGCCGGTACATGTGGCGCGATCTGGAGCGCATTTGCGCCGATCGCGGGTTGCCTTTCCGGCGGCCCGATTCATTCCCACAGAACTCGTTGCTCGCCGCGCGGGTCGCGACGGCGCTGGCTGGCGAAGCGCGCGCCGACTTCAGCCGCGCGGTCTATCGCGCCGAATTCGCCGAGGGGCGCTCGATCGACGATCGCGCGCTGATTGAGCGCCTCCTGGCCGATCTGGGCCTGCCGGCCGAAGCGCTTCAGCGCGCCTCCTCCGATGCGGTCAAGACGGCGGTGAAGGCGAGCGTCGACGAAGCCAAGAGGCTCGGAATTTTCGGCGCGCCCTCGTTCGTCGCCGCCGACAACGAATTGTTCTGGGGCGACGACCGACTTGAGGTGGCGCTGGAATGGGCGGTCGCGAGGGCGTAAAGACGAAGGCGATGGCGCTCGAAGCGGAAGAAATAGAACGGTACGCCCGCCACATCGTATTGCACGACGTCGGTGGGCCGGGTCAGCTCAAGCTGAAGGCCGCGCGGGTTTTGGCGATCGGGGCGGGCGGCCTCGGCGCGCCGCTGATCCAGTATCTGGCGGCAGCAGGCGTCGGAACGATCGGAGTCGCGGACGACGACGTCGTCTCGCTCTCAAACTTGCAACGGCAGGTGCTGCACGGCGAGCCAGACCTCGGCCGGAAGAAGGTCGACAGCGCCGCCGACGCCGTGCGTCGCCTGAATCCGCATGTCGCCGTCGAGCGACACGATCTCCGGGTGGCGCCCGAAAATGTCCGCGCGCTGGTTGCCCGCTACGATATAGTCGCCGAAGGTTCGGACAATTTCGAGACGCGCTATCTGGTTTCAGACGCCTGCTTCCATGAGCGCAGACCGCTGGTGACCGCGGCGGTAGGGCCCTTTGACGCGTCGCTCACCACCCTCCGGCCGTTCGAGGCTGGCCCCGACGGCCGGCCCAATCCGACCTATCGCTGTCTATTTCCTGAGCCGCCAGCGCCCGGCGCAATTCCGACCTGCGCCGAGACAGGCGTGCTCGGCGCCTTGACGGGCGTCGTCGGCAGCATGATGGCGCTCGAGGTCATTCGCGAGATAGTCGGCTTCGGCCAAGGCCTGGTCGGCCATCTCGTGCTGTTCGACGCGCGCGCGCTCCGCTTCGAGACGCTCGCCTACGGCTGGGATGAGGACAACCCGCTCAACGGCGCGCGCGCGGCGGGTTGGACGACGCCGGCGCCTACAGAGCCGCTATGACCGCGATTTCGACCTTGTAGGGCGGCGCCGCCAGCTTTGCCTCAACCGTGGCGCGCGCCGGCGTGTGGCCCTGAACCACCCACGAATCCCAGACCCGGTTCATTTCTGGAAAAGTCGCCATATCAACCAGATAGATGGTCGCCGACAGGATCTTCGTCTTGTCGGAGCCGGCTTCGGCGAGCAGCGCGTCGATCGTCTCGACGATTTCGCGCGTCTGGGCTTCGACCGACTGACCGGCAGTCTTGTTGGCGACCTGACCGGCGACGTAGACCGTCGAGCCATGCAGGACCGCCTGGCTCATGCGGGGGCCGACGCCAATACGGGTGATCGTCATAGTCTTGCCTCTGGGTGATGACGGCAGGTTGGTCCGGCCGCGGAGGAGCGCGGCCATGCCGCTCTGGCCGAAGCTGATAGAATATTTGCGCCCTGTTTTCCAGCGCGCGAACGCGCCGGCGCGGAATGATCGCGCGGCGTCCGCCTCCCGCATCAGCAAACGCCCGGTCCGGCGTCGCTCAGGCGGCCAGATCGGCCACAACTGCGTCCAGCACAGGGAACCCTTCCGCGCTCACGCGCAATCGTCCCTCGCGCGTGTATTCCACCAAGCCGTGGGCGATGAGGTCGGCGACGCGCGAGGGCGCCAGCGACTTTCCTGTCAGCGCCTGGAAACGGCCAGGGTCGATGCCTTCGGTCAGGCGCAGGCCCATCAGCAGGAACTCGTCGCCCTGCTCTTCGATTGACAGAGCCTCGTCCTCGACCAGGCCGTGGCCTTCGGTCTCGACACAGGTCAACCACATCTCCGGGTGCTTTTCGGTCGCCTGCGCGCGCCGGCCCTTGGGGCCTACAACGCGCCCATGAGCGCCGGGGCCTATCCCGACATATTCGCCGTAGCGCCAATAGATGAGGTTATGCCGGCTCTCCGCGCCCGGCCGCGCGTGATTGGAAATCTCGTAGGCCGGCATGCCTGCCTTGCCCATCATGTCCTGCGTCGCTTCCCACAGGTCGCGCTGGGTGTCCACGGTCGGCAGGCTTAGCTTGCCCGCGCGCTCCAGCCGCTCAAACATTGTGTCTGGCTCGATGGTAAGCTGGTAGAGCGACAGATGCTCCGGCGCCAGAATCAGCGCCTCGCCGAGCTCCCTGCGCCATTGGTCGACGGTCTGGCCGGGGCGGGCGTAGATCAGGTCGAACGAGGCGCGATCGAAGATCGAGACGGCTGTCGAGAGCGCCGCCAGCGCCTCTTCGCGATTGTGCAGCCGGCCGAGCGCACGCAAATCGGCGTCGTTAAGGGCCTGCACGCCGAGCGAAACCCGGTTCACGCCGGCCGCGCGATAGCCGCGGAAACGGTCGGCCTCGACGCTCGAGGGATTTGCTTCCAGCGTGATCTCGGCGTTCGGCTCGATCGCCCAGTGGTCGGCGATCGACCGAAGAATAGCTTCCACAGTCTGCGGTTTCATCAGGGATGGGGTGCCGCCACCAAAGAAGACAGAGGCGACCTTGCGACTGCGCGTCAGCTTCGCGCGATGGGCGATCTCGACCTGAAAGGCTTCGACGTAACGCTCTTCGTCGATCGGATTGCGCCGAACGTGAGAGTTGAAGTCGCAATAGGGGCACTTCGACAGGCAGAACGGCCAATGCACGTACACGCCGAAGCCCGGGTCGATTCGAGGCGGATGGATGCTGGCCATGTCGCCTTATTGCACGAGCGGCGCCGGTGGGGAATGTGCCGGAATGGGACATTGACGATTTGTCAGAATCGATCCGCCCATCTCGCCCGTCGCCTCGATCCACAGGCAATCGGCGCCCGACGCCGCGAGCCATACCGCGCCGGCTGCTCCCTTGAGCAAGCCGATGGTGGCGATAGTGCCCGCCTCGAGGCATGACTCGGCGGCGACCGTGACCGATGACAGGCTGGTGGTCGGGCAGCCGGTGGTCGGGTCGAAAACATGGCCGAATCGACGACCGTCGATTTCGACAAATCGCGCGTAGTCGCCGCTCGTCGCAATGCCGCCAGAGCGGACAAACAGGGTTGCGCGCGCGCCCCCGCCGCCCGCAGGGTCATTGACGCCGATGCGCCAGGGCGCAGCGCGAGCGCCCGGGCCGATCACCGCAATATCGCCGCCCAGACTGACGACGCCGCCCGCCACGCCGACGGCCCGGCAGACGGCCGCAGCGCAGTCCGCCGCATATTCCTTGGCCAGACCGCCGAAATCGAGTTCCATGCCGGCGGCGCCGAACAAAAGCGTCGGGCGTCGCCAGTCGATCCATTTCAGGCCGATTCGCGCCAGAATCGGCGTCAGCTCCGCCAAACCGGGAGGAATCGCGCGCCCCGCCCGCCAGATTTCACGCAAGGGGCCGGATGTGATGTCGAACAGCCCGTCGGACCACCGCCACGCGGCGAAGGCGTGGTCGATCAGGTTCGCCGTCTCGGGATCGAGTCGAATGGCGCCGCCCCGTCGCGCAATGCGGTTGATTTCGCTCAGGTCGCTGTCAGCCCGGTAACGCGAATAGCGTCGTTCGAGACGACCTATTTCGGCGATGGCGGCCTGGGCGGCCTCCGTCGCAATGCGCCTGCTGCGCACATACAGCAGCAATTCGCAGGGCGACCCCATGGCGGTGAAATCGGCGCGAAAACAGTCCGGGGCGACGCCGATTACATGTGTGGGCGCGCTCAGGCGGTCGCCGCGCCGGCGCGAAATTGCGCCATGAGGTTCGTCATTCCCTGCACGAAGCCTTGCTGGGTGACTGTTCCCGACGCGCTCGGGCCGAGCGCCTGAAAGACGGCGTCTGCGCCCATGGCGCGAAAGCCGGCCGGCGGCTTCATCGTCTGAAATGCTTGCTTAAACTGCGCCTTGGTGATTGACCCTGAACCGCTGGCGTCGATCTTGGAGAACAGATTGATCATTTTCTGCGTCGGCGGCATTCGCGCGCTCGCGCCCGTCATGACCTGCGGCGCATAGGCGCCGGACATTCCCGAAACCCTCATGTTCGTTCCTTTCGCTCCCAACCGAGCCTCCGGGGCTCGACCAGAAGCTGCAGCCGGCGCCTTGCGCGGAACTTGCGGGGCTCAGGCGCCGGATGGCGCAAGACAGGCCTTCGCCAGGGCCTGGAATGCGCGGGCGCGGTGTGACAGCGCCAGCGAGCCATCGGCAGGAACACCGTGCTTTTCTTCGGCCGCCATCTCGCCGAAGGTGCGACGATGGCCGTCGGGCCTGAAACAGGGATCGTAGCCGAAACCGCTGGTTCCACGCGGTGGGAAGGTCAGATCGCCGTCCACCCGACCTTCCACCTGCTCAATGTGGCCGTCTGGCCAGACGAGCGCCAGCGCCGAGATGAAATGCGCGCGCCAGGGCGCAGCGGCGCCAGTCGCCAGAACCTCGCGCTCTATACGCGCCATTGCCGCATTAAAATCCCTGGAATCGCCCGCCCAACGCGCGGAAAATAGACCTGGCGCGCCGCCGAGCGCATCCACGCACAGGCCCGAATCGTCGGCGAAGGCGGGCAAATCGGCCGCCTGCGCCGCAGCCCGCGCCTTGATGAGCGCGTTGGCGGCGAAATCGGCGCCCGTCTCGTCCGGCTCGGCCAGGCCGAGTTCGCCGGCAGACACAGCCTCGATCCCGTAGGGGGCCAGCAAATCCCGCATTTCCCGCAGCTTGCCGGAATTGTGGGTGGCGATGACGATCTTGCCGGCGAGCTTGCGACCCATCAGGCGATGGTCGCCTGCTGAAGCGCCGCGAGTTTCAAAATCCCGCCCTTGGCCAGCGAAAGCATGGCCGTGAGTTGCTCTTCCGTAAAGGTGGCGTTTTCCGCGGTCATCTGCACTTCCACGAGGCCGCCAGCGCCGGTGAGGACGAAATTGGCGTCTGTTTCTGCAGCAGAATCCTCATCATAATCGAGATCGAGAACGGTTTCGCCCTTGTAGACGCCGCACGAGACGGCGGCGACGCGGTCCTTCAGCGGCATGTCCTTGATGATCGAGCGGCCACGCATCCACTTGCAACAATCATGCAGCGCAATCCAGGCGCCCGTGATCGAGGCCGTGCGGGTGCCGCCGTCGGCCTGGATCACATCGCAATCGACGGTTATCTGGCGCTCGCCCAGCGCCTGCAGATTGGTCACGGCGCGCAGGGAGCGGCCGATCAGCCGCTGAATCTCCTGCGTGCGTCCGGACTGCTTGCCTGATGTCGCCTCCCGGCGCGTGCGCGTATGGGTCGCGCGCGGCAGCATGGAATATTCCGCCGTGACCCAGCCGCGGCCCTGTCCGCGAAGCCACATCGGCGGCTTGTCCTCGAGCGAGGCCGTGCAAAGGACCTGGGTATTGCCGAATCTCACCATGCAGGAGCCCTCGGCGTAGCGGGCGACGTTGCGTTCGAGCGTGACGGCGCGCATTTCATCGGGCGCGCGGCGGGAAGGGCGCATCAGGAATCCTCAATTTTGGGCGCCGCTTTGTCGTCCCCGCTGGATTTGAATGTCAATAGCGCCAATTATGGCGAGGGTGCCGGATTGCCGCGCCACCCGCCGACTCCCTGGGATCCCCCGCATTGACCGCCGAGAAACCCGCCGCCGCGCCGGAAACGGCCCAGCCAGCCAGAGGCGCGCAGTCGTTTCTAAAAATTTTCCCTTCGATCGTTCTGCCGATGTTCATTGCCGTGCTCGACCAGACGATCGTGGCCACCGCGTTGCCCGCCATGGCGTCTTCGCTCGGCGACGTCGAACAAATTGCCTGGATCGTGGTTTCCTATCTGATCGCCAACACGATCGCGGCGCCGGTCTACGGGCGGCTCGGCGACGTCCTGGGGCGCGCGCGCATGATGTTCGTTGCGCTCGCGGTCATGATGCTCGGCTCGCTCGCCTGCGCGCTGTCGCCGAATGTGGCCATGCTTGTCGTCGCGCGCCTCGTGCAGGGGCTGGGAGGAGGCGGCCTGATGACCCTTTCGCAATCGCTGATCAGCGAGAGCGTGCCGCCGCGCGACCGCGCGCGCTATCAGGGTTATCTCGCGGCCGTGGTCGTGTTCTCCAATGCGTTCGGGCCGGTCGCGGGCGGCTGGCTGACCAGTCTGTTCGGCTGGCGCTCGATCTTCTGGATCAACCTGCCGCTCGGCGCGGGCGCCATGTTGTTCGCGCGGCGTTTGCCGCAACGGAAGCCGACGGGCCTGGATTGGCGGTTCGACACGCCCGGGTTGCTATTTTTTATTCTGTTCGTCGCCCCCGTTCTGGTCGCGCTGGAGCAGGTTCGCGATCTTCGCGCAAGCGACGTTCCGATGATCCTGGGTCTTGTCGCCGTCGCCGCCGTGTCTCTTGTCCTGCTGGCTCGGCGCGAGTTGACGACGCCGCAGCCGCTGTTTCCGTTTTCGCTGCTGCGCAACCCCACGATCTGGCGCTCGGACGCGATGGCGGCGTGCCACGGCGCCGCGCTGGTCTCGCTGATCGCCTATCTGCCCATATATCTGCGCACGGTGCGTGGCCTGTCGCCTTCGGCCACCGGCTATTTCCTCCTCCCGATCGCCTTCGGCATTGGCCTCGGCTCTGTCGTCACCGGGCGCCTCGTAAGCCGCACCGGCCGCACCGCGATCTTTCCTGCGGTCTCCCTTATTCCGGTGACTCTCATTCTTTTTGCGATCGGCATGTTCCACGAAGTCTTTGGCCTGATGACCTTGGCGGGACTGCTCGGCGTTCTGACGTTCTTCATGGGCAGCGTGATGGGTGTGGTGCAGGTGACGGTCCAGAGCGCTGCTGGCGCAGGAATGCTCGGGGCGGCGGCTGGATCGGTCCAGTTTTCCCGCGCCATTGGCGCCTCGTTCGGCGCTGCTCTCGTCGGCGTCTCGCTTCTTGCGGCCTTCGCGAACCGAGACCCGGCCGGCGTCGGCGTATTTGCCGATTTGCTGGAACAAGGCCCTTCAGCTCTGGCCGGACTCCCGGAGCAGACGAGAACCCTCGCGCAGGATGCGCTCGCGGCGAGCTTTCGCGTGGCGTTCCTGATCATAGACGCCTTCGCCGCGCTGACGCTTGCGTTCGCGTGGATCGTGCCAACACGGCGTCTTTAGACGCAATTCCTTTCTGGCGGAATTCGGGCTAGCTTCGGGGGCAGGGGTGCGTGCATGAAGAATATTCTGGTCCCGATCGAAGAACACGATTCGATGCCGGCTGTTCTTGAGACGGCGTGGCGCTTCGCCGAGATGTTCGAGGGCCGGATCGAGGGCATCGCGCTTGGCCCGGACACGGGCGATCTCATCGCTGCGGACTTCGTCATCGCCGGCTCGATCTTCGACGAAAAGACGCGCCGCGAACTCGTCGAGCATGCTCGCCGCCTGTTCGAGGATTTCATGCATCTGCATAATGTGCCGGCCAGCGCCGCGGGCGTCGAAGGCGTGACGTATGGCTGGGCGGGCGGCGACATGAGCACCGACAGCGGAATCGGCGCCTATGGCCGGGTCGCAGACATCGTTGTGATCGGCCGTCCCGGCGCCGGACGCGGCGATCCCAGGCGCGCAACGCTCGAATCGGTGCTGTTCGAGGCTGGCCGCCCGATTCTGATAGCGCCGCGCAAGGCGCCGGATAAACTCGGGGAAAACATTGTCATCTCCTGGAACCGTTCGACCGAAACCGCGCGCACGATCGGATTCGCCATGCCGCTGCTCAAGCGCGCAAAGCGAATTGTCGTCCTGACGGTCACAGGAGCCATGTCTCCCGGCCCATCAGCCGAGATGCTGGCAAAATCCCTCCAGCGCCACGCGCTGGCCGTGGACGTGGTAAATATCGACAGCGGGTCGAGGCCAGCCGGCAAAGTCATTCTCGAGCAATGCGCAATGCTCGGCGCCGATCTGCTGGTGAAAGGCGGTTATACCCAGAGTCGCCTGCGCCAGCTGATTTTCGGCGGCGCCACCAGCGAGATCCTGGCGAGCGCCGAATTGCCCGTGTTCATGGCGCACTGACGGAGCCTTGCGTCGATGCGTCCTCTTCCGGAGCGGCGCACAAGCGGTGGCGCACGAAAAACGCGCCGAGCGCCGGCGAAGCCGTCAATTTTGCAAACGGAATGGCTAGCGCGAGGCCGGCGATGAACGGGAGCGCGCAGGGTACGGCTGCCGGCGCGCCGGCGCACAGAAGCCCTCCCAATGTCAGCCCGAACAGCGTCGCCGGCCAGAAGTCGCGTGCAGCGTCGCCCCAGGACATGTCCACCGCGACGCGACGCTGGGCGCCCCAGGCGACCGCGCGGCCAAACGGCAGTCCGAGCAGGAAAGCCGCGGTACGGAAACCGATGGCGGCGGACAAGAGATAGGACGCGACAAGCTCGAGCGCGGCGCCGAGGGCGAAAAGGCGGGCGCCGCCATAGTGGCGGGCCTCGCCGCTGAAGGCCGCATCGAGGAGGCCGGCGAGTTTCGGCGTGAGGCCGACCAGCATGTAGGCGAGGAGAAAGGCGATCCCCGATCCTGCCGGGAAGACCGACGAGGGTTCTCCGTCGAACGGCTTTAGGGCCGCCAGCGCCAGCAAGGCCTGCGAGGCAGGAAGCCCGATGAACATGGCGATCGCCCAGGCGAGCTGGAACCGGCTCACGGGCGCAAGGCCCGGCAGGCCGAGCAGGCGCCAGTACTGCATGTTGCCTCTGCACCAGCGCAGGTCGCGGCGCGAAAATTCCGCCAGGTCGGGCGGGTTTTGTTCGTAGCTGCCGCCTTCGACCGGCATGACGCGGACTTCAAAGCCAGCGCGTCGCATCAGCGCCGCCTCGATCTGGTCGTGCGACAGAATTGGGCCGCTCGATAGTTCAGGCAACACGCAATGGTCGAGGAACGGTCGAACGCGCACCAGGGCGTTGTGACCCCAGAACGGGCCGCAATCGCCGGTCCACCACGATGCGCCAAGCGTGTAGCTGCGCATCCCCATGCGCATCCCGAACTGAAACAGTCGCGTGAAGGCGGACCGCGACGGCGCGCCCACGGCAAGCGATTGAAGGATGCCGATGCGCGGATGCGCCTCAGCTATCCGCGCCATCTGCAAAAATGTCCCGCTCTGCATGAAACTGTCGGCGTCGAGAACGATCATCGAATCGTAATCGGCTGTCCAATCCACGCAAAAGGCCCGGAGATTGCCCGCCTTGAAGCCAGAATTGTCGCGGCGGCGGCGGTAGTGGATTCGTCCGGCGCTGCCGGGCCGCTGCGCGCGCCAGGCGGCGATCAGCCTTTCCTCGTCCGCTGCGATAGCGAGATCGGATGTGTCGCTCAACAGATGCCAGGAAAAATGCGCCCCGTCCGCCGTGGCCGAAAGTTCGGTTTCCATGCGCGCCAGACGATCGATTGCAGGTCCCGCATCTTCATTGCGCACAGTCATGACAATGGCGATGCGCTCGGAAATCGCTGCAGGACTTTCTCCTGCCGCGAGAAATGGCGCGGTTTGAGCGACGCCGTCGGCCGCGAAGCGCGCGAGCCAAAGTCCGAGCATGGCGTTGACGAAGCCCAGCACCGCCCAGGGCGAGGCGACGAGGAAGCAGGCGAAGAACGCGAGGTCGATGCAACTCCAGCCGCCCGCGCCGAGTATGCTGGCGAGCCAGCCGCACAGCGCCCCATAGACCATCAGGTTCAAGGCGAGCGCGGCCAGTCGGCGACGCGTGAGCGTCGCGCAGGACTGGAGTCGCGCGGGCGTCATGCCATAGGCGTCGATTGCGTCGAGCAACGTCATCGGCGAAAATCCATACGCGAGTTTTGACAGGATTGCGCGTGGCTGCCGGCGGTTTCCCCGATCAAGCGACATTGAAGCCAATGCGGGCGCTCTGGTTCGCCGCCCCGCGCCGCGCCGAAATCCGGGGCGGCCGTCTGGCGGCGCCGCAACCCGGCGAAATCATGGTCCGCGCCTTATGCTCCGCGATCAGCCGGGGGACGGAGCGGCTGGTGTTTGAAGGCGCCGTTCCTCGAGGCGAATATGAAACGATGCGTGCGCCAATGCAGGACGGTGCCTTTCCTTTCCCGGTCAAATTCGGTTATTGCGCGGTCGGCTGCGTCGAGCAGGGGCCGCCTGGCCTGTTGGGACGACGTGTGTTCGCGCTGCATCCGCATCAGGATTTTTTCGTTGCGCCGGCTGATGTCGTGGCTGTCCTGCCCGACAGGCTGCCGATGGAGCGCGCCACGCTCGCAGCCAATATGGAAACGGCCCTCAATGCGATGTGGGATTCTGGCGCTGGGCCAGGCGACCGCATCGCGATCGTCGGCGGCGGCGCTGTCGGCCTCCTCATCTGTTTTCTGGCGGCGAGACTGCCGGGCGCCGATGTCACGCTGATCGACCCTGATGATTCGCGCGCGAAAATCGTGGAGGATTTTGGCGCGACCTACTGCAGCAAGGCGCCGGCTTCAATCGGCGCTGACATTGCGTTCCATACATCGGCAAGCGCGGACGGGTTCGCGGCGGCCATCGCCGCCTGCGGCCTCGAGGCGACGCTCGTGGAGTCGAGCTGGTATGGCGCGCGCGCGATCGCGGCGCCGCTTGGCGGCGCCTTCCACGCGCGCCGCCTCAGGATCGTCTCGTCGCAGGTGGGCCTTGTTTCGCAATCGCGGCGACCGCGCTGGACGCAGAAGCGCCGCCTGACCAAGGCGGTCGAATTGCTCGATGACCCGCGCCTCGATTCGTTGATCGGAGAACGCGTCGCCTTCGACGATCTTCCCCGTGAAATGCCGCGGCTTCTTGCATCCGGAGCGCCCGGCGTGACAAGCATCGTGATCTACGGCTGAGGGAGCGCAAATGTTTGCGGTCGAAGTGCGCGCGCATGTCATGATCGCCCATTCGTTTCGTGGCGAATTGTTCGGGCCGGCGCAGCGCCTGCACGGGGCCACCTTTGTGATCGACGTGGCGTTTTTCCGCCGCGCGCTGACCGCCGACGGCGTGGTCGTCGACATCGGGCGGGCGCATGAAGCGCTCGCCTCGGCATTGGCGCCGCTCAACTACCGCAATCTCGACGACCTGCCCGAATTCGCGGGCCAGCAGACAACCACGGAGTTTCTCTCCTATTACATTTTCGGAAAGATGGCCGCGGCGGCGCGCGCTGGCGGACTCGGCCCTGGCGGCGACGGACTGGAGCGCATTCGCGTGACCCTGCACGAATCCCATGTCGCGCGCGGCTGGTACGAGGCGGCGGTGTGAGCGGGCTGCGTATCGGGTTCGCCTATCCCGGCGATCTTGCGACGCCGACCGGCGGCTATGGTTACGACCGCCGCATCATCGCCGAGCTTTCCGCAATCGACTGCGCCGTGACGCCGGTCGAGCTTCCGGCATCGTTTCCCGAGCCGGACGCGCGCGACATCTGCGCCGCGGAGCGCCTGCTGTCCGCCGACGTGCGCGATGCGCTGATCATCGACGGCCTTGCCTTCGGCGTGTTGCCGGCTCCTCTCATCGCCGGTCTGTCGCCGCGCCCCATCGCGCTTGTGCATCATCCCTTGTTCATGGAAACCGGCCTAGCGCCTGATCGCGTCACGCGCCTTCGCGCCAGCGAACGGAATGCGCTCGCCGAGGCGCCGGCGATCCTCACCACGAGCCGCATGACCGCGGACATCGTCGCGCGCGAATTTGCGGTCGCGCCGGATCGCCTGTTCGTCGCGGAGCCCGGCGTCGATGCGGCGGCGCGCGCGGAAGGGTCGAGCGACGGGATCGTTCGCCTGGTCGCGGTCGGCTCGGTGGTTCCGCGCAAGGCCTACGATGATCTTGTCTGCGCGCTGGCCGGCGTTCAGGGCGACTGGCGGCTGCAAATTGTCGGCTCGTTGACGCTGGCGCCGGATTGCGCGCGCGCGCTCGAAAAACGGGTGTCCGATCTTGGTCTGTCCTCGCGCATTGCGTTGGCCGGAGCGCAGCCCGCGCGCGTAGTGGCGGAAAGCTTAAGATCGGCCGACGTGTTCGTAACGGCTTCGCGTTTCGAAGGCTATGGCATGGCGATCGCCGAAGCGGTCGCGCGGGGCCTGCCGATCGTCGTCGCCGACGAAGTCGCCGCTGCCGGAGCTGCGCCGGAGGGCGCCGCACGGACATATCCTGCTGGCGACGTCATGGCGTTGCGCGCTGCGCTGAGTGGAATCATCGGCGATTCGTCGTTGCGCGCTCAGCTATCCGCACGCTCCTGGGCGGCTGCGGGCGCGCAGCCGCGCTGGCGCGATGCCGCGCAGACCGTCCTGCGCGCCCTCCGCCACGCTATGGGACAGACGAGGTGAACGGGTTTGATCCGATATGGCTCGCGTTGCGTGAGCCCGCTGACCGCGCCGCGCGCAATGGCGAAGTTAGAGCAGCTTGCGCCGCGCATTTCGCCGACAGCCGCGGGATCACGATCGTCGATCTCGGTTGCGGCGCCGGCTCCAATTTGCGCGCGCTGGCGCCGCATCTGCCACGCAAACAGTTCTGGCGGCTGGTCGATCACGATCCAGCGCTGCTTGAGGCGGCCCGCAGCGCCCTTGGCCGCTGGGCGGACGGGGTCGGGATGGTTGAGAATGGCCTGCGCCTGGCGAAGCATGATTTGCAGATCGACGTCGAATTCATTCAGGCCGACCTGGCTAGCGATCTCATTGAAACGCTCGCGCCGTCCGCCGACCTCGTCTCTGCGGCGGCCCTGCTTGATCTCGTCTCGGTCGGATGGCTGCGGGCATTTTGTGACCTGCTCGCGCGAAAGCGCCTGCCGCTCTATGCGGCGCTGACCTATAACGGCGAGGAGCGATGGATACCCCCACATGCGCATGACGCAGCCGTGCGACACGCATTTCATGCGCATCAGGCGCGCGACAAGGGATTTGGACCGGCGGCAGGCCCGCAAGCGGCGCCCTTGGTTGTGGGGCTTCTCGCTCAGCGGGGCTACCAGATTGTGGAAGGCAGGAGCGACTGGCGCTTGGACGGCGATGACCGCGCATTGATCCGGGCGTTGACGGATGGCGTTGTCGCGGCCTGTCGGGAAACCGGACTGATTGACGCGCCTGCCATGCAAAGTTGGCGCGGCGCGCGGCGCGAAGCCAGCGTCATAATTGGGCATATCGATCTGTTCGCTACCCTTTCCGACTGATTTGCGAATGGAGAAGAGACGATCCTGCGCCGGTCAGTCCGTGCGCGCCACGATCAGGTCGCCTGCGCAGGCGCCGAAAGAACCCGGCGCGCCGAACCGACGAATCGCCACGACGGGCGGCGTACAGGTCTTCGCGGACTGATGTCATTCCCTCTCCGCGGCCGCTCTCAGATCGCAATCGAAAAGCACGTCGCGTTCACCCAGTCGGCACACCTCGGTTGGCGGTCGGAGCGCATCGCCGAGACGAAGGAGCGGACGCAGATCAAGCCCGGTTCGGCCCGATCCGATGATCATGCAGGCGACGATCAGGTGCAACCGGTCGATCGCGCCGGCGTCGATGAAGGACGAGACGGTTCTTGCGCCGCCTTCGACGAGTATGCGCGCAAAACCGAGGCGATGCAGGGCAAGGATGATCTCGTGCGGCGCGATGGCGCCGCTGTCGGCAGGTAGTGCGACCGTTTCGACGCCGGGCGGCGCGACGCGCGCATTGGACGTAACGAGCACGCGGCGCGCTCCGTCCCGCGCAAGCCAGCGTCCTCCCCAGTCAAGTCGGCTGCGCGGATCGACAACGATGCGTGCGGGATTGCGCCCGGCGCAGCGGCGAACGGTAAGTTCCGGATCGTCGGCTTCGATCGTCCCCGCGCCGACCACGACCGCGTCGACGCAGGCGCGCAATCGATGCAAATGATCAAGTCCGGCCGCCGCGTTGATGTAGCGCGATTCGCCGCCAGGAGTCGCGATTCGCCCGTCAAGCGACTGGCCGAGCTGCGCGACAACGAACGGCCGATCGGGATTGGATTCGGCGATACGCCGGAGAGAAGCAATCGCCGGGATTTCGTCCGGTGCAAGTGCGGCGGCCTGCTTTTGCAGCGTCGTCCCGTCGATCGATTCGTTGTTCGCCATGTGCGGACCATGGCCCAGCCGCAATCGGAAATCGAGATCGGGCGGGCAGCGATGTTCGTAAGGCCGACGGAGCGCCCGGCCCGGATGCGGACGCATGGATCCCGCGATCACGATGGCCGCGATGCAGGGTGTCCCGTTCAATAAGTCTCGACGTGATAGCGCCCTTCCGAACGCATCGCATCGCGCAGGTCCGCCCATCGCAATTCGGCGCTGCGGCAGATATCGTCAAGCGCTGAGTCGACGCCCTGTTCCATGCCTTTCAGTCCGCAGACATAGATGTGCGTGTGGGGCGACGGCGCGAGTTTGGCGAGCATCGTTTCCTCGCGGCGCATGAGATCCTGCACGTAGACTTTTTTCTCCCCCGGCACGCGCGAATATGCGAAATACTTGCCCAGCAGGCTGTCCGGCACCTTTTGCAACGGACCGAAATAGGGCAAGTCCTGCGGACGTCGGGCGCCGAAGAACAGCAGCATGCGGCCGGTCGCGTTCGGCATGGCGCGCCGTCGCCATTCGGTGAAGGCGCGGAACGGCGCCGAGCCGGTGCCGGTGCAGATCATTATGATGTTGGCGGCCGGATCGTTCGGCATCAAGAAGGTTGCGCCGAACGGGCCGGTGATCCGCACCTTGTCGCCCTTCTTCAGATCGCACATGTAGTTCGAACACACGCCATTTGTCTCGCGCTTCACTGTGAGCGCGAGATTGTTGTGGTTTGGCCTCTCGCCGTGGCGCGGGCTCGCAATCGAATAGAGGCGGATACGATGCGGCTTGCCATCCGGATCGACGCCCGGCGGCACGATGCCGATCGACTGGCCCTCGAGCACCGGCAAGGGCGTATCGCCGAGGTCGAGAATGATGTGATGGACGTCGACGTCCGATTCCTCGTGTGTCAGGCGATAATTTCCGGTGACGGTCGCAATCGCCGCGCTGTCGCGGTTGTAGAGATTGACCGATGGCTTCAGCGCCGAGGCGGGCGCGACCGATTTGCCGCCGGCGCCTGTATGCGCGCTGTCGATCAGCGCCTGGACGTCGGCGTCGATCGCCTCCGCGCCGTCGCCGGTCGCGATCTGCTCCTGTTTCGGCAATTCCTCCCACGAGAACTGGTCTTCGAGCGAATAGGGCGCTCCGACGATACGCCAATTGTCGATCGAGCCGGTTGGGCAGGGTGGAATGCAATCCATGCACAGATTGCACCGGGCGGCGTCGACCACGTAATTGTTGCTGTCGTGAGTGATCGCGTCGACCGGACAGGTTTCCTCGCACGTGTTGCAGCGGATGCAGATTTCCGGATCGATCAGGTGCTGTTTGAGCGGCGCGTTCATGACGTATCCGAAGGATTTATGTATCTTCCCGACGGGCCGAAGGCCCGACAGGGCGTACAGACTCTATAGCGAAGCGCGGACCTCTGGATCCCCGATCGCTCGCTTTTGCGAGCGCCGGGGCTGACAGCCTATCCCCTATGCCGCGATGCGGACGTATTCGAAATCGCCGGGCTTGTTGTCGATGCCAACCTTCGGCGCGGAGATCCAGCTCGCATATTCGCCGACGCCATGCGCAGGCTTCATGAGCGAGTTCAGGAATTCGCCGTCCGACACTGACGGCAGATAATCGTCGCTCGCCTTGGCCCAGTCCGCCGCCGACAGGATCACGCCCTTCGGCGTGACTTCGATATCGCGGAACTCGCCGATCTTGCGGTTGAAGGCGACGTGCGGCAGCTCCAGCCGGAACGCAACGCCTTCCTTGTCGATGATTTTGTTCCAGCGTTCGACGCCGCGCGCGCAATCTTCCGAATAATCGTCGCGCAGGCGCATGTTGAGCGCCGTGAGCGCGGGCTCGTCGACCTTGACGATCTTGCCGTCTACCAGTTTCAGCACGGGATAGAAGGCGTTGGTGAGCTGATGATCGTCGTCGATCTTCGTCTCGCCGAACCGGCCCTTGAGACCCGCATTGTAAAAGTTCGCCGAGTTGGTTGAGATTTCCGCGCCGAACAGGTCGAGCGTCAGCGAATAATGCAGGTTGAGCTTCTTCTGGATCGTCGGCAGGTCGATGACACCGAGCGCGCGCACCTTCGTAATTTCGTTCGGGTCCGTGATTCCGGCAGCCTTCATCGCCTCGCAGGTACGCTGGATGGTTCGGCCGACGCCGGTCTCGCCGACGAACATATGGTGGGCCTCTTCCGTCAGCATGAAGCGGCAGGTGCGCGACAGTGGATCGAAGCCAGACTGCGCCAGGCTTTCGAGCTGCATCTTGCCATCACGATCGGTGAAGAAGGTGAACATGAAGAATGAGAGCCAGTCCGGCGTCTTCTCGTTGAAGGCGCCGAGCATGCGAGGGCTGTCCTGGTCGCCGGAGCGACGGCGCAGCAATTCGTCCGCCTCCTCGCGGCCGTCGCGGCCGAAGTACTTGTGCAGCAGATAGACCATCGCCCAGAGATGGCGGCCTTCCTCGACGTTGACCTGGAACAGGTTGCGAAGATCGTAGAGCGACGGCGCGGTCGCGCCGAGGTGGCGCTGCTGCTCGACCGAGGCCGGCTCCGTGTCGCCCTGGATCACGATCAGGCGGCGCAACATGGCGCGATATTCGCCGGGCACCTCCTGGAAGGCCGGCTCACCCTTGTGCTTGCCGAAATTGACCTTGCGGCCCTCTTCCTTCGGCGCGAGCAGAACGCCCCAGCGATAGTCCGGCATTTTCACATAATCGAATTTCGCCCAGCCCTTCGGGTCGACGGATACGGCCGTGCGCAGATAGACCAGAGCTTCCTGAAAGCCTTCCGGCCCCATGTCCTTCCACCAGTCGATATAGCCGGGGTGCCAGCCTTCCAGCGCGCGCAGCACGGTGCGGTCTTCTGTAAGGCCGACGTTGTTGGGAATGCGGGTCGAATAGTCGACGTTGATGTTGTCGGTCATGGGAGTCTCCTCGGTTGCATCATGTCCGCGAAAGCGGGAATCCGGTTCCCCGACTTCGCGTTTTGCTCATTCTGGACCCCCGCTTTCGCGGGGAAGACAATTGGCCTCAAACGCGGCGCATGTCGTAGACCGGGCGCTCTCCCGTGCCGAAGCGGCTGAGCGCGCCATCCGGGCCCACGGCGTTCGGTCGCTGGAAGATCCAGTTCTGCCAGGCGGTGAGACGGGCGAAGATTTTCGATTCCATCGTCTCCGGTCCGGCGAAGCGCAGATTGGCTTCGAGGCCCGTCAGCGCGTCCGGCGAGAAACTGGTGCGCTCTTCCATGAATACGCGCATTTCGTCAGCCCAGTCGATGTCGTCGAGGCCGTAGGTGACGAGGCCGGCGGTCTCGGCTTCGTCCGCCTCGAACTGCCTGCCGATTTCCTTTTCGAGTTCGGCCGGCTTGCCGGGCTCGGCGAGGAAGCGGGCCTGCAGGCGCGTCAGGCCGTGCGACATCGGATATGCGCCGAAGTTCAACTTCGTCAGTTCGATCTTCGCAGCCGGGCGATTGTCGCCCTGCATGGCGCCGATCAGCATGTAGGAACGGTCCGAGGCGAAGGCGAGTTCAGCGAGCGTGCCGACGAAGCACGAGCCCGGCTCGATCACCGCGACCAGCGTGCGCGACGTGACGTCGATGCGCTTGAGCACCCGTTTCCAGTAGTGACGCGTTTCATGCGCGAACCAATGAGATTTGTGCGCTTCGACGAATTCGTCATAGGCCTTCACGCGCGCGGGATCGCCTTCCGTCCGGAATATCCAGGTCCCGATTTCATAGGCGTTGTTGCGTAAATGCAGGATGGAGTCGTCGAGTTCGCGCGCGCTCTGCAAGGGCCAGAATGTTGCGCCCTGCGTGACCATCCCCTCCACCGAAATCGGCGGCTCGGCGTCGGGCGCGCGCACGGTGATCGTTGCGACGCGCTGGGCCGCGTCGACGTCAACCTTCACGAACGGATAGTCGATGCCGTCGGCGCGGAACTTGCGTTCAAGCGGCGTCAGCGTCACGCCTCCGGGCGGACCGTTCCGCTTCGATTTCGCAGCGATCTCGGCTGCCTTCTCCTTCACGCGATCTTCAAGTTTTGAAGGCGGGACGAGTTCGTCGACGAGACGCCATTGCACGGCGCGGCGCCCCTTGATTCCCTCTTCGATCGTGCAGAACACATCGGCGTGGTCGCGGCGCACCATGCGCTTGTCGACGACGCGCGTCAGACCTCCCGTGCCCGGCAGCACGGCAAGCAGTGGCACTTCCGGCAGCGACACTGCGGTCGAACCGTCGTCGATCATCATGATATGGCCGGTCGCCAGCGCCAGTTCGTAGCCGCCTCCAGCCGCCGTGCCGTTGACGACGGTGATGAAATGCTGACCGGAATGTTCGGCCGCATCTTCCATCGAATTGCGCGTCTCGTTGGTGAATTTGCAGAAGTTCACCTTGTGCGGGTGTTCGGAGCCCGCGAGCATGCGAATGTTAGCGCCGGCGCAGAAAACCCGGTCTTTCGCCGAGCGCAGCAGCACGACTTTCACGTTCGGATGTTCGAACCGCAGCCGCGTCAGCGCATCGGCCAGTTCGATGTCGACGCCAAGATCGTAGGAATTCAGCTTGAGCTGATAGCCCTCGTAAAGCCCGCCGTTCTCGTCCACATCCATGGCGAGCGTCGCCACGTCGCCGTCGACCGAAATCTTCCAGTGCTTGTAGCGCGACGGATCGGTCTGGAAGTCGATGAAATCCTTACCGCTGGCGAGCTTGCGTTTCGCGTCGGCCATATCCGCTCCCTGCATAATGCTTCATGATTGAACCTGCACAATAATGCATTATTGTGCATTGTCCAGCGCTATCATGCGCTATTGCTCATTTTTATCGGAATTTGGCCGTGCGCCCGCACAAAGCAGCGGATGGCCTCCAGCGCCGCTTCCGGCGCCTCCCGATGCGGCGAATGGCCGACGCCGGGCAGCATCGTCGTCTCGACCGGGCCGCCGCAACGTGTCTCGATCGCCTGAACCTGCGCGATCGTGCCGTACTGGTCCGCCTCGCCCTGCACGATCAGCACCGGGGTGCGGATCGCGGGCAGGAATTCGGTCAGGTTCCATTTGCGGAAATCCGGGTCGAGCCATGCGCCGTTCCAGCCGTAGAAGGCGCAGTCGACATTCTCGTGCCAGCGCGCAAGTTTCCGCTTGAGGTCACCTTCTTCGTAAGCGCGCTTCGCCTCCGCGATCGAGGCGATCCCCATATCCTCGGTGAACACATGCGGCGCCATCAGCACGATCCCGTCGAGGCGTCGATCGTCGTGCGTTCCGGCATAGATCACTGCAATCGAGGCGCCATCGGAATGGCCGACGATCATGCCGCGCCGGAAACCGATGGCATCGAGGATTTTCGGCAGGGCGCCGCGCGCCTCGTCGTGCATATAGGAAAGCGGACGCGGCAGCGCGACGGGATCGGACCGGCCGTAGCCGGCGCGTGAATAGGCGAACACTCCACAACCGATCGCTGCGGCCAATTTCTGCGGAAAATCGCCCCACAGGCCGACGCTGCCGAGACCTTCATGCAGCAGGACCAATGTCGGCGCGTCTCGCGGACCCGGGCCTATCCAGCGGCCTTCCAGTTTCAGTCCGTCTATCTCCAGATCGCACTCGGTTGAACTGAGGGTCACGCCTCCTCCCGCAGCTTGAACCGCTGAATCTTGCCGGTTGCGGTCTTGGGGAGGCTCTCGCGCACTTCGACCCAGCGCGGATATTTCCACAGACCGATCGCGGCCTTCACGTGGTCCTTCAAGGCCGCCTCGAGCCCATCAGCGGAAATGCCGGGCTTGAGCACGACAAAGGCTTTGGGCTTCAGGAGATTGTCTTCGTCGGCCGCAGGCACGACCGCAGCTTCGAGCACGGCGGGATGGCTCGCCAGCGCCCCTTCCACCTCGAAGGGCGAGACCCAGATGCCCGACACCTTGAACATGTCGTCGGCGCGGCCGCAGTAGGTGTAGCGACCGCTGGCGTCGCGCGTGTACTTGTCACCGGTGCGCGTCCATTCGCCCCGGAAGGTCGCACGACTCTTGTCGCGCTGGTTCCAGTAGCCGTCCGCAGCCGTTGAGCCGCGCACGTAAAGTTCGCCGACCTCGCCGTCCGCTACCTCAACCATGCCGCCATCGTCGAGCAGGCGCACGTCATAGCCGGGCACCGCGCGCCCGGACGTGCCGTAGACGATGTCGTCCGGGTGGTTCGAAAGGAAGATGTGCAGCATTTCCGTGGAGCCGACGCCATCGACGATGTCCGTGCCGAAGCGTTGCTTCCAGGCCTTGCCGATATGCTCCGGGAGCGCCTCGCCGGCGGAGGTGGAAATGCGCAGGCGCGACGAACCGGGGTGGGCGGCGTGCGCCTCGTCGTGCAGCATGGCGGAGAACAGGGTCGGCACGCCGCAAAAAACAGTCGGCCTGTATTTCTCGAGCATGGCGAAGACCGCCGCAGGAGTCGGGCGCTCGGGATTGAGGATCGCCGTTGCGCCGACCGCCATCGGGAACGACAGGGCGTTGCCGAGACCGTAGGCAAAGAACAGCTTTGCGGCGGAATGCACGACGTCGTCCTCGCGCAGACCAAGCACTCCCTTGGCGAACAGGCGCGCCGTCTCCATCAGGCTCGTATGGACATGCTTCGTGCCCTTCGGGGCGCCAGTCGAGCCGGAGGAATAGAGCCAGAAAGCTGTTTCATCCGGGTGGGTGTCCACAGGAACGAACTGATCCGAAGCCTTGTCCATCAAATCCGCGAATTCGAGTTCCTTGCCTTCGGCGCCCGGCCCAATCACCACGACATGCGTGACATCGGGCGTATGTGCGAGCGCCGGCCGCAGCACCGGCAGAAGCGGCGCCGAGACGAACAGGACCGCCGCCCGCGAATCCGCGAGCATGTAGGCATATTGCTCCGCGGCGAGCAGCGTGTTGAGGCAGACCGGGACGATGCCGGCGCGAATGGCGCCGAGAAAGGCGGCCGGATATTCGACGGTGTCGAGCAGCGCGAGCGCGACCCGCTGCTCACGACGGACGCCCAGCATTGTCAAAACATTTGCGAAGCGGCGCGTCTCCATCGCAAGCCCGGCGTAGGTTATGCTTCGCCGAGGATCGATGAACGCCGTCTTTTCCCCACGCCCCGCCGCAACATTGCGGTCGAGCAGATCCTCACACGCATTGTAGCGCGACATGGCGGTTCACTCCTGACGTTTCTGAATTATATTGCATAAATTGTTGCTTTCGGCTTGCAAAGAGTCAAGCTGTTTGTAATATTTTTCATAACCGTGGGAGCGGCATGAACAAGTTTCACAATCTGCCGGCGCATGTCCTGGCCGAGGCGGCGCCGGGAGCCAGCTCGGGGTCGGTAGAGACCTCCCGGGCGCGCCAGGCCCGGACGCGCGATGACGATATCGACGCCTATCTCGTCGAGCTCGGTCAGCGCGTGCGCTCAATGCGGGCGGTGCGCGGGATGTCGCGCAAGGTGCTGGCGCGGGAATCCGGCGTATCTGAACGGTATATCGCTCAGCTTGAAAGCGGACTTGGAAATGTCTCGATCATGCTGTTGCGCCGTGTCGCCGACGCCACCGGCGCGCCGCTCGAGGATCTGGTGGCCGATCCGGCGCGCCGGCCGAACGACTGGCCGCTGGTCCGCGAATTGCTGCGGAAGGCCTCGCCGGCGATGATCGAGGACGTGAAGGCGGTACTCTCTGGCCATCCCGTGGATCGCCCGGCTGGCGCGCCGCCGCGCGTGGAGGTGGATCGCGTCGCCCTCATCGGCCTGCGCGGGGCCGGCAAGTCGTCGCTCGGACGGCTCGCCGCCGAAAAGCTCGGCTGGCGTTTCGTCGAACTCAACAAGGAGATCGAACGCGAGGCCGGGTTCTCCATAACCGAAGTGTTCTCCATTTATGGCCAGGATGGCTATCGCCGTTACGAGCAGGCCGCGCTTGATCGCATCATCGCCGAACCTGGCCCCATGGTTCTGGCGACCGGCGGCGGAATCGTCTCTGATCCCATAACCTTCGAGCGGCTGCTGGCGAATTTCTTCACCGTCTGGATCAAGGCGAGCCCCGGCGAACACATGAGCCGGGTGCGCAAGCAGGGCGACCTGCGGCCGATGGGGGGAGACAAGGCGGCGATGAGCGAACTCATAACCATCCTGCAGAGCCGCGAGCAGCTTTATGCCCGCGCCCGGACCTCCATCGACACGTCCGGCGCCGCGCTCGATCAAAGTCTGGCGGCGCTGCTGCGTACAATTCAGTCGTATTGCGTTTCGGGCTGTCCGTGGCAGTCGCGCAATCGAGGGTAGACGCAGTCTGTCGCGCGCCCGGCGCATATTCCCAAGCGCGCGCGGAAGTGATATATTTTAAATACGAAACAAAAATCCGAACGACCAAAGGGGAGAAGGGGATGATCGACAGACGCCGCATACTCACGCTGGCGGGCGCCGTCGGCGCAAGCACGGCCGCAGCGCCATTCGTCCGGCCGTCGTGGGCGCAGACGAGCGGACTGAAGGTCGGGCTTCTCCTGCCCTATTCCGGCACCTACGCGCCGCTCGGCGAGGCGATCACGCGCGCGATGGAGCTCTATGTGCAACAGCAGGGCGGCAAGATCGCGGGTCGCGACATCACGTTCGTGAAGGTCGACGATGAATCAGCGCCGCCGAAGGCCACTGAACTCACGACCAAGCTGATCTCGGGGGAAAAAGTCGACGTGCTCATGGGCACGGTCCATTCCGGCGTCGCCATGGCGATGGTGAAGATCGCGCGCGAAGACGGCTTGCCGACGCTGGTTCCCAACGCCGGCGCCGACGCCATCACCCGCGCCATGTGCGCGAAGAACGTGTTCCGTACCTCGTTCGGCAACAGCCAGGTCGGGAATGCGACTGGCCTGGCGATGGTCAAGGCCGGGATCAAGAAGGTCGTGACCGTGACGTGGAAATATGCGGCGGGTGAAGAATCCGTGGTCGGGTTCAAGAAGGCGTTCACGGCTGGCGGCGGCGAGATTCTCAAGGACATCACGTTGCCGTTTCCCGATGTCGAATTTCAGTCGATCCTGGCGGAGATAGCTTCACTGAAGCCCGACGCGGTCTATTCCTTTTTCGCCGGCGGCGGCGCGCTGAAATTCATCAAGGATTACGCGGGCGCAAAACTGAACGAGAAGATTCCACTTTGGGGTCCGGGCTTCCTGACGGACGGCGTCGAGAAGGCGGCCGGTCCTGCTGGCGATGGCGTGAAGACGGTCCTGCATTACGCGGAAGGCCTCGACAATCCGGAAAACAGAAAGTTCACGGCCGACTTCGTGGAAGCATACAAGACCCGGCCGGACGTCTATGCCGTGCAGGGGTGGGACGCGATGCAGCTCTTGCGCATCGGGCTGGATGCGGTCGGAGGCGATGTCAAGAATCGGCCGCAACTGTTCTCGGCGATGGCGAGCGCCTCGTTCAGAAGCCCGCGCGGGCCATTCAAACTCGGAACCTCGCACAACCCGATCCAGAACTTCTACCTGCGGGAGCTGCGTGGCGGCGTGAACAATTATCTCGGCGTCGCCGCGGAAGGCCTCGCCGACGAGACGACGGGCTGCAAGCTCATCTGAGCCGGCGCGATCAGGACCGCCCATGACCCGACTCTGTGCGGGAGCCGCTCGCCGCTCGCGTGACTCCAGGATTGCGCCCAAGACATGAGTCTCATCCTTGTTCAGATCCTGAATGGACTCCAGTACGGTCTGTTGCTCTTCCTCGCGGCGAGCGGACTGACGCTCGTGTTCGGCATACTCGGCGTCATCAATCTCGCCCACGGGTCGTTCTACATGCTCGGGGCCTATGCGGCGCTGACGCTTACGGCGCGCTTCGGCGACATATTCGTGGCGCTCGCCGCGGGCGTCCCACTGGCCTTCCTGTTCGGCGCGGCGATCGAATGGTTGTTCATCCGCCATCTCTACAAGCGCGACCACTTGCAGCAGGTGCTCGTGACCTTCGCGCTCATCCTCATGTTCGATGAGGCGCAGCAGACGTTGTGGGGCAATTATCCGGAATCGATCCCGACGCCGTCATATCTGTCGTCAAGCATCTCGCTTACGTCGGATCTCGGCTATCCCGTCTATCGCATCGCCTTGATGACGATATGCGTCCTGCTCGCGATTGCGATGATGTTCGTCATCCAGCGCACGCGTTTTGGTCGCCTCGTTCGCGCGGCAGAATCGAATCCTGAAATGGTCGAGGCGCTTGGCTTTGATTCGCGCATCCTGTTCCGCATTGTGTTTGCAGCGGGTGTGGCGATGGCGGCGGCGGCCGGCATTCTCGCCGCGCCTGTCGAGAGCGCCTATCCCGGCATCGGCGACCGCGTGCTGATCACTTCGTTCGTTGTCGTTGTCATCGGTGGCATCGGTTCGATCCGCGGTGCGTTTCTGGGCTCGCTGCTGATTGGGCTCGTCGACGCTTTTGGCAAGGTGTTTGTTCCAAAATTTGCGAGCGTGCTGATCTACGCGCTGATGGCGATCGTTCTCGTGCTGCGGCCCTCCGGCCTGTTCGGGAGGCAGTGACGTGCTGAAGGCGCCGTCTTTTCGCGCATCGATTCTGCTCGGCTGCCTTGCCGCGCTGTTCCTGGCGGCGCCTCTGTTTGTCGGGCCCTACGGTCTGAAATTCGTGACGCGACTGGTCGTTTTCTCGACCCTTGTCGTCAGTCTCGATTTTCTGCTCGGGCTCGCTGGCCTCGTGAGTTTCGGCCACGCGGCCTTCTTCGGCGTCGGCGCCTATGCGGTCTACTTCGTTTCGCCGGAAGCCGCTTCCGCCAACGCGCTTCTGGCGCTTGGCGCCGCGATCGCAGCCAGCGCGGCGGTCGCGCTGGCGATCGGCGCCTTCGCCTGTCTGACGCGCGGCTTCTATTTCATCATGGTCACGCTGGCCGCCGGACAGATGATCTTCTCCCTGTTTCACGATACCGACATCGCCGGGGGATCCGACGGCGCGTACATCAACGTCAAACCGGCTTTGGCGGCCTTCGGATCCGGGCTTCTCGACTTCGATGATAGGCGCACGTTCTATTACGTCTGCCTTGCGCTGCTCGTTCTTTCCGTGCTTGCGCTGAGCCTGCTGGCGCGTACGCCGTTCGGCCGTGTCGTACAGGCGTTGAAGGCGAATGAGATGCGTCTCTCGGCGCTCGGATTCGATATCTACAAATTTAAGCTCGCCGCCTTTGCCGTATCCGGCGCAGTCGCGGGGCTCGCAGGCGGCCTGTTCGCGTGCATCGATGGGTTTGTCACGCCAGAGCTTTTCTCCTGGCACGAGTCCGGCCTCGCGATCATGATGGTCGTCCTGGGCGGCGCCGGAACGCTGTTTGGGCCGATCCTCGGGGCGCTCGCCTATATCTCATTGGAAGAAACGCTGAAGAGCGCGAGTCTCGTTGGCGATCTCGTCGCATCGCATTGGCGGCTCGGCACAGGAGCGTCGCTGATCGTCGCCGTGCTGCTGTCGCCCGGTGGGCTCGCGGGATTCTTTCGCGGCGCGGCGCGAACTCGGAAACCGACGCCGGCTCGGCTCGGCCAGGCGCCTCTCGAGTCGCGCAAGGCCGCGACGCTTGCGACCGAGAATCTCACCCGAACATTCGGAGGTCTCCGCGCCGTCGATGGCGTCACGGTGTCGTTCGAGCGTGATCGCGTCCACGCCATCATCGGGCCGAACGGCGCGGGGAAGACGACCTTCACCAACCTGCTGTCGGGCGCGCTGAAGCCGTCCGCGGGCGAAGTGCTGGTCGACGGGCGGAATGTCGCGGGCTGGCCGGCGCACAGGATTGCGAGGCGCGGCGTCGGCCGGTCGTTCCAGCGCACTAACATCTTTCCGGCCTTCACGATCGAGGACAATTGCAGGCTCGCCGCGCAGGCCACGCATCCTTCCGTCCTGCGGCTGGCGAATTCGCGGCGTGCGCAGGAAGACACGCTGGTTCAGCACGCATTGGCCGTCGTCGGGCTCGCCGACCGGACGCAGGCGATCGCCGGCGCCATATCCAATGGCGAGCAGCGTCAGCTCGAAATAGCCATGCTGATCGCGAGCGGCGGCGGTATCCTCATTCTGGACGAGCCGCTCGCCGGCATGGGGCCGGAAGAGACCCGGCGCGTGATCGATCTCCTGCTCGCTCTGAAACCGAACCACACGATTGTTCTGATCGAGCATGACATGGATGCGGTGTTTGCGGTCGCCGACACGCTGACGGTGCTGGCCCTTGGTCGGGTGATCGCGCATGGAACGCCAGAGGAGGTGCGGCGTGACGAGGCGGTGATCGCCGCCTATCTCGGCGGCCACGCGCCGCGGGGCGCGCGCCCATGAACAAGCCCCCGTTGCTCGAGGCGCTCGGACTCAACGTCTGTTACGGCGCGAGCCACGTGCTGCGCGGCGTCGATTTTCGCGTCGCACCTGGTGAAACGGTGAGCGTGCTTGGCCGCAACGGCATGGGGAAGACAACTCTCCTGCGCACGCTCATGGGGCTGGTTGCGCCGAAGAGCGGCGAGATCCGGCTCGGAGGGGTCAGCATCGTGGGGTGGCGCGCATCGGCGATCGCTCGCGCCGGCGTCGGCTTCGTACCGGAGGGGCGCGGCATATTCCCCAATCTGACGGTCGAGGAGAATCTGGTGTTTGCTGCGCGCCCCGGCGCAAATGGACGGCGCGACTGGACGCGCGAGGCCCTGTTCGACCTTTTTCCGCGTCTGGCGGAGCGACGCGGCGCCTGGGGCGACCAATTGTCAGGTGGCGAACAGCAGATGCTGACAATAGGCCGCGCGCTGATGAGCAACCCCTCGCTGCTTCTGGTGGATGAGGCGACGGAAGGACTGGCTCCGCTGGCGCGCGACGACATCTGGCGGACGCTGGGTCTCATCGCCGGCCGGGGCGTGGCTATCGTCATCGTCGACAAAAACCTCGATGACCTCAAGGCGCTCTGCCGTCGCCATGTGATCCTCGTGAAAGGCCAGATCGTGTTCGAGGGGACGGCGGACGGCCTTGTCGCCCAGGACGAATTCGTTCGCAGTCAACTTGGCTTGTGACGCTGGACCACATGCCTCCCGGCCCGCTATCGTGGGCGCCGACGCTGCGTGGCGTACCCCGCGCGGTTCGGACAATTGACGCAGGAAACGCATGCTCACGCTCTATCATTGCATCAGCGCCCGTTCGTTCCGTCCCTTGTGGACGCTGGAGGAAATGAATCTTTCCTACAAACTTGTCATGCTGCCGTTTCCCCCACGCGTCTTCGCCAAGGACTATCTGGCGATCAATCCGCTCGGCACGATCCCGACCTTGTTCGATGGCGACATGCGCATGACCGAATCGGCAGCCATCTGCCATTATCTCGCGACGAAACACGGACCGTCGCCGCTCGCCGTCGACATGTCGGAGCCCGATTTCGGGCCATGGCTCAACTGGCTCTATTTCTCCGATGCGACACTGACCTTTCCGCAAACGATTTTCTTGCGCTATTCGAAGCTCGAACCGGAAGGGCGTCGCCTGCCGCAGGCGGCCGAAGACTACAGGAAATGGTTTCTGGGGCGTCTGCGCATCGTGGAATCGACGCTGGCCGAGCGCGAATTTCTGGCGGCGGGCCGGTTCACCGTGGCCGACATTGCGATTGGCTATGGCCTGATGCTTGCGGAAATCCTTGAGCTTGCCTCCGAGTTCGGCCCGAACGTGACAGCGTATTGGGCGCGGCTGAAGCAGAGACCGGGATTCGAGAGGGCGATCGCTGCCCAGGAACGGGGCCTGAAAGAAATGAAAGGCCCGGCTGGCGTCACGCTCTGAGCTCAAGCCGCCGCCATTGGCTGGCCGATCTGATAATGTGACGCAAGAGCAGGTGAAAACGGCCACAAAAAAACGCAGGAGAGGCCGATGAAGGTCGAAAAATTCCATCACGTCGCGTTCCGGTGCAAGGACGCGAAGGAAACGGTCGAATTCTACAAGAAGATTCTCGATATGGATCTGATCGGCGCGATTGCCGAGGATCACGTGCCTTCGACCAAGGCGCCGGACCCCTACATGCACATTTTCCTCGACGCGGGGAACGGCAACATACTCGCCTTCTTCGAACTGCCCAATTCGCCGCCGATGGGCCGGGATCCCAATACTCCAGAATGGACGCAGCACATCGCCTTCCAGGTCAAGGATCTCGACGCTCTGGAGGAGGCGCGCCATCGCGCCGTCGCCGCGGGCCTCAACGTCGTCGGTCCGACCGACCACACGATTTTCAAATCGATCTATTTCTTCGATCCGTCCGGACATCGTCTCGAAGTTGCGGCATGGACCGCGGCCGGCGATCAAATGTCACGCATGCAGTCTGTCGCGCACGACATGGTTGAGGAATGGTCGCGCACTCGAAAGCCGCCGCGCCACACCGCTTGGCTGCACGAGAAGGAATTCGATTCGGCGCGCTAAAATATCGGCTGAACTTCGAAACCGCGCTGATGTAGGATCACCGCGTCGCCGGCGACATGGTGCGGACGGTCATGTCCTCGATCATGCGGCGGCGAAGAAGTCTGATCTCGGCCATCTCGGAAACTCCTGTTTGAAGGGTGGACTCCAACACCCAGATCCTCTCAGAATTTGACTCAAAACGACGTGAGCAAGATCAAGCTCTTGCGAGCCTGCGTGTGACGGTTCGGATGTGCGCGACCAGAACCCATGCGGTTGCGCTGGCGATGGTCGTTTCGAAGTCCCTGGCCAATCGGCGGCAGCGCCCGAGCCATGCGAATGTCCGTTCAACGACCCATCTGCGCGGCAGAACCTCGAAGCCTTTGGCGCGGTCGGAGCGCTTGATGATTTCGAGGGTCCATTGTCCGATGGCGGCGAGCGCGCTGCGCAGCTTGTCGCCGGCATAGCCGCCGTCGGCGAAGATGTAGCGCAGCCAAGGGTAGAGACGACGGATCGAAGCAAGGACGAGCGAACCTCCGTCGCGATCCCGGATATCGGCGGGATGGACGACGGGACCGACCAGCTTGCCTTGCGTGTCGGTGACGATATGGCGCTTGCGTCCCTTGATCTTCTTGCCCGCGTCATAGCCGCGCGGGCCACCGCTTTCCGTGGTCTTCACCGATTGGCTGTCGATGACGCCGGCGGTCGGGCTGGCCCGGCGCCCGGCCTTCTCGCGCATCGCCATGACGAGCGTGTGGTTGATCAGCGCAAACCTGCCGTCGCGCGACCATTCATAGAAATAGCCCTGCACGGTCGGGTATGGCGGAAACTCCCTGGGCAATTGCCGCCATTGGCAACCGGTCGAGGCCATGTAGAGGATCGCGTTCACTACTGCCCGCAAATCCATCTCGCGCGGTCGCTCGATCTGCGATGACGCAGGCATGAAAGGCGTCAGCAATTCCCATTCGGCGTCCGTCAGATCGCTTGCGTAGCGCTGCCGCCGCGGCGATACTGACGTCGAGTGATTTCGGACCAGGCCATCGTGGTCTCCCTCGAATCTTCGTAAATCCGAAAGAATCACAACCTGCTGAAATCATTCAACTCTTTTTCAGTCCGCCTCTTAGACGGGAGACTTCACGCCATCAGGCCGCTCCTGCCGCGATAGCGGTTACATTCAATCCCAAAAGCGGCAGACCTCTCAAAAAAATGCGCCAAAGTAGTGCTAGGCGGCCAGGCCAGCAGTTTGCCCCCTCTGCTGGCGTGAGCTATGACCGGCGCTCTTTCGGAGCAATCAATGTCCAGTTTTCCTCAACTCGTGTTTTCCGGCGTGCAACCGACCGGCAATTTCCATCTGGGAAACTACCTCGGCGCGCTCGTGAAATTCGTTGAAATGCAGGACCGTTTCGACTGCATTTACTGCGTGGTCGACTTGCACGCGATCACGGTGGCGCAGAGCCCGATCGAACTGAGGAAGCACATTCGGGAAGTGACGGCCGCGTTCATCGCATCAGGAATCGACGCGGAAAAGCATATTGTCTTCAACCAGAGCCAGGTCTCCGAGCACGCCGAACTCGCTTGGGTTTTCAATTGCATCGCGCGGCTCGGCTGGCTGAACCGCATGACGCAGTTCAAAGAAAAGGCCGGCAAGGATCGCGAAAACGCTTCAGTCGGTCTCTACGCTTATCCAACCTTGATGGCCGCCGATATTCTCATCTACCGCGCAACTCACGTACCCGTCGGCGAAGACCAAAAGCAGCATCTCGAACTGACGCGCGATGTCGCGCAGAAATTCAATAATGACTATTCGCAATCGATCGCACATTGCGGATTCGGCGATGCCTTTTTCCCGCTCCCCGAACCCGTCATCCAGGGTCCGGCGACCCGCGTGATGAGTTTGCGCGACGGCGCAAAGAAAATGTCGAAATCGGATCCGTCGGATTATTCGCGAATCAACCTGACCGACGACGCCGACCAGATCGCGCAGAAGGTCAGAAAGGCGAAAACCGATCCGGACGCCCTGCCGTCGGAGATTGCCGGGCTTGCCGGCCGACCGGAGGCCGACAATCTGGTCGGGATTTTCGCTGCCCTGCAAGGAACGAGCAGGGAGGACGTTCTTCGTGAATTCGGCGGCAAGAATTTCTCGGGCTTCAAGTCCGCGCTCGTCGAGGTCGCTGTCACGAAATTGGCGCCGGTGGGCGCCGAGATGAAGCGCCTGCAGAGCGACCATGCCTATATCGACGGCATTCTGCGCCGCGGCGCGGAACGCGCCAGCCGACTGGCCGCAAAAAATATGGCCGCGGTGAAAGACATTCTCGGATTCGTGAGATAGCCGAATCCGTCAAATGATAATGACAAATATCAGTAAAGATTCAGCTTTTGCTAGGGTCAAAAGATAGTTCCTGATCTGCGAGGTCGCGGGTCGGGAGGGAGGGATCGCTCCTTTCGACGCTTGCCGTCCCGGTAGCCGGCTTGTCCGTTAGCTATTGTTCCCGGCCAATTGACCGACTCAGATATCGACGCGTCGGCGTGGGCAGTTGATATTCGGCGGCAAATTAATAGGTTGGGCGGTAGTCCAGATCTTGCAGAAATTCATGAAGGCGTTGTGATGTTCATCCAGACCGAAGCCACCCCCAATCCGGCGACCCTGAAATTCCTACCGGGACGCGAGGTCGCAGCCTCCAGACTTACCGAATATCGCTCCGCAGCCGAAGCGCAGGCGTCGCCTCTGGCGGCGGCGCTGTTCTCGATTGAGGGCGTGTCACAGGTTTTCCTGGGGGATGACTTCGTGTCGGTCACCAAGAGCGCCGGGGAATGGGTCCATCTGAAGCCGAGCATTCTCGGCGCGATCATGGAGCATTTCGTTTCCGGCGCGCCCGTCTTCATCGGCCCGGCGCAGGATCGCGGCGACGAAGAATTCTTCGATTCGGCGGATGCTGACACCGTCGAGCAGATCAAGGATCTGCTGGAAACCCGTGTGCGTCCTGCGGTGGCCGGCGATGGCGGCGACATCAGATTTCGCGGTTTCAGGGATGGCACGGTCTATCTTGCGATGAAGGGCGCGTGCTCGGGGTGCCCGTCTTCAACCGCAACCCTGAAGCATGGCATCCAGAACCTCCTGAAGCACTTTGTTCCGGAAGTCCAGGCGGTTGAGCAGATCTAGGTTTTGAGCGGGTTGATCGCGCCCCCGACCGTCGCCGGAATGCGCCAATGAGGATTCTTGCAATCGAAACCGCGCTTGCAGCCGCGTCGGCCTGTGTGTTCGACGGTGCGCGGTCGGAGACGATGGCGCAGGAATCCATTGCGATGAGTCGTGGTCAGGATCAGGCGATCGTACCCCTGATTGATCGGGTCGTCGCGGCGGCTGGCGGCGGCGTGAGGTCCATAGAGCGCATCGCCGTCACCGTGGGGCCTGGATCCTTTACCGGCATCAGAATCGGCATTTCAGCGGCGCGCGCGATCGGTCTGGCGCTCGGCGTGCCGGTTGTCGGAGTTTCGACCCTGGCGGCCTACGCCGCTCCGGTTGTGCTCGACAAATCCGACGGGATAGTCGCCGCAGCTATCGACGCCCGGCACGGGCGCGTCTTCGTCGCCGCATTCGCCAACGGGCGCCCCGTCATCGCCCCAAGGGTCTCGACGCCACGCGACGCTGTCCGCGCCATGGGTTCTGGGCCATTATGGCTGACAGGCTCCAGCGCGGCTGCGCTTGCTATCGAAGCCTGGGCGATCGGCATCAGCGCCGAGGTCGTTTCCGATGCGGCAGCGCCAGACATATCCTACGTGGCGCGGATCGGGATCGCGGCAGACCCGCAAATTGCGCCGCCACGGCCGTCCTATCTTCGCGCTCCGGATGTAAAGCCCTCGCAGCCAATTGCGGCCCCGGCCGTCTGACAATGTCGTCCAGCAAGGCGAGTCCCTGGCGTTGCCGTCCGCTTGGCGCGGAGGATGCCCCACGCTGCGCGGCCCTGCATCGGGTTTCGTTCTCGAATAGCTGGTCCATCAATGAATTTGAAGGATTGCTCGCCAGCGCGCCTGTGATCGCAGACGGCGCTGAGGGGGCGAGAAATGTCTCGGGCTTTGTCTTGTCGCGCCGTGCGTCCGATGAAGCCGAGATTCTGACAATAGCCGTCCACCCGGCCTTGCGGGGCCAAGGCATGGCCGGAACCATGCTTGGGTATCACATGTCCCGGCTCGCCCGGGCAGGGGTTGGCGATCTGTTCCTTGAAGTGGACGAATCCAATGCTCCTGCCCTTGCGCTTTACCGGCGCTACGGCTTCATCAAAGTCGGCCAGCGTACTGGCTATTATGCGCGTGCGGACGGGCAACGCGCGACGGCGCTCGTTCTGCGATGCACGGTGTAGCGCAGGTCATAACCGCGTCGCAAAGGTCGGGCATGGATCAACGATGGCGTGGCTGCGGTTGATCGCGATCCCCTTGCTGGTGCTTTCGGCCTTGGCGGCAGGCGCGTGTCTGCAAATTCTGCCGGAGCCGCTGTCCCGGCGCATCTCGCCCCGGCTCAATCAACGCCTGTGCAGGGCGGCTTGCCGCGCGCTGCGGATCACGGTCTCGTATGACGGCGCCTTGCCCGTTGAGCGGCCGGCGCTGCTGGTCGCCAATCATGTCTCGTGGACGGACGTCATCGCCTTCGGCAGCCTGATCCCGATCCGATTTCTTGCTCGCCATGACATGGCGCACTGGCCAGGACTGGGCCTTCTCGCGCGCCTGTTCGGGACGCTGTTCGTCGAACGCGGGCGTCTTCGACAGATTCCGCGCGTCAACGCTCAGATGGCCGAACGGATGGGCGCAGGCGATCTGGTGGCGCTCTTTCCGGAGGCGACCACGGGCGACGGAACGCGGCTCAGGCGATTTCACGCGGTTCATTTCGCCGCCGCGCGCAGTCTCCTGCGAGACCGACCGGAACTTGAGAGCGTCGCCATAGCGCCGGCCGCCATAGTCTATTCCCGCCGGCGCGGCATGCCGCTCGGGCGGAGCGAGCGGGCGGCCATCGCCTGGTATGGCGACATGGATTTCATGCCGCACGTGCTGGATCTGGTGCGCGGCGGGGGAGCCCAGTGTCGTGTCTCGTTCCTGACGCCGTTGCGCTACACGAGCGCCAGCGACCGCAAAGCCGTCGCCCGGGAAACACGCGTCGCAGTGCGAGCGGAAGTTGTCAGGCTTCTGTCGTCGACCACGGCCGATCCGGGCTCGACGTATGGTCCTTCCGCCTTCCAGGGCGTATAAGATTGCCTGCGGCCGGGGCGACCGGCGTGAGAAGGAATGCGACAGGAAGACGCACGGGTGAACGAGGAGGATCTGATCGGACCGCGCGGCGGTTATGTGAAATCGTATGGATGTCAGATGAACGCCTACGATTCCTCGCGCATAGCCGGGCTTCTGGAGGGAGCCGGCTATTCGGCCCGTGAGGACGCAGGCGATGCTGAAGTAATTGTCCTGAATACCTGCCACATCCGGGAGAAGGCGTCCGACAAGGTTTTTTCCGAACTCGGGCAGATTCGCCGGCTCAAGGACGAGCGCGCCGCCCGGGGCCAGCGCACGATTGTCGGAGTGGCCGGCTGTGTCGCTCAGGCTGAGGGAGCGGAAATTCTCCGCCGCGAGGCGGCAGTCGATTTTGTCGTCGGACCACAATCCTATCACCGCTTGCCCGAAGCGCTTCGCAACGCGGACGCCGGCGAGCGTACACTGCTTGTGAATTTCGAGACGGAGGAGAAATTCCAGGATCTGAAGCGGCGTCCGGCGTTCAGCCCGACACGGATTTCAGCCTTCGTGACGGTGCAGGAAGGATGCGACAAGTTCTGCAGCTTCTGCGTGGTTCCTTATACGAGAGGCGCAGAAATTTCGCGGGCGGCGCACGATATTGTCGCCGAGGCGGAAGAGCTGGCCCGCAATGGGACGCGCGACATTTCCCTGCTTGGACAGAACGTCAACGCCTATCTCTGGAACGGCCCGGATCGCGAATGGACGCTCGCAGGCCTGTTCGAGCGGCTGTCCCAGATTCCTGGCCTGCGTCGTCTGCGCTACACCACAAGCCATCCGTGCGACATGCGCGACGACCTCATCGTTGCGCATCGCGAACTTCCCAAGGTCATGCCCTACCTCCATCTGCCCGTGCAGAGCGGGTCGGACACGATTCTCCAGGCGATGAACCGCAAGCACACCGCGCGCGACTATATCGCGATGATCGAGCGTGTGCGCGCCGCGCGCCCGGATATCGCGATATCCTCGGATTTTATTGTCGGTTTCCCAGGTGAAACAGAAGCTGATTTCCAGTCAACATTGCGACTCGTTCGCGAGGTCGGCTTCGCAAGCGCCTTTTCTTTCAAATATTCGCCGCGGCCGGGCACGCCGAGCGCCGACTGGTCCGAGCACGTCCCGGAAGAGATCAAAAAGCGGCGATTGCAGGCATTGCAGGAGCTGCTGGAGGCGCAGCGGCAATCCTTCAATGCCGCGTGCATTGGCCGCAAGCTTGATGTGCTGTTCGAAAAGTCAGGTCGTCATCCCGGCCAGATCGTCGGGCGGACGCCTTACATGCAGAGCGTGCAGGTGGATGCTCCCGAGTCTCTCATCGGCCAAAACCGCGAGGTGCTTATCGAGCGGCTGGGTTCGAACTCTCTGTTCGGGCGCATGTCCGATCAACCTGAAGGGGCGTAATTTGAGCAGCAGAGACAGCTCAGGCCAGAGACGCGACAACGGCGCGATGCAAATTCCCACGATGCAAAGCGAAACGGAGATCACTCTCACCTTTCCGGACAACAGATACGCATCGACCGTGTTCGGCCAATACGACCACAATCTCGCGAAAATCGAGCGTCGCCTTAATGTCACCGCGGCCGCGAACGGCAATCACGTGACGGTCAAGGGGCTGGCCCCGCGGGTCGACCACGCGCGCCGCGCGCTGGAGCATCTCTATATTCGGGCGACCGCGGGCCACGCCATCACACTCGGCGAAGTTGACGGCGCGCTGGAAGAGAGCGCGCTTCAAGGATCGCTCTTTCCAGACGACCCGGATGCGCAGGCGCAATCCTTTGAGGAGATCCGCACGCGAAAAAAGCCAGGCGTGCGCGCCCGCAACGGCGCCCAGAGCGCTTACCTCCGGGCGTTGAAGAAGCACGAGTTGGTCTTCGCCGAGGGCCCGGCGGGAACAGGTAAGACCTGGCTCGCGGTCGGCCATGCGGTGTCCCTCCTCGAGCAAGGGATTGTCGAGCGGATCATCCTCTCCCGGCCGGCGGTCGAGGCGGGCGAACGTCTCGGTTTTCTGCCCGGCGACATGCGCGAAAAGGTCGATCCCTACCTGCGGCCGATCTACGATGCGCTCCAGGATTTCATGGACGCGCGCATGGTGGAGCGCGGCATGCAGACAGGCATGATCGAGGTGGCGCCGCTGGCGTTCATGCGCGGGCGAACCCTGAGCAACGCATGTGTCCTGCTTGACGAGGCGCAGAACACGTCGACCATGCAGATGAAAATGTTCCTAACCCGCCTTGGTGAAGGATCGCGCATGATCATTAACGGCGATCCTACGCAGATCGATCTGCCGCCGGGTCAACGCTCCGGCCTCAGTCACGCCCTTCAGATTCTCGGCAGCGTCGAAGGTATCGGCCACGTTATCTTCAAGGAGGGCGATGTGGTGCGTCACGACCTCGTCCGACGGATCGTCGACGCCTATGGCGCCGCGGACAAGTTTCAAGCGAGCAAATCGCTCGATCGATCATGACTGACGAGATCGATATCGCTGTCGTCGCGGAGATGTGGGCGCAGGCGCCAGGCGCCGGGCAAATCATTCTGCGCGCAATCCAGGCCTGCGAATCGCGATTGGGGCAAACCGACGAAAAGGCCGAAATAAGCGTCGTGCTCTGCGACGATGCGGAAATTCGCCGCCTCAACCGCCAGTGGCGAGGCAAGGATGCGGCCACCAACGTCTTGTCCTTCCCGACTCCGCCCGGACCAGGATCCGACCGGCACCGCGGCGATATCGTGATCGCGTACGAAACGGTCGAGCGCGAAGCAAACGAGGAAGCCAAGCGCTTCGACCACCACCTTTCGCACATGGCCGTGCATGGCTATCTGCATCTAACCGGCTTCGATCACGAAAATGAAGGCGACGCGGAAGAGATGGAACAACTCGAACGCGAGATTCTGGCTTCGATCGGCATCGCCGACCCTTATCCTGCCGAGATCAGCGCCCCGCACGAACCAAATGCGGGTCGACAAACGCAATGAGCGATACCAACCGCGATCAGGACGTCGTTTCATCCAGACCAAGTCTGTTCGAGCGACTGCGGCAGGCGCTCGGAATCGCAACGCCCTCCTTGCGGGACGATATCGAGGACGCTCTCGAACAGCCAGATACCGGCGATGATTTTTCGCCCCACGAACGGGCGATCCTGCGCAATGTGCTCAAGCTGCATGAGCATCGCGTCCGCGACATCATGATACCGAGAGCGGATATTGTCGCCGTCCAGATCACGGCGACTCTCGCCGATGTATTGGCCGTATTCAGAACGGCAGGTCATTCACGGCTTCCGGTCCATGGAGATACCCTGGACGATCCGCGCGGCATGGTTCATATCCGCGATTTCGTCGATCATGTCGCAAGCGCCGCGGAAGTAGCCGCCCGAACCCGGGCCACGACGGCGGCGCTGCGAGACGACGATCCGCCGCTTCCCGGGCGGGCGCGGCTACATCCCGCGCTCGGCGCAATCGATCTTTCCTCGTCATTGTCAAACGCCGGCATCATTCGGCCGGTCCTGTTCGTCCCGCCCTCCATGCCAGCCCTCGATCTGCTCGTAAAAATGCAGGCATCGCGCACGCATATGGCGCTGGTGATCGACGAATACGGTGGCACTGACGGGCTGGTCTCGATCGAAGATGTCGTTGAAATGATCGTTGGCGATATAGAAGACGAACACGACCTCGACGAGGAACCTCGCGTCGAGCAGATTTCAGAGCGCGAGTTCCTGGTCGACGCGCGCGCTGATCTTGCAACAGTTTCGGAACGGACCGGGGTCGACCTGACGAACTCGGTCGAATCAGGAGATATCGAGACTCTCGGCGGCCTTATCACCAGCCGCATGGGGAGGGTGCCGGCCCGCGGAGAGATCATCCGGTCCGCCGCTCCGTCGCTGGAATTCGAGATTGTCGAAGCCGACCCGCGACGGGTGAAACGCGTTCGGATACGCTTGCCGCAAGCCGATTCGGGGAACCTTCCGACCGAAGCGGCGATTGGCGCTTCCCGCGAACCCGGTCACCCGCATGATTAGTCTGCATGTCGCCCGGCCGGGGCCTGAGCCAAAGCCTTGGTGAACACTTACGGGCGAATATCCATGAAGCGTCTGGCGCAAGGCGTCGTTCTGGCGAGCGGCCTCAAACGTGGATCAATCGCAATGGCGGCGGGCGCGGCTGGCGCGCTGGCGATGCCCCCTGTGGGATTTTTCCCCGCGCTGATCGTCGCCATGACCGTGGCGGTCTGGCTGCTCGATGGCTGCGGCGCGGGGCCGCTTCGGAGCCGGATAAAGTCGGCCGCACTGGCTGGCTGGTGCCTTGGGTTTGGATATTTCGTTACGGGTCTCTACTGGCTCGGCTCGGCGTTCCTCGTTGAGGCCGATAGGTTCGCATGGGCCTTGCCGCTCGGCGTGCTCGGTTTGCCGGCGCTGCTGGCCTGCTTCACCGCGCTCGGATTCGCGCTGTCGATTTTGCTCTGGCGCTCTGGCGCGACTCGAATTTTCTCGTTGGCGTTTGGCGTCGGCGTTTCCGAAATTGCGCGCGGGACGCTGTTCACGGGCTTTCCGTGGAACGATTTCGGAATGGCTTTCGGCCAATATCCCGTACTTGCGCAGGGCGCTTCGCTGTTCGGCCTCTATGGACTGACGACGATCGCGATCGTCTTGTGCGCAAGTCCGGCGACGCTCGCTGACGAACGGAAAACAGCTCGCTTGACGTACCGGTCGCCTGTAATCGCGTCCCTGGCGGCTTTTGTTCTGATCATCGCCTTTGGAATCGCCAGGCTGAATGCGGGGTCCGTCGGGATGGTCCCGAACGTGCGCCTGCGTATCATGCAACCAAACCTGTCACAGGGTGAAAAATTCCGTCCGTCGGCCGGGCCGGAAATATTACGCCGCTATCTCGACTTGTCGGATCGTTCGACGTCGCCAACGACAGCGGGCCTTGTCGACGTCACGCATCTCGTTTGGCCCGAATCGCCCTTTCCGTTCGCGCTCGCTCGGGAGCCGCAGGCGTTGAACATGATCGGCGCGGCGCTTGGCGGCCACACCGTGCTGCTGACTGGCGCGATCCGCGTCGAGGGCGATTCGCATCGCGAAATCAAAGCGTTCAATTCGTTGCAAGTTGTCGACAGCAACGGTCGGATCGTCGGGAGCGCAGACAAGGTCCATCTCGTGCCATTCGGCGAGTATCTTCCCGCGTCCCGCTTTTTCCGAGCGATCGGCCTGAGGCAATTGATAGCGCTTCCGGGCGGCTTCCAGCCTGGCGACGGACGGCGGGCGATAAGCGCGCCGGGTCTGCCGCTATTCCAGCCGCTCATCTGCTATGAAGCAATTTTTCCTGGCGAGGTGATGCCGGAGCATGCTGCCCCCGGCGCCGCGCGCCCCGAATTTCTGCTCAACGTCACCAACGACGGCTGGTTTGGTCTGACGTCCGGCCCCTACCAGCATTTCGCGCAGGCGCGCCTGCGCGCGATCGAGGAAGGTCTGCCGCTCGTCCGAGCCGCCAATACGGGAATTTCCGCCGTGGTCGACCCCTATGGCCGCGTGATCAAGGAATTGCCGCTCGGCGTCGCAGACGTTCTCGACAGTCAGTTGCCAAGACCTATCGCGCCGACGCCCTTCAGCCGCTTTCCAGCTCTTTCTGTGCTGCTGGCGCTCGCGTTGACCCTTGCCGGAGCCTTGATCGGCCAGCGAGTTTGACATCGCCTTTGGATCGCGCACTTGTTTTGCGCGACCTTTCCACCGCATCCCTCGAGCTTCTATAACAGCGCGCCGGAATCCAGATGACCGCCGAAAAGCAGCCCTCGACCATCGACAGTCATGTCGGCCACCGCATCAAGGTTCGCCGGACGCTGCTTCGCATGAGCCAAGGAAAGCTGGGCGATCGGCTCGGCGTAACATTCCAGCAGGTGCAAAAATATGAAAAAGGCGCCAGCCGGGTAGGGGCTGGTCAATTGTTTGAGATTGCGAAAATCCTGAAAGTAGAGCCAAATTTCTTTTTTGAGGGGCTTATTGAGCACGGCCAGCCGGAGGCTGGATTCGCTGAAGCGCAGTCGATGCTCGCCCCGATCGGAATTGAGGAAACAGTCGAGGGCATGGCGCTCCATCGCGCCTTCGCGCGTATTAGAAGTAAGAAGATGCGACGTCGGATCGTCGAACTTGTCACGACCATCGCGGATTCTTTATCCGATTGACCCTGCGCTGTTCGCCATAACGAACGAATTACCTGAAATAGCTTGACGAACCGAACGCCTGCTGCGAGAACGCCGGCGCTTCGCGAGGCGAGGCGCATTGTCGTCAGGAGGCGCATGTGGCCCGAAAGAATTATCTTTTCACGAGCGAATCTGTTTCCGAGGGCCACCCCGACAAGGTCTGCGACCGAATTTCAGACGAGATCGTGGATCTATTCTTTGCCCGAGGCGCCGAGACTGGATTGGATCCATACCAAATCCGCGTGGCGTGCGAAACGCTTGCTACGACCAATCGCGTCGTGATCGCAGGCGAAGTGCGCGGCCCGAAAATCTCCAACGCCGAGATCGAGGACGCGGCTCGCAACGCCATCAAGGACATCGGCTATGAGCAGGCGGGATTTCACTGGCGCAACGCCCAGGTCGAAGTGCTGCTGCATGCGCAGTCCGCCGATATCGCGCAAGGTGTGGACGCCGGTGGCAACAAGGACGAAGGAGCCGGGGACCAGGGCATCATGTTCGGTTATGCCTGCCGCGAAACTCCTGATCTCATGCCGGCGCCGCTGCACTATGCGCACAGAATTCTCCATTCCCTGTCGGCAGCACGACGCTCCGGCCAGGAAAACTCGCTAGGCCCGGACGCCAAAAGCCAGGTCACGGTTCGCTACGAGAACGGCAGACCTGTCGGGGTTTCGCAGATCGTAGTGTCGCATCAGCATGTCGACGAAAATCTCACGTCGCAGGATGTCCGCCGCCTGATCGAACCCTACGTGCGCCGCGCGCTCCCCGAGGGCTGGATCAGCGATGCAACGATGTGGCACGTCAATCCTACCGGCAAGTTCTTCATCGGCGGTCCCGATGGCGATTGCGGGCTGACCGGCCGCAAGATCATTGTCGACACCTACGGCGGCGCCGCGCCACACGGAGGCGGCGCCTTCTCCGGCAAGGATCCGACAAAGGTCGACCGTTCGGCCGCATATGCAGCCCGCTATCTTGCGAAAAACGTTGTGGCGGCTGGTCTCGCGGATCGCTGTACGCTGCAATTGTCCTACGCCATCGGCGTGGCCGAACCGCTGTCTATCTACGCGGACCTCCATGGCGGCGGACAGGTTGACGAGAGCAAGCTCGAAGACGTCCTGATGCAGGCGATGAAGTTGTCGCCACGCGGAATTCGCGAGCATCTCCATCTCAACAGGCCCATCTACGCGCGCACATCCGCCTATGGCCATTTCGGGCGCGAGCCTGACAAGGACGGCGGATTCTCGTGGGAGCGAACCGACCTCGCCGACAAGCTGAAGGCCTATTTCTAGGCGGCGGACGCTTGCACAAGCTCTATGGTCGCCGAAAAGGCAAGAAGCTCCGCCACCGGCAAGATTTGTTGGTTGCCGAGCTTCTTCCGCAAATAACGATTGATCCGTCTCGGGGCCCTCTCACGCCCGAAAGAACGTTCGGGAGGGCCGCGTCGGAATTACGTCTCGAAGTCGGCTTCGGCGACGGCGCCCGACTGATCGAAGAGGCGACGCGTCACCCCGATATCGACTTCATCGGCTGCGAACCTTTCATCAACGGCGTGGCGAAGGCGCTGGCGGCAATCGAGGATCGCAGGCTTTCGAATGTCAGGATCCATGCCGGAGACGCCCGAGATCTCCTGGTTGCGCTGCCGCATGACAGCATAGACCGCGTCGAGTTGCTGTATCCCGATCCATGGCCGAAGCATCGACACCGCAAACGCCGGATTGTATCTGATGAATTCCTGACCGCAGTCGCGCGCGTCCTCAAGGCGGGCGCCGCGCTGCGCTTCGCGAGCGACATCGACGATTATTGCGGCTGGACGCTTGCCCGTGCGCTGCGGTCCCGCCATTTCCGTTGGAGCGCGGAGCGGCCGGCCGACTGGCTCGCTCCATGGGAGGGATGGGTTGCAACGCGCTACGAGGAGAAAGCGCGGAGCGAAGGTCGAACCTCCGCTTATCTGACCTTCCTCAGAAACTGATCGCTGTTGGCGGGGAGCCGCCTGCCTTCTTCGCGCCATAGCGATGAAGATCTGCGCCGTGCGCTTTCAGCCAGACTTCGGCTACATCCGTTTCCGCGCAGATCGATCGGCACAGTTTCCAGAATCTTGGCGAATGATTCATATGTTCGAGATGACAGACCTCATGCGCGGCCAGATAACGCAGCACCTCCGGCGGAGCCATGATCAGCCGCCAGGAAAAATTGAGCGAGCCCGCCGCGGAACAAGACCCCCACCGCGTGGTCGTGTCGCGAAGAGAGATAGACGGCGTCGGTCGCGACAAAAGTGCGGCGTAATGCGCGACTGCTGCGCCAATCTCTTTGCGCGCCTGCGCCTTAAGCCAGTCGCCGACACGACGTTCAACATGCGGAAGATCCCCGGCGACATAGAGTTTCGGCGTAGCGCCTGCTTGCGTTTCGCGTTCATAAGCTCGCCACACGACTCCACGCTCGCCAGGCGCATGCACAATCCTGATCGCCGCGCCCTGCAACGGGAACACCGCGCCATCGACGAACGACACCTGCTGGGGAAGCCTGCGCAGCCGCACGCTGACCCAAGCTGCGTTGCGCTCCGCAAATTCGGCCGCGTCTTTCAGCGACGCGCGGCGTGGCATCGTCAGCACGGCGTCGCGCGTTGCGCCCCTCACGCGCAGAACGAAGCGCCGAGCCGTATCAACGCGTTTCAATTGGACGCGATAAGTCTCGCCGTCATGTCGAAGTTCGATCTCCGCGCGTTGCGTGCGCACAGACTCGGTCTGCCGAAATAGCCGCATGAGCGCGAGGATACCGGAACTCGCCCTGAGTCGCCACTGGTGAAGCCGCGACTGGCTATTGCACCTTCTCATGAAACGCGCAGATGCGCGGGACGATATCGCGGCGGAAGCGCGCGCCGTTGAAGACGCCATAATGGCCTACCTCTGCCTGCAGGTGATGCAACTTATGGTCGGCAGGAATGTTCACACACAAATCCTGTGCGGCGAAAGTCTGTCCGATCCCGGATATGTCGTCGCGCTCGCCTTCCACGGTCATCAGCGCGACCCGACGGATGGAACTCAGGTCGACGGTCGCACCATGGTGCTGGAATTCCCCCCTGGGTATGTCGTGACGCACAAAGACCGCCTCGACCGTCTGCAGGTAGAATTCCGCGGTCAGGTCCATGACCGCGAGATACTCGTCGTAGAATTCCCGGTGCTTCTCGGCTGAATCGCCATCACCTTCGACGAGATGATTAAACATATCGACGTGCGCAGTGACGTGACGATCCAGGTTCATCGCCATGAACCCAGAGAGTTGCAAAAAGCCTGGATAAACCTTCCGTCCTGCTCCCGGATAAGGGAACGGGACTGCGTGAATGCAATTGCGTCGAAACCAGTCAACCCCGCGTTGCTCGGCCAGCTTGTTCACCGCGGTCGGACTGCGGCGCGTGTCAATGGGTCCACCCATCAATGTCATGGATTTGGGGACATCTGCGTCGTCTCGGGATTCCATCAACGCAACGGCGCAGATCAGCGGCACGGACGGCTGACAAACGCCAAGAGTATGCAATGGGATTCCATCGCGCCGTTCGGACAGCGCCGCCATCATGTCCATGAGGTAGATAATGTAGTCATTCAGATCAAATCCGCCGACAGAAACCGGCGCCATGCGCGCGTCGAGCCAGTCGGTGATATAGACATCGTGCGTCGCGAGGAAACCTTCGACGGTGCCGCGGAGCAGCGTCGCATAATGGCCGGATATCGGCGCTACGATCAGAAGCTTCGGCTGTGCCGGATGGCCCGCCCGCAAGTTCCGGGAGAACCGAATCAACCGGCAGAACGGACGTTCCCAGACGACTTCCTCGGTCACCGGGATTTCATGGCCATCGATGTTGGTAAAGTCCAACCCGAAGGCGGGCTTGCCATACCGCCTGGTCATGCGTTCGAACAGTTCGGCCGAGGCTGCGAGGTTTCGTCCAACCAGCGTGTGCGTCCAGGGATTGAAGGGATTGCGGAAAAATAGCCGCGCGAAATCGGATGCAGCGCGCGCCGGACCCAGCGCAAGATGCGCCATCTCATATAATTGATAGCCGATCCGGTCCATTGACCGCTCCAAATGTTTCGAACGTCGGCGGAAAAAGCGCCCGACCTATCTAGTGTCCTTTATTTACCAGAAAAGAAGCGACGTCAGCACTGGCATTCCCTGCAGTAAAAGGTCGAACGCCCGGATTGACGCACGCGCACAATCGTTCCACGACATCCTCGACGAGAGCATGCCGCACCTTCGCGATCATAGACGCTGAAGCTGTGCTGGAAATAGCCCGGCTTCCCGTCAGCCCCGGAAAAATCCCGCAACGTCGACCCGCCTGCATCGATTGCGTCCGTCAACACTCCTCGGATGGCGGCCGTCAAATGCGCGAGCGCCGTTCGCGCCTCGCCGTTCGGCGCCGCCAACGTCGCTGCGGAACGCCAAGGCGATAAGCCCGCTCGATGCAGCGCTTCGCAGACGTAAATGTTGCCGAGGCCAGCGATTCGTCTCTGATCGAGCAGAGCCGCCTTCAGTGGCGCGGACGCGCCCGCCAGCGCCTGCTCGAGGCTAGCGGCCGTGAGCGGCGGATCGAGCGGCTCGACCCCAATCCCGCGCATGCGCGGGTGAGCCGCCAGATCCTGGCCGGCGGTCACGAACATGAAGCCAAAGCGTCGCGGATCATTGTAGACGATACGCACGCCATCGGACATTTCGAAAGCCACATGGTCATGTATCGGCTGTCTGGAACCGTTGCGGAGGAACCGCGCCAGCGGCTCGCCTCCGCCCGACCGCTCGATCCGGAACGATCCGCTCATGCCCAGATGCGCGACCAGCGCTTCCCCTCCTGACAAGTGAAAAATCAAATATTTCGCACGCCGGGCGACGCGCTCAACCGTCCGCGACTCGATGCGTTCACCGAAATCCCTCTGGAAAGGAAAGCGCAGATCGGGGCGTCTCAACTCGACCTTGAGGACGCGCTTGCCGCCCATCGCCGGGGCAAGACCCCTTCGCGTCGTCTCAACTTCCGGCAATTCAGGCATTTCGTCGACCATATTTCTGAGTTAACCCATCGCAGATGCACGGATCTGTGCGGCATAGCTATGGCAGGTCGAAAGCGATATGGTCCGGCCCGATCGAGGAAGGCGCGCAATGAGCGGCATCAGGACAATCAGGTCAAGCGAGCCCTCGGGCGCGAGCGGCCAGACCGACTTCGGCTTTACCCGTGTGCCGCTGGAGCAGAAACAGGCTCTCGTCGACGACGTATTTCACACGGTGGCGGATCGTTACGACCTCATGAACGACCTGATGTCCATGGGTCTTCACCGGGAATGGAAAAACATTTTCGTCGGCATGGCGCGTCCCTCGGTTTCCCGGCCCTGGCGCCATATCGACGTCGCTGGCGGCACAGGCGATATTTCGTTTCGAATCGCCGCACAGAACAATCCCCATGCGCATTCCACCGTGGTCGACATCAACGCCGACATGCTCGGTGTATGCCGTCGCCGCGCTGCGGAATTAGGCTATGAAGACCAGGTCGACGTCGTCGACGCCAACGCCGAGAATCTTCCGTTTCCCGACGCGAGCTTTGACCTCTATACCATTGCCTTCGGCATCAGGAACGTTCCGCGAATCGCCGTCGCGCTCGCTGAGGCGAAGCGCGTTTTGAAGAAAGGCGGCCGTTTCCTTTGCCTCGAGTTTTCGCAGGTCGATCTGCCGGTCGTCGAACGGATCTACGATCAATATTCATTCCGGCTGGTGCCCCGCCTCGGCGAAGCGGTGACAGGGGAATCCCAACCCTATCGTTACCTCGTCGAATCGATCCGCAAGTTCCCATCCGCCGAGGTGTTCAGGGACATGATCGGGCAAGCAGGCCTCGCGCGCGCGGCATTCGACCGCCTCACGGGGGGCGTCGTCGCCATTCACAGCGGCTGGAACCTCTGAGCGTCATCGTGCAAGCATTCCTCGGTCTTCTGCACGTTCTGCGGCTCATCCGGGCGGGATTCATCCTTGGCCGGGAGGGGGTATTCCTCAATGTCGACCCGGCGATGGTCCCACCAGCGGCTCAGCCCCTGTTTTTCCTGTTTCGTCGGACGGCCCGGGCCGGCGCAGGCAAGAGCGGAGACAACCTGCCGCGCGCCATGGCGCGACTTGGACCCTCCTACGTCAAGCTGGGGCAATTCCTAGCGACACGGCCGGATGTAGTCGGTCTCGAGGTCGCAAAAAGCCTCGAAATGCTGCAGGATCGCATGTCTCCGTTTGCAACGGCGGAGGCCGTCGCGATCGTCGAGCGGTCGCTTGGTCAGCCGCTGTCGGACCTGTTTTCCGAATTCGGCGAGCCGGTCGCAGCCGCCTCGGTCGCGCAAGTCCACAAGGCCCGCACTCGCGATGCGGACGGCGGTCGCGACGTCGCCGTCAAAATTCTGAGGCCTGGAATAGACGCGCGTTTCAGGCGCGATCTGTCGGACATGTTGTTCGCCGGCCGCCTGGCGGAACGCATGTCCGCAGAAGCCCGCAGGCTGCGGCTGGTTGAAGTCTTCGAGACGCTGGCTCGAAGCGTTCGCCTCGAGATGGACTTCCGACTCGAAGCGGCCGCAGCTTCCGAATTTGCTGAAAACACCGCGGGCGATCCCGATTTTCGTGCGCCCGCGGTTGACTGGAACCGGACCACGCGCGAGGTGCTGACCGTCGAGTGGATCGACGGAATCCCATTGTCCGATCTGGCCGCCCTTCGCGAAACAGGGTTCGATTTACCGAAGCTCGGGCAACAACTCATCCAGTCGTTCCTGCGGCATGCAGTTCGGGACGGCTTTTTCCATGCAGACATGCATCAGGGAAACATGTTCATTGACCGGCAGGGCTGCATAGCGGCTGTCGATTTTGGGATCATGGGAAGACTCAACCCGGCAGAGCGAAGGTTTCTTGCAGAAATTCTCTACGGGTTCATCACGAAGGATTACCGGCGTGTCGCCGTCGTCCATTTTGACGCCGGCTATGTTCCGCGGACTCATGGCGTCGATGAGTTCGCGCAAGCGATCCGCGCCGTCGGCGAGCCTATTCATTCACGAACAGCAGATCAGATTTCGATGGCCAAGGTCCTGACTCTTCTGTTCGAGATAACCGCGCTGTTCGACATGTCGACGCGAACAGAACTCGTGCTCCTGCAGAAGACCATGGTGGTGGTCGAAGGGGTCGCCCGGACTCTCGATCCCGCACTCGATATGTGGTCAACCGCCGAGCCGGTCATCCGTAGCTGGATCGAGGACAATCTCGGTCCAGCAGGGAAAATGCGAGACGCGGGGGAGTCGCTGAACGCGGCCCTGCAGGCGTTGGCGCGGGCGCCGAAGATGCTGGACCGGATCGACGTTCTTTCGGAGCGGCTAAGCGCAACCGGAGGCATGTCGGCGACGCCGGCGCCAGTCGCGGCGCGAACGAATGGCTGGATCGTTGCGCCGCTCTGGCTGCTGGCGGTCGCCGCACTGATCGCATTATTGAGATAGCCTAGGGAGCGCCCGCCGCTCGGAAGAACCGGAGACCCGGATGTCAAGGCTTGCTGGCAAGAAGGTCCTGCTGATCGTCAGCGGCGGGATAGCCGCATTCAAAGCGCCCGATCTCGTCCGCCGGTTGCGCGAGCGCAAAGTCGAGGTCACTGTGGCGATGACAAGGTCCGCGAGTCAATTCGTGACTCCGCTCACGCTGGCGAGCCTGTCGGGGAACAAGGTCCATGACGATCTGTTTTCGTTGACTGACGAAATGGAGATGGGCCACATCGAACTGTCCCGGTCCACCGATTTCGTCCTTGTCGCCCCGGCAACCGCCAACCTCGTGGCAAAAGCGGCCAATGGCCTGGCTGACGACCTCGCCTCTACGCTGCTCCTTGCCACCGACAAGCCGCCGGTCATTGTTCCCGCAATGAACGTCCGGATGTGGTTGCACCCGGCCACCCAGCGCAACATCGCAGCATTGCGCTCCGCCGGCGCATCTATCCTCGGGCCGGCCGAGGGTGAAATGGCTTGCGGCGAGACCGGACCGGGGCGGATGATCGATCCCCTCGACATCGTCGCCGGACTGGAAAGCCTGATCAGCCCAGCGGTTCCTCGGCTTACGGGCATGAGAGCCATCGTCACCGCCGGTCCAACACGCGAAGCAATCGATCCGGTCCGCTATATCAGCAACAAATCCTCGGGCAAGCAGGGCTATGCCATCGCCGCGGCGCTCGCCGCCGCCGGCGCCGACACCGTGCTCATCAGCGGACCCGTCGACCTTGCAGCGCCGCCCGGCGTAGACTTGCGCAAGGCCGAAACCGCATTGGCAATGCTGGCGGAAGTCGAGAGAGCGATGCCTGCGGATGTGTTTGTGGGCGCGGCGGCCGTCGCGGACTGGCGCGTCAAAGCTACAGCGCCTCAAAAGACAAAGAAGGTATCCAGCGGGCCGCCAACCATTGAACTCATCGAAAATCCCGATATTCTCGCAACTGTCGCTCGGTCGAAAAGCGCGCGTCCCCGGCTGGTCGTCGGCTTTGCCGCCGAAACGGAGAACCTGATCGAAAACGCGCAGACCAAGCTCGTCCGCAAGGGGTGCGATCTGATCGTCGCGAATGATGTCGGCGCGGAGCAGGACATCTTCGGCGGCGACAGCAATCGCGTGACGATCGTAGACGCCGCGGGCGCCGAAACCTGGCCGCAGGCGGGAAAGCGCGAAATAGCGGAGCGGCTCGCTAACCTTATCGCAGATCGCTTGAAAGGGAGGCCATGACAGCCTCGCCGCCGATCGTTCGCTTTTTGCGCTGGCCTCATGCCTCGGGGCTGGAGCCGCCCTCATATCAAAGCAACGGCGCGGCGGGAATGGACCTCATGTGCGCACTTGCCGCGCCGGAGCACTTGCTGTTGACTCCTGGCGCGCGCGCGCTGGTTCCGGCGGGATTTTCGATCGAATTGCCGCAAGGCTTCGAAGCCCAGATTCGTCCGCGATCGGGGCTTGCGCTGAATCACGGCGTGACCGTCCTGAATTCGCCCGGCACGATCGATTGCGACTACCGGGGCGAGATCAAGGTTCTGCTCGTCAACCTGGGTCAAGCTCCTTGGCGCGTTGAACGCGGCGCCCGGATTGCGCAGCTCGTCGTCGCGCCGGTGTCGCGCATCCAGACGGCCCTGGCGGATTCGCTCTCGGACACGAAGCGCGGCGCGGGCGGATTTGGCTCAACAGGCACAAATATCTCCCTGAATCCACCACGGCGTTGATTTTTTGCTGACAAGCCGCGCAAATTTGCAATTGAACTCAAAGACACGAGTGCCGACAATCCTCCGGCTAGCGCATTTGCGAGCGGAGTACAGCGGGGAGAGTTCGGATGATGCAGGGCAAACCGGGGCGGGGCCGAATCTATGATTCGATCACGCAGACCATCGGCGATACGCCGCTCGTGCGGCTCGACCGCCTCGCAAAGGAAAAAGGAGTGAAGGCCAGCCTCCTTGCCAAACTCGAATTCTTCAACCCGATCGCCAGCGTGAAAGATCGTATCGGCGTCAACATGGTAGCCGCAATGGAGGCGACCGGTCGCATCGCTCCCGGCAAATCCGTGCTGATTGAGCCCACCTCCGGCAACACCGGGATTGCGCTCGCCTTTGTGGCCGCAGCCCGCGGTTATCGGCTTATTCTCGTAATGCCGGAATCGATGTCGATCGAACGCCGCAAAATGCTGGCGCTGCTCGGAGCGGAACTCGAACTGACCCCAGCAACGCAGGGCATGAAAGGCGCCATTGCAAAGGCTGAAGAACTCGCGAGGACAATCCCCGACGCCGTCATCCCGCAACAATTTGAAAATCCTGCCAACCCCGACATTCACCGCCGGACGACGGCCGAGGAGATCTGGAACGATACGGATGGACAGATCGACGTTTTCATTTCCGGCGTCGGCACGGGAGGAACGATCACGGGCGTCGGGCAGGCGTTGAAGCCGCGAAAGCCCGCGCTCCGGATCGTCGCAGTAGAGCCGGAAGACTCGCCCGTGCTGTCCGGCGGCCAGCCTGGCCCGCACAAGATCCAGGGAATCGGCGCCGGTTTCGTTCCGGCGGTGATGGATCGCTCCATCGTCGACGAGGTGGCCAAGGTCAGCAATCAGGCCGCGTTCGATACGGCCCGACTCGTCGCGCGGCTCGAAGGCGTCCCGGTCGGCATTTCCTCGGGCGCCGCCATTGCGGCCGCCATTGAAGTCGGTTCGCGGCCGGGAATGGAGGGGAAGAACATCGTCATCATAATTCCCTCATTCGCCGAGCGGTACCTGTCGACTGCGCTGTTCGAGGGTCTATAACGGCGGGACAATCCGTCGCCCGCGCGGCCGCGGATGGCGCATCGCACGGAGGCGGCTTTGGAATTCGCAAACATCATCGTCGAGACGCACGGCAACGTCGGGCTCGTCAGGCTCAATCGACCGCAGGCGTTGAACGCCCTGAATTCAGACCTGATCGGCGAACTGAACATCGCGCTCGCAGCGTTCGAGAAGGCCGACGCTATTGGCTGCGTGGTCCTGACGGGATCTCCGAAGGCCTTCGCGGCTGGCGCCGACATCAAGGAAATGCTGCCTAAAACTTATATGGACGCCTATCTCGAAGACTTCATTTCCTCGTGGGAGCAGGTGTCCAGGGTGCGCAAACCCTTGATCGCGGCGGTCGCCGGCTTTGCGCTTGGCGGCGGATGCGAACTCGCAATGATGTGCGATTTCATCATCGCCGCCGACTCGGCCAAATTTGGTCAGCCGGAGATCAAGCTGGGCGTAATGCCCGGCGTCGGCGGAACTCAACGGCTGACGCGCTTCGTCGGCAAGTCGAAGGCCATGGATCTTTGCTTGACCGGAAGGATGATGGACGCCTCGGAAGCCGAGCGGGCGGGCCTGGTGTCCCGGATCGTCCCGGCAGACAGCCTGGTCGAGGAGGCGCTCAAGGCCGCCAGCGTTATCGCCGCCTTCTCGCGCCCGGCGACAATGTTGACAAAGGAAACGGTCAATCGCGCCTACGAGACAACTCTTGCAGAGGGCATCCGGTTCGAGCGTCGCGTCTTCCATTCCATGTTCGCGCTCGAGGACAAGGCAGAGGGTATGGCCGCGTTCGTTGAAAAGCGCGATCCGCATTTCCGGAACCGCTGACTTCACGGCCCCGTTGACGACCGGAGAATTCCTGCATATTAAACCCCGTCGCCCGGCTTTACCCGTTAGAGCCGGGCTCGCTCTTTTGGGATTTGCGGCGCCGCCTGCGCTGGCTTCGAGGATATGACAATGGCGAATACGAGTTCGGCCAAGAAGGCCGTACGCAAGATTGCACGGCGCACCGCTGTGCGCCGCGCGCGCCGCGGCCAGATGCGGACCTACCTGCGCAAGGTCGAAGAGGCTATCGCCAGCGGCGATCAGGCCGTGGCTGCGACGGCGCTCTCCGAAGTGGAGCCTTTGGTCATGCGCGCGGCTCAAAAGGGTATCGTGCACAAGAATACCGCTTCGCGAAAAGTGTCGCGCTTGACGGCGCGTGTGAAGGCTATGACAAAATAGCCACGCTCAAGGTTCAGAGGTGTATTCTGGAGCCGGCGCAAGCCGGCTCTTTTTGTTTGCACAGCGGAAAGATCTTTAGAGTCAAGCTAATTGCCACATTAGAGATTTTTTAACACTCGCGTGAACGGCGCACATTCGTTTTCGATAGGATTCAAAGATTTGCCGTCAAAGTCGCGTTTGATAGCGCGGACGCGGCACTTGACTCCCAAAACTGGACCGCGCCGGAGCGCTCTGTTTCATTTTGTGCGCGCGCCGGATCAGGGCAATCGTTCCTAACTGAACTAATAGAATCAATTAATTAGCTCAATTGATTGCACAAGCTTGGCTTTTAGCGATTCTCGATTGTGTCGCCACGGCGACAAAGCCGGTTGCCGCTGCAACCCGTCATCGCTACTGTCGAGTTGCTGAGGGAAATCACACAAACAAGACGGCGGCGGCGCAGATCGGTTTGGCGCCTTCAGCGAAGTTTTGCGTTCGTTACAGGCGCGGTTCCAAGAACGGTGGGCACAGTCATGGCTCGCTGCGTGCGGCTTATCGCCATGCGCGACGTTCGACGTGGAAATGCGATCGAGGAGACTATTGTGCGGCACGTATCTCAACCGTCAGGCTACCGTCCTCTGGTTGTCGACAGCGAGTCCTGCCGGAGCCGCAAGTTCGCCTGGGCTTGTTACAGTACAAGAGAGAGCCCGTCGCGCATGAATTGCAGTACCACCGCCGTCCGACGATAGACGGCGCGGCTTTCTGCACTCCGCACATCACTGAAAACTTAGGCGCAGCGACTCGCTTCAGGCGAGCGTGTGGAATCGCGCGCGTCCAATTGGGGCTGAGAACTTAGATGGCGAGCTTGACTTCCCATGCGTCGCGCATGACGCCAACAGCAGACGAACAGCCATTGTCGGGCGAAAACTGGAAGCGCGTCTGCGCGCGCCTGCGCGCCGAACTTGGCGATGCGAAATTTGATTCATGGTTCGCGCGAATTGAACTCGACAGCGTCGAGAACGGCGCGGCCATCCTTTCCGTTCCCACCAAGTTTCTGAAGAGCTGGATACAACTTCATTATCTCGATCGCATCCGGGCGATCTTCGCGGCTGAAATGACGGACATTCGGGAGATCGAAATTCGGGTCCGTTCGTCGTCGCGCACGCCTTCCAGGCCCGGGCGCGCCAACGAAAATGACACCCAGCTTTCCTCTTCGACGCAAAGAAGCGAGCTGGCAACCGGGCATTTGCCTGTTCAAAAAGGCGCCAACGCGAGCGCTCGCGGCGAGGGGTCTGAGAGCCATGGCGTTGGCGGGTCGCCGCTGGACCGCAGGATGACTTTCAAAACTTTCGTTGTCAGCGCCAGCAACAAGATGGCGTATGATGCCTCGCAGCGGATCGCCGCGGCCACGCCAGGCGATGCGATCGAGTTCAACCCTTTCTACCTTCACGCAAGCGTTGGCCTGGGGAAGACCCATCTCGTCCAATCGATTGCGCAAGCAGCCGAACAGCTTGGGCGGACAGTCGTCTATCTGACTGCTGAAAAGTTCATGTACGGCTTTGTCGCTTCGCTCAAAAATCAAACGGCCATCGCCTTCAAGGAGAACCTTCGAACGATTGATCTTCTGATTATCGACGATGTGCAGTTTCTGAACGGAAAGGTCATCCAGCACGAATTCGGACACGTCCTGAATTCGCTTCTCGATTCGGGCCGGCAGGTCGTCGTCGCCGCCGACCGCGCGGCGGTCGATCTCGAGAGCCTCGACGAGCGCATAAAATCCCGATTGTCCGGGGGGCTCTGTCTGGAACTTGGATCGTTCGAGGAATCGCTGCGTCTTGAAATCCTCTCTGCGCGCGCCGCGGTTGCGCAGAAGCGGCAACCCGGCTTTGTCGTTCCCGACGCGGTGCTGCGCTATGTCGCCAGGACCATTGATACAAACGGTCGCGATCTCGAAGGCGCGATCAACCGCATGCTTGCGCTCGTTACGTTGACCGGCGCTCCGCTAACCGTCGAAGGCACCGAACTCGCGATCAGAGACCTCATTCGCACGCGTGATCCCAAGAAGGTCAAGATTGAGGATATCCAGAAACTCGTCGCCAATCACTACAATGTCAGCCGTGCGGATCTCCTGTCTTCCCGTCGCACCGCGGCTGTTGTGCGACCTCGTCAGATCGCCATGTTCTTGTCGAAAGTGCTTACGCCGCGTTCGCTGCCCGAAATCGGGCGGAGATTTGGAGGGCGCGATCACACGACCGTGCTTCACGCTGTGCGCAAGATCGAAGGCCTTGCAGCGATTGACAAAAGCGTTGCGCAAGACATCGAGTTTCTGAAGCGCATGCTCACGGAAGTCTGAATGGCGCGCGTTAGTTAAATTCCCGCCTGCGTGATCAGATCGGCCAGCGAACATTCCGGTCTCGCGCCATAGTGCTGAATTACTTCCGCCGCAGCAAGCGCGCCGATCGCGGCGCATCGGGCGAGAGGGAAGCCGCGCGCCACGCCGAACAGGGCCCCTGCCGCGAAAAGATCGCCGGCGCCGGTGGTGTCGACGAGGCGCTCGATCGGTGCAGCGATAACCGATTGCACCTCGCTGCGGTCAACGACGAGGCAACCCTCGCCGGAGCAGGTGACGAAGGACAACAGCTTTTCTTTTTTCAGTTCGCCGATGGCTGTGTCCAGGTCAGCCGTCTGATATAGCGCGTGCAGCTCGCTCGTATTGCTGAACAGGATATCAACCATTCCTGTACGCAGCAGGTCGAGAAATTCCCCGCGGTAGCGGTCGACGCAAAACGAATCCGACAGCGTCAACGCAATTCTCGCGCCTGACCGATGGGCTATGTCGGCCGCTTTGCGAAATGCGGCCTTGGCGTCGGGCGGATCCCAGAGGTAGCCTTCGAGATAGACGATGCGGGCCGCTGCGACATAGGATTCATCAATGTCCTTCGGCCCGAGTTCGACGCAAGCGCCCAGAAACGTGGACATCGTTCGTTCGCCGTCCGGCGTTACATGCACGAGACAGCGGGCCGTCGCCGCTCCTGCGGTTGCCGCGACAGTTGGAAAAGTCACCCCGGCGGCCTGGATATCATGATGGAATGCTCGACCGGCTTCGTCGTCGCGCACCTTGCCGATAAAGGCTGCGCTGCCTCCCAGACTCGCGATCCCCACCATCGTGTTGGCCGCCGACCCGCCGGACATAATCGTCGCCGGACCCATCGCCCCATAAAGCCGCGCGGATGTCTCGTGGTCGATCAGGGTCATCCCCCCCTTGTGCAGAGCGTGCGCCAAGAGGAAGTCATCTTCTGCTGGAGCAATGACGTCGACGATCGCGTTTCCGATGCCAAGAACGTCGAATCGGGCGTTTGATATCATCAGCTGCTCCTCAAATCGCGGCTACGAACCGGAAGTTTTGCCGTCGGCCCGCCGTTTTCGTGCAAGCGCCTGCTCTACGCCATGCGTGAGCGCTGCGAAATCGCGCCGCTCCAGATTCGCAATCGATTTCGCGAAAAAATTAGCAAATTCGGTCGCCTCGGGGATGGCGCCGGATGTGTCAAGCCTGATCCGCGGGCTGGAGATCTGTGCGAGGCGACACAAACTCTCGGCGTCGTCCCAGATCACGTTGAAATAAGAAATGATCCTCTGCACCAGGAACCATGTGGGGGCGCCTCGTTTTCCATGTTCGAGCGCTGACAGATAGGCTGAGGAAACCCCAATGGCTTCCGCCATTTCCTTGAGCGTCAGCCCTCGATCTGCGCGCATTTGTCGTAATCTGGCTCCGAACGGCGTCACGGTTGACCCCGTCAGCGCCTGCGAAGGCGAACATAAAGCGCGCCCGATCCGCCGTGAGCCGCCTCAGCCTCGGCGAATGCGGCCACAACGTGCCTCAGACGTCGATCCGCAAGCCAGAGCGGCGCCTGGCGTCTCAATATCCCAATTTCGCGATATCCCCCGGCCAAATTTGCGGCCCCCTTGCCTTTGCCTGTGACGATCAGCGCGACCCTGGCTCCGTCGCGCTGGGCGCGGGTCAGGAACTCGGCGACCCGATTATGCGCTTCGGCGACCGTGCATCCGTGGAGATCCAATCTGGCGTCGATCGGCAGGTGACCCTTTTGCAGATCTCGTTTCTGGCGCCGATCGATGATTCCGAGCGGTTTTCGCGCCGGATCAGGCGCCCGCGACGGCGGATACGATGCCCCGGGATCGGCACGGGTCGACTTCGGCTCCGCCGCGGACATGTCCGCTCGCACAATCGGACGTTGCGGCGTGCGTGGGTGGATATTGGCCGTGACGAAACGCCACAGCTCAATTTCTTCCTTTGTCAGCTCTCGAGTCGCAAACGTTTGACCGCGCATTCATGTCTCGTTCGGCAAGAAAACGATGAAGCGTGCGGGATGTCGAATATTTCCGGCAATCTCGCCCGCCGCGGATCCTGATCCGATGTACAGATCGCCGCGCGCCGGTCCAACGATAGCCGAGCCTGTATCCTGGGCAATCAACATTCGGCCGGCGCGCCCGATCCCCAGCCCGGCGGCGCCGAGATCGGCTTCAATCCAGACGGGCGTACCGTATGGCCATACCGTGCGATCGACCGCGATCGACCGCATTGCGGTCAACGGAACGCCCTGGCCGCCGACCGGCCCGGCGTTTCGATCGAGTTCCGGTTCGAGGCGAAAGAATACATAAGATTCGTTGCGCTGCAGCACGGCTCGCCCAGGCTCGCCCATTTCAAGTCCGTTCGCACGCAACCATGCCTTGCAGCGAGCAAGCGACATCTCCTCGGCCGGTATTGCGCCGCTGTCGATCAGGATGCGCCCGATCGAGGAATAGGGACGGCCATTCCGACCATCGTAAACCAATCTCAACCGCCGGCCATCGAGCAAGACAACCCGCGCAGAACCCTGAACTTGCGCGAAAAATACCTCCACATGGTCCGCAAGCCAGAGAATCGCATGCGTTCGGTCGTCGATCTCGCCCGCCTCGATCGCCTCACGGCTGGGATAAGGTTTCAGGCGCCCTTCTACGTCGAGGCGCCCGCCTTCATGCCGCCTATCCCAACCGGGAACATCATTGTCGCGCATGTCGACAAGATCGGGGGGGCGGGCGAGGACAGGAGCGCGGAATTCGCTCGTCCTATGAAGCGATCCGGTCAGCTCCGGTTGGTAGTAGCCTGTAACGAAGCCGGGCTCCATTACGAGAAATGGTCTGAATGTCGACAGGAAATTTGTTTCGATATTTTCCGGCGTCGCGACAATGTCCATCGAGCGCCGGCATGCCTCGATAAAACGCTGTTGCGGCGGTCGTCCGCGCCGAAGGCAAGGTTGGCTTTCCAAGACCGCCATACATGACGTCCGAAACGCCGGCCAAGCAGCAACAACTTCATCCGGGCTCCAGCCGTTCAGAGCATCGAAGGCCAAAGGCTCCAATCGCATGGGGCACTCGTCAGGGGTGATGTCCGCTTTCCGTCGCAATCAGCTTCCATGCTGGATCGCTGCTCCCCACAGGCCGCGCGAATGTCCAGAGATCGTCCGTGGTAACAACCGTCTCGGGGTCTCCGCTCGCGACCTCGCCGCTCTTGTCGCGAACGACATTGATCATCTTTGCAGCAAACCGCACCGAAATTTGCGCGACGCCCTCTTTCAGAGTGGCGTCAGCGATATCAGCCGCGTCGATCGACACAAATCGCGTCGACGCCTGTTGCCCCGCTGCAGCTCTTTGATCAACGACGGAGAGAAAACTACGAAGGACGTCCGGGCTGAGGAGCGCGCCCAGTGTCTTCCCATCCCCCGCCGCAAATGCCCCGACAATCATTTCATAGGCCATCTTCGCTCCACTCAGAAACCTCGCGGGGTCGAAGGTTCGATCCGCGGCAATAATCGTGCGAAGGCTCGCCTGCGCCTGCGCGGTCGATGCGAATTCGTCCAGGCGCTGAAAGGGCTGCGACGGCGATGTCGCGGGATCCGCCGCCCCTGGCAATCGCACGACGCTCCCGCCGGCGCCAGTCTCGCTTGGATTTTCCGTGCGGTTCGGCGCGCGCCTGTCGATATCGACACGCGCGCCGAGGACTGCCTTGAGCTTCCAGACGACAAAAACGGCAAGCAGCGCGAATATGACCGTGGTGATATCAAGACCATCATGCATGGCGAAACATCTCTTTCACGACCCCTGAAGCGATCTGCCTCCTAAATAAGGGTCCGTCGCGCGACACGCCACAAATGTTTGAACCCCAAGGTACGGCGCTGCTTGTTTGGCTCGAGGATACGTGTTACCCGGCGGGCCGATTATTTCAGGCGTTCTGGACGGGCAAGGCCTCAGCTTCATGGCGCCGTCCTGGAGGAGAAGAACATGGCGGAAGCCAATGGAAACGGCGCGTCGAATCCGACGCCTCAAATCAACACGCTTTCTCAGTACGTGAAAGATTTTTCTTTTGAAAATCCGAATGCTCCCAAATCGCTTGGGCCGCAAGAGCGTGGTCCGAATATTTCTATTCAGGTCAATGTCAACGCGCAGCAACTCACCGAAAGCGACTTCGAAGTCCTGTTGAAACTTGAAGGCTCGGCGGGCGAGGGCGCTGGCGTCCTGTTCAAGTTCGAGCTGGACTATTGTGGCGTATTTCGTCTCCTGAATATTCCGCAGGAGCAGACGCATCCGGTTGTAATGATCGAATGCCCGAGGCTGCTGTTCCCCTTTGCACGGCAAATTATAGCGGAAGCCGTCAGGAACGGAGGATTTCCGCCGCTGTATCTCGATCCCATCGATTTTGGCGCGCTTTATATGCAACGGATGTCCGAAATCCAGCAGCAAAACCAGAATCCGGCGTCAGTCCCCACCGCCTGATCCGAATCTCGTATTTTTGCACCACAGCGCACGCTCGCCCAGTTCTCCGATGAATGAGCGGTGCGCTGCTTGTTCGTCCCGAGATATCCTCGGTGGCAGCGCATGCGGCCGTTTGGTCAGAACCTCGATCGAAATCAGTTTTTCTGGCGCCTGTTCCGCCTTGAGCACAAAGGCGGATTGTCTGCCGCCCGACAATTCGATGTAAACTTCAGCAAGTAATTCCGCGTCGAGAAGCGCGCCATGTTTCTTGCGTCGGGAGATATCGATTCCGTAGCGCCCGCATAAGGCGTCCAGCGAATTCGCGGCGCCGGGATGTTTGCGCCGCGCCAAGACAAGCGAATCCAGAATGCGCTCAGGTTGCAGCGGCGCCATGGCCAGCCTGGCGAACTCCGCATTGAGAAACTTCACATCGAATTCCGCATTGTGAATCACTAGGCGGTCCGAACCGATAAACTGCAGAAAATCATTGGCAATTCCAGAAAACACCGCATGACCGCGAAGAAACTCCTCCGAAAGCCCGTGCACTCGAAATGCGGCTTCCGGCATATCTCTTTCCGGGTTGACGTAAACATGGAAATTTGCGCCAGTGACGACGCCGTTGAGCAGCTCGACCGCACCAATTTCGACGACGCGATCGCCTGTTAGCGGATCAAGTCCGGTCGTTTCAGTGTCGAGGACGATTTCACGCATTTTCTGTCCTCACAAGCGAAGCGCGCGCAGGAACGAATCGACTTGACGCCGGGCGTATTCAACCCCGCGCCCGGTATCCACGACGAAGTGCGCGCGTCGGCGCTTTTCTTCGTCCGGCAGTTGTTTTGCCTTGATCGCCATAAATTTTTCGGTGGTCATGTCCTTCCGTGCGAGGACACGCTTCTGCTGCTCATCCAGAGTCGTCGAAACGACGACGATAATGTCTACCGTCCGATCGCCGCCTGTTTCAAACAGAAGCGGAATGTCGAGCAGCGCCGCCGGCGCCCCCGCCGTGCGGCAGCACTCGATGAAATGCTTTCGATCGGCCGCGACGAGCGGATGGACGATCGCCTCTAGATTTCGCAGCGCCTTTTGTTGTCCGAGAACCAGACGCGAAAGGATAGCGCGATCGATACGCTGATTTATGATCGCTTCTGGAAACAGGGCTCCGACCGGGGCAACGGCGTCGCCTGCGTACAGGCGATGGACAGCAGCATCTGCATCGTAGACCGGAACCCCAGCCGCCTGAAAAATTGCCGAGGTCGTCGACTTTCCCATTCCGATAGAGCCGGTGAGGCCGATGAGGATCATGTCAGGCGCTCACGCCGGCGATCAGCCCGACTCGCCGGCAAAAGGCGAGAAAAGGGAGCAAAGGAAATCCGACGATCGTGAAGAAGTCTCCCTGAACCGTCTCAATCAGATTGGCGCCCATCCCCTCGATTTCGTAAGCGCCGACAGTGCGAAGCATTCTCTCCCCCATCGCATCGACATATGCGCGCAAAAGATCGTCACTGAAATCCGAGAGCCGTACCCGCGCCGTTTCGACATAATCAAATGAGGCGACACCGTTCGTTACAAGCGATGCGGCAGAATGCAAATTATGCTCGCGACCTCGCAGATCACGAAGTTGGGCGACCGCTTGCTCCATTGTCTCTGGCTTATGAAGAACGCGGCCTTCGACCGAGAGCACCTGATCGGCCGCCAATACAAGGCGGTCCCGATGGGCGACGGCCGCCAGACGGGCTTTTTCAAATGCAAGTCTGGACGCGAGTTCCTCCGGCGCGCCCTGAAACTCCGCCTCGACCTGTCTCTCATCGAGATTCGACTCCGCCACGATAAACGGAATGCCAGCGTCCTCGAGCAAACGCGCGCGACCGGCGCTTCTTGAAGCGAGGACGATCTGTGGTCCTCGCCATAATTTCCGGCTAACCGGGGTGAAGGCTGGCGTTGTCATCCTTGCGCGATAAACTTCATTTTGTGTTCCCGATATAGATCGATGATGGCTGCGGCGGTCTCCTCGATCGACCTTCGCGTCACGTCAATCGTCGGCCATTTGCGGGATTCGTAGAGGCGCCGGGAGGCGGCTACCTCGTCGGCTACGGAATTCCGATCGACGTAGGGCGTATCATGATCGGCGTTCAGCGCCAGCAGGCGATTCTGCCTGATCTGCACGATCCGGTCAGGCGACGCGAGCAGGCCAACAACCAGCGGTTTCTTTACAGAATCGAGCGCGGCCGGGAGCGGGACGCTTGGCACGATAGGTATGTTCGCGGTCTTGATGCCACGATTGGCAAGATAGATGCTCGTCGGAGTCTTCGACGTCCTGCTCACTCCGAGCAGAACGATGTCGGCGTCGTTGAGATGCTCCGGCATCTGGCCGTCGTCATGCATCATCGTGAAATTCAGCGCGTCGATCCGCTTGAAGTAGTCCGAGTTGAGCATGTGCTGCGCGCCTGGGCGGGGCGTGGACGCCGTCCCAAGATAGGACTGGAAAAGCCCTAAAATCGGCTCGAGAACAGAAAGGCATGGACACCCGGCTTCCTCGCACGCGGCCTGAATTTTATCCGTGAGTTCGCCGTCGACCAGCGTGAACAACACGATCCCCGGCGCTGCCGTGATTTCCGCGATCGCCTTTTCGAGTTGCGCGAGGTTGCGCACGAGCGGGTACACATGCTCGATGGAGGACACGCCTTGATATTGCGCCGCCGCCGCGCGGCTGACAGCGATCAGCGTTTCTCCGGTCGCGTCGGACACCAGATGGAGATGAAAATAATTCCGACCGACCACCCTGTGCCTCCAGGCGTTGGATCCTGTGAATCATTGGGGACAATATTCCAGATTGATCCGCGCCGACAGCGGCGCCCAAGGAATGGCTCCTTTTTGACCACAAGCCTTTTTCATCGCGGGATCCGGGCGGGCGCTGTTCACATTTTTGAATCGGCTCGAATTAACATCTCATGGTATTCAGAGCCCTTCCTAACCAACTGAAATTAATTTCAATTTTTAGTTATCCCGGATCTCCGTCATTTCCCCGGCCGACTTTGCAACCAAGTTGCGATGAGTAAAGTTGTGGATTGTGCGGAATCGAACTAATCCCCTGTGTAAGAGCAGACACAGACTCTCTCTCAAGGTTATTTATATGGGTTCCAACGCACCTGGCTCCTCTCAAAAAAGGCTCCTTTCGGTTTTGGCGGGGTCGCCTTCCGAGCCGCCGCCGATGTGGCTCATGCGGCAGGCCGGGCGATATCTTCCGGAATACCGGGAAGTTCGCGCCAGAGCTGGATCGTTTCTCGATCTTTGTTTTTCGCCGCGGCTCGCCGCGGAAGTCACCTTGCAGCCGATCCGCCGGTTCGGCTTCGATGCTGCAATCCTTTTCAGCGATATCCTCGTGGTTCCCCACGCTTTGGGGCAACGGGTGACATTTGAGGAAGGCAGTGGACCACGACTTTCTCCGGTTCTTGATGCAAGCGCCATCTTCGGACTCGGCCCCATCAACCTGACGAAACTCGACCCAGTTTTTGAAGCGATCGAATTGATCAAGTCCGCATTGCCGTCAGAAACCGCTTTCATTGGCTTTTGCGGCGCTCCCTGGACTGTTGCGAGCTACATGATAGGCGGCGAGGGTTCACGCGACCTGACCGCGGTGCGGATGTTTGCATTTCGGTATCCGCAGGCATTCGAGCGCTTGATGGATGTCCTGGTGGATTCGTCTATCGAGTACCTGCTTGCTCAGGCGCAGGCCGGAGTCGAAGCGGTGCAGATTTTTGATTCGTGGGCTGGGATTTTGCCCAGTGATCAGTTCGCCAAATGGTGCATCGAACCTGTCGCCAGAATCGTCGATGCCCTGCGCGAGCGTGCGCCTGGTCTCCGAATTATTTCATTTCCTCGGCAGGTCGGAAGCAATCTCCTGCAATTCTCGGCGCGGGTCCGCAGCGACTGTCTCGCCTTGGGGACCAGTGAATGTATATCCGTTGTTCGCTCTCAGTTGGCGTCCGGGTCGGTGCTACAGGGCAATCTGGATCCGCTGGCGCTGATCGCTGGCGGTGCAGCGCTCGAGGAGAGCGTGCGACGAATCCGCTGCGAGTTCAATGGCGCGCCGTATATTTTCAATCTTGGCCATGGCATCCTGCCTGAGACGCCGATTGCTCACGTCGAGCAGCTTGTCCGGCTTGTGCGGTCGAAATAATCCTCCTCTTGCCAAGTTGGCGCAACGAGGTTATTTCGTTGGCCTCTCCTCTTTTGGCCACTGATTGCGGGTTGGCGCAAGTCGCTATCCGGTCGGCTCGACCAAGCCGGTGCGCCATTCCTTTCCGGCCGAACGCCACTCAAGGACATCCCTATGCGGGAAGTGAAACTTCAAGATCTCAAGCAAAAATCTCCGACTGAGCTGCTCGTATTTGCCGAGGAGCTAGAAGTAGAGAATGCGTCCGTGATGCGGAAGCAGGAACTTATGTTCGCGATTCTCAAGCAATTAGCGAATAATGAGATTGAAATTATTGGTGAAGGCGTTGTTGAAATTCTTCAGGATGGGTTTGGTTTCTTACGATCGCCGGACGCAAATTACCTTGCCGGTCCAGACGACATATATGTTTCTCCTTCGCAGATCAGAAGATTTGGCTTGAGGACGGGCGATACAGTCGAGGGATTGATAAGAAGTCCCAAGGAAGGAGAGAGATATTTTGCGCTTCTCAAAGTAAACACCATTAATTTTGAGGATCCTGAGAAAGCGCGCCATAAAGTCCATTTTGATAATTTGACACCTCTATATCCGGATGAGCGCCTGAAGCTTGAAATCGACGATCCGACGCGCAAAGATGTTTCGGCGCGTGTCATAGATATTGTCTCACCAATCGGCAAAGGGCAGCGTGCGCTTATTGTCGCGCCGCCGAGAACCGGCAAAACGGTTTTGCTTCAAAATATTGCGCAGTCGGTCACCGCCAACCATCCGGAATGTTACCTCATTGTGCTGTTGATCGATGAGCGGCCGGAAGAGGTGACGGATATGCAGCGCTCCGTGAAAGGCGAGGTTGTTTCATCGACCTTCGACGAACCGGCTGTCCGGCATGTCCAGGTGGCCGAGATGGTGATAGAGAAGGCGAAGCGATTGGTCGAGCACGGCCGTGACGTCGTGATTCTGCTTGATTCGATCACACGACTGGGTCGCGCTTACAACACCGTCGTACCGTCTTCCGGCAAGGTGCTGACGGGTGGCGTCGACGCAAACGCTTTGCAGCGACCGAAGCGCTTCTTCGGCGCCGCGAGAAATATCGAAGAGGGCGGCTCGCTTACTATCATTGCAACAGCGCTGATAGACACCGGCTCGCGCATGGATGAGGTTATCTTCGAAGAATTCAAGGGTACTGGCAATTCCGAAATTATTCTGGATCGGAAAGTTGCGGACAAGCGGGTATTTCCGGCGATCGACATCACGAGATCGGGTACGCGTAAGGAAGAATTGCTCGTAGCCACCGATATCTTGAAAAAGATGTATGTCCTGCGCCGCATCCTAAATCCGATGGGCACGATTGACGCCATCGAGTTCCTGCTCGGAAAGCTTCGCGAAACGCCGAAGGGGAATGCGAGTTTCTTCGAGGTCATGAATACCTGATCGCGATAACCGTCGGCGGGTGAAATGGGGGATTCCGATACAATTTTTGCCCTTGCGACCCCGCCGGGGCGATCCGCTGTGGCTGTTTTCCGTATTTCCGGATCGCGCGCGCGGGAAGTTCTTGCAGCTATAACCATGGCGCCGTTGCCGGCTCCGCGAAAATATCACCTTCGGGAGCTTTGCGATCCTGCGAGTGGCGACAGGATCGATCGGGCGTTGGTCTGTTTTTTTCGCGCGCCTTATAGCTTCACGGGGGAGGATAGTCTCGAATTGTCCGTCCATGGTGGGCGCGGCGTGATTTCGGCAGTCACCGGGCTACTGTCGCGTTCCGGCTGCGTTCGGCCGGCGGAGCCGGGCGAATTCACCCGCCGCGCTTTTCTGAACGGCAAACTGGATCTCGCGCAGGCGGAAGCAATTGCGGACCTCATCGATTCGGAAACGGAATTTCAACGCCGCCAGGCCCTCCGCGTCCTGGAGGGCGGGCTCGGACGTCGCGTAGCTGCATGGAAGGCAAGGTTGCTCGACATTGCTGTCGAGCTTGAGAGCAATCTCGATTTCAGCGACGAAGGCGACGTTCAGGAAGCGCAAACCGCCGCCCTCGCGGCGAACTGCATAGAACTTGTTCGTGAGATGCAGCAGCAGCTTCATGCCAGTTCTGGAACCACCGTGCTTAGGGAAGGGTTCACGATTGTCATCTTGGGCCCACCGAATGTGGGCAAATCATCCATTTTTAACGCTCTCGTCGGCGACGATGCAGCAATCGTCACGGATGTTGCGGGGACGACGCGCGATCTGATCATGCGCGCGCTGGACTTTGATGGGGCGCCCGTGATGTTAATCGACAGTGCGGGCTTGAGAGATACAAGCGATCCGGTCGAAAGGATCGGGGTTGAAAGGGCAGTCAATGCTGCAGGAATAGCGAATCTCGCGGTTTGGTTGAACTCACCTGATGTGCCTACAGCACAGCCGCCTGATTTGAGGGTTCCAATACTGCACGTTTGGTCGAAGTCTGATTTGCTGGCGGCTGATCGTGAGGGTATCCAGGTGTCGGTGCATCGACCGGAAACCGTCGAGGAGCTTCGTCAGGAGCTTAGGACCCGCGCGCTTTCCGCTGCGGGCGACGGGACCCAAGGCGATTTGATTCGTGTGCGACATAAAAATGCCCTGGGAGATTGCATAACCCATGTGGACTCGCTGCGTTCGAACATCGAGAGGGCGCTGCTGGAACTGGCCGCGGAGGATTGTCGTGAAGCCACGGCATGTCTCGCGCGGATCGTGGGTGTTGGAGCGCCCGAAGAGCTGCTCGATGAAATCTTCCGCCGGTTCTGCATTGGAAAGTGATGTTTCACGTGAAACACCAAATCGATTCGCGGACGAAAGCATTCGACGTGCTCGTCATCGGGGGCGGGCACGCCGGATGCGAGGCGGCCGCGGCCGCAGCTAGACTGGGCGCTAGAACGGCGCTTCTGACAAAATCCTTGAGCGACCTGGGCGTCATGTCGTGCAATCCCGCGATTGGCGGTTTGGGCAAAGGACAAATTGTCAGAGAAATCGATGCTCTCGATGGCCTCATGGGGAGAATGGCAGATAGGGCGGGACTGCAATTTCGTGTCCTGAATCGCTCGCGCGGCCCGGCTACCCGCGGCCCTCGCGCGCAGATAGATCGGAGCCTTTACGCCCGATCGATGCAGGATGAGCTGCTTTCCTATCGCGACCTTACGGTAGTCGAAGGTCTCGCGATCGGACTTCGTATTTCCGCTGGGCGAGTCACCGGAGTTGGTGTGGACGGCGGCTTCGAATTCCATTGCCGCGCCGCTGTTCTGACTTCGGGGACGTTCCTGCGCGGAATTATCCATATCGGATCAAAGCAAATCAAAGGCGGCCGGGCCGGAGAAGCATCGTCTGAGGCGCTTGGTCGGGAATTGGAGGCGCTGGGGCTTCCGGTTGGCCGGTTGAAAACAGGAACTCCGGCTCGGCTGGACGGCAAAACTATCAACTGGTCTGTTTTGGAGCGCCAGCCCGGCGATCTGGAGCCGGAGGCGTTTTCATTTCTTACGCCGCGAATCATAAGCCCACAGATCGATTGCTACATTACGCGGACCACGCCAGAGACCCACAGGATCGTTCACGACGCGCGCGGCGAATCGGCCGTTTTTTCGGGAGCCATTTCGAGTACCGGACCACGCTATTGCCCGTCCATCGAAGACAAGGTTACTCGCTTTGCCGATCGCGATAGCCATCAGATCTTTCTGGAACCGGAAGGGTTCGACTGCGACGTAATCTATCCAAACGGCATCTCAACAAGTCTGGGGGAAGTGGCGCAGGCCCGCATGATCGCTTCTATCCCCGGCCTGGAGGCCGCGCGGGTCATTCGACCTGGTTATGCCATCGAATACGATTATTTCGATCCGCGTGGGCTTGCACCTACGCTTGAGAGCAAAACCATAGCAGGACTATTTCTGGCCGGCCAGGTGAATGGGACGACTGGATATGAGGAAGCCGCTGGTCAAGGCGTCGTCGCGGGCATCAATGCGGCGCGTGCTGCGGGTGGACAAGAGCCGGTAATAATCAAACGCAGCGATGGATTCATTGGCGTAATGATCGATGATCTGACATCGCGCGGAGTGACCGAGCCCTATCGGATGTTCACGTCTCGCGCAGAATTCAGACTTAGTCTGCGCGCCGACAATGCGGACATGCGCCTCACTCCGTTAGCAATTGACCTGGGTTGCGCGTCTCAGGCACGGTCCAGAAGTTTTGCCACCAGACGGGACGCTATCGAGAAATTGGCGCGTTGGCTCGATGAGACCAGCGTCAATTCAAAGCAGGCCCGCGCAGTGGGTCTGGAAGTGAACGCGGATGGGAGTCGACGTTCAGGAACCGAATTGCTTTCTCGGCACGACGTGACGTTTTCCCACCTGGTGAGACTTTGGCCGGAACTGGCGGCCGTCCCTGATAGCGTCGCCCGTTATGTCGAGACCGATGCGAAGTATTCAGTTTATCTACGGCGACAGACGAAGGCCATTGAGGACTATTCCGGTCGCTTTGACACGGTTTTGCCGCCCGATCTCGACTACCGCGAGGTGCAGGGGCTCTCAAACGAGGTTAGATCGCGTTTAGCGGCCGTTAAGCCTTATTCGCTTGAGCATGCATACCGGGTTGAGGGAGTAACGCCCGCGGCGATGACAATTCTTGCGGCGTTTGCGCGGAAGAAGCAGTGGATGCAAGCGTGAACGATTCGGACAAGGAACGAGCTTTGAGCCTTTGCCCGCGGCTGCAAGGGATCCGTCACGAGCTTGAAACTTATGAAGATTTGTTGTTACGCTGGCAGAAGAAAATCAATCTGATCGGGCCATCGACGGTCCAGTCCGTCTGGACACGCCATTTCGCGGATTCTGCGCAATTAGCCGAGTTTTGTCCTGAACGGGCGTCGTGGGCGGATCTCGGGTCAGGCGCGGGATTTCCTGGTATCGTAATATCGCTGCTTCAAAAATCTCTCAGCATCGGCGGAGAGATGCATGTAATTGAATCTGATTCGAGGAAGGCCGCATTTCTGCGGGAAGTTTCACGTGAAACAGGCGCGGGGGCCGTCGTTCATCACACGCGCTGCGAAGATATCCTTCCGACTTTATCTCCGAGCGTTATCACGTCGCGAGCAATGACGGGCCTTGCACGGCTAATTGAACTATCGCGCGAGCATGTGGAAAACGGGGCGATCGCTCTATTTTTAAAGGGTCGAGATATTGATGTTGAATTGACCAGTGCCCCCATATCTAGTAATTTTTCCATTGAATTGTTCCAGAGCCGGGTCGATCCGGGCGGCAATGTCATCAGAATCAGTGTTCGGTGACTTGGAGGGGCGGCGATGCGGGTTCTGGCTTTGGCGAACCAAAAGGGTGGGGTGGGCAAAACCACCACCGCAATAAACCTCGGCACCGCGCTGGCCGCCATCGGCGAGCGCGTTCTCATCATAGATCTCGATCCGCAGGGGAATGCCTCAACGGGCCTGGGAATAGATCGACATAACCGGGCGGTCTCGGCCTATGACGTGGTTATAGGCGACCGCCGTCTTGATGAGGCTGTGATGGCGACCTCCGTGCCGCGCCTCTGGATCGCCCCCTCGACGCTCGACCTGCTCGGGGTGGAGCTGGAGATTGCGAATTCCTCCGATCGCACCTTTCGAATCCGGAAGGCGATATCAGAGCTTTCGAAGCACGAAGCGGAGCCCGGCGCACACTTCTCTTATGTCTTGATAGACTGCCCGCCGTCATTGAATCTGCTTACGATCAATGCGCTTGCGGCATCCGATAGCGTCGTGGTGCCCTTACAGTGTGAATTTTTTGCGCTGGAGGGATTGTCGCAATTGCTTTCAACCGTAGAGCAGGTCAAGCGTTCGCTGAACCCGCGGCTCACGATCCATGGGATCGTTTTGACAATGTTCGACCCCCGCAACAAGCTTGCGACGCAGGTTGTCGCTGATGTGCGCGATCATATGGGGGAAAAGGTCTATGACACCGTTATTCCGAGAAATGTTCGCGTTTCGGAGGCGCCGTCATATGGCAAGCCAGCGCTTTTGTATGATCTGCGCTGCGCGGGCAGTCAGGCCTATCTGAAGCTGGCTTCGGAAATCATCCAGCGTGAGCGACGTATTCTCGCCGCTTAATTTTTAGAGGTGGACGATGGCTGAAGAGCCGAGGCGCTTGGGGCGCGGGCTTGCCGCATTGATCGGTTCTGCTCAGGACGAGACCGAAATCGGCGCTCAATCGAGGAATCAACAGCGCCGCGCGCCTGTTGAATTCCTGCGCCCAAATCCCCAAAATCCCCGACGGGAGTTTGGGGAGGCTGATCTTGAAGATCTCACGAATTCCGTCCGCGAAAAGGGACTGCTGCAGGCGATTGTCGTTCGTGTACTTCCGGACGCTATGGATATGTATGAAATCATCGCAGGCGAGCGGCGCTGGCGCGCTGCACAGAAGGCTGGCCTGCACGAAGTTCCGATCGTCGTCGTCTCCGCAAACGATCAGCAGGCGCTCGAGCTCGCCATTATCGAGAATGTCCAGCGCACGGACCTGAATCCGCTGGAAGAGGCAAGCGGCTATGAGCGTCTCGTCTCGGACTATGGCTATACCCATGCCGATATAGCAAAATCGATTGGCAAGAGCAGAAGCCATGTCGCGAACATGACGCGGCTGGTAAAATTGCCGGAGAAGACCAGGAAGTATCTGTCGGAAGGACAAATCAGCGCGGGCCACGCGCGCGCCCTCCTTTCAGTGACTGAGCCGGACTCGGTAGCCGCTGCGATCGTCGAAAAGGGGCTGACGGTCCGCGACGTCGAAAAGTTGGCTCAAGAGCAAGCGCAAATTCGGGCGCCCCGGAACGGGAGATCTGAGGTCGTCAAACCCGATGCAAATGTTAGGGCGCTCGAAAAACGACTAAGCGACGCGCTCGGTCTCACCGTCTCGCTTCGCGGCAAGGGAGAGGCTGGAGAGTTGATAATTCGCTATCGCACCCTTGAGCAGCTAGATGCTCTGTGCGCGCGTCTAGAAACCTGATCCTCACCGCTTTTTCAATCGCGCGGATTGCCCAAGAGCGAGAAGCGTCCGTTCGGCGATCAATGCCGCATCGGGGCTGTAGCTCCGGCATTGCAAAATCGACGCGCCGAGGGCTCTCGCCAAAGATCTGATGTCTGCCGCGCTCCATGCAGGCGCATGAGGATCCCTGCGAGCGTTCCATTGTTTGTTGCTGGCTTTGCTAAGATTGAGTGCGTGTCGATGCGCCGCGCCAAGAGCCTGACCTGGATCAGAGCCGGTTACAGCAATCCGGTCGAGTAACCGCGCCAAAGCACCGCAATCGCCGGCAAAAGCTGCAGCGGCGACTTCTTCCGCCAACGTGGATGATGCGTCCGCGACCACGTCCCGGACAGTAACCGCGTCCAGATGCCCGCCGGATCCAAGGAGCGCGACAAATTTGATGATTTCGCCGCGAACCGATGCTCGGTCCTCCCCGGTCAAGGCGATCAGGTTTTCAATTGCGGCTCGATCGAATGTCAAGCCGGCGCGCGTTAACTCGCCAGCGACAAAGTTATGGAAGTTGCCGGAACCCTCCGCCCCGCAGGCCACGACAGCGAGACCCTTTTCCGCATGCAGCCCCGAAACCCAGTCCGCGTCGCCAAGATCCTGAGAATCAACCAACAGGAACCAGTTTCCCCTAGGGGTTGCTAACGCCTGCCGAATCGCTCGCTCGCTCTGATGCGCGGAGGTCTTGATTTGAATCAGCCGCGAACCGCCGAACATTGATATCGCGCTCAGTTCATCGACTAGGCGACTAGGGTCGGATTCCAGTGTCTCGCCATTCAGACGTACAAAACGAAATGGATCGGTTACAGAGATATCCAATACATCGCATGTATCCCTGAACAGATCCGCCTTGAGCTCTTCATTATCGCCTGTCAGTATGCAAACGAAAGCAAGGTCTCTGTGATCTAACAGCCATTGCCGCAGCCCTCTTGCAGAAATGCTTGTCATAAGCTGCGAGCGGCTAGCCTGGCAGAAATCTGAACACGAATTTGTTCGGCAATTGTCCGTGCATCACGCACCTCGGCGTCTCTCGCCGCCTGAACGTTCGATATACGCTGGCTGAACCGATCATAACTTGCGACGCTGAAAGCGACGCCTCTGGCAACCGGCTCCGACCGGCTCATATCAAAAAGCCGGTATTCCGCGTCGGCGATCACCGTCGCCGAGGTAGCGCGTGATGTAACAGTATCAACGGTGGGCGCCTGCACTCGCTGTTTCACCGTCACCACCAGACGGTATTTAGGCGCCACTTCGGATCCAGTTCCGTTAAAAGCGAAAAGCAGCTCCTTTTCGAGATAATGGCCGAACCGATCCGGGATTGGCTCTATCTTGATCGACTGCATTTCCTTCTCAAGCACGCCCGGGCCGAGCGCTGTGTACAGCGGTTGCACGCACCCCGCGAGCGCCGCGCCGAAAGTGATCAAACCGCCGCGAAGAGCGAACGCGCGAAAAGCTCTAGACCACGACATTCACAATCCTTCCGCGAACAACCACAATACGCTTTACCGGGCGGCCTTCGATCGCGCGCTGAACCGAATCGTTCGCAAGGACGAGCGAGATGACCGATTCCTCATCAGCCTCACGCGGCGCCACCACGTCAGCGCGTTTCTTACCATTTATCTGAACCGGCAGCGTCAGCATATCTTCCTGGATCAATAACCGATCCGCGAGCGGCCAAGGCGCCAAAGCCACCAGATCGGAATGGCCAATGTCGGCCCAACATTCCTCTGCAAGATGCGGCATCATGGGAGAGATCAATAGGGCGAGGCATTCCGCCGCCTCGTGACAAGCATACCGCATGTCATCCGAAATATTAGGGGATTCGATCGATCCGATGATCTGTCCGAGACGGTTCACCAGCTCGTTGGCATGCGCAATGCAACGGTTGAAGCGGAGTCTTCCGATGTCGTCCTCGACCTTGGCCAGAGCGCCATGAACGGCCTTACGTATCGAGAGCGCTGTCTCGGAAAATGCCTGCGGCGCGCCCAATACAATGGGTTCAGCGCCGTTCTTGAGCTCTCCAACAAGTCGCCAAACCCGTTGCATGAAGCGCGCGACGCCTTGCACCCCCTCGTCAGACCAAATCACATCGCCTTCCGGCGGGGAATCGGACAGCATGAACCAGCGCGCTGCGTCAGCGCCGAAGGTCCCGATGATCTCATCGGGATCGACGGTGTTGCGCCGCGACTTCGACATCTTCTCGATTGCGCCGATTTCGACTTCGGCGTCGTCCTCCAGCGTGCGCGCCTGTCGTCCTCCCGCTCCGGCGATGATTCTGACTTCGCTCGGCGACAACCAGGATCCGTCCTTTTTGCGATAGGTCTCGTGAACGACCATGCCCTGCGTGAACAGGCCCTTGAACGGTTCATCAAGATCGGCATGCCCGGTCGCTTTCAATCCTCGCGTAAAAAAACGTGAGTAGAGAAGGTGAAGGATTGCGTGCTCAATACCACCGATATACTGATCTACTGGCAGCCATTTTGTGATGGCCTTGATATCGGTCGGCTCCTGTTCGTTCCAAGGATCAGTAAAGCGTGCAAAATACCATGACGAATCGACGAACGTGTCCATCGTATCCGTTTCACGTCGCGCGTTTCCTCCGCACTTCGGACAATGCGCCTGCTTCCAGGTCGGATGCTGGTCCAGCGGATTGCCGGGAGTTTTGAAGTCCACGTCTTCCGGCAGCACAACGGGCAGGTCGCTCTCGGGGACTGGGACGACGCCGCAGACGTCGCAATGGACGACCGGAATCGGACACCCCCAATAGCGCTGCCTCGAAATTCCCCAATCGCGCAGCTTGAAATTGATTTGCCTTTGTCCCTGCGGCCGGCCGAACAGATCTCGAGACTCCAGCATGGCCGAGACGGTCTCGCTGGCCGCCTCGATGCTCAGGCCGTTGAGGAAGCGCGAGTTTACGAGCACCCCGTCGCCGACAAAGGCCTCGTCGTCGATGCGGAACGTGGATGGATCGCTGCCCAGCGGACAAACGACGGGGGTCTTGGACAGATGGTATTTGTTGGCGAAGTCCAGATCGCGCTGGTCGTGTGCGGGACAACCGAAAATCGCTCCCGCGCCGTAATCCATCAGCACAAAATTGGTCGCATAGACTGGCAGCAAAATATTTGCGTCGAAGGGATGAGTGACTCTCAACCCCGTGTCCACCCCCTTCTTTTCAGCGGTTTCAAGAGTCGCCGCCGAGGTTCCCATGCGTTTGCATTCCTCTACGAAGGCCCGCAACTCCGGATTGGAGCCTTCGAGGATACGAATGATTGGGTGTTCAGAGGCTAACCCAAGGAACGAAGCTCCGAAAATGGTGTCGGGGCGGGTCGTGAAAACTTCTATTTCCGATTCGGCCGCCAATCTCGGATCATCATTGATAGCAAACTTAATCTTCAGACCTTGTGAGCGACCGATCCAGTTGCGCTGCATCAGGCGCACCTTCTCAGGCCACCGGTCGAGCCCTTCCAGACCTTGAAGCAAATCTTCAGCGTAGTTCGTGATCTTGAAGAACCATTGAGTGAGATCGCGTTGCTCCACCAGAGCGCCGGAACGCCATCCCCTCCCGTCGATGACCTGCTCGTTGGCGAGCACGGTGTGGTCCACAGGATCCCAGTTAACCTTCGCCGTTTTGCGGTCCACCAAGCCCGCGCGCATGAAATCCAAGAATATACGCTGCTGGTGCTTGTAATATTTCGGATCGCAGGTCGCAATTTCGCGCGACCAGTCGAGCGAAAGTCCCATCGACTTAAGCTGACGCCTCATCGTGTCGATGTTGGCATAAGTCCAGGCCGCCGGGTGGGCGCCGCTCTGCATCGCCGCATTTTCGGCTGGCATGCCGAAGGCGTCCCACCCCATCGGATGCAGGACATTATACCCGCGCGCGCGCATGTACCGCGCGACGACATCGCCCATGGCGTAATTGCGGACATGACCCATGTGGATCCGACCAGAAGGGTAGGGGAACATCTCCAGCACGTAATATTTCGGGCGAATATCATCGTTGCGGGATTCGAAGATTTTCCGCTCTTCCCAGATCCGCTGCCATTTGAGCTCGGATTCGCGCGCATTGTACCGATCAGGTCGCATATGACGTTTGGTTTTCCGGTGGATAAGATGGCCGCAATGAGCCCGATTTCCCATCGCCGGTCAACATGTCCCAACGAGCCCTTTCGGTCGATTCGGGGGATGGACGGCGATCGTTGCAGCCCAATTCGAGGAGTTGTCATGTCGGAAATAGAAACTGATCTCGACCGCTTGGCGGCTGTCCAGCGCCGCATCGCCCGGGCGGCGCGAGAATGCGGCCGAAGCGCCGAAGATGTTCGGCTCGTCTGCGTCACGAAGACAGTGCCCGCGGAACGAATAGCGACGATCATAGCGGCGGGGTGTCAGGATTTCGGCGAAAATCGCGTTCAGGAAGCTGCAGAAAAGTGGCCAGCCCTCCGACGCGCACACCCGGAATTTTGCCTCCGCCTGATCGGCCCCCTTCAGACAAACAAAGTACGGGATGCTGTTCGGCTGTTTGACGCCATCGAGAGCGTTGATCGTCCGAAACTTGCGGCCGAATTGGCAAAGGAAATGGCGCGGTCGGGAAAGACGCCGCGAGTCTATGTCCAGGTCAATATCGGCGAGGAACCGCAAAAAGCTGGCGTCCTGCCCGAGGCTGCGGACGAATTCATTCGCTATTGCCGGGAGAGCCTTGAGCTGAACATCGAAGGCTTGATGTGCATTCCGCCAGCCCATCAGCTTGCCTCGCCCTATTTCGCACTGTTAGCGAAGCTCGCCGCGAGAAATGGGCTCAAGCGCCTGTCGATGGGCATGACCTCGGACTTCGAGTTGGCGATCCAGTTGGGCGCGACGGAAGTGCGAATTGGATCAGCAATATTCGGCGTGCGCTAATGGATCGCAATTATAACCCGGCGCGGCAACATCGGAATGAGCTTGCGCATCGCCGACGGTTCGATCGCCACACAACCGGCCGTCGAGTCGAATTCCGCGTCACAGAGATGAAAGAATATGGCGCTGCCCGCGTTCATCTTGCGCGCATGAACGTTGTGGTCGAGAATACCTACGATATCGTATTTTCCGTCCGATCGCCAGAGTAATTCATGACTGTGCGAGAAAGGCAACCGGACCGGGCGATTGTATGCGCCGCATCTTGGATCGTCGCACCACCCGCTGTCGCGTCGAATCGTACGCCATGGGCAGGCGTGGCGCGGGAATGGTCGGATGATCGGCTTGAACAGCCAGCCCATGATAATGAACCGGCCGATCGGCGTCGCGCCATCTCCCTCCACTTTTCGCCGAGTGAAGCCTGATCGTCCCACCGCGCAACGAACTTGCCACGCGCCGGCTGACAGATAAGCTAGCCTCTGCCCGCTGTCGCCGAGGCGAGGACCAAGTCGAACCCGCAGGACAAGCGCTCGCTTGGGCCTGACAATTTCGTGTTTTGACGCCTTCATTTGGCCGGCCTAACTTTCGCGCACCGATTGTGGAGTTTGACCTCCGAGGGACTAGATCAATGCTGCAGAACCGCAAAGTCCTAGTGGTCGATGACGACGAGGATTTGCGCGACGCCGTCGCCGAGCAACTCGTGCTCGACGAGCACTTTCAGGTTCTCCAGGCGGGCAGCGCGGCAGAAGCGCTGTCGGCAGTGCGAGTGCAAACGCCGGATCTCGTGCTTCTCGACGTTGGATTGCCGGATATGGACGGACGCGAGGCTGTCAAGCTGCTGCGACGTGAAGGATATGCAAATCCGATCATCATGTTGACAGGACAAATATCCGACGCCGACACGGTCCTTGGGCTGGAGGCGGGCGCTAACGATTATGTGCCCAAACCTTTCCGTTTCAACGTGCTGCTTGCGCGCATCCGGGTCCAGTTGCGACAATTCGAACAGAGCGACGATGCGACATTCGTGATTGGACCTTACGTGTTCCATCCACGGTTGAAGCAGCTCACCAGCGCGCGCGGCGGCAAGCTGCGGTTGACTGAAAAGGAAACGGCAATCCTGCGGTTCCTCCACCGCGCGGCGCCGAATATCGTTACGCGGGAGGTTCTGCTGCGCGACGTATGGGGCTATAGCGCCAATGTCACAACCCACACACTCGAAACGCACATTTATCGATTGCGCCAGAAAATCGAAGTCGATCCCGTGCGGGCGACGCTGCTGTTGACAGACGCCGGCGGTTACAAACTCGTCCCTTGAACCTACGAAAATTCAGTTTTGTCGACACGGCAATCTCAAGTAGCGTGCGCACATAAGGCAAGCTATGGCACTCAACGACGATATCCATCTGTTCACAGAAATTCCGCTGTTTCGGCTTCTGGAAAAGGACGCGGTCCGACTACTGGCCTTTTCGGCCGAAACCAAACTCCTGCGCGCGGGCGACATTCTGGCGCGCGCACCAGGTTCGCTGGATGGCGGGAATCTTCTAATCAAGGGCTCGCTTGCGATTTTCGACAACCCTGACCAGATCGGAAACGCGGCGCAAATTGTGCGCGCGCCGGCGTTGGTCGGTGAATTGTCGATGATCGCCCAGACGGATTTCGTCGGCTCGATCGTCGCACGGGAGCCGTCCACCATCCTTCGGATTTCGCGCGCGGTTTTTCATCGTGTTTTAGCCGAATACCCCGAGAGTGCGCAGAAAGTCCGACTGGCGTTGCTCGACCGGCTGAAAGGCATTTCGCGCGAACTGCAGCCGCTCGCCTCCGTCTGACATCCCTCAGCCGGTAATTTTCACCGCCACCGGAATATGGTCCGACGGCCGTTCCCAGCCGCGCGCTTCCTTGCAAAGGACGAGATCAGACACCGAGTCGTTCAGCCGCGGACTTATCCAGATATGGTCGAGGCGACGACCCTTGTCAGCAGTTTTCCAATCGGGCGAACGATAGCTCCACCAACTGTAGAGCCGCTGATCGGCGGGGATGAATTTGCGCATGGCGTCAATCCAGCGGCCAGCTTTCATTGCAGCTTGCAGCTTCTCCACCTCTATCGGCGTATGGCTTACGACATTCAGCAGGGCCTTGTGATTCCAGACGTCGGTCTCGAGGGGGGCGACATTGATATCGCCAACGAGAACCGTATCGCGCGAGCTTGTCTCTTCAATTTTCGCCCACTCAGCCAATTCATCGAAAAACTGAAGCTTGTGCGCAAATTTCGGATTGATCGTGGGATCCGGTTCATCGCCGCCAGCCGGCACATAAAGATTGTGAAGTTCGATGGTCCGCTCGCCCACCTGCAGCGTGACGGCGACGTGGCGCGCATCTCCCTTCGCGCAGAAGTCGCGCCGGCGGCTGTCCGTCAAGGGCCGCCGCGATACGATGGCGACGCCATGATAACCCTTCTGACCGTGGACCTCGATATGCCCGTAGCCAAGTTCCAGAAAGGAAGAATAGGGGAATTCGCTGTCCCGGCATTTCGTTTCTTGCAAACATAGGACGTCTGGTTGCTGTTCGCGAAGATATCTTGCGACCAGCGGCATGCGCAGTCGCACCGAATTGATGTTCCAGGTCGCCAGTTTGCAGACGTCGTCGGCCATGTCCCTGACTGAACATGCCGGGTTCAGATCCGCAAGCGGCGGATGGCGGCCATCCACAAGGCTCTCACAAGGACGATGTGTCAGTTAGCGTTGAGAAGGCGGTCGGTGTCGATCCTGAAAAGGGAGGGATCCGGAGTCTGATCGACGTTGATGTTGAAGAGCGATACGAGGGTCTCGTATCCTTGCGGGTCCGTAACCTGCCATTGCTTCAGGACGAACGTCCTTGGATCAAAGATCAGCTTGATCAGAGAAGTGCCGCCAAAGGTCGCCTTGTCCTCGACCGAAATCACCGCGTTCTTTTTATCCGACGTAACGTCCAGTATCCGGACATCCTTTCGCAAATCGATCTTGTCTTTAAGCAGAAATTTGAGCGGCGTCTGCGAGAGGAAGTACATGTCCTGCGTCGCGAGCTTGCGGTCGTGAATTGCGACCGACGTGCCGTCGGCGACGATCTCAAGCGTTGCGGGCGCAGCATACTCGAAGCGCATTCGCCCGGGGCGTTGAACATAAAGTTTGCCCTCGGATCTGCGGGCGTCCGCGCCGGTTTGCACAAAATCCGCAACGAAAGAATTTGCGCCATTGAGATAGGCGTTGGCCTTCTGAATAATGGTCTCCGCCGAGAGCGGTTCTGCGGCAGGGGCCGACCTGGATTGCGTGTCGATGGGAATCCTGGATGGTTTGGCCGGAGCTTGCGTCGCCGGACCAGACGGCGCCTGACCTTGTGCAGCCGTAGCCACCAATCCCGCCAGGCCAAAGATCAGGATGAATTCGCGCAACGTTTGAGTCCTCGTATTTCCCACGCGCAGTGCTATGTGTCGCCTGTGGCTATCTGAAGGCCAATGACGCCGGTCATCCACCACCACCCGGCTCAAACGCGCCGCGATCTATTCCTTCGCCGACGAGGATTTCGCGTTTTCCTGCATGGCTGGCCTGTCCGACGAGGCCCTCGTTTTCCATGCGCTCGACGAGCGAGGCGGCCTTGTTGTAACCGACGGAGA
>JAJXWB010000038.1 GCA_021781815.1 Pseudomonadota bacterium | reverse complement strand
AAACCGCTCCCAACAATGACCCCATACTTCAGCACATGCAATCGCTGACTTAGTTGATGAATCGCTGCCCCTCCGCGGCGACACTTCGCTTCCAAGCACGCCCCAGTAAAATCTTCTGGTTTCCAAATATTCTCAATGGATTACGATCAAACGCGAAGAGGCATTCTTGGGAGCGATTTTGCAGTCCAAGGGGTAGGGCGCCGCGCCAGCCGAATAGCTGACGCCTTCTTGCCCGATCAGTTCGACGCCGCGCGACGCGCCACTGAACATTCATCCAGCGGCGATTAGAGCGTCGCCGGTGGTCGCGCGCTGCGACTTTCGACATCGAAGGCGTTGCTGTTACTGTGCCTCCAACAAGGGAGCGTTCGATGAAATTTCGCGTCACGATGGTCGCGCTGTGCGCGATCGCATCCGCATCCGGAGCGCAGGCCCAGAAGAAATACGGTCCGCAGGGCGTATCTGACACCGAGATCAAGATCGGCCAGACCATGCCCTATAGCGGACCGGCTTCCGCCTATGGCATCGAAGGCCGCGCGCAGGCGGCCTTCTTCCAGATGCTGAACGAGACAAAAGGTGGCGTCAACGGGCGCAAGATCAAGTTCATCTCGCTCGACGACGCCTTTTCGCCGCCGAAGACCGTCGAGCAGACGCGCAAACTGGTCGAGGACGACGGCGTGTTCATGACCTTCTCATCGATCGGCACAGCTGCGCAGTCAGCGGTGCAGAAATACCTCAACACCAGGAAGGTGCCGCAACTGATGCTGTCGACCGGCGCCTCCAAGTTCAACGCCCCGAAGACCTTCCCGTTCACGACGCCGATCCTGCATCTCTATCCGACCGAAGGCGAGGCCTACGCGCAATATCTCCTCGACACGAAACCCGGCGCCAAGATCGCGATTCTCATGCAGAATGACGATTTCGGCCGCGACTTCGTGAAGGGCTTCAAGGCGCGGCTCGGTGATAAGGCCGCGCAGATGATCGTCAAGGAGGAGACCTTCGAGATAGCCGATCCGACCGTCGACTCGCAGGTGCTGGCGCTGAAAGCGAGCGGCGCCGACGTATTGTTCGACGCGAGCCTCGGCAAGCAGACCGGACAGATCCTGAAGAAATTGTCGGAGATCGACTGGAAGCCGCTGCACATTGTTGTATCGACGTCGGTCGGCCGCCCGATCCTGCAGGCGGCAGGTCTCGACAAGGCGACGGGAATCATCACGGCGACGCCCTATAAGCAGATCGACGAGCCCGCCTACGCCAACGATCCCGACGTGCTCGCCTACAAGGCGCTTATGCAGAAATATTCGCCCAACGACGACCCCAACAATTCGATCGGCTTCATTGCGTGGTCATGGGCCAACGTACTCGCCAAGCTGATCGAGAGTTGCGGCGACGAATTGACGCCGGAGAACATCGTCGCCAAGGCGACCACCATGAGGAACGTGCAGTCGCCGGCGCTACTGCCCGGCATCACCTACAATACGACGCCGACGGACTATGCGCCGATCAAGAAGCTGCGCATCCAGACCTTCACCGGCGAAACGTGGACGCCGATCCGCGACGTGTCGGTGGACTGAGGCGGGGAACGACGGCGGGGAAAAAGAGGCGCGGATCGTGATCGAATTTGGTCGACAGCATTCCCGTCGTCAATACGATCTTGACTTTCCGCGAGGCGCTTAAGAAAGGGGGAAATCGCGGATGACTTGGCTGTAAATCCAGACATGAACCCTTGGTTCGTGTGTCTTGTCGTTGGTTCGGCGTGGGGCCATCAAGCTGTGCTTGAAACTGAGTTCACAGAATCTCGCCCCATGTCAAAAGATATGCCTCTCAGAACGGTTCTATGATGCGTTTGCGGCCGGCGTTTCGCACAGCCGGGGGCAGGGTTTCCAGGGTCTTTAACAAGATATCGCGCGTATTGGCAGGATCGATCACATCATCGTACAAAAATTTACCCGCGCATTCGACCGCCGTGTTCGACCTTTTCAGATCTGCGGTCAGGCCCGCGTGCAGATCAGCACGTTCTTCCAGCGTGACCGCTGCATCGAGCTCTTTCTTGTGAATGATGTTGACGGCGCCTTCCAGGCCCATGCCGCCGTATTCCGCGGTCGGCCATGCCAGAAGGATGGCGGGATTGAGCGGGCGCGACCCCATGATGTAATAGCCGAGCCCATAGGCCTTCCGGAGTACGACAGTGAGAATAGGTATGGCCGCGTTGGCGAGTGCGGAGAGGACTCGCGCACTATGGCGCATCAATCCTGTCTTCTCGACGTCGGGCCCGACCATCAAGCCGGGCGTATCGCAGAGGATGATGACGGGCAGCTCGAAGGCGTCGCAGATCTGAATGAAGCGCGCCATCTTCAGGCACGCAGGCGTATCCATGGCGCCTGCAAGATACATCGGCTGATTGGCGACGATCCCGACAGGCCGCCCGCCAATACGAGCAAGCGCCGTGACGGCCGCCTTGCCGTAGCCAGCTTTCAATTCCAGCACGCTGTCCCGATCCGCGAGCGTCCGCACGACATTGCGCACATCGTAAGCGCGGCGCGGATTTTCCGGCACGATTGTGCGCAGAAGCCTCTGGTCCGGCGCTTCGCCCGCAACCTGCCGCCCATCGAAATACGAAAGATACTTCCGCGCGACCGCGACGGCCTCCGCTTCGTCCTTGACGAGAATGTCGATTACGCCTGACGCCCAATGCACCGAAGCAGGTCCTATCTCCTCCGGCGTATACTTCTTGCCAAGGGCTGCTTCGACCAGCGGCGGCCCCGCCATGCCCATGGCGGAATTTTCTGTCGCTATCAGTACGTCGCATAGTCCCGCAAGATTTGCATGCCCCGCGAATGCGCGGCCGGGCGCAATCCCTATCGTCGGAACATAGCCGGACAGACGAGCAAATACGACAAATGTCGGCGCTGCCGGCCTCGCCTCGACGCGCATGTCGTGCGGCCTGGCGCCGCCGCCGTCAAGCCAGCAAACAACGGGCAGACGATGCATTTCTGCATGCTCGAACATACGCGTGATCTTGGCGTGGTTCATTGCGCTCTGGGTGCCGGCGTAGACGGTATAATCGTAGCAGACGAGATCGACGGGGCGCCCGCCCATCTTAGCCGTGCCCATCACCAGCCCGTCGGCGGCCCCGGTCATGCCGGCGACCGCCGGACGGACAAGTCCGCCATATTCGACGAAGCTATCCTTGTCGACCAGCGCATCGATCGCCTCGCGCGTCGTCCAGCGACCGCGTTTGCGCTGGCGCTCCACGGCGTCAGGGCGTGCGGCGTCGAGCCGCGCGTCCTGTGCGTCGAGCGCAAGCTGCAGATCCGGGCGAATCGAATTCTCGTCCATCATTCCATTGCCTTCAATTGTCCGGCATCGAGCTTTTCGCGTTTCAGCCTGATGCCTGCCATCTCGCGATCCCACGTGTCGTCCGTGATCCCCTCGCTCCGCAAGACGTGCTTCTCCACCTTCTGCGTCGGCGTCTTCGGCAGATCTGGCAACAGGCGCACGTAGCGCGGAACCATGAAATGCGGTAGCCGCAGCGAGAGGAAGGAAATCAGTTCGACCGGATCGAATTCGACGCCCGGCATTGGCGCGACAATCGCCATTACCTCGTCTTCGCCGAATTCGCTTGGCACGCCGACGACAGCCGCTTCCCGCACCTTCGGGTGCGCGCCGATTTCGGCCTCGACCTCGAACGAGGAGATGTTCTCGCCACGCCGGCGAATAGCGTCTTTCATGCGGTCGACGAAAAAGAAATTGCCCGCGGCGTCGCGACGGAATGCATCGCCGGTATGGAACCAGCCGTTACGCCATGCGCGCGCGGTCGCCTCCGGATTGCCGTGATAGCCGTGGTTCATCGTCCACGGCTCGTCTGCTCGCACCATGAGTTCGCCGACCGTCCCAATTGGAACCTCCATGTCGTTCCCATCGACGACCCGCGCCGCAAACCCCGCCCGAACGCGACCGCAGGTCTTGGGAACATCCGGATTCCGCTCCGATACGATCGGACAGCAAATCTCAGTCATGTTGAATACGGTGTAGATATCGACGTCGAAGCGTTCGGTGAAAGCGGGCGCATCCTCGCTGAGCGGCACCATGATCGCCTGCCGCAACGAATGGTCGCGGTCGCGCGGGCTCGGCGGCGCCTTCATCAGGAACGGTATCATCGCGCCGAGCAAGGTCATGCTCGTGGAACGCGTCGCGCGAATCGTATCCCAGAAGGTCGCCGTATCGAAGGATTCCACAAGCGCTATTGAAGCGCCGCGCATCAGCATGCGGTAAATGGCGTTGGTGCCGCCCACATGAAACAACGGCAAATTCACAAGCGCCCGATCGCTTTCGACGATCGTGTCCAGTCCCTCTGTCGTCGCGCCGAGATGGCGGTAGGATGACAGTACGCCTTTCGATGGCCCGGTGGTGCCTGACGTGTAGATCACCGCATGCGTGTCCCACGGCATAACGTCGCGCGCGGGATCGGCCGGTTGGTCCGAAGCGGCCGAAAGCGCTTCCTCCGTCAGGCCTCGCACGCCCGCAAGGACGGGCGGCGGGCCGGAGACGGTCACGATCGTGTCGAGCCCGGCCGTCTCGACCTCCGCAAGGCGATCGGCAAGGCGCGCGTCGGCGATCATCAGCCTAGCGCCGGAATTCCTGATCACATGCGCCAGCAGCCGGCCTCGATAGCTGATGTTGACAGGAACATATACCGCGCCGATGTAATTCAGCGCGAACCACACAACGAGCGCATGCGGGCCGTTCGGCAGCCAGGACAGGACGAAATCGTCCTGACGAACTCCGAGCGCCTGTAGGCTAGCGGCGACGCGCCGCACGTTGTGGCGCAGGCGCGTATAATCCCAAACCTCCCCGTTCGAGAAGAGCACGAATTCCTTGTCGCCGCGCTCGGCAGCATGCCGGTCTATCAGATTGCGCAGAACATATTTTTCCGCGGCGACGCGCGCCACGCTATCGACGTCCATGCTTCCCTCCCGGAAACGATCGTCGCTTCGGCCTGGATCAATGTTCGATTTCGACGAGCAGTTGTCCCTCCGCGACCTGATCCCCGACGACGACCGCAATACGGACAACACGTCCTGATGCGGGCGAAACAACGGGAATTTCCATTTTCATGGATTCGACGATCAGCAGCGTTTCATCGGCGTGGACCGGATCGCCGACGTTCTTTTCGACTACGAAGACGCTACCTGGCATTTCGGAGTGTACTTTTGTCGTTTTCATTCTTGCCTTCTTTCCAGACTCGTCCTGCGCTTGCGTGTGGGCGCTGCGTCGTTCGCCAGTCCCACCTCCACCATCGAGATCAATTGCGCGCGGCTGGCGGTGAGATGCGCCGCTCCGCCATCGAGCAGAGACTGGATGATCAGCCCGCGCAGCACGCCAACAATGACGCAGGCGGCTTTCCCGCAATCCACGTCCCGTCGAAGTTCGCCATCGCGCCTGGCCTCTTCGAGATGCTGACGGAATCCACGATGGTAGCTTTCGCTCATCGATTGTGTGCGTGGCTGCAACTCGGGCAGGGCGCAGATGGAGTCCACAAAAATTGAATACAGGGCGGCCGTTGCCGGCTGGCTCTCGCAGGCGCTGTCGATATGCGCATTGATTCTAGCGCGAACCGCGGCCATTCCGCTCTTGCCCTCGACGGCTTTCTGAACACGACGCGCGAACCAGTCCTCCATGAAATCCATCAGAGCGTTGAGCAATCCCAGCTTCGAACCGAACCGTTCGGCCGGCAGCCCGCGGCTGTATCCTGCAGCCACGCCGATTTCGGCAAGCGTCGCCCCGGTTGCGCCTTTCTCCGCGATAATCTCCATCGCGGACCGCAGCATGCGCGCGTCGGACGCCTGTCGCCGATCGGCCCGACGTGAAACCGGCTTTCCGGGCTGGATTGTTACTTCAGAAAATTTCATGGCGAATGTAATATCACTTGCTGGTTGTCAAGCAAGTATTATGGTGAAGGCAAGCGACCCCTGAGCAATTGGATCGCAGCATGGGAGGCGTGCGTCATGAATCCAGGCCCCACGATCCGTTTCCGGCGTGATGGCGGCATAAGCCGCCGCTCCCTGCTGCAAACCGCCACGGCGATTGGCGCTTCAGCGTTTGCCCCAGGCTTCTCGGCGTATGCGCAGCAGCAGGCCTTCAAGATCGGATGGGTAAGGCCGACGACAGGACGCCTTGCGTCATCTTTCGCTCCGCTTTACCTCGGCGGCCTGATCGCGATTGAGGAAATCAACGCGGCGGGCGGAATTCTCGGCAGGCAAATCGAACGCGTGGAGGAAGACGACGAGGCCTCGCCCGCCAAGGAACCTGGCATCGTCCGCAAGCTGCGAGAGCAGGACGTGAGCGTCATTGTGGGCCCGACCGGCAGTTCACAATCGCTGGCCTCGCTGGCTGCAACCACACAGGCGAAAATTCTGCAATCGACCTATGCGGCCGCAGCCGAGGCAGGGGACGGGAAGAAATATCCCTATCACTACCAATTGATGTTCAATACCGATCAGCAGGCCGACGTATGCGCGACGTACATGGCCAAGACGCTCGGGTTGAAGAAGATCGGCATATTGCAGGAGAACACGGCGTTCGGAGAACAGGCGGCGGTCTCGACGAAAGCCATCCTGCAAAAGAAGTTCGGGCTCGAGGTTGCGAGCCATCAGGTCTATCCCATCACCGCCACCGACCTTTCCGCCTACGTCGCCAATTTGCAGAAAGCCGGCGTGGACGGCGTGATCGCGTGGATCGCGAACGTGCCGAACGCGGCGATGATCTTCAACACGATGAAGACGCTAAACTGGTTCCCGCCCGTCACCGGGCACAGCGGCCTGATGCTCCCGGCGCTGTTCGATCTCGTTTCGGCGGACGCGGTGAAGAACGTGTTAGCAACCTATTACAGGCCGTTCACCTGGACGGACACCGAGCAACCGGGTCTACGCCAGGTTGCCTTCGCCAAGAGGCTCGCTCAATTCCCCGAAGCTAAAGGCTATGAGGTCAATGTCGCGGCGAGTCCATACTACGATTTCATTTATCTCTTAAAATCGGCGATCGAAGCTGAGAAGAGCTTCGATGTCGAAGTCCTCCAGCACGCGCTCAGCAGCGTGAAGGACTTCAAAGGCCTGCTCGGAAACATTTCGCTGACTGCGCACAATCATTGCGGCATCGACATCACGGATGTCGTCCTGGTTTCCATCGCATCCGGACAGGACGCACGCGCCATGGGCTGCATGCGCGCGCGCGCGCCAAACCAATGAAAGCGCGCAAGAGATGGATCCCGATATTCTCGTTCGCGGCCTGACAGCGGGCAGCCTCTACGCGCTTGTCGCTGTCAGTTTCAACATCCTGTATCGCCCGACCAACGTCTTCAATTTTGCGCAAGGCGAACTGGTCATGTTGGGCGCTATGTTGTTTGCTGCGGGAAAATCGACCGTTGGGCTCCCGTGGCCTCTTGCGCTGCTCGCCACGCTCGCTGCCGTCGGCACGCTGGGCCTAGCGGAAGAATTCATCGCCGTCGCGCCGATCCTCGCCCGATCCAAGACTGGAACGGGCTGGGTCATCACGACGCTCGCCATCTCCCTGATCGTCTCGAACCTCGTCGGCTGGATCTGGGGACCGGATCCAATTCTCGTCAAACCGCCGGCGCCCTTGTCTCTCGACACGTTCGAATTCGCGGGACTGCGCCTGAACTCCTACGTGATCGCACTGGCGGCCCTTACCATAGCGCTCGTCGCACTGATCGAACGCGCCTACCGCACCTTGCAGGGCAAGGCCGTATTGGCCGTGGCGGAGGATCGCGAGGCGGCGCTGCTGCGTGGCATAAATCCCGCGCGGCTCAGCCGCTGGTCGTTTTTTCTCGGGGGCGCCTTCGCGGGTCTTACCGGCATACTAGCCGCACCGATCCTCTACGCCTCCACGTCCATGGGGCCGGCGCTCTTGCTCAAGGGCTTCGCCGCAGCGGCGGTCGGATCGATCGGCAATAATCGAGGCGCGCTGATTGCCGGTTATCTCATAGGAATCACGGAAGCCGTCGGCGCGTCGCTGCTATCTCCCGGCTACCAGGAAGCTGTCGTCTTTCTCGTAGTGCTCACCGTCCTGCTGATGCGCCCGCAAGGCCTGTTCGGCCTCGCAACCACCAGGACCGTGTGAACATGGCCGCATCGCGCGCAACAACTCTCGCTCCGCTCATAACGCAAACCGCCTTCGTTGCGGTCGCCTGCGTATTTCCCCTGTTCGTCGGCTCGAATTCATATGCCCTGTATGTCGCGACACAGCTCGGCGTCTATATAATCGCCGCGATTGGCCTCAACCTCCTTGCGGGCTATGCGGGCCAGGTTTCCTTGGGACATGCGGCGTTTGTCGCGATCGGCGCCTATGCGACGGCGCTTCTCATGGTCGATCATGCCTGGTCGTTCTGGGCGGCCAGTCTCGTCAGCATGGCGCTCGCAACGGGGCTCGGCATGCTCAGCGCCTTGCCCTCCTTCCGCCTATCGACATGGTATTTCGCCTTTATCACGCTTGCATTCGCGCTTGTCTTCGAGAAGATGATCGTCGAATGGCGCTGGTTGACGAAGGGCTTTGCAGGCGTCATCGGCGTGCCGGCGCCACGTATTTTCGGATACGAGTTCGGACCGAAAATACTTTACCTGCTCGTGTTCGCGAGCGCGGTCGTCGCATTTCTGATTGTGCGCAACATCGTGCAGTCACGCTTTGGACGCGCCTTCGTCGCCGTGCGCGACGCGCCGGCTGCAGCGCTTGCGGTCGGTGCATCGCCGCAATCGATGAAAATGCTGGCTTTCGTCATCGCCGCAGCCATGGCCGGGGCGGCGGGCTCGCTCTTCGCCGTTCAAAAGACCGTCGTGACGCCGGACGACTTCACCGCGGATTTCTCAATCTTCTTTGTGCTCACAGTCGTGCTCGGCGGCCTCGGCACGCTCTGGGGACCGGTAATTGGAGCTTTCGTCTTCTTCCTGATTCCCGAGTTTCTGTCCAGTCTTCAAAGCTGGCGAATGCTTATCTATGGCTGCCTGCTGCTTGTACTCATGCTGTTTGCGCCGCACGGACTGGCCGGCGCGCTCCGGCAGGCCTGGCGTCGCTACGCGCAAACCCAAAAAACGCCAGCGGCGGCGCGCACCGATACTCCCGTTGAGCATGTCGCGGTCGCGGGTCTCGCGCTGGAAATCACCGGGCTGCAAAAGCGGTTCGGCGGCGTCGCAGCGCTCGATGACGTGGAATTCATCGCGCCCGCGGGCTCGTGCTCCGCAATCGTCGGCCCCAACGGCTCGGGCAAGACGACCTTGCTCAACGTCTCCGGCGGCTATTACCTCGCCGACGCCGGCAGCGTCCGGATAGGCGGGGTCGAGACCAACGGCATGTCAGCGCAGAGGATCGCCGCGCTCGGCATCGGCCGCACGTTCCAAACGCCGCGGCTGCTCAACGAACTGGCCGTCATTGAAAATGTCATGCTCGGCGCGTACCGGCGCGAGCGCGCAGGCTTCGCCAGCACCGCCCTTCGCCTTCCGGGCGCGCGGGCCGAAACTCGCCGTATGCGCGCCGAAGCGCTCGACCATCTCGAATTCGTCGGCGTGGCGGACCACGCCGAGGATCCGGCAGGCGAAGTTCCGCACGGGCAGCAGCGGCTGATCGAAATCGCGCGCGCGCTGATGGGCGGCGCGCGCCTGATCATGCTCGACGAACCGGCGGCCGGTCTCTCCATGACGGAGCTTGATCGGTTGGACCAATTGCTGGTGCGCATCCGAAAGCTCGGCGCAACCATCGTCATCGTCGAACACCATCTCGATCTTGTGGCGAGCATCGCCAGTTTCGTAACGGTTCTCGATCGCGGCAAGATTCTCGCCTCGGGATCGCCCGCCGATGTATTCAAAGACGAGCGCGTGCTGCAAGCCTATATGGGCGACCGCGCGCTCAGAAGCGGGGCATAGCCTTGGCCTATGGACAAGACCCCATGCTCATCGTTGACTCGGTCGACGCCGGCTATGGGCATGTCGGCGTGCTCGAAGCCGTGTCGCTTTGTGTCCAGCCGGGGTCGATCGTTGCGCTCGTGGGGCGCAACGGCGCCGGCAAGTCAACGCTGCTGCGCGTCATCTCCGGTCTGATCGCGCCGACCAAAGGTGGAATCCGCTTCGAGGGGCTCGACATTGCTGGCAAGCGACCGCACACGATTGTCAACTGCGGGCTGCTGCACGTCGCGGAAGGGCGGCGCATATTTCGAAACCAGACCGTTGCGGACAATCTCGAGCTCGGCCTCTACGGCCTCACGATTTCGCGCGAGGAATATCGGAGACGCCTCGAGCCGGTTTATTCGATGTTTCCGATCCTGCGCGAGCGACGCGACCAGCTCGCCGGCGCGCTGTCCGGCGGCCAGCAGCAGATGCTGGCGATCGCGCAGGCAGTCATCCGCGGCCCGAAACTTCTGATGCTCGATGAGCCCTCGCTCGGGCTTGCGCCAATCCTCGTCGATCAGGTGTTCGACGCCATCGTCAGTTTGCGTAGGTCCGGCGTGGCGATTCTGCTGGTCGAACAGATGGTCGAACGCGCCCTGGAAATCTCCGACTATTGCTACGTGCTGCAGAGCGGCCGGATGACCGCCGATGGCGCTGCACGCGACATGGCGCGCAGCGACGCGCTGCGAACAGCCTATATGGGGGACCATGATTCGGGTTCCAACTGACCAGTCCGCCATGGAGACGAATATGAGCCGAACCGATCCCACGTTGCGCGAACAAGTGCTTGAGATAGAGGCGGAGCGCACATCTATCCTTGACGAGGCGCGGCCGGAGGCGATGCACAAGCTCGCAGAACGCGGTCGCCTCAGCGCGCGCCGCCGCATCGGAATGCTTGTCGACGCCGACACATTCGAGGAGATTGGGGGACTTGCGGCAGCGGAGTCGGCGCCCGGCGAACCGCACGCGCGGATCAGGGCGCCTGCAGACGGCGTCGTGATCGGGACAGCGCGGGTCGATGGCAGGCCGGTCGTCGTGGTATCCCAGGACTTCAGCGTATTTGGCGGCAGCATCGGCCGCTTGGGCAGCGCCAAGACCCACCGCGCGCTGAGCATGGCGATTCGACGCGGCATTCCGCTCGTCATGCTGCTCGACGGCGGCGGCCATCGGATTCAGGACGGGCAGAACTCCAGACATTTCGCGCATGCGAACACCATGTTCCACGATCTGGCGCGCGCATGCGGGTGGATTCCGATGGTCGCCGTCATGCTGGGCGCGGGCTTTGCCGGGCCAACGAACTACGCGGGCCTCGCTGATTTCGTGGTCATGGTGCGCGGCCTCTCGACGATGGGGCTCGCGGGACCGGCTTTGGTCAAGGCCGGCACCGGAGAGGACGTCGATACGGAAACGCTAGGCGGCGCTGCGACCCAGGTCGACAAGCAGGGGCTTGCCGACCTCGGCGTCGCCAGCGAGGAGGAAGCTCTGGCCGCGACGCGGCGCTTTCTCTCCTATCTGCCCGGCAATGCTCGCGCGCCTGCGCCGCATGTCGCTTGCCGCGACTGTCGCGACCGTGGCGCCGACGATTCCCTTCTGGACATCATCCCGGCGTCAACGCGGCGTGCTTACGACATGCGGAAGGTTATTGTGGCAATCGCAGATCATGACAGCATGTTCGAACTGAAACCGACATTCGCCGGAAATATCATCACTACTTTCGCTCGCCTCGGTGGACGTCCGGTCGGATTCATCGCCAATCAACCGATGCGCGCCGGCGGCATGCTCGACGCCAACGCGTGCGACAAGGGCGCGCATTTCATTGCGATGTGCGACGCCTTCGGTCTTCCTCTGATTTCCTTGATTGACGTGCCCGGTTTCTTCATCGGCTCCATCGCCGAACGCACAACTCTCGGGCGACGCAGCGCGAAGCTGATCTATGAATGGGGCCATACGAGCGTTCCGCGCATTTCCGTCGTGATCCGCAAGGGCTTCGGCCTCGGCTATTTCGCGATGAACGGCGGGCGCGCCTTCGACGCCGACGCCTGTTTCGCCTGGCCGTCCGCGCAGATCTGCGCGATGTCGATCGAAGGCGCGATCGATGTCGCTTTCCGCAAGGAATACATGGCGGACTCCGATCCGCAGGCGCGCCGGCAGGAGATGATTGAGACGACGCGCGCACAAACGGGCGCATTGCAGGCGGCCGAAGGTTTCGGCGTCGACGACATCATCGATCCTCGCGCGACGCGTCGCCGACTGATCGATGTTCTCGAACAGACGCCACCACGCCGCGAAAGCGATCATCCGCCGAAATTCCGCTCAATCGCACCGATTTGATCAGCCAACAAGACTAACAAAAAGGAGGAAATGCATGACACGTTCCGACAGACGTTCTGTGCAATCCGGCGATCTGGATCGCCGCGCGCTTCTTGCCGGCGGCGCAACATCCGCCGCATCGTTTCTCATCGCTGGCCCCGGTCGGACCCAAACCGAACCGTTTCGCATCGGATGGGTAAGGCCGACAACCGGCCGACTCGTCAGCTCGTTTGCGCCGCTTTACGTCAGCGGCCTCGTCGCCGTGAAGGAAATCAACGCCGCCGGCGGCATACTCGGGCGACAGATCATGACTATAGAAGAAGATGATGAGGGATCGCCGTCGAAGGAGCCTGCCGTCGTGAAGAAACTGCAGGAAGCCGGTGTCAAAATGATTTGCGGCCCTACCGGCTCGTCGCAGGTGCTCTCATCCCTCGCCACGTCCACTCCCGCCAAGATCCTGCAGGGCGGCATCGCCAACGGCGTCGAAAATTCAGACGGCGAAAAATATCCGTATCATTATCAATGCGGGTTCACGACCGTTCAGGAGGCGAGGCGCTTCGTCGAATATCTCGTGAAATCGCTGGGCAAGTCCAAAATCGGAATTCTCCAGGAGAACACCGGTTTCGGCGAACAGGGCGGACAGGCCACGCTTGAGATCATGAAGGAGCTTGGGCTGCAGCCGACGAGCCATCAGGTCTATCCGATCGCAGCGCCGGATCTGAAAGCGTACGTAACCAACGTCAAGAACTCTGGAGCCGAGGCCGTCATTTTCTGGGTCGGCACGTTACCTGCAGCCGGCATGGCGCTTCGCGCCATGGGGGAACTTAACTGGGCGCCGCCGATCGTTGGCCACAGCTATCTGCTCGCGGATTCTCTGTTCGATCTGGTTCCGATCGACGCCCTTCGCAACGTCAATGCGGTCTACTACCGGTCGTTCACTTATACTGACAGGGACTCGCCGGGCGAACGGCAACGCGAGTTCGCGCGTAAGATTCAGGAATATCCGGAAACAAAGCGGCTCGAGGCCATCGTTCCGCAGGCGACGCTTTACGACTTCATATATCTGGCTAAGGCCGCGATAGAGGCCGAGAAGAGCTTCGACGTCGACGCGATCAAGCGACAACTCGACCAGACGACCGGGCACAAGGGATTGATGGGTACTTTCAGCTTCACAGCTAAGAACCACGCGGGTCTTGCGCTCGACGACATCGTCCTCGCAGCCGTGGCGTCGGGTCGCGATCAACGGGCGCATGGCTCGTTCCGCGAGCGGGCGCCAGGAATGTAGTTTTCGTGCCTGGGGAGGCGCACCATGAGCAAGCCCTGTGAAAATCCGCCCGTCAATCTTCCACCCCTGGCGGCGCGAAACGTCAGCGCGGTGTTCGAGGATGCGTTGAAGCATCATCCCGACAAAATGGCTGTGCGCGACGAGGCCCGTCAGCTGACTTATCGGGAGCTAGTGGAGGAGTCGTTGCGGATGGGCGGCGGGTTCGCGCGTCTTGGTGTCTCCCGGCAGGAAGCTGTCCTGCTTATGCTCGACAATCACATTGACAATGTGGTCGCCTGGATCGCGCTCAGTCTGACAGCGCGGATCGAAGTCCCTGTGAACACTGCCTACAGGGGCTCGATTTTCGCGCATGTCTTAAACAATTGCGGGGCGCGCGTCATGGTCATCGAGGCGGCCTATTGCAGCCGTCTCGCCGAGATCGCGTCGCAACTGACTTCGCTGACAACGCTGGTCGTTCGCGGGGATGCGTCCGGCGTGTCTCTCCCGGGGCATATCCGCGTTCTGTCCTTCGCGGATCTCTACGCCCAATCTGCGCCGATGGAGAAACTCAATCCGTGGGATCTGATCGGAATCATGTACACGTCCGGCACGACGGGCCTGTCGAAGGGCGTTCGCGTCACGCATGCGCATGCCTATGGTTATTGCTCTCCGGAAATCTATGGCGCGGCGCAGCCAAACGACATCAATCTCGTTCTTCTTCCGCTGTTTCATGTCGGCGGACAATGGGCCGGCTTATACAATGCCCTGATAGGAGGCGCATCGGCGGTTGTACTGCCGCGTTTCAGCGCGACGCGGTTCTGGGCTGATGCGCGCGAGTATGGATGCACCAACACAATGCTGCTCGGCGCGATGGCCAGCTTTCTGTATCGCCAGCCGCCTGGGTCGGACGATGCGAACCACCCGCTGAAGACCATCATGATGGTCCCAGTCATGCCTGAGCTCGACGCTTTCATGCATCGTTTCGGCGTGACCGCTGTCGGCACCGGCTTCGGCTCGACCGAAGGCTCGACAATTTCCCGGGCGCGGCCAGGAACCGCGACGCCCGGCGGGGCGGGGTGGCTGCGTTCGGATATCGAGGCGCGGATTGTGGACGAAAACGATCTCGACGTTCCACCGGGTGTCGCGGGCGAGATCATCATCCGCTCGCGCGACCCGTGGTCGATCATGGACGGCTATCACAACATGCCCGAGGCGACGGTCGCCGCATGGCGGAATCTGTGGTTTCACACCGGCGACATCGTCCGTCAGGAGCCGTCGGGCCAGTACATTTTCGTCGACCGCCTCAAGGATGCCGTGCGCCGGCGTGGCGAGAATGTCTCGAGTTTCGAGGTCGAACGCGAAATTCTCGAACATCCGGACGTGCTGGAATGCGCCATCATCGCGGTGCCGAGCGACGCGTCCGAAGACGACATAAAGGCTTGCGTCGTCCGCAAGGCTGGCAAGACCCTGGACGGCGTGGCGCTGCTCGATTTCCTGCTCCCGCGGTTGCCCGACTTCATGCTGCCGCGTTACGTCGAATTCATGGACGCGTTGCCGAAGACTCCGACGGAAAAGATACGAAAGGCCGATCTGCGCGCATCCGGCGTCAACGCGCGCACATGGGATCGCGAGAGCATCGGTTTCAAGTTGAAAAGATAGAGGTTAGAAGGCCCCGCTTTGCCAGCCCTCAGCCCTCCGGATCGTTTGAAAGCCGGCTCGCCATCAATTCGCCGGCGGCCTCGAGGACCGGAAAGGCGGAGCCTGCGATCAGGCGATCGTTCAGGCGCTTGATATCCCGAAGCAGGTCGAATGGAGCGCCTTGGCCTCCGCAAGAGCGGCGTCCTGTCCTCGCATCTGCTTGAAATGCGCCTTGATCGCGTCAGCCTCCAGCTGCTGGAACAGGGTCTTCTGCTCGGTCAGGATCCGCGCCGCTCTGGGATCCTCCGTCATGAATACCGATGTGGCGGCGCGAAGGTTCGCGCGTACAGCCTCGGCATGGGGCCTCTTCGCGCGGTCTCCCCCAAAGCGATGTCCTCATTGTGAGAAGCTTCTCGCCGATGCCGTCGAAGCTAAAATGCCAAAGTAGTGTTAAAACTGCGACCCTTACATCTCAATTGAATCGACATTCAAGAAAAATCCAAATAGACGGCTCTACCGACCAATTCTCTCGCCGGAACAGGAGCGATCTTGAAGGAACCGCTGAAGCGACCGCGAGGCCGGCCGGTCGGCTCCTCTGATCAAGAGGGCAAACGACAGGAGTTTGTCGTCGCGGTCATGAAGTCTATCGCCGAGAACGGCCTAAAGGATCTAACGGTTGCGACAATCTGTGAGGCCGGCGGGTTCTCGCGCGGTCTGATGGCTCACTATTTCCCCGGCAAGGATGCACTGCTTCTGCACGCGGTTGGAGAAGTCGCGAAGGATTTCGAGAATGCTACCCGCTCGGCTGCGGCCGCGGCCGGCGTCGATCCGATCGATCGCCTGCACGCCATCGTCGCGGCCACCTTCCGGCCGCCTGTGTTCTCGCCGGAGCGGGTGCTCGTTTGGGTTGCGCTCGCCAGCACGTCGCGTTGGTCGTTTGAGCTCGCCGAAATCTACCGCCGGCTGTATCGGCCCTACCGTCGCGGGCTGGCGCGACTGATCCAGCGCGGCGCCAAGGCCCGCGGAATGAAGGTCGACGCCGAACGCCTCGCACTCACGCTCACGCAGCTCGTGGAAGGATTGTGGTCGGGGTGGGCAGCGGACCCCAGGACCGTATCCGCTCGCGAAGCCGAGAGGGCATGCCACGACCTGCTCGACGCATTTCTGGGTCCGAGATAGCGAGATCACGGACTTTCGTTCGGCTATCAGCTTCGCTTCTTCAACGGTCGGCAGTCGATCGCTCCAGCGACATGCGTCGGATCCTCGCCGGCCGCGAAGATCTGCGCCTTGCTGACTTTCTGCGTCGCAGTCAGGGGCATCGCGTCGAGAAACAAGATCCAGCCCGGCGCCTTGTAATAGGCGAGTTGCTCGTTGCAGAAGCCGAAGATATCCCGCGCCAGCTCGGGGCCGGGCGTGCGCCCCGGCTTCGCGAAGATGCAGGCGAAGATCTCTTCGCCCGTCCTTTCGTCCGGCGCCGCCATGATGGCCACGTGCTCGATCGCCGGATGTTTGCTCAGTACGGTTTCGACCTCGGTCGCAGCGACATTCTCGCCGGAGCGGCGGATCATGTTCTTCTTGCGGTCGACGAAATAGATCATCCCTGTCTCGTCCTGGCGGACGACATCGCCGGAATGCCACCAGCCGCCGCCCCAGCCTCGCTCGGTCGCCGCCTCATCGTCGAGATAGCCGGCGAAAAAGCCGCGGCGCGGATCGTCGCCGGCCAGCCGCACGACAAGTTCGCCTTCCGTGTTCGGCGGCATGGGCCGCCCCTCCTCATCGACCACGCGCGCTTCCAGCGGCGCGAGCGCACGCCCGATCGCGCGCCGCCCGACCGGACGCGGCTGCATGTCGTTGGCCATCCAGCGGCCGACTTCCGTCATGCCCCAGACTTCCAGATGCGGGAAACCGAAACGCTCCTCGAACTGCGCGTGAACCGCCGGCTCCATACCTGCGCCAAATCCGAACCTGACGCTGTGGGCGCGCTCCGTCGCCGATTGCTCAAGCGCGAGCAGCGCCTGCGGCACGACGCCGATATAATGGACGATCGTCGCGCCGCTCTCGACGACTTCGATCCACCAGCGCTTGGCCGAGAAGAACTCGGGGCGGATCAGGCATCCCTGCGTCAGCAGCATGGGCATGATCGCGACGACGCCGGCATGAACGTGAAATAGCGGCATCGGGTTGAAGAGACGATCGCGCCCCGGCTCTACCGAGAACAGGCCGCCGGCGGCGGAAAGCCTCAGGAACCATTCGCCGGCCGAGAGCCAGTAATCGTTGGTCGCCAGACATCCCTTTGGACGCCCCGTCGTGCCCGACGTGTAGAAAACCGCGGCTTCCGTCGCCCTATCGAGAGAGCGGACTTCGGCGGGATAAGGCGCAGGCGGCAGACCGCTCACGACCTGCCCGGCGTCGACCACCGCGAAGCAACCGTCCGTCTCCGCGGCGACGGCCCGCAGGCGCTCGACGTGCCGATCGAGCGCGATCGCTAGAACGGCCCGGCAATGGGTCATCTGATATGTCAGCTCTGCGTGCCGGTAGTCCGGATTCACGGGCACGACGCTGGCGCCCACCGCATTGAGCGCAAACAGAAACACCAGATGCTCGGGCCTGTTCTCGAGCAGCAGCGCGACGCGATGCCCGGGGCCATATCCCGCCTTCGCGAACAAGCCGGCCAACGCGGACGCCTTTTCCAGAACCTCGCGATACGTCCATTCGAGACCCGCGGGCGCGTAGCTCGTTCCGCGCGGGACATGAATGAAGGCGTTGTCCGGCGCTGCGGATGCGCTTTGCTGCAGCGCCTCGAATACCGTCTCCGGCATGAACGATCTCTCCCGACTCATCCCTGTCCGAGCGCCTGGTTCGGACGCCGCCTGCGCTCCGGCACTGGCGTGCCGACGCTCGGCTGGGCAGCGTAGTGGTCCGACCGAAGAGCGGCAAACTATTTTTCTTGAACGTTCAACAAATTATTCTATCATTCGGTTCCGAAGCTCCGCAAAGACGGGAGCGGGAGGAAGGCGCATGGGTGGAAGATCGATTGTCGCCGCTGGCGCGATGTTTCTGGCGCTGCCGTTCGCAGCGCTGGCAGCGGATGCTTCCGTCAAGATCGGCGTTCTCGGCGACCAGTCCTCGATCTATGCCGCCGCGGGCGGTCGCGGCAGCATCGAAGCAGCGAAGCTTGCCGCCGAAGACGCCGGGCCCGTGCTCGGCGCGCCCGTGGAGATTGTGTCCGCCGATTTCCAGCTGAAGGTCGATGTCGGCGTTGCGATCGCCCGGAAATGGTATGACGAAGAAAACGTGGATACGATCATCGACGTGCCGTTCTCCGGTCTGGCGTTGGCGATCGCAGACATGACCCGCACCAGACCGAAGCTTGCGCTCTTCAACGCCGCGGCGAGTTCCGACCTCACCGGGGCGAAGTGTTCGCCGCACGTCGCCCAATGGACCTACGACACCTATTCGCTCGGTCACGGGACGACGTCGGCCCTGACGAGTCGCGGCGAGAAATCCTGGTTCTTTCTCACGAACGACACGGTGTTCGGCGCCAGCCTCGAAGGCGATGCCGTGTCCGCTGTGAAGGGCGCGGGCGGAACGGTTGTAGGCTCGGTGAAGACGCCGACGGCGTCGCCGGATTTCTCGTCCTACCTGCTGCAGGCGCAATCGTCAAACGCACAGGTCATCGGCCTCGTCGAGGCCGGCGCCGATCTCGCCAATTCCATCAAGCAAGGCGAGGAATTCGGAACCAAATCGCGCGGCCAACGCTTTGCCGCGCTCATGGCGACGATCGACGCCATTCACGGAGTCGGCCTGAAGTCAGCGCAGGGAATCATGGTCGCCGAAGCGTTCTACTGGGACCAGAACGACGAGACGCGAGCGTTTGCGAAGCGCTTCTACGCCCGAATGAACGCGATGCCGACGCAGGTGCAGGCTGGCGCCTACAGCGCCGTCAACCACTATCTCAAGGCGGTCAAGGCGGCGGGAACCAAGGACCCCGACGTCGTGATGGCGAAGATGCGCGAACTGCCGATCAACGATTTCATGTCGAAGAATGCGAAGCTGCGCATCGACGGGCGCGTGCAACGCGACCTCTACCTGTTCGAGGTCAAGAAGCCGGAAGAATCGAAAGGTCCCTGGGATTATTACAAGCAGGTCGCCGTCATACCCGCCGACAAGGCGACGCGGCCCCTCGACCAGGGCAATTGCCCGCTGGTCGGCAAGTAAGCCTCGCAGGACGAAGCGACATGTCCGCGCGCCGCGACAAGAGCGAACTCGACCTGTTTCGAGCGTCCGTTCGCCGCTTTCTGGTCGAGCAGGTCGCTCCCAACGCCGCCGAATGGCGGACGCGCGGCTACATCGACCGTGATCTCTGGCGCAAGGCCGGCGCGCTCGGCCTGCTGTGCGCCAGCGCGCCCGTTGAATACGGCGGCGGCGGCGGCGACTTCTGGCACGAGACCGTCCTCATCGAGGAACTCGCCAGCATCGGCTTTCCCGATTTCAGCATTCCGCTGCAGAACGTGATTCTCGCGCCGTATTACATTCAGTATGCGACGGAAGAGCAGAAGCAGCGATGGCTTCCTCGCATGGCGACCGGCGATCTCGTCGCTGCGCTGGCAATGAGCGAACCGGGCGCCGGGTCCGACGTGCGCGCGATCAAGACGCACGCCCGACGCGACGGCGACCATTACATCGTCAACGGCCAGAAGACTTTCATTACGCACGGCCATACCGCCGATCTGATCTGTCTCGCCGTCAAGACCGATGTCGCGGAGGCAGGCGTCGGCGGCTTCAGCCTGCTGATCGTCGAAACGCAGAAGACGCCCGGATTCAGTCGCGGGCGCAGGCTCGACAAGGTCGGCCTGAAAGCGCAGGACACGGCGGAACTCTTCTTCGAGGACGCGCGCGTGCCGGTCGCCAACCTGCTCGGCGGCGTCGAGGGTCGCGGCTTCTATCAGCTGATGGAGCAACTCGCGAAGGAACGCATCAACATCGCCATGCAGGCCCTCGCGTTGACGGAAGCCGCGCTCGCGGAGACGGTCGCCTATGTCAAGGAGCGCAAGGTCTTCGGCAAGAAGCTGATCGAGTTCCAGAACACGCGCATGGTCCTCGCCGAAGCGAAGACGGCGGCGGCCGTGACGCGCACTTTCGTCGAAAGCTGCATCGATAAGCTGATCCAGGGAACGCTGGACCAGGAAACGGCCGCCATGGCGAAATGGTGGGCGACCGAAAAGCAGTGCGAGATCATCGACAATTGCGTGCAGCTGCACGGCGGGTACGGCTACATGCTGGAATATCCGGTGGCGCGCATGTGGACGGACGGACGCATCCAGAAGATCTGGGGTGGCTCCAACGAAGTGATGAAGGATCTGATCGCGCGCAAGCTCTAGGCGCGCGCCCTTAGCGGACCGCGTGCCTGCGCTACCAGTAGCGACCGACATTTCGCCAAGACCGGGACAATTCACGATGAGCAGATACGACAAGTACGAGTGCCTGAAGGTCGACGTTTCCGAGAAGATCGCGATCGTGACGCTGAACCGGCCCGAAGCGCGCAACGCCATCAACCAGAAGCTGATCCGCGAACTCCGCTCGATCTGGGACGATCTCGCGGACGACCATGCCGTGAACGTCGTCATCCTGACGGGCGCCGGTCAGTACTTCAGCGTCGGCGGCGATGTGAAGGCGATGTCGGAACGTCCGGGCGGCGACGTCCTCGAAGAGGGCGAAGTGCACGATCCCATGATAAGCCGTCGCCTCGCCAACCGGCAACTCGAACTCGACAAGCCTATCATCGCCGCGATTAACGGCGATGCGATCGGGCTCGCCGCCACGCACGCCCTGCTCACCGACATTTCGGTCATGGCCGACGATGCACGGATCGGCGACACGCACGTTTCGCGGGTGGGCCTCGTCGCGGGCGACGGCGGCGCCGTGATCTGGCCGCTGCTCGTCGGAGTGAACAAGGCAAAAGAGTTCCTGATGCGCGGAACATTGCTGAAAGCGGCGGAGGCCGAGCGCCTCGGACTGGTCAACCACGTCGCTCCGCGCGCCGAGGTCCTGGCAAAGGCGCGCGAGATCGCCCTCGAACTCGCGAACGGACCGACATGGGCGATCCGCTGGACCAAGCTGTCGGTCAACCAGATCGTCAAGGATCGCGTCAACATGCTCTTGGAAACGTCGATGGCGCTGGAGCAGGTAACGTTTGAGACGGCCGACCACAAGGAAGCGGCGACGTCCTTCAAGGAAAAGCGCAAGCCGCGTTTCGGGCAGTCCTGACCGGTCGAGCCTGTAATATAGGAGGAAGCGTTATGCGCAACCGCATCACGGAGATGTTCGGGATCGAGATCCCGATCTTCGGATTCACCCACAAGCCCGAGGTCGCGATCGAGATCACCAACGCCGGCGGCATGGGCGCACTCGCGGCCAGTTATTACCAGCCGGAGGAACTCGAAAAGATCCTGACGGACATGGACGCGAAGACCGGCGGCCGTCCCTATTGCATCGACGTCCTGTTCGCGAACAGGGTCGGACAGGTCGTGCCTATGTCGGAACGGCTGAAGGCCTTGCCGAAGGCGCACGTCGATTTTGTCGAAAAGGTGCTCGACGACGCCGGCATTCCGTCGCTGCCGCCCGAAGTCGAAGCCGAAATGCTTCGAGAGAAGCCTCCCGGTCACGGGCACACGGAAGAAGGCGTGCTCGAGGTCCTCGAAATCGTGGTGCGGCATCCGCAAGCCAGGTTCGTCTTGAGCGCGATGGGCGCGCCGCCCGCCTATGTCGTCGACCGGCTGCACAGCCGCGGCATCAAGGTCGGCGCGATGGCTGGCAGCGCCGAACACGCGCGCAAGCATGTCGAGGCTGGCTGCGATCTCGTGGTGGCGCAGGGCAGCGAGGCGGGCGGCCATACCGGCGTGATCTCCTCGATGGTTCTGTGGCCCGAGGTCGTCGACGCCATAGCGCCTATTCCGGTGCTTGCAGCCGGCGGGGTCGGAAGCGGACGCCACATCGCCGCCGCCTTCGCGCTCGGCTGCGAGGGCGTTTGGTGCGGCACGATCTGGCTTGGCGCCTCGGAAAGCGAGCTGACCCCGGAGATGCGGAAGAAGTTCATCGCGGCGAAGTCGCAGGACGCGATCCAGCGCAAGTACGATACGGGAAAACCTCTGCGCGTGCTGCGCAGCAAATGGACGGACGCGTGGGACGCGCCCGATGCGCCGGAACCCCTTCCGCTCGCGTCTCAGAAACTCCTCGTGGCGCCGGCTCTCAAACGCCTCGAACTGGCGAACGCCGTCGACTACATGGGCTACATCTCCGGACAGATCGTCGGTCGCATCAAGAAAGAGCAGCGCATATCGGAGATCATGTCCGAGATGATTGCAGACTATGAGAATGCGCTCACTCGGCTAGCACAGTAGCTCGCGTTCTCGGCTCTCTAAAATATGTCGCTGACGGCTACATTAGCGTTCCGAATGGTGGCGTTGGCTGCTTGCCGCAGCCTCGAAGCAGACGGTGCGACAGAAAGGATGGGTCCCAACTTGCCGGAACCGCATTCCTGACTGTCGGCGCGAGCCGTCTCCAGTATCTGGCAATCAATGTTATCAGATATCGCCCTGCCCTCGCCTGAAGCGCTGACGTGAGCGCGAGCGCCGCCACTCCGCCGCCGTCTTGAAACTGCGCCTTCACGCGAAACATTTGCGGGCGGCGCTGCGCGCGCCCTGCCCCGCGCCGCGCCACCTCGACCCAGAGGAGCGCGCCATGATCGATCGCGTCTCAACCTTCTCCTAGCCGGCGCCGCCGCTCGTCGCCGCCGCCGGCCCAAAGGCGCAAGCGTGCTTCTGGGAATTCTTCGTCGCCCAGATCCGCACCCCGCACACCTGGCGCGCCTACGGCCGCGCCGTGCGCGTGTTCCTGGTCTGGCGCGCGGCGCAGGACGTCGTGTCGGTCGTCCGCCCTTGAGAAGCGTCTCGATCAATACATCAGCGGCGTTCAGCGCGATGATGGCGGCATCGAATGGAGCTTCAGCCGCAAGCGGCAACTTGGGTTGGGACTGTGAAAGCGACCCAACGGCCCTGTCTGCATGTTTTGATTGGGCCGGACCTGGGCCAGCCCGTCAAGGCTGGCGCTTCGCGCCACCGCTGCGCGGCTTACGGCCTTGACCGGCTGTCCCCGGCCCGGCTGCGGCTCCCCATGCAGGTAGAGGTGATTGGAGTGCGGAAGCACCCCCAATGCCGACGAAGAAATGACCATGGAGGGCATGGAGGCGCCTTGATATATACGGCATTTTGCCGTATATGATGGGCATCAGAGGAGGCTCCCATGCCCAAGCCCCAAGTTGAAGCTGAGACCGCCCGGTTGGAAGCGCGTATCCCGATCCAGGTCTATGACCAGATGCAGCGCGCCGCCCGCCTGCGCGGCCTGACCCTGACCGGCTATCTGATCGCCACCGCCGGCGAGGACGCCCGGCGCGTTGTCGAGGACGCCGAGATCATGCGCCTCGCGCGCGAGGATCAAATCCGCTTCGCCGAGGCGCTGATCAATCCGCCCAAGCCGAACGAGCGGCTGGCCCGCGCCGCGAAGCGTCATGCCGAGTTGATCGAACGCCGGTGAGTGTCCGCTTCGCCATCGAGCCGCTGGCGAAGACGCACAAGCGGACGGATTTTACCTGCGGCAACGACCGGATCGATAGCTACTTCCGCGAAACCGTCACGCAGGACGTGAAGCGCAAATACGCCACCTGCTTTGTCGCCAGGGAGATCGCGACGGATCGGGTGGCGGGCTTCTATACCCTGTCGTCCAGCAACGTGCCCTTGAACGAGGTTCCCGAACCGCTGGCGAAGAAGCTGCCGCGCTATCCGACCGTCCCGGCGGTGCTGATCGGCTGGCTTGGACGGCATAGCGACTATGCCGGACAGGGACTTGGAGAAGCCCTGCTGTTCGACGCCATCAAGACCGTGGCGACGGCGCCCATCGGAGCGCACGCCATCTTCGCCGACGCTATCGACGGCAGTGCGGCGGGCTTCTACATGGCCTTCGGTTTCATGCCTTTGGTCCGGCGACCGCGCACCCTCTATCTGCCAGTAACCACGGCGTTGAGTCTGGTATCGCCATGACGACCGCCTCCGTCCCTACGCCGTTTCCGCCCCGTGCCGCCGCGTGCCGCCGCGTGCAAGTATTTTTACGCCACGGCGCGCGGAGGCCTATGGCGTAGAAAAAGGCTATTCTTTCAATGGCCTCGTTCGGCGATTCTGGACCGATGGCCAGACCTCGCAAGGAACGCCCGCCGACCGCATCCGAGCAGCTTGAAGCGTTGCTCGGCTATCCTTGGCCGTTTCCGGGTAGACCGCCGAAGCAAGACCTTTCGACCTGGACCGTCACCGACGACTGGCCCGAGCATATTCCCGTTACTGAGGTCGAAGTGGACCTGTTCGAGGCGTGGTTCGGCGATCTCTTCGATGAGCTGTTCGGGCCGTGCCGATGAGGTGAGAAGGAGACAGACACTATGACCATGCCGTTGCGCGCCGCCCTTTATCTGCGCGTCTCGACGGCGCGGCAGGCCGAGCACGATGTCTCCATCCCCGACCAGAAGCGACAAGGCGAAGCCTGGTGCGCCTCACGCGGCTACGAGCTGGTCGAAACCTTCGTCGAGCCCGGCGCGACCGCCACCAATGACCGTCGCCCCGAGTTTCAGCGTATGATCGAGGCGGGCACATCGAAGCCCGCGCCCTTCGACGTGGTGATCGTCCATTCGTTCAGCCGCTTCTTCCGCGACGCCTTCGACATGGAGTTTTACGTCCGCAAGCTGGCGAAGAACGGCGTGAAGCTCGTCTCCATCACCCAGGAGATGGGCGACGACCCCATGCACGTCATGATGCGGCAGATCATGGCCCTGTTCGACGAGTATCAGTCCAAGGAGAACGCCAAGCACGTTCTGCGGGCGATGAACGAGAACGCCCGGCAAGGCTTCTGGAACGGCGCCTTGCCGCCCATTGGCTACCGCATCGTCGCCGCCGAGCAGCGGGGATCGAAGACCAAGAAGAAGCTGGAGATCGACCCGCTGCACGCCGACACGGTGCGGCTGATCTATCGGCTATTCCTCGAAGGCGACGGCGTGAAGGGGCCGATGGGTGTCAAAGCCATCACCTGCTATCTCAACGAGCACCGCATCTTCACCCGCGACGGCGGGCGCTGGGGGCTGGCTTCGATCCATCAGATTCTCACCCGAACCACCTATATCGGCGAGCACAGGTTCAACAAACGCTCGCACAAGGACCGGGAGAGGAAGCCGGAGAACGAAGTGGCGGTCATGGCCTGTCCGCCGCTGATCGACCGCGAGACCTTCGAGACGGTGCGAGCCCGGCTCAAGGCCCGCGATCCCCGGATGACGCCGGCGCGCGTCACCAGCGGCCCCACCCTCCTTACCGGCATCTGCTTCTGCGCCAAATGCGGAGGCGCGATGACGCTCAGGACCGGCAAGGGCAGCGCGGGCGGCGTCTATCGCTATTACACCTGCTCGACCAAGGCCCGGCAGGGCAAGACCGGTTGCGAGGGCCGTTCGATCCCAATGGACCGGCTCGATCAACTGGTGGCGGGCCATCTGGAGGAGCGGTTGCTTCAGCCCGAGCGGCTTGAAACCATCCTCGCCAGCGTTCTCGACCGCCGTCAGGAGCGCACCGAGCGCCGCCGCGAGCACCTGGCCGAGCTACACAAGCGGATCGCCGAGACCGATCAGCGCCTCAACCGGCTCTTCGACGCCATCGAGTCAGGCGTCGCCGATCTCGACGCCCCCGGCCTGAAAGAGCGCATCGCCGGCCTCAAGGCGATTCGCGAGCAGGCCAGCGCCGACGCCGAGCGCGCCCAGGCCGCGCTCGATCATGCCGGCAATCAGGCCGTCAGCCCCGATATCGTGAAAACCTTCGCCCACGCGGCCCGCCAGCGCATCCGGCTGGACGGCGGCGGCTACCGCCGCGATCACCTGCGCGCCCTGGCTCAGCGCGTCGAGGTCGCGGACGCCGAGGTTCGCATCATGGGATCGAAGTCCGAACTCCTGCGCACCCTGGTCGCCGCCTCAGGCGGGAACTCCGGCGTAGTTCGAGTTCAGAGTTCTGTTCTGAAATGGCGCACCCGAAGGGATTCGAACCCCTGGCCTCTGCCTTCGGAG
>JAJXWB010000013.1 GCA_021781815.1 Pseudomonadota bacterium | reverse complement strand
GCCGAGAGGCGCGGGAATGCGTGTTCGTCAATCCGATCGGCATGGCGATCGAGGATATCGCCCTCGCCAGCGGCGTTTATCAGATAGCTCTGGGGCTTCAGGCAAAGGACGCGGGGCGGTCGCGCTAACATGCGCTGCGGACAAGGCCATCGCCGGTCTTCAGTTCGATGGCGGAGTGGTCGCGGCGACGCCCAGATAGGCCTCGATCACACGATCATCCTGCGCCAGCGCGGCGGCCGATCCCTCGATGACGAATGATCCGGATTCCATCACATAGGCGTAATCGGCGACTTTCAGCGCGGCGCGCGCATTCTGTTCGACCAAAAGGATCGATACGCCGCGCGCCCGCAATCCATCGATGATGCGAAATATCTCGCGAATGATCAGTGGCGCGAGACCAAGGCTCGGTTCGTCCAGAAGCAACAATTTCGGGTGCGCCATCAATGCGCGTCCAAGCGCCAGCATCTGTCGCTCGCCGCCGGACAGCGTGCCCGCTTCCTGGTCCCGGCGCTCGCGCAAGCGCGGAAACAGGTCGAATACGCCATCGAGGTCGGATCGTCCGTCGCGCGCGCCCTGACGCCAGCGGTCGAATCCGCCGAGCCGCAGATTGTCTTCGACCGACATGCTGCCGAACAACTCGCGCCGCTCGGGGATGAGGCCCATGCCGGCGCGCACCAATTGTTCGACTGTCGGCGGAATACCGGACGTCGCGCCGAACCGCCGGACCTCGCCCTGCAACGGCAGGAGGGCCATCAATCCGGCGAGCAGGGTGGTCTTGCCTGCGCCGTTGGGACCGACGATGGCGACCACTTCGCCGGCGCGAATTTCAAGGGAGACGCTGCGCACTGCGGCGACCTTGCCATAGGAAATGGTCACGTCGCGCGCGACCAGCAGAGCCGGAGAGTCGCGACGATTCATTCGACGCCTCCGAGGTAGGCGTCGAGCACTGCGGGATTGCTTTGGATTTCGCAGGGCGCGCCTTCGGCGATCCGTCGGCCGAACTCCATGACCACGACGCGGTCGGCCAGATCCATCAGGAATTTCATATCGTGCTCGACGAGCAGGATGCTGACGCCCTCGTCGCGCAAATCGCGAAGAAGTTCCGCCAGCGCTAGCTTCTCCAGATGGCGCAGGCCGGCCGCCGGCTCGTCGAGCAGCAGAAGCAGCGGATCGGCGCAAAGCGCGCGTGCGATTTCCAGAATTCGCTGCGAACCGAGCGGCAGGCTGCCGGCGGCGTCGTGAAGATGCGCGCCAAGTCCGACGCGCTTGAGGCGCGCAGCAGCCTCGTCGAGCAGGCCGGCCTCTTCGGCGCGGTCGAGTCGCAAACCTGCGGCGATCCAACCGCATTTCCCGCGCAGATAGGCGCCAACGGCGGCGTTCTCCAGCGCGCTCATCTCGGAGATGAGGTTGGGATGCTGGAAGGTGCGCCCGATTCCCAATTTGGCGATGCCGTGCGCGGTCGCCCGCTCGATGTTTGCGCCGCGAAACCGGATCTTTCCCGCGCTGGCGCTCAGCATTCCCGTGGTCAAATCGAACAATGTGCTTTTGCCGGCGCCATTTGGGCCAATCAGCGCGACGATTTCTCCCGCGCGCACGTCGAATGACAGATTGTTGACCGCAACGAGCGCGCCAAATCGTTTGGTGACGTTGTCGATCGACAATAGCGGTTCGCCCGGCGTCAGCTTTGGTCGCTGCGGCAGCAGCCGCGCCGATGCAGGTCTGCCCGAACGCTTGTCGCTTTCGATCATCCGACCGAGAAACGGAAGCAATCCGTCGCTGGTGCGGTGGAGAAGCATGATGACAAGCAGGCCGAAGACGATGATCTCGTAATTTCCATTGCGACCGAGCAGGTGTGGCAGAATATCCTTGAGCCATTCCTGCAGAAACGTCATGACGGCGGCCCCGACCACCGCGCCCCAGACATGTTGCGAGCCGCCGATCACCGCCATGAACAGATAGTCGATGCCGGCATTGACGCCGAATGGCGCGGGGCTGACGTAGCGCAGAAAATGCGCGTAGAGCCAGCCCGACAGGCTAGCCAGCATCGCGGAATAGACGAAGACGACAATCTTCAGGCGGCCAGTGTCGACGCCGAAACCCGCCGCCATGCGCGTGTGGCCGCGCAAGGCGCGGATAGCGCGGCCGATGCGCGAGTCCAGCAGGTTGCTCGTGCTCAGCAAGGCCAGCGCCAGGACCAGCCAGATCACCGGGTAGAGCCGACCCGCCGTATCGAAGGTCCAGTCGAACGCGGAAAGCGAGGGAATGCCGGTCAGGCCGGTATGGCGGCCAAGGAATTCAAGATTGCCGAAAACGAAATAGATGCTGATGCCCCAGGCGATCGTGCCGAGCGGCAGATAATGGTCCGAGAGCCGCAGCGTTATGAACCCGAGAAACAACGCGGCGACTGCGGTCAATGTGAGCCCCGCCGCCAATCCCAGCCATGGGGATCCGCCAAAGGCGGTGGTGACGAGGGCTGTGGCGTAGGCGCCAAGTCCGACGAACGCCGCCTGCCCGAACGACGTTAGTCCGGCGACGCCTGTGAGCAGCACTACGCCAAGCGTGACCAGTCCAGCCAGTCCGACGTAATCCATCAGGGTGACGTAGTATTGCGGCAATAGCAGCGGCGCCGCTGCGAGGCCGGCGATCGCGAGGAGCAGCGGCAGCCGCGGCTTCACTGCGCATCATCCTTTTCACTGTGCGGCGCGGAAAGAGATCGCCACAGCAGGACCGGGACGATCAGGGTGAAGACGATCGGATCCTTGAACGCGCTCCACCAGAAGGACGAGCCGGCTTCGAGAAATCCGACCAGCAGCGAGCCGGCGGCCGCGAGGGGATAACTGGCCATGCCGCCAATGGTGGCCCCGACGAAGCCCTTGAGGCTGATGAGAAAACCAGTGTCGTAATAGACCGTCGTAATCGGCGCGATGAGCACGCCGGACACCGCGGCGATGAAGGCGGCGAGCGTGAAGCTCAATTGCCCGGAGAGGTTGGGCGACACGCCCATCAGGCGCGCCCCCACCCGGTTGATCGCCGTCGCGTGCAGAGCCTTGCCGTAAAGCGTTCGTTCGAACAGGAACCACAACGCCCCGATCAGGGCGAGGCTGGCGATTACGATCAGCAGGCTCTGCGCCGTTACGTTGAGCGCGCCAAGCTTGAAGGAGAGCAACGAAAAGGGCTTGCTGCGCAGGCCCTCGCCGCCGAAGAACAGCAGGCCCATGCCGGTGAGCACATAATGCACGGCGACCGCCACGATCAGCAATATGAGCACCGACGCATCAGCAATCGGCTGGAAAGCCAACCGATAGACGATGGGCCCCATCAGCGTGACGATGGCGAGTGTCGCGAGGATCTGCAGCCAAAGAGCGTCGGGCCGCGCGACCGACAGGCGCGCGAGGGCGCCGGCTGCGAGCGGCGGCGCGACGAACCGGGCGAGTCGCCCGGGCAGGCGCTGGCGCGCCAGATCCCAGGGTTCGCCGGATGTGTCGAGCGCCACGACAAGAACGCCGCCGGCGATCAGCAGGTACACTGCGCCAGGCGTCTCGCCGGCCTGCAGCGTCGCCAGCGACAGGGCGGCGAAGGAAATGAACTCGCCCTGCGGCACGAAGATGATCCGCGTCACCGTGTAAACGAGGATCAGTGCGATCGCCAGCAGCGCATAGACGGCGCCGTTGGTGATTGCGTCCTGCGACAGCCACAGCGCAATGTCGAGATTCATGGAATGTCCCGGACAGCCGGTTGGCGCGGAGTTGGGGACGGCGCGCTCATGACGGCGTCCGCCCCGGATTGGAAGGCGTTCCTCGTGACGCCCATTGGCAGGTCACTTCAGAAGGCGCCAGGCTCCGTGGTCTACCGAAACGAGAACGACCGCGCGGCCATCGAGGCCGAAGTGATCCGTCTTCGTCTGGGTATAGACGCCATGCACGCCGACGACGCTTTGCCCGGACTCAAGCGCATCGCGGAGCGCCTGACGAAATTCCGGCGTGCCGGGAGCGGCCTTTTGCAACGCCTTGGGAATCGCGGCCTCAAGAAGCAGAAAGCCGTCATAGCTGTAGCCTGCGAAAGCGTTGCGACTGCCGGCGCCAAACATCGCTTCGTAACGTCGGTCGAAATCAACCGCGACCTTCTTGATCGGATTGCTGTCGGGCAGCTCTTCGGCGACCATCAGCGGGCCGGTGGGCGCAATCGCGCCTTCGGCCGCCGGCCCGCCGACTTTGATGAACTCGCGGTTGACGGTGCCATGATTGTGGTAGATCGGGCCGTTGTATCCCTTCTCGCGCAGCGCGATCTGCGGCAGGGCGGCGCCGGCGCCTGATCCGCCGACCACGACCGCATCGGGATTGGCGACGAGGATTTTGACGATCTGGCCGGTGACGGCGGTGTCGGCGCGGGCGTAACGCTCCTCGTCGATGATCTTGATGCCTGCGGGATCGGCATTTTTCTTCGTCGCCTGCAGCACGAGATCGCCCCAGGAATCCGAGAAGCCGATATAGCCGATGGTTTTGACCGATTTCTTTTTCATGTCGTCGACGACGGCGCCCATCATCAGCGGCACGGGCTGCGGCACGACGAACACCCAGCCGAGCTTGTCCGGGGGCAGGGCGACCGGCGCCAGGGCGATGGCCGGCGTCCTGGTTTCGTCGGCAATGAGCGCCATCTGCGTGGTCGAGGGTACGGACACGGCGCCCATCAAGGCGTCGACGTGATCTTCCGTCACGAGCTGCCTGACGTTCTTTGCCGCGGCTGTCGGGTCGGAGCCGTCCTCCAGAATGATGTACTTGACCGGGATGCCGGCTATCGTCGTCGGCATGAGTTGAAAGGCGTTCTTGTAATTGACGCCCAGCGACGCGCCGGGGCCGGTGGCGCCCATTGTGACGCCGATCTTGATTTCACTGGCCGCTGCGCCGCCGCCCCAGAGCAGGGTCGCCAGCCCCAGGACCGTTGTCAGTCTTGACCTCATCGCTTCCTCCCTCGCGTTCAACTCCACCGTCCGCAGTCGGGCGGTGGTCCTGGACGTTGGCCGGTCTTGCGCCGGCGAACGTCGTCATCCCGTCCGCTCGAAATCCGGTTTGCGCCTTTGCAGGAATGAATCGATGCCTTCGCGGGCCGCCGCCGTGCAGGCGCTGGCGGCGAAGGCGCGGTATCCAACCTCCAGTGCCGCATCCAGATCGGGCGCGGCCGCCGCCTCGCGAACCGCCCGCTCGATGATGCCGACGACCTCGCCGCTGATGCGCTGACCGTTCGCCGCGACGGGTTCGGTCAACGACGGCGCGCCGATGGCGACAGCGCCGCTTCGCGGTCCACTTGTCTTTCCTTTGAGCGCCGCCACGCGCGCGACGGCGCTTTCGATCAGTTCGGCGTAATCGTCGGCCAGAGTTGCGATCATGCCGAGTTCGACGGCCGTGGCTGCGGTCAGCTTCTCGGCGCGGCGCAGCATGTTATCGAACACCGCCGCCGCGGCCGGCCAGCGACGGTAAGGCACGACCATGGCGCCGATGCCCGGCGCGATGCCGAGAGTGATCTCCGGTAATTGCAGCCAGGCGTCGCCGACCGCCACGATGTCGTGGCAGCGCAGCGCCAGTTCGAGCCCGCCGCCGAGCGCCATTCCGTTCAACGCGGCGACGACCGGCTTGGCCATCGCATCAAGGTGAACGAGCAAGCGCGAGCAATCGCGAGCGTATTGTGCCGCCGCCGCAGGGTCGCCGAGCACGGCCGGGAAGCGGCCGATATCGGCGCCGGCGCAGAAGGCGCGAGGGCCATAGCCGACGATGACGAATCCTGTCACCGCATCGTCGGCCTCGCCAGCGCGGATGACATCGAGAATCTCGTCGGTCATTTCGTCGTGCAGCGCGTTGAGCGCCTCGGGCCGGCGCAGCGTCACGACCATGACATCGCCAATCCGGTCAACGAGCACGAAGCGTTTGAAGTTCTGGTAGACGTCGATCGGACGGACGGGTTGCGGCAGTCCGGGCCGCTCTTCCGCGAGTCGCGCAAGGATGCGCCGCACGCCGGCTGTTCCGGCCTCCCGCATGATATCGAGCGGCCCCGATTTGAAACCGAGCGCCAGTCGGCACCCCATATCCAGATCGGCGGCAGCGCCGATATCGCGGTCCAGAATGTCGCCGGTCTGCGATATCAGTATGCCGAGCAGGCGGTCGCGCACGAGATCCTTGATCTCCGGTTTCACGTCGATGGTCCGTCCCGGTGCGATCGTGGCCCAGGCGTCGACGGAGCGGAAAATCGGCGCCGGTCGATAGTGTTCACCTTCCTCGTCGGCCTGCAGCGTGTTGGTCTCGATGATGATGGGATTGCCGTGCGCCATGTTGAGCACGAAAAACGGTCCGGCATGCACGAACTCGCAGGCGACGCTGTCGATCTCCGCTGCGCTCGCGCGATCGAGCAGCAAGGCCGCCTCGTTGCACCAGTTGTCGAAAACGCGGTCGAGCATGAAGCAGGGAACATCGGTTGTCGCCAGCGGGATCTTGCCGGTCAGACAAAACAGCCAGTTCAAATGATCGACGACGTCCGGATCGACGTCGGACCAGCGGATGACTTCGACGATCGGGTTGCGCCATGCAGGCGCGAAGAAATGTGTGACCGTCGCGCGATCCTTTCGGGCGAGGCCGGAGAAGATCCGCGCGGCCGGCAACGAACTGGTGTTGGACGTGATGAGCGCCTGCGGACCGACGATGGACTCGACGCGAGCAAAGATCTTCCTTTTAAGGGCGAGATCCTCCGTCGCCGCTTCGATCACCCAGTCCGACATGGCGATATCATCGTAGGCGAGCGTCGGGCGCAGGCCTGCCAGAACCCCATCCGCCTCCGCCTGGGTCATGCGCTTGCGCTGGACGGCCCGGGCGGCATAGTCGCTCATGCGCTGCATCGCCCTGTCGAGCGCCGGTTGCGCCACGTCGACAAGGTGCAAGGTCAGGTTCGGCAGCGCGCTTTTGAGATAGTACGCGATGTCGGGGCCGATCGCGCCAGCGCCGATAATCGCAATTTCTTTCGGCAGGCCGCGCGCGGATGCGCGCAGGAGGGGGTTGGAAATATCCGCTTTGCCTTGGCTTTGCGGGACTGGAACGGAACCCGGCTTGTTCATGCTGCCTCCACGCGAGCGACGAAGCGGCAGCACTCGGCGCCAGCAGCGACGCAAGATGTTTCCTTCGCTGCCGTCGGTCGCCCGAAGATCGTCGTGGCGACGGCGCCGACCATTCCGGCGATTGCGGCGCACACCGGCGCAGGCGAGGGACCGAAGCCCGCGGCGAACGGGCTGTTTGCGACATCCAGCAAGAGTTCGCGCCGGGATGGCTGTGCGAATGTCCATATGCCCCACCCCAGCCCGGCGGCGGTTTCGGCGACAACGTCAAGCAAGGTTGCGTCGTCGCCGGTTGTCGCCGTTTGATAGCGCCGCGCTGACCGTCCTCCGGCGTCGGCTACCGAGGCGAGCAATGCTGCAAGCGCGTCGTCGCGGGCCGATGGCGAAAGCCGGTGAAACAGCCCCATCAGCGAATCAGGACGCAACAGCAGGTATCGTGTTTCTCCGTCGCGCCATTCACCCCGTTCGGCGTCACGCGCCAGGCGCTCGGCGAAGCTGGGTTGATGGGGGGAGGATTTGGTCAAGCCGCCACGCCCCCGTCGATCAGCCCCTCAACCTCGGCTGCGGCGTATCCGGCCTCGGTCAGCAGCCGCCGGGTGTCGGCGCCGTATTTCGGCGGGAAGGGCAGCGCCGTGGTCGCCGCAAGACTATCGACGGCCAAGGGCTGCATGTGGATCGCGCGGCCGTCTGGCATGGTCGTGGTGGTGAGCTTGTCACGCAATTGCGGCAAATCGCGCACCTGACGAATGTCGAGGATGCGCGTTGCAGGGATGGTGGCGGCGCGGAGATCGGCCAGAATCTCGTCGACAGTGCAGATGGCGGTCGCCGCCGCCATGTCGCGATGGATCTGCCTGCGTTCGCGATGGCGTCCCTCATTTGTGACGCGTTCGGCGTTGGCGACGGCGCTGAACCGCGGAAGGGCCGTCAGCCGCTTCCATTGCACATCGCTGCCGATCGCCATGTAAACAAAGCCGTCGCTGGCCGGATAGACGTTGGTGGGGATGAACTTGCGATGTTCATTGCCAGCGCGCGCAATCTCGTCCGGCTTGCAGCCAAAATCGATCAGCGGCAAGACGGTGATCAGCCATGACGCAGCCGCTTGCAGCATCGACACATGGATCGCCGCGCCGCGCCCGGTCTCATGCCGTTCGAGCAGCGCCAGCATCACATTGGCGTACACTTCGTCGCCGGCCTTGAGGTCGATCACCGGAATGCCCGTCAGCATCGGCGGCCCGTTCGGGTCGCCTGTGACCTCCATGTAACCGCACATCGCCTGAATCACCGGATCGTAGCCGGGCGCATCGGGATAATCCGGTCCCATGGCGGAAATCCCGGCCCAGATCAGATCGGGCTTGATCGCCGCCAATCTCTCATAATCGATGCCGAGCGGCTTATAACGCGAAGGAACGGTGTTGCAGCAGAACACATCGACATCGAGCGCGCGGACAAGGCGATGCAGAACGTCCTGGCCGCGCGGGTCCTTGAGATTGAGCGCAATCGCTTCCTTCCCGACATTGGGCGCAATGAAATAGCTGCGCCGGTCGTCGTCGGCGACGCGAGCGCCGATATAGCGGTTGGGATCGCCAGGCAGACCTGCGGCCGTCGGCGTCGCCTCGATGCGGATCACGCGCCACCCCAGTTGGGCGAAACGAAGGGTCGCAGACGGCATCGACAGCGCCTGCTCCATGCTGAGGACGGTGCGTCGCTTCATGCGCCGATATCCCATGTCACCGGCTTCGCCTGGCCGTGCAGCGCGCGGTAGACATTCTCGGGCGTGAAGGGCAGGCCGTACATTCGCACCCCGGTCGCGTTGTAAATGGCGTTGCCGACGGCTGCTGCGACGCAGATCGCGGGCGCTTCGCCAACGCCCTTGGCGCCCTGCGGTCCCTCGCCGTCGACCGACTCGATGAAGGAAATGTCCATTTCCGGGATTTCCGGCGCCGTCACCAATTTGTAGTCGCGGAAGTTGGGATTGCGGATCACGCCGTTCTCCACGATCAAATTTTCGGTGAGGGCATAGCCTTGTCCCATGACGACGCCGCCCTCGACCTGCCCCTCGATGCCGAGGCGGTTGAGAACCCGGCCGACATCATGCGCGGCCGTGACCTTCAGGAGCCGGACGATGCCGGTCTGGGTGTCGACTTCGATTTCGACGACCTGTGTCCCCCATGCGTAGGCGGCGGACACGTCGCCTTTGAACTCCTTGTCCTGATGCTGGCTGGGAGGCTCGTAGTAATAGGTGGTCATCACAAGCTCGGCCTTGTCGGAAAAATGCAGCGAGCGGATCAGGCGACTGAGTTCGAGAAGGCGTTCACCCGTGGCTCTGGCGATCACATATCCGCCCTGCAGGTCGAGAGCGGCGATCTCCATGTCGAGCTTTCCAGCCGCCGCCGTGAGTATCTTTGTCTTCGCCTTGCGCGCGGCGCCGATCGCGGAATTGCCGGCGATGAATGTCGTGCGCGAAGCGTGGACGCCGACGTCCCAGGGCGTGATGTCGGTGTCGCTGTTGACCACAGACACCGAAGACAACGGCAGGCCCAGCTCCTCGCAGACCAGCATGGCCAGGACGGTTTCCGAGCCCTGACCGATCTCCGAGGCGCCGGTGATCAACGTCAGATGAGCGAAATCATCCATTTTGAGAATCGTGCCGCATCCGTCCGACGGATAGATCTTGGCTCCGCCACCAACGTGCAGCATCGACGCCATGCCGACGCCGCGCTTGAGGATCGAACTGTCATTCCACTGCTGTCGATAGGCGCGCCGCTTTTGCTGGTAGTCGCTGCGCTCCGCGGCGATACGCAGGCATTCCTTGAAGCCGCAGGACTTGAAATTCATACCCTGTGGCGTTGTCTCGCCAGGGTCCTGGGCGTTCTTGAGACGAAACTCCAGCGGATCCATTCCGATGGCTTCAGCCAATTTGTCCATGTGGGCTTCGACGGCGAAGGTCGCCTGCAGATTGCCGTAGCCACGGAACGAGCCGGAATAGGGATTGTTGGTGTAGACCGCCAGCGTCTGATAATCGCAGCTGGGGACGCGGTAGAGCGATGAAATCGTCTGCATCATGACGAAGGGCGTGGTCGCTCCCCAGGACGTATACGCGCCATTGTCGTGCAAGGTTTCTACAGCGCGGAAGGTCAGGGCGCCGTCGGCGCTGCAACCGGAGCGCAGTTTCAGCAGGACAGGTTGACGGGTCGGCGACGCGAGAAACTCCTCCTCGCGCGTGAATATCAATTTGACCGGCCGCCCGGTCGCTCGCGCGAGGAATATGGCGATCGGCTCAAACGGATAAATATCGAGTTTTGATCCGAAGCCGCCGCCAATCGGCGGTTGGATGATGCGGACACGTCCAGGATCGATACCCAGCATTTCCGCGAATTCCCGCTTGTGCAGAAACGGAACCTGGGTGTTGGAGTACAACAGCAGATTGTCGGAAGCGTCGAATTCGGCGATCACGCCGGAAACGCCCATGCAGCAATGGGTGACGTAGTGTAGCTGAAAAACGTCCTCGACGACGGCGGCGGAGTCCGCCTCGGCGCGGGCGATATCCCCCTGAGCATACTTGAAGGTCATCGCGACATTGTCCCGCGAGGCCGCATGGACCACCTCGGCGCGGCCGTCGGGACCAGTCCACACGAGGTCGTCGCCGTGCAGCAGCGGCGCATCGGGCTTCAGCGCGGCGCGCGCATCCGTGACGGGGGGCAGCGGCTCGTAATCGACGCGGATGAGTTTGAGCGCGGCTTCGGCGATGTCCTCACTGTCGGCAGCCACTGCGGCCACCTCGTCGCGCGGGCTGCGCACGCGGTCTGGCTTGAGAGGAAGGTGGTCCTTGGCGACGCCAATCGGACGCTGCCAGGGCACATCGGCGGCGGTGATCACCGCATGCACGCCGGGCAGCGCCCGCGCAGCGCTGACGTCGATCGAGCGTATTTTGGCGTGGACCTGACCCGACCGCAGGATCTTGCCATACAATTGTCCGGGCACGTTGATGTCGTCGATGTAGCGGGTGCGGCCGCTTGCCTTCTGCGGAGCGTCCTTCTTGGGAATGCGCGTGCCGATCAGTGTGTCGCTGGACCTGGCGGCGGCGTCAGCCCTGGTTTTCTGCAACGGACCCATGCTGACCTCCTATGTGGCGTCGACATCAACGGCGGCTATAGCCTCGATAATTTTCCTGTAGCCGGTGCATCGGCACAGATTGCCCTCGATGCCTCGTTTGATTTCCTCATGCCCGACGTGTCCGCTTCCGTGCGTTTGGGAATGGCGCTCCAGCACATGGCTCGCCTGCACGACCAGACCAGGCGTGCAGAAGCCGCATTGCACAGCGCCGTTGGCGGTAAACGCATCCTTGATAGCTTCGCCCAGGGGCGTCGCCGATATTCCCTCGATGGTGGTGACGACACGCTCGTTGCAATCGACCGCGAACATCAGGCACGAGTTGACCGTCGCGCCATCGACGACGATCGTGCATGCGCCGCACTCGCCTTCTCCGCAGCCATATTTGGCGCCGGTGAGGCCGAGCTGGTCGCGCAGCATCTCGAGCGTCGTCATGGTCGCCGATGTGCGCACGCGCGTGACGACGCCGTTCAGCGTGAATGCGATTTCAACTGTTGGCGACATGATCGAGCATCCTCCGCAACATATTTCCGACCAGTTCGCGGCGGTACCACGACGAGGCGCGAACATCGCTGACAGGCTTTGTTTCGTTGACGGCGGCCGCGACGGCGGCGTCGATGGCCGCAGCGTCGATCGGTCGGCCTTCCAGCGCCGCCTCCGTCGCCGCAGCCCGGATCGCGGTCGGCGCCACGGCGCCGAAGGCGATTCTGACGCGCGTCAGCTTGCGGCCGTCGCGGACCGCGCCGATCGCAATGGAAATCACCGAGATGTCCAATGCCGGCCGCGTGCCGAATTTGAAGAAGGCGCTGAAAAAGCCCTCTGGCGGCATCGGAATTTCGATCGCTTCCAGCAATTCCGCGGGCTGGCGCGCGGTGCGCCCCGGCCCGGTCAGAAATTCGCCGAGCGGCGTTGTCCGGCGGACGATCGACCCGTTTGGCTTGCTCGCCAGAACGACGCGCGCATCCAGGGTCAGCAGCGGCGTCAGCGTATCGCCGGCGGGCGAGGCGTTGCATATATTGCCGCCGATTGTCGCGGCGTTGCGGATCTGGTCGCTGGCGAAGTGATCGCACGCCTGCCACAACCCGTTGAACCGTTCGTGGATGAGCGGGCTGGCAAGAAGACTGGAGATGGTCGTCAACGCGCCGATGCGCATGACGCCCCCGCTTTCCGTCAATCCGGACAATTCGGGGACGCGCCGGATGTTCATGAGCGTCGGCCTGAAGGTCAGTTTTCCGGATTTCGTCTGCGGCGTCAGATCGGTGCCGCCCGCCAGAATTGTCACGTCGCCGGCTTGCAGAAGCGAAACTGCTTCATCCAGCGAACGCGGCGCCGCATAGGCCGTGATATCGGACATGGAACCTCTCCGCCTATAGCATCGCCGGTTCGCGATAACGGCCATAGACCGCCGCGAGCTGGCCGGTGATCTCTCCGACCGACGCATAGGCCTTGATGGCCGCGACGATGGCCGGCATGACATTGGCGCCGGTGCGCGCGGCGTCGCCGATGTCCTTGAGAGATTTCGCAACGGCGTCGTGGTCGCGGGTCACGCGCACGTCGTCGAGCGAGGCGATCTGGCGGCGCGTTTCCGCCTCGTCATAGGGATGCATCTTCACATCCACCTCTTCCTCGTCGGGAAGGCGGTAGCAATTCACCCCGACCTTGCGGAATGCGCCGGATTCGATCGCGAGCTGGCGCTGATAGGCCTGCTCCGACACCTTGTCCTGAATTATTCCCCTTGCGACCAGCTTCACGACGCCGCCGGCTTCGTCGACTTCGCGCATGACGCCTTCCATCATCTGGCGCATTTCGTTGGTCAGCGTCTCGATGTACCAGGAGCCGCCCATCGGATCGACCGTATCGGACAGGCCCATTTCCTCGATCAGGAGCTGCATGGTGCGCAGCGAGATCCGCTGCGCGTATTCGCTGGGAATTGTGTAGGCCTCGTCGAAGCAGCAGAGGGCGGTGGTCTGAGCGCCGGACAAAGCCGCAATCAGCGCGTAATAGGCGCCGCGCACGATGTTGACTTCAGGCTGTTCAAAAGTCAGGCCTCCGCCTCCGCCGCCGGCGATCATCCGCAGCCATTCCGACTCCGGCCTTGCGGCCTTGTATTTCTCCTTGACGATCTTCGCCCATAATCCGCGTCCGGCGCGAAACTTGGCGACTTGCTCGAAGATGCTGCCGAACACATTGAAGTTGAAAGACAGGCGGCCCGCGAAGTCGTCAATGTCCATACCGCGCGCCAGAACCTCGTCCGCATAGGCGCTGGCGATGCAGAAAGCATACGCCATCTCCTGCACGGGATTGGCCCCGGACTCGCGGATGTGATAGCCGCAGACCGACACCGGACTGTATTTCGGCGCATGGCGCGCACAATATTCGATCGTATCGCCGACCAGCCGCACCGATGGCTCGACCGGATAAATCCATGTGCCGCGCCCAATGAATTCCTTGAGGATGTCGTTCTGCGCCGTGCCGCGCAGCCGGGCGACGTCGTAGCCTCGCTTTTCCGCCATCGCCAGATACATCGCGATCAGTTGCGGCGCGGCGCCATTGATGGTCAGCGATACCGTGATCTTGTCGAGGTCTATGCCGTCGAATGCGATTTCGAAATCGCGCAAAGTGTCGACCGCCATGCCGACGCGGCCGACCTCGCCTTGCGCCAGGGGATCGTCGGAATCCAGCCCGCACTGGGTTGGCAGGTCGAACGCGACATTGAGTCCGGTTTGGCCATTGGCGATCAGGTATTTGAATCGTTCATTGGTCTGGCGCGCGTTGCTGAAGCCGGTGTATTGGCGCATCGTATAGGGGCGATGTCTGTACATCAGCGGATGGATGCCGCGCACGAATGGGTAGGCGCCAGGATCGCCGACGAAATCGAAACCTCCGCTGCGTCTGACGTCTTCCTCGGTGTAAACCGGCTTGATCTCGATGCCCGATTCATTTCTGACCGGACCGATGGCGGGGTTCGGGCGAACGGTCATGGCGCGTTGCTCCGTATGAAATCCACAATGTCTTCGAGCCGCGAACTCGACGGGAAAATGCCGCGGAACCCTAGTTCGGCGAGCCGGGGGTGGTCGGCCTTTGGAAGATTGCCGCCGATGATCCAGAGCTTCTCGCCGAGTCCGGCGTCGTCCAGCAATGGCTTCAGTCGCTCGCAGAACGATATGTGAGACCCCGCCATCGACGACAGCGCGACAATGTCCGCGTCGATCGCCCTGGCGGCGTCGGCGATGGCCTCCGGAGTCTGGCGCAGGCCGGTGTAGGTCACTTCAAAGCCGGCTTCCTTGAGCGCGCGCGCGACCACCTTGGCGCCCTGGTCATGGCCGTCGAGGCCGGGCTTGGCGAGGAGGATGCGAGGTCTCCAGTTCCTCATGCCGACACCTCCCTGGCGATGATGAGTTTGAGGATCTCGCTGGTGCCGCCGCCGATGAGCGTGAAGCGGACATCGCGCAGATAGCGTTGCACCGGATATTCCATCGCGAAACCGTAGGACGCGAGCACCCTGGCGGCCTGATCGCAGACCTGCGCGGCGGTCTCGCTTGCGAACAGCTTTGCGATCGCCGCCTGTTTATGGTGCGGCTTTCCCGTGTCGCGCAGCCAGGCGGCGTGCATCACATACTGGACCGCGACTTCGAGCGGCGTCGCCATCTCGGCGAGCTTCATCTGGATCGCCTGATAGCTGTTGACCGTCTTGCCGAACTGCTTTCGCTCGGCCGCGTATCGTGTCGCGGCGGCGAGCGCGGCGCGGGCGACGCCATTGGCGAGCGCGCCGGTCATGATGCGAATTTCCGCGAGCGTCTTGCGCAGATGACCTTCGCCGTCCCCTTCTTCCGCCGACAGCCGGTTTCCGATCGGTACGAAACAATCGCCGAAAGACACTTCTGACGTCGGCAACGCCCAAACGCCCATCTTTTCGATCGATCGCCCGATACTGAGACCATTGAATGACCTCTCGACCAGAAAAATCGTCAACTTGCTTTCGTCGCCGGCTTTGGCGAAGACGGTGAAGAAGTCGGCCACCGGCGCCGATGTGACCCAGGTCTTCCGGCCATTGAGAATATAGCCGCCGTCCACGGCCCGAGCGCGCGTCGCGATGGCGCCGAGGTCGCTGCCGGCGTTTGGCTCGGTCATGCAGATGGCGCCGATCTTGTGGCCGGCGAGCGCGGGTTTGAACAAACGCTCCTTGATATCCTCGTTGCCGAGCATCTGCAGGAACTTGGTGCCCATCAGGGACTGCATGGCGGCGCAAGCTGCAACCGACATCGAGCCGCGCGCGACTTCCTCGATCGCAAGGCAAAATTCAACAAGCCCGAGACCGCTGCCTCCGTCCGCTTCGGGATAACGCATGCCGAAGAGACCAAGCTGCGCCAGTTCGGCAAAGACGTGGTGCGGGAACGCATGCGCTGCATCGATGTCGGCTGCGCGCGGCGCAATGCGTTCGTCGCTGAAGCGCGCGAAAGTCGCCCGGATCGCTTGCTGCTGTTCGGTCAGATCAAAGTCCATAGTCTCGCTTCGCCGCAGTTTCTGAAATCATGCCATCGCGCACTTCCTCGCGCAGTCTGGTCCGGTCGCGTCTGGCGGGATCGCCATAGCCGCCGCCGCCGCCGGCCGCCTGATGGTAGATCGCGCCCCTCGGCACGCCAGCGATGAGGTCCTTGTTCTTTGGCGTCACCGTTGTCCCGTCGGGATAGGTCAACCGGATGAAATTCAGCGTGCCCTTCCCGCCGCCGAACAGTCCGAAGGCCGGTTCGAAATCGCCGTCTCCGAACGTCACGAGCTGCGTGTCTTCCGATCCGATCGTGAAGATCGTCTCGACGCCAAGTCCGCCGCGCCATTCGCCGGGGCCGGCCGAATCGACGAGGTATTCGTGCTTGACGAGGAGGTGCGGCGTTTGCTGCTCGAACATTTCATAGTCCTGATCGAGAACGCCGCCGGAGGCGTCGATCATGCCGATGTGGTCGTAGCCGTCGACGCCGAGCATCGCGCCCGATCCGCCTTTGAGTCCCATGAAACCGATGTCGACGTAATTTTCGCACTTTTGTGGATCGACGCCGGTGGTCAGCGAGCACAACAAGTTGTTCCATCCGGCCGTGACGCGATCGGGCATGACCGGGGCGAGCGCGCGCTGGATGGCGTCGGCATTGGGCGGGCAGAGATGATTGCCGAAGGTTGTCGCCTTGGGGTAGCTGGCGTTGAGGATCGTGCCTTCCGGAATGACGATTTCGATCGGAGCGATCATGCCCTCGTTGTGAGGGATGTCCGGATTGACCATCTGCAGCAGGGTGAGGATCGTGGCCGATGCGCTTGACGTGAACGTGCCGTTGACGAAGCCGTTCGTCTGCGCATCGGTCGCGGAATAGTCGAACTTTATGCGCTTGTCCTCGACGGCGATAGTCACGCGAATGGTGAATTGCGATCCGTCGTGCCGGCCGTCGTAATAGACGCTGCCTTCGCCATGATAGACGCCATTGGGGATGGTGGCGATTTCCGCCTCCATCATCTTTCTTGTGACCGCGAACAACTCGTCCTTGTGCGCTTCGAAGTTGGGTCTGCCGTATTTTTTCAGAAGATCGAGCATGCGACGCTCGCCGACGCGACAGGCGCCGATCTCGGCCTTCATGTCGTGCTGCACGATATCGAGGCGAATGTTGGCGAAGATCAGATTCCAGACATCGCGACGCAGTTTGCCTCTTTCGTAGACCTTGACCGGAGGAATCCGGAGCGCTTCCTGCCAGACCTCGACGGCGTTGGGATTATAGCCGCCAGCGACCGCGCCGCCGATGTCGGCCTGATGTCCCTTGACCGCCGTCCACGCCACCAATTCCTCTTCAAAGAAGACAGGCATGTAGACGGCGACGTCGTTGTTCTGGTTGCCGAGCGAGAAAACGTCATTGTGGAAAATGATGTCGCCGGGGTGCAGGTCTCCCTTGAAATATTCGCGAATGTATTTGCACACGGGGGCGAGCGAGAAGGCCAGTATGGGCAGGTTCTCGGTTTGCTCGAGCATGCGGCCTTCGGCGTCGTAAAGGCCTGTGACATAGTCCTTGGCCTCGCAGAGAATTGGCGAGCGCGTCGTCTGCTGCATCGATATCGACATTTCATCGGTGATCGACTTGAAGGTGCGCGCGTAGACCGACAGCAGGATAGGGTCGATTTTCATTTCGCCATCTCCGTCGCCTTCGGAACCAGACAGTCCTTCACAAGCTCGTCCCGACCCTTGCGATAGAGGACGAGCGACCCATACCGATCGACCAGGCAATCGTAACTGGCGGAGACGAAAGTCGCGGTCGTCGTCGATTCAATCATCGCAGGGCCGACGATGGCGTTTTCGGCGCGAAGACGATGGCCGTCATAGATGGGAACCTCTGCGAACTTCATCGTCTCTGGTATGTAGACGGCGCGAACGCCCTTGCGCGCCTGGTCCGCATTCCTGCTTTGGCTGCGCTCCTCGGCCCAGTGCGGCGCCGATGTCGCGCCGATCGCCTGCAGGCGAATGTTGATGATTTCGACCGGCGTCTTCTCGTTTTCCAGCGAGTAGCCGTAGAGCCGGTTGTGCTCGCGATGAAACGCGGCCGCGATCGCGTCGGCGTCGCGCGCAGCCAGCGCCGCGTGCGCCACGGGAAACGAGACCTCGTGATATTGCTTGATGTAGCGACAGTCGAAGCGCACGACATAGCGTCGGCGCGATTGTTCGACGCCCTCCTCGTCGAGCGCCGAGTCGCCGGCGCCGCGCATGTCCGCGAGAATTTCCTCGATTCGCGGCCAATCCGGCGCATCGAGCCGCGCCACGAGAGTGCGGACGAAATCATGCTGCAGATCGGAGAGCAGCATACCGAAGGCGCACAGAACCGACGAAGACCGCGGAACGATCTGAAGGGGGATCTCCAGTTCGTTGCAGATCAGGCAGGAATGAATCGGTCCGGCGCCGCCTGCGGCGATCAATGGAAACTCGCGTGGATCATAGCCGCGCTTGATAGTGACCTCGCGCACGCCTTGCGCCATGTTGTTGCAGGCGACGCGATACATGCCCGCCGCCGCCTCCTCCACCGACAGATTCATGGGGCCAGCGATATGCGTGGCGATTGCGCGCCGCGCGGCGTCCGGGTCGAGCCGCATCCTGCCGCCCGCGAAATAGGCGGGATCGAGATAGCCGAGCACCAGATTGGCGTCGGTCGTCGTCGGCAACGTTCCGCCCCGGCCGTAGCATGCGGGGCCTGGAGACGCGCCGGCGCTCTGCGGCCCCATCCGCAACATGCCGCCTTCGTCCAGCCAGCCAATCGAGCCGCCGCCGGCGCCGATGGTGTGGATGTCCAGCATCGGCAGAGCGATCTTGTGGCGTGCGATTTCTCCGTCATTGACGGTCGTCGGGGCGACAAAGGCGACCGAAGCCTCGAAGCTCGTGCCGCCCATGTCCGTCGTGATGCATCGATCGGCGCCGGCGGCGCGCGCGTAAAACAATCCGGCGCCGGGGCCGCCGGCCGGCCCGGAGAGCAGGGTGAGCGCCGCCTTGTCGCGGGCGACCTGCGGCGACACGACGCCGCCATTGGATTGCATGATCAGCAGTATGCCCGTGAATCCGGTCTCTTTCAGCCGCGTCACCAGGCGGTCGAGGTAGCGATTGAGCTTCGGGCCGACATAGGAATTGAGCGCAGTGGTGCTGATCCGTTCGTAAAAGCGGATCGATGGCAGAAGATCAGAGGACACGGTCAGATAGGCGCCGGGCAATTCGCGCCGCACGATCTCCGCCGCGGCGCGTTCGTGCGCCTGGTTCGCGAACGAGTTCATGAAGCAAATGGATACCGCTTCAACGCCTTCCTCGCGGAACAAGGCGATCGCCTGCTTAATTTCGTTGATCTCGATCGGGCTTGTTTCAACGCCGTTTCGATCAAGCCGCCCGCTGACGCCGATCCGAAGATAACGCGGCACAAGCGGCTTCACATTCGTGTAGCGGTTGTCGTATTGGCGTTCGCGGACGCCCCGGCGCATCTCAAGCGCGTCGCGCAGGCCCTTCGTGGTCAGCAGCCCCGAAACGGCGCCGGTATGGGTGAGTGTGGCGTTGGTCGTCACGGTGGTGCCATGCACGATCGTGTCGACAGTACCTATGAAGGTAGAGAAATCGCCGCCCGGCGCCATCTTCTCGCCGATCTCGCGCAGGCCTTCGACCAGCGCGATGGACGGATCATCGGGGGTCGACAGGACTTTGTGGATTTGCACTTCGCCGTCAGCGCTGGCGAAGATGAAATCGGTGAAGGTTCCTCCCACGTCGACGGCGATTTTGAGTCCCATGGAGAATCCCGATCCTCTTCGCCTAGGCTGTGATTGAGGAAAAGATTGAGTCGCGCAGTTCCTGCTTTTTCACCTTGCCGATCGCCGAACGCGGCAATGCCGCGACAAAACGCACTTCGCGCGGCTGCTTGTATCGGGCGATGCGACCGGCGAGGAACGCAAGCACATCCGCCTCGCTCATGGCGGCGCCGGGCTTGAGGGCCACCGCGGCCACGACCGCTTCGCCCCACCGCTCATCCGGGCGGCCGACGACGCTCGCCTCGGCGATCGACGGGCATTCTTCGAGAACCGCCTCTATTTCGGCCGGGTAGATGTTCTCGCCGCCGGAAATGATCATGTCGTTCTTGCGGGCGACGACATGAAGATAGCCATCGGAGTCGAAATGCCCGACGTCGCCGGAGTGATACCAGCCGCCCTTCAACGCCTGCGCGTTCTGATCGGGCGCGTTCCAATAGTTTCGCATCACATTGGCGCCGCGCACCAAAATCTCGCCGTCGATGTCGGGCGGCGCTTCGCGGCCATCGGCGTCGACTATCCGGACCTCGCAATGCAGGGCCGGCAGACCGGCAGAACCCGCCTTGCGATCGCCGTCCTCGGCGCGCAGATAGGTGGCGATCGGGCAGGTCTCGGTCGAGCCGTAGACCTGAATCAAACGCAGGCCACGCGCGCTCACGCGCCGGACAAGGGACGCCGAGACGATGGTGGAGCCGGTCGAGATCACGCGCAAACTGGACAGGTCGGCCGATGACCAACGGGGGTGCTGCATCATCGCCGTCAATTGCGCTGGCACGAGAACCGTCAGCGTCGCGCGCCGGCCCTCGATTGCGTCGAACGTCGCCGCTGGATCGAATTTCGCGTGCAGCTCGACCGTTGCGCCGGCGTGCAGCGCCGGCAGCGTCAATATATTGAGGCCGCCGACGTGATAGAGCGGCAGGGTCGTCAGGACGCGGTCGCCCGACGTCAGATCATGCATATGGACGCTGTTGAGCGCATTATACAATAACGCCCGCTGGGTCAGAGCCACGCCCTTGGGCGCTCCGGTGGAGCCCGACGTGTAGCAGAGCAGCACGGGGTCGGACTCGGCGTCTGCGCCTGACGACGCGACAGCAGGGGCGGGGTCGATGTCGTCCCACGACGGCCAGTCCGGCGCGGCGGCGTCCAGCGCCAGCCAGCGCGCATCCGGCTGGCCTGATCGCAGGGTTTCGGCATGGGCGATGAAATCGCTTTCGACAATGACGACGCGGGCGGCGGAATCGGCAAGGATCCTGGCGTGTTCAGGCGGCGCCAGGCGCCAGTTGAGCGGCAGCAGGATGGCCCCGATCCGGGCGCAGGCGAACAGCAGGTTCAATTGCGCGGGATGATTGCAGCCGAGAAACGCCACCACGTCGCCATGCCCGACGTTCAGCGTTGTCAGGCGCCCGACGGCGACGCGAATGTCCGCGGCCATCGCCGCATAGGCGATCTGCCGCCCGGCAAACATGATCGCCGGTTTGTCCGGCACGAAAGCGGCATGCCGCTCGATCCAGTGCATCAGGTCCATGGCCGCTACCTGTCCGTCACCTCGATCACAACCGCCATCGAGGAATCGCCCGCCGCGCAGCCCGTGAACAAGCCGAAGCCGCCCCCGCGCATCGCGAGTTCCTCGATCAATTCGATGATCGACCGCGTCCCCATCGGCGCCTGGGGATGGCCCCACACCAGGGAGCAGCCGAAATTGTTCATGCTGGCTATGTCGACGCCGGTTTCGCGGGCGAAAAGGACATCGTTCACGGCGAATGGATTGTGTGTCTTGATCGCATCCATCTGGTCGACCGATTTTCCGGCCGCCGCCAGGGCTCTCTTCGCTGCCGGCACAGTAGCCTCCGGCATATAGGCGAGCGCCACGCGCGCGCTGCCGAAGCCAAGCAATCGCACCCGGACCCGGGAGCCGCCGCTGAGTTCGCGCGCGCGATCGGGCGTCGCGACAACAATCGCTGCATTGCCGTCGGCAGGGTGCGTCTGGCCGCCGAATGTGACGCTGCCGCCCGCCATGACCGGGCGCAGGCGAGCCAGCCCTTCCGCGGTGGACTGGCTGACCCCCTCGTCTCCGGCGATGCTGGACGCAGTCTTGCGGAACGATGGATCCGGCACGTCGAAAGGCAGCCGCATGAACCGCCGCAAGAAGGCGCTGTCTGCGGCGAGAGCCGCCTGGTATTGAGCCTCGCGCCGCAGCACGATTTCGTGCTGCAGAGCGGTTGGGATTCCATGTTTGGCCGCGACGTTTTCTGCGGTCTGGAGCATGGGATGCGGGCCGAGCGGATCGCAGGCGAAATTGTCCATCACCCAATCTTCGTGGGCGCCGGTGCCGCCTGGCCCGCGGGGGTTGGGGTAATAGAGGTGGGGCCCGTTCGATGTCCTGTCGCAGGTGATTGCGATCGATGCCTGAGACAGGCCGGCGTCGACCTCCTGGGCCGCGGCGAGCAGCACGCGGGCGCCGGTCGCGCAGGCCTGCATTATGGTTGGCCCTGCGAGATGTCCAAGCCCGGCCATGCCGGCGAGCCAGGGCAAGCCATAGAATGAATGCTTCTGCGGCACGCTGAGGCCGAGGACGCCGTGATCAAGCTTGTCGCCGGAAATTCCCCGCGCCGCGAGTTCGCGCTTGACCACGTGCGCTGCGAATTCAATCGAGTTCAGATTGGCGTAAGCGCCCTGCCAGCGGGCGAACGGCGTGCTCCAGTATGCGCCATAGGGGATCTCAGCCTTGTGGCCCATCTCCGTCGCCTCCCTTGGCTCGCGCCTGAAGCGCCTTGCCCAGGATGCGCTTGGCTTCGAGCAGATGGTCGCGCATGGCGGCCGCGGCTTCGGCGCCATTCGCCTGCGCCAGGGCCGAGGCGAGACGCTGCAGACCGTGGATTACCACCTCGCGCGTCTTGCGGTTGTCGAGAGTGAGCGAGCGAAGATAGCGGACGTGGTCCGCGTAAAGCTCGATGGCGCGAACGAGCTTGCGATTGGGCACCAGCTTCATCCATGCGGCGCGATAATCGTAGTTGGCCGTCATGAACGCCTGCGCGTCGTCGAGAGCATGGGCGTCGCGCATTTCAGTCAGGCAACGTCGCAGAGCGAGCAGCTTTTTCTGTTCCTTGATGTTTTCAGCCACTCTCCGAAGAGCCTCGGGCTCCAGCATCAATCGTAATTCGTAGATGTCCTCGACATCGCGCCCGGTCAGGGCGGGAACGACGAAACTGCGGCCCTGGGAAGCCAGCAGGCCCTCGCTCGCCAATCGCGTCAGGGCTTCGCGGACGGGTGTGCGGGAGACGCCGAGCTGCTGCGCCAGATCGACCTCCTGCAGCGGCTGACCGCTGACGATCAGTCCGGACCGCAAGTATTCCCGAAGCGACCGATAGACGCTGTCACCGAGAGAAAGCGGCCGTTCCAGGGTCTTCAGCGACGTCATGCGCCCTCTCTTCCGGCAGGGTATCTCGTATTCCGTGTACTGTATACAAATCGTCTCCGGCGAGAATGTCAACTGGCCGGCGCGCTCGTTCCGACGAACGCGAATGACGCGCCGCACGACGTGCGGGCGACGTCGGAACGTTGCGCCGAAACAGGCAGGACGCGGCCGGCGCGGACGCCCCCTCTCGTTCCCGCCTCGTCATCCATCGCCCCCTCTCGTTCATGCTGCAGTCACATCCGGCGCTCCTTTATGGCGGCGGCGCAATTTCGCGCCGGTCGGTCGGTCGCGCGACGCGGAAGGCGGCAAGGCCCGCCACACCGCAGCGAGATCGCGATTCGGCCTGGCCAGGGGCCAGCGCCGAAGCGCATGACCGCAAGTCAGGGAGCAAATTTATGGGCATTGAAGACATGATCGAAAAAGCTGCGGGCGCATTTGCCGCCGAAAAGGCGCTTGAATCCGTCGACCCGAACGCCGGGACGCTCGCCAAGGTCGCCGCAGTTGTCGCTGGTTTCGAAGGCGTGGGCGCGGTCAAGGATCATCTGGCGCAGCAGGCCGAGCCCCAGCCCGAACAAGCCCAGGCCGGCGATGTCGCGGCTCAGGCGGACGACGAATCGCAGAACAGCCAGATGTGAGCGGTCGTCCTTGAAAATTCGCCGCGGATCAGGACAGACACGCCTGCGCCGCGGCGCACGCTCGCCGGACATCGGCCTGACGCCGCCGTACCATCCGGGCTGCACGGGCGCCGAGAATCTGCAAATCGCAGACCATGCGGAAATTTCTTGAAGCCCGCAGCCCTGAGGGCGCATCGCGTCCGAATCGCCGGTCGTTCTGTGGCCGGCTGCGGGCGAATGTCACGACCGAAGCCGGCATGCAAAGCCCGCTCTCTTTTCCGTCGGTCCTGCCGAACGATTTCGACGCCAACGGATAATTTCCTGCGCCAGTCCGTTCAACCGCGGCGCCTGAACAGCCAGCCGGCGGCGATCATGGTCACGCCCGTCATGAGCGCCATCGGCCATAATTGCGGCAGCAGCGCGTGAAATGTCGCGCCTTCCAGAAATACGCCGCGAACGACGATCAGGAAATACCGCATCGGATTGACCAGGGTGAGGCGCTGGACCAAATCCGGCATGTTGGCGATCGGAGTAGCGAACCCGGAGAGAATGATCGAAGGCACCATGAACAGGAACGCGCCGAGCAGCGCCTGCTGCTGAGTGGCGGAGAGCGACGAGATCATCAGCCCGATCCCTGTTATCGCGGTCACGAACAGCAGAAGCCCGGCGTAAAGGGTCAGCAACCCGCCGTGCAGCGGAACGTTGAACCACCAGACCGCGGCGAGCACGATCACTGTAGCTTCGAGCGTTCCGATGAGCAGGCCGGGAAGCCCTTTCCCCAGCAGTATGTCGACCGAGCGCATCGGCGTGACGAGGAGTTGGTCGAATGTGCCAGCCTCGCGCTCGCGGGCCACGGTGAGCGCCACCACCAGCAGTGTGACGACCTGCGTCAGCAGGGCTACGATGCCCGGAACGATGAACCATTGCGAGTTCAGTGGCGGATTGTAACGGGCGCGGATGTCGAGCGCCGCGGGCGGCTTTGCGCCGCCATGATCTTGCGCCCAGGACAGACCGAAATCGGCGATGATCGTGTTGGCGTAGCCCAGGGCCAGGAGCGCCGTATTGGAATTGCGTCCGTCGACGATCAACTGGACGCGCGCCGGCCGATGGAGGAGAAGGTCACGCGTGAAACGGCTGTCGATCGAGACGACGAGCGTCGCGCGTCGCGAAGTGATCAGATCCTCGATTTGTTCGGCGCTGTTCAACGCGGCAAGCTCCTGAAACGCGGGCGAGCCGGCAAAACGCGCCGCGAGGTCTCGTGATGGCGCGCTAAGATCCTGATTGAGGATGGCGATCGGTACATGGTTCAAATCGTATGTCGCGGCGTAACCGAATACGACAAGCTGAATCAGCGGCGGCCCAATCAGGACCATCCGGCTCTTGCCATCTTTCAAGATGGCGAGAAGCTCTTTCACGACCAGCGCCAGCACGCGTCGCCACATGGCTGCTCAATCCAATCGCTTGCGCGACATCAGACGCGCTGCGCCGAGAAAAAAGACCGCCATGGCGACAAGCGCCGCCATGTTGGGGACGACGATGCTCCATACGTCGCCGACGAGAAACACGGTCTGAAGCACCGCGACGAAATAGCGCGCCGCGATGGCGTGCGTGATGAACTGAACGGGCGTCGGCATGCTGCCGATGTCGAACAGAAAGCCGGAGAGGATGAAGGCAGGCAGGAACGCGGCGATAATGGCGATCTGGCCGGCGACAAACTGATTGCGCGCGGCGCTAGAAATCAGGAGGCCCATGCCCAGGGCGGCGAGCAGGAAGACGGTGGAGGCGGCGACGAGCACAGAGATGGAGCCCAGCAGCGGCACGCCAAAAAGCCATACGGCGATCGCCACCGAAGCCGCCATCCCGCCCATGCCCAGGAGGAAATAGGGAACAAGTTTGGCGACGAGGATGTCCCGCATGGTGACGCGGGTGACCATCAGCGCCTCCATCGTTCCGCGCTCCCATTCGCGGGCGATCACCATTGCCGTGAGGAGAGAGCCGGTGAGAGTCATGATCACGGCGATAAGGCCGGGAACCAGATAATTGCGGCTTTCGACAGCGGGATTGAACCAGACGCGCTGCTCGACGGAGACAGGAATTGGCGTCGGTATCCTCGCTTCCTGCGCTCGCGCGGCGATCCAGCTCGTCCATATCTGCTGCACGTAACCTTCGACGAGGCGCGCATCATTGGCGTCAACGCCGTTCACGATGACGCCGATTGGCGCAACGCCCGTCCGCAACTGCCGGCTGAAATTGGCTCGAATCCAGACGACGCCGCGCACCTCCCGCATCAACATGGCGCGGTCCGCCCGCTGGATTGTGGCAAAATTCCTGGGCTGGAAAAACGGAGACTGCTCGAAGCGCGCCATGAAACTCTGAGTATCCGCATCGGGAGATTCCGCCACCAGCGCAATCGGTACATTGCGGGCGTCGAGTGAAACGCCGTAGCCGAACAGCAAAAGCAGGATCGCGGGCAGCAGAAAGGCGATGGCGATGCTGGACGGATCGCGTCCGATCTGCAGGAACTCCTTGCGAAGAAGTCCGCGAAGGCGGCCGTCGGACCTCTTGCTCATGCAGCCTCGGCTTCCTTCTGCTCGATCAAGGCGATGAAGGCCTCCTCCATGGTCGGTTCAGGGCGTTCGGCGGTCCGAAAGCGCGCCTTGATGCTTTCCGAGGCGCCTTCCGCGAGTATGCGCCCGTGCGCCATGATGGCCAGGCGGTCGCAATATTCGGCTTCCTCCATGAAATGGGTCGTCACCAGAACGGTGACGCCTCGCTCGGCGAGAATATTGATCCATCGCCAGAAATCCCGCCGCGCGATCGGATCGACGCCGGACGTCGGCTCGTCCAGAAAAATGATGTCCGGCTCGTGCATCAACGCACAGGCCAGCGCCAGCCGTTGCTTGTAGCCAAGCGGCAGATCCTTGCTGGTCGCCTGCGCAAACGGCGCGAGTTCGAATTCGGCGAGGGCCCATGCGATGCGTGCCCGCCGTCGTGCGCCAAAAAGTCCGTAAGCGCTGCTGAAGAAGCGCAAGTTGTCCTGGACTGAAAGATCGCCGTAGAGCGAGAATTTCTGCGCCATGTAGCCGATGCGCTTCCGCGCTGTCGCCCGCGCATTGCGTAGGTCGAACCCGGCGACACGCAATGTCCCGCTTGTCGCCGGCAAAAGACCGCACAGCATCTGGAATGTGGTGGATTTGCCGGCGCCATTTGCGCCAAGGAGTCCGAAAATTTCGCCGCGCCGTACCGAAAACGAAATGTCGTTCACAGCATAAAAATCTCCGAAACGGCGTTGGAGGCGCTCGACGACGATGACATCCTCGGCCGCTCCGGCGGCCGCCGCAGGCGGAAGATCGACCAAGAGGGCAGGTCGTCCGGCGCCTCGCGCCATGAGGAGATCGACGAATCTGTCCTCGAAGCGCGGCGCCGCGGGGCTGATTTCGACGCCGTCCCGATCGGGCAATTCGACGTCTTCGGACGAATTCGTCGCCCGATCGAGCACAATGCGAACGTGCGCTCCCTGGATGATGGCGTCGAGCACGCCAGGCGTAGCCGCCAGACGCTCCCGCAAACGGCGCTTGTTGACGTCCCGCGCCGTCACGCGAAAGCTCCTTCCCTTCATTGCATCCGTAAAGGTTGTCGGATCGCCTTGTCCCAGCAATCGTCCCTCGTGCATCAGAAGCACGGCGTTGCAACGCTCGGCCTCGTCCAGATAGGCGGTGCTGAGGAGAACCGTCATGCCCTCGGCGCGCGTGATCCTGTCGATTATCCCCCAAAGTTCGCGACGCGACACCGGATCGACTCCGACCGTCGGTTCATCGAGCAGCAGCAATTGGGGAACGCGGACCAGGGCGCATGCCAGTCCCAGCTTTTGCTTCATGCCGCCGGAGAGCTTGCCAGCGAGCCGACGCGTGAACGGGGAAAGTCCGGTCATATGCAGTAATTCGGCATAACGCGCGGGGCGATCGAGGGCGGCGACCTCCTGAAGATCAGCGTAGAGGTCAAGATTTTCCTGCACGGACAGATCTTCATACAGACCGAAGTGCTGCGGCATGTAACCGACGCGGGACTGAACCGCGAGCGGATCCTTGGCGCTATCGATTCCCAGAACCTCAATCCGGCCGCTGTCGAGTTGCAATAGACCGCAGATAAGGCGCATCAGGGTCGTCTTGCCCGCCCCGTCGGGGCCGATCAGGCCTGTCACGACGCCCCGTCGAATCCGCGCGTTCACGCCGTCCAGCGCAGTGACGGCTCTCCCTCCGGCGACGAAGCGCTTCTTGACCTCGTTGATCAAAATGGCCGAAGTGGCCTCATTTGCGAGCGGCATCGTCAGCTCCGCAAGCAGAGCCTGCCTCCTGCTCGCCGGTTGTGCGCGTTCGCGAGAGGTCGATGCTGACCGTCGCGGGCATTCCCAGTCGCAAGTCCCCGCTCGGATCGCAGACATAGACACGCAACTGATAGACGAGCCTTGTTCTCAGCTCCGGGCTCTCGATCGTCTTGGGCGTGAATTCTGCGGTAGGCGAGAGATAGCCGATCCAGCCGCGATAGGCGCGGCCCGGGTAGCTGTCCGCGCCGATGCTGGCGCGCATCCCCAGCTTTACATTGCCAAGATCGGCTTCCGGCACGTAGGCGCGCACCCAGAGCGGGTCAGCGACTGCTATGGTGTAAACCGGCGTCGTGGGAGAAGCCATGTCGCCGGGCTCCAGAATGCGGGCCTCGATGACGCCGTCGGCGGGAGCGTAAAGCCTGGTGTCGGCAAGTTCGCGCCTGTCCAGCGCGACAGCGCCCCGGGCGGCCTCATAGGCGGCGCGCTGGGCGGCGATGTCCTCGTCCCGTGGCCCCTTTACAGCGAGAATGTAGGCCTGCCGCGCCGCCTCATATTGTTGCCTGGCGGCGTCGAGGGCGGCTTTGGCGTCGTCTCGTGTTCTGGTTGCGCCGGCTGCCGCATGAAGCAAGGCTTCCGCGCGGCGATAATTGATTTCGTCGTTTTGATAGACGACTTCGAGCGCCTCCATGGTGGCCTTGGCTTGGGCGATTTCTTCAGGCCGCGAACCGGCCACAAGCCGCGCGAGCAACTGTTCCTGGTTGCGCATTTGACCTTCGGCCTGGTCCAGGGCGGCCGCGTAACGGCTGTCGTCGATCTCGGCGATCAATTGCCCCTTCTTGATCCGATCTCCCTCCTGCACAAGCATTCGGGTGATGGGACCGTTGTCGTTGAAGGCGGCGGCGATTTCGCGGATGTCGATGTTTCCGTAGAGGACGAGGACCGGCGCAGCCGCAGTCCGGCTCCTCAACCAGAGGCCGACGCCCGCCGCGATGATGGCCGCCACCGCCACGATCGCGGCGGCAAGCGCCATCCGCTTTCGCGCCGGTCGAGCAGGCGACGTCGCCTGCTTCTGGAGTTCGGAGGGGTCCGTCATAAGATTCATCGGATCAACGGGCGCTAGTGTGGAAACGCAAATATTACGTCAGAACATATTCAATCGACTCAAAGATCCCTGACGCACGTCAATCGCGATTACAGCAGTGGGCCGATCAGCTTTCGGCGTCGCCAAGATCTTGCCGATTCCGTTCCGCCGAGCGTCCGCGTGCGGGTTTGCGCGAGAAGATGCGGGCCGGCCGGCAGTTCACGAAAAGCCCAAAGCTCATCATTGTGCGCTCCCGTCTTGCATACAAAGGGGTATTCGCGGAGACCGGCAAAGGGAGACATTTTTGCTTTCCATGCGACTTAAAGGGACGCCGCCGTCAATTGGCGCTTTCCCCCTGATCAGGCCGCAAGCCATTTCGCCAGGTCTTCGGCTCTGGGCAGCCCGCCCGCATGAACGACCTTGCCGTCGATGACGACGCCGGGCGTCGAGACAATGCCGAATTTCGCGATCTCCGCGTAGTCGGTCACCTTCTCGACCCTGATGTCGACGCCCAGCTTTTGCGCTTCCGAGCGCACCATGTGTTCCGTCGTCTCGCAGCGTTTGCAGCCGGGACCAAGCACTTTTACGTCTTTCATCGTCATCGGATTGGCCCTTTCTCAGGAGAACAGCGCATTGAAAAGATAGCCGACCGCGATAATGCCGAGCCCCACCACGCCAATGAACACAGCGATCAGTTTGGTGGTCAGCACCTTGCGCAGGATGATCATTTCAGGGAAGGACAGCGCAATGACCGACATCATGAACGCGAGCGCCGTTCCAAGCGCCGCGCCTTTGCTCAGCAGCGCTTCGATCACCGGAATGATGCCTGCAGCGTTCGAGTAGATCGGGATTCCGATCAGCACGACGGCGGGCACTGACCACCACGAGCCCTTGCCCATGATGGAGGCGAGCAGGTCATTGGGCGCGTAACCGTGGATGAAAGCGCCGGCGGCAATGCCGACGATGATCCACATCCAGACTCTGCCGACGATATCGCGCACGGCCTCTACGCCAGCCTTGATGCGGTCTACGACCGAGAGCGATTCGACAGGCATATCGGCGGTTCCGGCGCGCACATTGCGGACCCATTCCTCAAGCCAGCCTTCAAGATGCAGGCGGCCGATCACCCAGCCGGAAATAATCGCGACTCCGAGCCCAAACATCAGATAGGTCAGCGCGACTTTCCAGCCGACCAGCGCGAACAGGAGACCGAGCGCGACTTCATTGACCATCGGCGCGGAAACGAGGAACGAGAATGTCACGCCCAAGGGCACGCCAGCGGAGACGAAGCCGACGAACAGCGGCACCGCCGAACAGGAACAGAATGGTGTGAACACGCCGAGCGTCGCCGCCGCGACATTGCCAAATCCTTCGCGCCGGCCTGCCAGCAAGGCGCGGGTGCTTTCCGGCGAGAAGAAACTGCGCACGACGCCCATGCCGAAAACAACCAAGGTGAGGAGCATCAACACTTTCGGCGTGTCGTAAACAAAGAATTTCGCTGCTTCTTCGAGATGGCCGCCCGGCGCGACAGGCAGATGCGACGCCGCCCAGTCGGAAAAATCCGGCAATTGCCAGTAAACGACAAACCACAGGGCAATGAGCGCCGTCGTGGCCACGACCCAGATGGCTGTAGGTTCGCGTGGCGCGGCGCGAAGATCGGAGGGCGCGTCCGTGCTCATGCTGCTTTCTTCTTCTGTCCGGGCAATGCGGCGATGACCGCATCGACGATGGCGATCGTGGCGGGCGGTAAATTAGGATTGCGGCGATAGCGCACCCATTGGGCGTCCCGCCGGTCGGTCACGAGGCCCGCAGATTTCAGAACGCCCATGTGGCGCGACATGCGCGACTGCGTGGATTCGAGCCTCTCCATCAACTCGCAGACGCAATGTTCGCCGCCATCCCACAGGATACGAAGAGCGGCGAGGCGCGTGGGCTCGGCGAGGGTCGATAGGGTCGCAATGACGTTCATCATGTTTGTGTAGCTGAATATACGCATATGCGCAATAGCAAATATTCTGGTGTAGCCAGGCGGTGCGGTCTCAGGCGCCGCGCTCTCGGGCACACCTTTGGCGGCGCAGTCCTCCCGCGAGGATTTGATCCGCGTGGCGCATCATTATGGATGTGACGGCTTTCCGCCTCCCGCCGGATCGAGACACCGGTCGCCACGAATGCGTCTCTCCGTCGACGTGGGCGCTGCGAACAGTTTCCGCAGGAACATGCGGCCTCTGCCTGAGCTGACCTACCCGCTTCGCGACTGCGCCGTGTTCGCTGGACAAAAGCCCGGACTCAAGGAAGTTGACGAAAGCATTTGGCTCGTCAGTCTTGTGAGCCACATCTCGGTTTCGTCGATCTGGAGCGAAAACCGTGCAGTCCCTCGATAACCCGTTCGGCCCGAGGTTGTAGCATATGTCTTAGGTACATTCCGTCCGCGATGTGTCTGGACCGGACAACCCAAGGACTGGTGCCGCAAGAGGGATTCGAACCCCCGACCCCCTCATTACGAATGAGGTGCTCTACCAGCTGAGCTATTGCGGCGACTGCTGTGGACCGGGCGTCCACGCGAGCGCGATCCTCATATCGACGCCGGCGTCGTTTGACAAGGCGGGCGGTCGGATCAGAACGCACGCCCGTGGGTCGCGGCCTCGATTTCCGGGCCGGGGTCGTCCGGCGGGGTCGGAAGGGGGAACACGACCGGCCGCGCCGGCGCTGGCGCGGACTGCGGGGCGGCGGGCAGCGCGACGACTTCGATTGCTGGCGGTTCAACCGGGGCCGGCGTCGCGGGGGGCTCGGCCGGCGCACTCGGCGCGATCGGCGCCAGCATCGGTTCCGGCGGCGCGAGGCCTGCCTGCTCCATCTGTGTCGTCCAGCGGAAAGCATCGAGCTTGCCGGTCACGGGCGAGACGGGCGCCCAGCGCGACGACACTATTCCGTCTGCGGTCCAGGCGGCGTCGCGCGGCGCGCGCGAGCCGCGCGCGAGCCATTCGCGCACAAGCCCGGTCTCGCCGTTTTCAGCTTCCTCGATCTCCGCCATCAACAGGCATGCGCGCGCGGTCGGGCGCGCGCTCCCGGCGATCAGAGGCGCGATCGCGTCGCGGGCGGTGGGGAAATCGCGGACGGCCAGAGCGGCGCGCGCCAGCATGAGTCGGCTCTCCGGATGCTCCGGCGCCAGCTTCGCCAGCGTTTTCGCGCGCAAAAGACGGTCTGCGTTCGAATCGCCGGGCCGCACGTCGAGATAGGCGGCGGCAAGATCGGGATGCGGCGCGGCGGCGAAGGCGCGCTCGACCATTTTCGAGGCCGCGCGCAACGAGCCGCGACGCGTCAGCAGGCGCGCCGCGAGCGCTACCGCAGGCGTGAGGTCCGGCGCGCGCTTGACCGCCTGCTGCGCCAGGCGCAGGGCGCGCTCCGGATCGACGAGTTCGCTCTCCTGCGCGATCGCCGTTTCCAGCACGGCGCGATGCCGCTGCGCCGTCTTGAAATCGATTGTCCTGGCGCGGGCGTTGGCCTCGACGGTCGCGAGCGCGCCGGACCAGTCGGCATGCGCGGCGTGATGGCTGACAAGCGCCTCGCCGGCCCAGGGCAGGGCGGCGGCGCGATGGGCCTCCTTCGCAAACTGATGCGCGGCCTCCGCATCGCCGCGCCGCTGCGCCTCGATATGGAGGCCGCGCAAGCCCAGCAGCCGCGTCTCGTCGCGCTTCGCCATGCCGGCGAACGCAGCTTCCGCGCCGGCCCGGTCGCCGGCGAGTTGGGCCACCTGCGCCTGCAGGAGCAGGCCGAGCGGCTCGTTCGGCATGTGGCGCGCGACATCGGCTGCAGCTTTACGCGCGGCGCGCGCGTCGCCGGCCCCCGCCGCCACCATGCCGCGCGTCAGCGCCTCATACCCCTTGCGACGGCGGCGCGTGGCGCGCGCATAATTGAAAATCGACGGCGCGCGGAAGATGAGCCGCAGCAGGCTCCAGAGGATGCTGAGCGCGACCGCGGCGACGAGCACGAGCGCAATCGCGACGAGCACCGAGGTGTCGATGCGATGGTCGAGCCAGACAATCGAAATTTCGCCCGGCCGGTCGATGAGCCAGGCCAGACCGAACGCGAGCGCAGCGAGGAAACCCAGGAATATGATGAGACGCCACATGAAACGCTGCCTCGCGGCTGATTATGATTTTGGCCGCGCGAACGCGGCGATCGAATTCGAAAGGATATCCTGCGCCGCTGCGTCCGCCTTGGCGCGCAGCATGAGGGCGGCGCGCCAGTCGGCGACGATCGCTTTCGCGCTTTCGGGCAGGGTGTCCGCTGTCTGTGCGGCGGTTGCGAGATCGCCGCGCTGCAACGCGGCCTCGACGCGGGAATAGATTGCGGCGGCGGACGAGCCGGACTGGGCGCCCACGGGCTCGATCTTCACGAGTCCCCTGGCCTTGTCGAGCAACCGTTCGGTCCAGCCGGCGCCTGCCGGCGCGGCGTCCGCGCTCACGATCTTGCGCCGCAGCTTGGTCCATTGCGCGGCGAATTGCGCGGCGTCTGGCGCGGCCACCTGCAAGTATGGCGAGAATTCCGACAGGCGGTCGTCCGAAACGCCGAGCGCCCGCAAGGCCGAAACTTCGCTGTCCAGAGCCCGGCCGGACGACAGCGCCTGCGTGAGCGCCTGCGCGACGACGACGCGCGCCGCGGCCGCGCCGAGGTCTGCGGAGGGCGCGTTTTCGCGCTCCTGCGGCGCGCGCTGGCCGGTTTTGGGCTGATCGAGCCGCGCTTCGAGCGCGGCGACCCGATCGGCGAGCGAATCGATCCGTGCGGCGAGCGACGCGGTCTGCGCGGCCGCCTCCGGCGCGCCCTGCGCTGTTTCCATTGCGCCGGCGCCCGGCGTGGGTTCCGATGCCGAAGCAGCAGCGGCCGGCGTGGATTCAGGCCCCGTGGCCGGACGCTCCCGACCAGCCTCTGCGCCTGTCGGCGCGGTCGCCGCCGGCTCGGTTGCGGGCGTCGCCGCTTCCGCCGGCGGGCGCTCCGCTGGCGTCGTCCGCTCCTCCGCCGCGGGCGCGGCGGTCGCCTCCTTTTTGGGGCCGGCAATTTCTTCCGGCGCAAAACCGAGACCGCGCTGCGCGCTCTCCGGCAGCAGGGCTGCGATCTTCGAGCGAAGGTCGGACGGCGTATGGCCCGGCTCGGCGATCCAGGCGACCGCGCCCGCGCCGACAATCAGGATCAGGCCGACCGACGCAATGAGGCCGGCAGACCGGCGGCGGCGCGGGGGCGGCGCGGCGATCGCATCCTGCATTGGCGCGTCTTCAAGCGGCGTGTCGATAATTGGCTGCGGTTCGTCGGCGTCCGGCGCCGGCGCGCCATCAGCCGCTGGCGCCGGTCCAAGCTCCTGCGCCTCGCCCTCGATGATCGGCGGATCACGGCGCGAGGCGGCGCGTCGATCGTCGGATGTTCCCTCGCGCTGCATCGCCGTAGTCCGTCTTGTGAAGGCGTCCGCTTATAGCGCGGAACAGCCGCGTTTGAAACGCAGCGCGATCAGCCGAGCGCAGCGATGGCTTCAGCGATCGCCACTGTTCGCCGCGCCATTTCGACGTGCAGCAATTCGACCATGCGGCCTTCGATCTGAAGCGCGCCCTTGCCGGCGTTGGCCTGCTCGCTGAAGACCGCGATGATCTTGCGCGCCCATTCGACTTCGTCTGCGGACGGGGCGAAAATCTCGTTGCATGGACCTACCTGGCTGGGGTGGATCAACGTCTTTCCGTCCATGCCGAAGTCGCGGCCCTGCTCGCATTCCGCGCGCAACCCCGCCTCGTTCGAGAAGTCGTTGTAAACGCCGTCGATGATCTCGACTCTGTGCGCCCGCGCGGCGGCGACGCAGATCGAGAGCCAGGCGAGCATGGACGGTCGGCCGGGCGTGAGCCGCGCCCGCGTCTCCTTGGCCAGATCGTTGGTGCCCATGACGAATACCGACAGCCGCGACGCGGGATCGGCCGCCGTGCGCGCGATCGAATCGGCGTTGAGCATGGCGAGCGGCGTCTCCATCATCGCCCACAGCCGGGTCTTCTCGGGCGCGCCGGCGTCGCGCAAGGCCTTGGCCGCCATCATGATATCGCCGGGGGTGGAGACTTTTGGCACCAGGATCGCGTCGGGGGCGGCCTGCGCCGCGGCTATCATGTCTTCCGCCCCCCAGGGCGTCTGCGGCGAATTGACGCGGATGACGATCTCACGCTTGCCGAATCCCCCGGCCTTGACCGCATCGGCCACCTGATTGCGCGCTGTCGCCTTGGCGTCGGGCGCCACGGCGTCCTCAAGATCGAGAATCAGCGCGTCGGCCGGCAGCGTCCGCGCCTTTTCGAGCGCGCGGGCATTGGAGCCTGGCATATAGAGGCAGGAACGGCGCGGGCGAAGGGTCATTAGGCGCTCCGGATCGAGTGTCGCGGCGCACAATAGTTGCGACGCCGCTGTCACGCTATGGTCATTTTGATTGAGGCGACTTCGCCGCCGCTAGCCCGTCAATTGCGACCGAAACGTGGCGTGTCGCAGACCTGTCCGCCTCATTATCAAATTCTCCGGGCGTGTGCGGGAAATACAACGTGGCGGATGAGCCACAGGCCTGAATCTTATGGGTTTGGGGCGACGGAATCAGGGTTTCGGCGCTTGCGCTACCGCAGTGCGGCAACGCATATACCCGTCACGAGCGCATGTCGCTCATCTGCGTTGAGTCGCGAACGCGCCTGCGCACCGAGATCAAACTGGAGACTGCAATGAATTCGAAGATTTTCGCCGCCGCACTGCTGCTCGGCGCCTCCTCGACCGCCGTCATGGCGGCCGATCTGCCGTCGCGCCGCGTCGCTCCCGCGCCGGTTTACGCTGCGCCGATCTTCACCTGGACCGGCTTCTACGCCGGTGTGCAGGCCGGCTACGCCTGGGACAAGGTTTCCGTCGATTCGCCGTTCCTCGGCGCCCTGAGCGTCAACAAGAATGGCTTCGTCGGCGGCGGCCATGTCGGCTATCTCTATCAGAGCGGCCCGGCCGTGTTCGGCGTGGAAGGCGATGTCGAGGGAACCTCGCTCTATAATTCGGCGCTGCGCGCCTCGCTGCGTGGCCGTCTGGGTCTCGGCTTCGACCGCACTCTGCTTTACGTGACCGGCGGTCTGGCTGTCGCCGGCGGCGGCAACGGCGGCAACTATTTCTATAACAACTCCGACACGACCCGCCTCGGCTGGACGGTCGGCGGCGGCGCGGAATACGCCTTCGCGCCGAACTGGTCGGCCCGCCTCGAATATCGCTACAGCGACTTCGGCAACCACATGGTCGGCTACTCGACCGCTCACCGCACCGAGAACGCCGTGCGCCTCGGCGTCTCCTATCACTTCAGCTCGCCGATGGCTCCGGTCGTCGCCAAGTACTGAGATCGCGTCAAGACGCGCTTGTCGAAGCCCGGCCATTGGCCGGGCTTCTTTCATTAGCGGCCTCGCCCGAAACGTTCATCAAGTACGAAATCTCTTGGCTTTGATCGCGCGGCGCGGCAAAACAAGCATATGAGTACAATGGACACGAACAGCGGGCCGCTGCCTGATCGGCTTGTCGAGGGGTATCGCGCGTTTCTTGAGGGCCGGTTCCCGAACGAACGGCGACGGTTCGAGACGCTGGCGCAATCGGGCCAGAAGCCGCGGATGATGCTGATCGGCTGTTCCGATTCGCGCGTCGCCCCGGAAGTCATCTTCGATGCGAGTCCCGGCGAAATCTTCGTGCTGCGCAATGTCGCGGCCCTTGTGCCGCCCTACAAGCCGAACGACGATTATCACTCCACCTCGGCCGCGCTCGAGTTCGGCGTGATGGGCCTGCGGGTCGAGCACATCATCGTCATGGGCCACGAGTCCTGCGGCGGCGTGAAGGCCTATGCCGAAAACGAAGCCGACCCCTATATCCGCCCGTTGTCGCCCGGCGATTTCATTGGCCAGTGGATCAAGCTGATCGCGCCGGCGGCGCAGCGGCTGGGAGCGCCGCCGCGGGCGATCGACGCCGCCTACGTCGAGCAGCTCGCCTTCCAGTCGGTGCGCCAGAGCATCGAAAACCTCCGGAGCTTCCCCTGCATTCGCACGCTTGAGGAAAAGGGGCGGCTTTCCATTCACGGCGCCTATTTCGGCGTGGCTGACGGCAGGCTGCTGGCGCTCGACGAAACGCGCGGCGTGTTCGAGCCGGTGGCTGAAGAGGCGTGGCGCGCAGTTTTCGACACGCCGCGTTTCTGAGCCCGGCGTTTCGGCGCCGCCGCGGCTTGCACGACGGCGCGGGCGCGCGCGACGCGCAGGCCTCGATGCGCCAGGCGAACGCCCTACATCTGCTTTCACAATCAGGCGCCTGCCTGAGTCGTCGCGTCGCGCCAGCGACGACCATCGCGCCGTCAGCCGGGCTGCGCCGTCCCAAATCTGATTTCGGCGCTTGATCGTTGAGACAGGAGGCGTGTTTGGACAGCTATCGAATCGCCGTGGTCGTCGGCAGTCTGCGCAGGGAGTCGTTCAACCGGACCCTGGCGCGCGCGCTTGTGTTGCGCGCGCCGAAGGATTTTGATTTGCATCAGGTCGAAATCGGCGACCTGCCGCTCTACAATCAGGACGACGACGCTCGTCAGGCGCCGGCCGTCATGCGGATGAAAGCCGACATCGCTGCGGCGAACGGCGTGATCTTCGTCACCGCGGAATATAATCGCTCCATTCCCGGCGTTCTCAAGAATGCGATCGACCACGGCTCGCGGCCCTACGGCCAGAACGCCTGGGCCGGCAAGCCGGCGGGCGTCATCGGCGTCTCGCCCGGCGCGGTCGGCACGGCGCTGGCGCAACAGAACCTGCGCAACGTGCTCGCCTATCTGGACATGCCGACGATGCCGGGCCCGGAAGCCTTCCTCCAGATGAAGGAGGGATTGTTCGACGCGCAAGGCGACATCGGCCCGATGAGCCGCGCCTTCGTGCAGGGCTGGATGGACCGATATGTCGCCTGGGTGAAGAGGTTCTCCTGACCCGGACGGTCCGCCCCTTGCCTCACGCCGCCTTCTTTTTCGGCGTGATCAGCTTGCGGTTGGCGAGCGTTTCGGCGATCTGCACCGCGTTGAGCGCCGCGCCCTTGCGCAGATTGTCGCTGACGCACCAGAACGCGAGGCCGTTCTCGACCGTTGCATCCTCGCGGATGCGCGAGACGTAGGTGGCGTCTTCGCCGGCCGCCTCGTGCGGCGTGATGTAACCGCCGGGCTCGTGCTTGTCGATCACCAGCACGCCCGGCGCCTCGCGCAGGATACCACGCGCCTCGTCGGCAGTGACCGGCTTCTCGAATTCGACATTGACCGATTCCGAATGGCTGATGAACACGGGCACACGCACGCAGGTGGCGACGAGCTTGATCCTGGGATCGAGGATCTTCTTCGTCTCCGCCATCATCTTCCATTCCTCCTTGGTGAAGCCGTCCTCCATGAAGACGTCGATCTGCGGAATGAGATTGAAGGCGATGCGCTTGGGAAACTTCTTCGATTCGACGGCGTCGGACACGAAAATCGCCCGTGTCTGCGCAAATAATTCGTCCATCGCCTCCTTGCCCGCGCCCGATACGGATTGATAGGTCGAGACGACGACGCGCTTGATCCCGAAGCGGTCGTGCAGCGGCTTCAGCGCGACGACGAGTTGCGCGGTCGAGCAGTTCGGATTGGCGATGATGTTCTTCTTGCGGAAGCCCTGGACCGCATCCGCGTTCACCTCGGGCACGATCAGCGGCACGTCCATGTCGTAGCGCCAGGCCGACGAATTATCGATGACGACGCAACCCTGCGCGCCGATCTTCGGGCTCCAGTCCTTCGACACGGTCCCGCCGGCCGACATCAGGCAGATGTCGACGTCGGAAAAATCGTAGGTGTCGAGGTGCTTGCACTTCAGCACCTTGTCGCCGAAGGAGACTTCCGTGCCGATGGAGCGCGAGGAGGCGAGCGGCGCGACCTCCGACACCGGAAATTGGCGCTCGGCCAGAATATCGAGCATTTCGCGGCCCACGTTGCCCGTGGCCCCGACAATTGCGACCTTATAGCCGTCGGCCTGATAGCCCATTGCATTGATCCCGTTCTTGAGAGGCTCCCCCGGATGTCCGCGCGTCTTGCGGGACCTCCCCCGTGGTCCGGGGGAATGCCGGAGCGAGGATGAACTAGGCCTTAACGACCGCTTTCGCCGTCGTTTTCGTCGTCGCCGCCGTGATGGTCGAAATTGCGAACATGGCCGATCCTCAGGGCGCGATGCGCTCCGATGCGGGCTTCCCTACACCGGGGCGCCCGCGGGGGCAAGCCTTGCGACGCCCTTGGCGCGCGCCGGCCGAGGCCGTCGTTAACCTTTTCCGCCAACGGCTCGTTCACGCTGATTTCAATCGCGGCGTCGAAGTTAACGGATCGCTCAACGCATCCGGACAGGTTGGGGGCGCCCGACAAGGCTGCACAACGCCGCGGAGTTGCGTCCATGACCCTGATCGCTCTTCAACCGGGCGGGCCGGAAATCGCCCGGCTGGCAGGCACGATCGCCGCCGCCGCCGGGCGCGCGGCCCGCAGGCATCGCCTTGAAGTCGCGCTGTTCAGCGGACTTGGCGCAATGCTGGGCGTCATCTATCTCGTGCTGGCAATCGCCCCGCCCGCCGAACGCCCGACTGCGGCCCCGGCCCCGGCGCCGATCTGGGTCGAGACGCCAAAACCCTTGCCCGTCTATTCTTTCGCTGCGCCGGAATTCGCACACGCCGCGGCGAGTTACGGCATGCGACGCCATTCGACCGGAGGCGGTCGCGAGGATGTTCTGACCTTCGGCGTGTTCACCGGCGCGGAGCCCTATCTGCGGGTTGTCGTGCATCGCGTCGGCGGCGAAGGCGCGCCGAACCAGACCCTGTTTGTCGAAAGCGCGCGCCGCGCGGCCGACGCGGGACTTGCGCTCGACGGGCTCGGCCGGGCGACGGCCATTCTGACCCGGTTCGGACAGGCCGAATGGGCCGAGGCGCGAATCGCCGCGCCGGGCCAGGCCGCCGCGCGCGAGGGCTGCGCTGTATTCCGCTTCGCAGCGGACGAACCGCTGCTGCAAGTGTTCGGCGCCGCCTGCGGGCCAGACGGAACAGCATTTACGCGCCGGCAGATGGCGTGTCTGATCGGAGGGCTCGACCTCGCCGCCGCCAGCGACGACGAGGAATTGCAGCGGTACTTCGCGCGCAGCGAGCTTGCCCGCGATGCAGCCTGCAGCGGCCCGCGCCCACGCCCGCGCGCCGCAACTGCGCCGACGCGGCCCAAACCGGTCGCGCATGCGGCAATGCGCCGCTGATGTAGTCTCCGAACGGCTGGCGACGCGATCCCGCCGCTCTATATCCTATTCAAAATCGCCACGGCAGGGATGCGCCGAAGTGAAATCCGCGGTAGACTTACTTTCATCGATTTGCTGCGAGGCGCCAGAATGAAACTTTCAACCAGACTGATATCAGCGGCGATCTGCGCCGCAGCGGCGCTTACGTTCGCTGCCTCCGCTGACGCGCGGCCGCGCAAGCGCATCCACCATGCCCACCATGCCCGCGCCGGCGTGATCGTCGTCCGGCCGCGCTCATTTCTCGATCCGGGAACGATGGTGCCCGTCGGCAGCCGCGACCGACTGAGCGTGCTGCAGAACACGATTTACAATTTCCAGCCCTACGAATCCTATTCGCCGGATCTGCTCTGGCGCCCGGATCCGAGCTACCGCTACCCGTTCTAGCAGGCGGCGCGACGGGGCCGCCCCCGAGGCCCGCAATTCGGGCCGGGGGCGGGTTCACGCTGGCGGCTAGGCCTTCAGCCGCGCGATGATGGCGTCGCCCATCGCCGATGTCGAAATCGCCTCGCGCGCGTCGCTCTTGATGTCTGCCGTGCGCAGGCCCGCTGCAAGCGTAGCAGAGATCGCCGCGTCGACTGCATCGGCTGCATCTCCCAATCCGAATGAATAACGCAGGCACATGGCGAGCGAGCCGATCATGGCGATCGGATTGGCCATGCCCTTCCCGGCGATGTCCGGCGCCGAGCCGTGGACCGGCTCATAGAGCGCGCGGCGCTTGTCTGTCGCCTTGTCGACCTCGCCGAGCGAGGCGGACGGCAGCATGCCGAGCGAACCCGTCAGCATGGCTGCGATATCCGAGAGCATGTCGCCGAACAGATTGTCGGTGACGATCACATCGAACTGCTTGGGCCAGCGCACGAGCTGCATGGCCAGTGAATCCGCAAGCTGGTGTTCGAGCGTCACGTCCGCGTAATCGCGCCTGTGCAGGGCGACGATCGTCTCATGCCAGAGCACGCCTGATTTCATGACGTTGCGCTTTTCGGAACTCGTCACCTTGTTGCGGCGCTTGCGAGCCAGTTCGAAGGCGACGCGGCCGATGCGCTCGATCTCGTAGGTGTCGTAGACCTGCGTGTCGATGCCGCGCTTCTGGCCGTTGCCGAGATCGATGATCTGCTTCGGTTCGCCGAAATAGACGCCGCCGGTCAGCTCCCGCACGATCATGATGTCGAGGCCCTCGACGATCTCGCGCTTGAGCGAGGAGGCCTCGGCGAGAGCCGGATAGCAGATCGCCGGACGCAGATTGGCGAACAGCGCAAGATCTTTCCGCAAGCGCAACAGCCCCGCTTCCGGACGGACCTCGTAGGGCACGCCGTCCCATTTCGGGCCGCCGACCGCGCCGAACAGCACGGCGTCTGCGGCCATCGCGAGCGCCATGTCACTCTCGGAAATCGCCTGGCCGTGCGCGTCATAGGCCGCGCCGCCGACGAGGCCGCGCTCCGTCTCGAACCGGGCGACGCCCATTTCTGTCAGGCGCGCGAGCATCTTCTCGACCTCGGCCATCACTTCGGGGCCGATGCCGTCGCCGGGCAGCAGCAGGAGCTTGTAGCTGTTCATCGCGCGCTCTCATTTACGTTGTTTGCGCGTTTGCTACAGAACCGGCGCCGTTCCGGCAAGCGCGGCGCGAAACTTGGACGAAGCAGGCGACCGGCGGCGGGTTGTCCCGAAACGGGGCGGGCCGGCCCGGAGCGAGGCTCCCATGCATCTTAGGCGCGCCACTCTTCCTTTGACCCTCGTCGTCGGCGTCGCCGCGCTCGCCATTGGCGCCTACGCCTTCGGGCGCACGAAAGGTCCGACGGCGTCCTGGGTGCGCGACATGACCTTCGACGGGTACGGCAGGCAGCGCGTGATCTACCACGTCGACCAGCCCGCCGGCCTGTTCAACGGCCGCTTTCGCCACCTCCTGCAGGTCGCGCAGAACCACGTCGAGGCGGTCGGCGTTGAAAATCTCGATCTGAGGATCGTGCTGCAAGGGGACGGCGTCGACCTGCTGATGTGGGCCAAAGGCAATGCCGCCGCCGAACGGGCGATCGATCGTCTCAAGGCCGAGGGTGTCAAATTCGAGGTGTGCCGCAACACCCTGATCGTGCGAAGACTCGATCCGGACAGGGACCTCTACGGCGTGAAGCGCGAGGACGTCATCCGCGCCGCGGTCGGCGAGATCGCCGCGCTGGAGCAGCAGGGGTTCCGGTACATCAAGCCGTGACGTGGCGCCCTTCTCCCGCCAATGCGGGAGAAGGTGTCGCGCGAATGCGCGACGGATGAGGGCGTCTGCTGCGGAACGCGCACTAGCCTAGAAACAATTGTCGTCGCCGGCCAGCTGAGTCGCGCTCCAACGCGCGCGGAATTCGAGCAAGTGGCACGACGCAGTTGAACGCCCAATGCATTGACAACAGTCGTCCCACAAATTTGATGGTAACCCCTTCCCGTCCGCGCGGGCGCTTCTATACAAGGTAATGTTACATATTAAGGTAATGTGCGCGGAAGACATCATGGAAGACTCGGACAACTTTTTCCGTCGGGCAACGGCATTGGGCTTTCAAGTGGGGCTAGCCGATAACGCAATGTTCCACTTTGGCCTCGACTTTTGCGCACAAACCATTCGAGGAAGGGTATCGCCAGACTGTGCCCGCACAGCATACCAATCCTTCGACCAAGGACGCTACCTCGCACGCGAACAAGAGTGGCCCGGGTTACCGAAGTCTGCGACGGTCCAAATTTCAAAGCTGCGCCAATTTGCAGAGGTTGGAAAAGAAATCGGTGCGGATGGATACATGTTATTGGCCAAGTTACCACTGTTAATCGGCGATCCGACAAAACATCAGGGCATCTATGTAGTCGCGACCGGTATCTGCCGTCGCATGTTGAGTAGAGGCAAGCCGCTCAGCGAACAAGATGTGCGGAATTTATACCCGTAAGTGCCGCGCGAAGCCCCCCTCTCCCGTTTCACGAGAGAGGGAGTCCGCGTCACTCTCGCAAGCCGGTCGCGATTCTTATTCTCGCCAACAACAGGTCCATACCGCCAAGCGCAAGATCGTTCGAGAAACGTAGAACGCGATAACCCTGCTCGCGCAGTCAACGGTCTCGGGCATCGTCGTGCGCCCGTTGCATCGGATCGTCGTGCGGCGGCCCGTCGAGTTCAACGATCAGACGGCTTTCGACGCTAAGGAAATCGACGACATAGCGGCCGATCGGAACTTGCCGACGAAATTTCAGTCCGCCGAGACGTGAGTCTCGCAATGCGCGCCACAGCATAGACTCGGCGACCGTCATTTCGCGTCGAAGTCTGCGGGCGAACGGCAATTTGTTGTGCGTGTCGCGCGGAGGCATCACGCATCGTCAGGCGAAAGCCCGAGTATGGCAAGTGCGTCCTTAGCCCGTGAAACGGAAGCAGGCGTCAGGCGGACCATGACGACACGAAGACGGCTGTTGCCGACTTCGGTCCGAGGATGAGGGTCGGCCGCAACACGAATGCTCGTCGCAATCGTGGCGCCCTCACCCGAGCCTCGCTTCGCGAGGCCCACCCTCTCCCGCCTCGCGGGAGAGGGAAGCCGTGCGTCTTACGCCGCGAGCTGCCGCAGTACGTACTGCAAGATGCCGCCGTTGCGATAATACTCGATCTCGTCGAGCGTATCGATGCGGCAGAGCAGCGGCACGTTCTTCACCGAACCGTCTGCGTAGGTGATCTCCGCCGTCAGCGTCGCGCGCGGCTTGAGCGCATCGCCTTCGAGGCCTCTGATCGTCACCGTTTCCTGACCCGTCAGGCCGAGTGAGGCCCAGCTCGTCCCTTCCTTGAACACCAGCGGCAGAACGCCCATGCCGACCAGATTTGAACGGTGGATGCGTTCAAAACTCTGGGCGATCACTGCGCGCACGCCGAGCAGTTTCGTGCCTTTGGCCGCCCAGTCGCGCGAGGAGCCGTTGCCGTATTCGGCGCCGGCGAAGATCACGAGCGGCTTGCTTTCCGCCTGGTACTGCATCGCCGCGTCGTAGATCGACATTGCCTCGCCGCCGGGGAAGTGTTTGGTCATGCCGCCTTCCGGCACGGAGCCGTCCGCATTCTTCATGATGAAGTTCTTGATGCGGATGTTGGCGAAGGTGCCGCGCATCATCACTTCGTGATTGCCGCGCCGCGTGCCGTACTGGTTGAAGTCGGCTGGCGCCACCTGGCGCTCGGTCAACCATTTGCCGGCGGGCGACGTCGCCTTGATCGAGCCGGCCGGCGAAATGTGGTCGGTCGTGATCTTGTCGCCGAACAGCGCAAGCACACCCGCGCCCTCGATGTTCTTCACCGGGGTGGGCGTCATCGTCATGCCTGTGAAATAGGGCGGGTTCTGCACATAGGTCGAGCCCGTGTCCCACTTGTAGGTTTCGCCGCTGGGAACCTTGACCTTGCGCCAGTTGGCGTCGCCCTCGAACACCGAGGCGTATTTCGACTTGTAGATGGCGCGCGTCACATTCTTGCGGATGAACGTCTGGATTTCCGAAGACGTCGGCCAGATGTCGCGGAGATAGACGGGCTGGCCATCCTTGCCGACGCCGAGCGGCTCCGTCGTCAGATCCTTCTGCACGGAGCCCGCGAGCGCATAGGCGACGACCAGCGGGGGCGAGGCGAGATAATTGGCCTGCACGTCCGGGCTGACGCGGCCCTCGAAATTGCGGTTGCCCGACAGGACGGCGGCGGCGACAATTCCATTGTCGTTGATCGACCTGGAAATCGCCGGCGGCAGCGGGCCGGAATTGCCGATGCAGGTCGTGCAGCCGTAGCCGACGAGGTTGAAGCCGATCTTGTCGAGATATTTCTGCAGGCCGGCCTTGGCGAGATATTCGCCCACCACCTGCGACCCCGGCGCAAGCGAGGTTTTCACCCACGGCTTCGAGGTCAGGCCTTTTTCGACCGCGTTGCGCGCGAGCAGGCCCGCCCCGATCAGCACGCCGGGATTGGACGTATTGGTGCAGGACGTGATCGCCGCGATCACGACGTCGCCGTGGCCGATGTCGAAATTCGCGCCCTCGACCTTGTAGCGGCTGGCGATATCGGCGGCTTTCTTGTACTCGGACTCCATCGCGGCGGCGAAGCCGGCGGCTATGTCATCGAGCGCCACGCGGCCTTCCGGACGCTTTGGACCGGCCATGGATGGCACGACGTCGGCGAGGTCGAGCGACAGCATGTCCGTGAACACAGGATCGGGCGCGTTCTTCTTGCGGAACAGGCCCTGTTCCTTCGCGTATTTCTCCACCAGCGCAATGCGCGGCGCCGTGCGGCTCGACGTCTTGAGATAGTTCAAGGTCTCGTCGTCGACGGGGAAGAAGCCGCAGGTCGCGCCATATTCCGGCGCCATGTTGGCGATCGTCGCGCGGTCGGCGAGCGTCAGGTGATCGAGGCCGTCGCCGTAGAATTCGACGAACTTGCCGACCACGCCCTTCTTGCGCAGCATCTGTGTAACGGTGAGCACGAGATCGGTCGCCGTCACGCCTTCCTTCAGCTTGCCGCCAAGCCTGAAGCCGATGACTTCCGGCAGCAGCATCGATTGCGGCTGGCCGAGCATGGCGGCTTCCGCCTCGATGCCGCCGACGCCCCATCCGAGCACAGCTAGGCCGTTGACCATGGTCGTGTGCGAGTCCGTGCCGACCAGCGTGTCCGGATAGGCGACCTCGACCGTCTCGGCCTTGCCGCGCGCCGGCTTGTACTTCTCCTTGCGCGTCCAGACGGTCTGGGCGAGATATTCGAGGTTGACCTGGTGGCAGATGCCGGTGCCCGGCGGCACGACGCGGAAATTGTCGAACGAGCCCTGGCCCCATTTCAGGAAGCGATAGCGCTCTCCGTTGCGCTGGTATTCAAGGTCGACGTTCTTCTTGAGCGCCTTCGGCGAGCCGAATTCGTCGACGATCACGGAATGGTCGATGACGAGATCGACCGGCACCAGCGGGTTGATCTTCTGAGGATCGCCCTTGAGCGCCGTCATCGCATCGCGCATCGCGGCGAGATCGACCACCGCGGGCACGCCGGTGAAGTCCTGCATCAGCACGCGCGCCGGGCGGAACGAAATTTCACGCTCCGTCTTACCGCGATTGACGAGCCATTCGGCGACGCCCTCGATGTCTTCCCGAGTGACAGAGCGGCCGTCCTCGTTACGCAACAGGTTCTCAAGCAGAACCTTCATGGAACAGGGGAGCTGGGACACACCCTTGAGGCCGCTCTTCTCTGCGGCCTTGAGCGAGTAGTAATGGTAGGTCTTCGTGCCGACCGTGAGCTTCTTGCGGCATTTGAAGCTGTCGAGCGATGTCATCGCGATCATCCTGGGCGTCGAGAAGGGGAAGGATGCGCGCTTATAGATAATTTCTGCGAAGGCGGCTACACGAACCATAGTCGTGCGGCGATTTTCGTCGCTCCTTCAATCGGTAGCCCCTGAAGCCATGCGCCTTGAAGCCCGGAAACTGTGCATCGACCGCGGCGGGCGCCGGATTGTCGAGTCGGCCGACTTCTCGGTCGCCGACGGAGGAGCGCTCGTCGTCGCAGGCCCGAACGGCGCCGGAAAAAGCACGCTGCTGAGGGCGATCGCCGGCCTGCTGCCGCTCGCCGGCGGCCGCCTGACGCTGGATGGCGAAGACGAGGATATCCCGGGCGCACTGCACTACGTCGGCCATGCCGAGGGCATGAAGCCGGCGCTGACGGTTCGGGAAAATCTTTGTTTCTGGGCGGCGTTCATGCAGCGGGGCGACAATCCCGGCAGGAGCCCGTCCGATGCGCTGGCGGCCTTCGGGCTCGCCCATGTCATTGACATTCCTGCAGGCTACCTGTCCGCGGGCCAGAAGCGACGGGCGGCGCTGGCGCGACTTCTCGTCGCGCCCCGACCAATTTGGCTGCTCGACGAGCCGACGACCGCGCTCGACGCGCGAGCGCAGGGAGCGCTCGCCGCCGTGATGGCCGAACACCGGACGGGCGGCGGCCTGATCCTGGCGGCGACCCATGCGCCTCTCGGCCTCGATGGCGCGGCGGAGCTGCGGCTGGGAGCTGCGGCGTGAACGGCCCGCTGGTCGCTCTCACGAAACGCGAAATCACCATTGCGCGCCGCATCGGCGGCGGCGGCTCGATGGGCGTCGTCTTTCTGCTGGTGCTCGTCACCATGGTTCCGTTCGCCATCGGTCCCGATCTCAACCTGCTCAGCCGCATCGGCCCGGCGATCCTGTGGATCGCTGCGCTGCTGGCCATGCTGCTCGGCCTCGATCGGCTGTTTCAGGCCGATTTCGAGGATGGCTCGCTCGATCAGCTCCAGCTCGGCGCCACGCCGCTGGAGGCGGTCGTGTTCGTCAAATGCCTGGCGCACTGGATGACGACCGGTCTGCCGCTGGTGGTCGCGGCGCCGCTGCTGGGGCTGCTGATGGCGCAGGACGCCGAATCCATGCTGGGCGTCGGCGTATCGCTGTTCATCGGCACGCCGGCGCTCACCTTCGTCGGCGGCGTCGGCGCCGCGGCCACCGTTTCGCTGCGACGCGGCGGCCTGCTGATGGCGCTACTGGTGCTGCCGCTCTGCGTGCCGGCCCTGATTTTCGGCGTCTCGGCGGCCAATGCCGCCGCTCCGGGCGCAACTGTGCCGTTCGCAGCGCCGCTTGCCGTGCTGGCGGCGCTGACGCTCGCCGCGGGGGCGCTCTGTCCGTTCGCAACGGCGGCCCTGCTGCGGCGGCTGGGTGAATAATCGTTAATGCGGCGCAAATTGCTTTCGGGCGGCTGCGGCCCTAAACAAGCCGAAGTCTGGACCGCGAGCCTTCAGGCTCGCAGCAAAAGCGGCGGCTTCTGTGCGTGCGAGACGCGCGCCGCGTTGCGGTTCGGCTAAAGGAAGGCCATGCTGCGCTTCGCCAATCCGTCCTTCGTGCTGCGCTTCGTCAAGCGCGCTATCCCGATTTTCGGCGTTCTGTCGGCGGTCCTGCTCGCGGTCGGCCTCTACCTCGTGTTCTTCGTCGCCCCCGCCGACTACCAGCAGGGCGAGACGGTCAGGATCATGTACATCCATGTGCCTGCCGCCTGGCTCGGTATGTTCGCCTACATGGTCATGTCCTCGGCGGCGCTGGGGACGCTGGTATGGCGCCATCCGGTCGCCGACGCCGCCCAGAAATCCGCTGCGCCGCTCGGCGCCATGTTCACCTTCATATGTCTCGTCACCGGATCGCTCTGGGGCAAGCCGATGTGGGGAACCTATTGGGTGTGGGACGCGCGCCTGACCTCGATGCTCGTGCTGCTGCTCATCTATCTCGCGCTGATCGCGCTCTGGCGGACGATCGAGGAGCCGCAGCGCGCCGCCAGGGTGGCTGCGGTCATGACGCTGGTCGGTCTGGTCAATATTCCCATAATCAAATTTTCGGTCGACTGGTGGAACACGCTCCATCAGCCGTCGTCCGTGTTCAAGACCACTGGTCCGGCGATCTATTCGTCCATGCTCTGGCCGCTGCTGGTCATGGCCGTCGGCTCGACCTGTCTGTTCGTGACCCTGCACATGATGTCGATCCGCAACGAGATCCTGCGTCGTCGGCTGGATCGACTGACCCATCTGGCCGTCGCCGCCGGCGACGCGCCGCGCACAGCCACGTTCGAGCCCGCCCGATGACCGCGACCCATACGACCTTCATCGCGCTGTCCTATGCGCTCGCCGCCATCGCCGTGTTCAGCGCGATTGCTGCTATTCTGATCGACTACCGCCATTTGCGGCGCGCGCTCGAAAAGCTCGGCGCGCCAGTGGATGGACGCGAGGACGCCGCGTAATTTGCGATAGCCAAGACCGGCGTTTCCTACTTTACTGCAGCCGTCATCCAGGAAGCGCGCCTTGAACGGGAGCACGTCCGAAATCGTCGCCTCGTTCGAGCGGCAAGCGACGGCTTGCGACGCCATGGATGCGCCGTTCACGGCGCGCCTGTGCCGTCTCCTGCCCGCAGCGCTCGATCAGCAGTCCGGCTTTGGACGGCGCGCGCTGGGCTGGCCGCTCGAGTCGCTTCTCCCGGATCTGATGCCGCTGCGCTGCTGCGCCGCGCTCAACATACTCGTGCGCGCCGGCGCGGCGCCGCATCTGGCCTCTTTCTATCCGCCGCGCGCGAACAATGACGACGCGGGCTTCACGCGCGCGATCCGCGCGACGATCGCCGCGCACGACGCCACGATGACGGCGTTCCTCGATTCGCCGCCGCAGACGAACGAAGTCGTGCGCTCCGCTGTCCTGCTCGGCGGCTTTCTGCATATCTCCGCACGAACCGGGGCGCCGCTCGCCTTGCACGAACTCGGCGCCAGCGCCGGACTGAATCTGATGTTCGATCGCTATGTCTACGATCTCGGCGCGGACAGGACGTGGGGGCCGCCGGACTCGCATGTGCGCATCGCCAGCGCCTGGCGCGGCTCGCCTCCGGCGCTGGATACGCCGCTTGTCGTCGCTTCGCGCGCGGCCGTCGACCTTAGGCCGGTGGATGCGGGGGCGCCCGAAGATCGCGAACGGATGCTCGCCTACATCTGGCCCGAGCAATTCGAGCGCCTCAAACGCATCGAGGCGGCGCTCGACCTGGTCGCGGCGAGCCGATTGCGGGTCGAACAAGGCGACGCGCTCGCCTGGCTGAAGACGCGCATGGCTGCGCCGGCGCAGAGCGGCGTCTGCCGGGTCGTCTACCACAGCGTGTTCGCGCAATACCTGCCGGCGCAGGTGCGCGAGGGCTTGCGCGCGGCGATCCTGGAGATCGGCGGGCGGGCGACCGAGGCCATGCCGTTCGCGTGGCTCGCGATGGAAAGCGCGCCGGACCACATGAGTTGCGAATTGCGTCTGACCCTCTGGCCCGGCGGCGAACGCCGCGTGCTCGCGAAAGTCGACTGGCATGGACGCTGGGCGGAATGGGCGTAGCGCAGGACGGTTGGCGCGAGACATGCTCGTCCTCGCGTCGCTATGCGCGCAGCGGCGATCGTGCGGTTCGACCCGGGTCCGACCGGAGCCGGCGGCTCACAAATGCTCCGGCGCCTTTGCGGCGTCCTCGCCCCTGAGTTCGTATTTCAGCATCAGCGGCGTCTGCGACAACGCAAACAGGATCGTGAGCGGGACAAAGCCGAACACCTTGAATTTCACCCAGAAATCAAGCGACGTGTAGCGCCAGACGGCTTCGTTGACGCCCGCCATCGCCAGAAAGAAGACCCCCCAGCGCCACGTCAACTTGCGCCAGCCTTCCTCCGTCAGCCGCATCACGCTGTCGAACGCGACCGAGAGCAGCGCCTTGTCGAACAGGAGGCCGCCGAGCAGGGCCGATGCGAAGAGCAGATAGACGATCGTCGCCTTCATCTTCACGAACGTGTCGTCGTGCAGCAAGAGCGTCAGACCGCCGAACACCAGCACCATCACGGCCGTCACGAGCGGCATGACGGGCACATGCCGTGTCAGCCAGTATGTGACCGCGAGCGCGACGACCGTCGTCGCCATGAGCACGCCCGTGCCAGTGAAGATGCCGAAGCGCGAATAGGCCGCGAAGAACAGGACCAGCGGACCCATCTCGAGCGCGAACTTCAGGCTCGGTGCGAGCTTCGCGCGGACGGGCGTTTCGGGGATCTGAATGTTCATGTCGCTTCCTGGTCCAGCCCGGCGATGGCGCGGGCGAAGTCGCGCGCCTCGAAGGGCTCGAGGTCGTCGGCGCTTTCGCCAACGCCGATGAAATGAATCGGCAGCCCGAAGCGATCGGCGATCGCCACGAGAATACCGCCACGCGCAGTGCCGTCCAGCTTGGTCATGACGAGGCCGGTGACCCCGGCGACGCGACCGAAAATCTCGACCTGGCTCAGAGCGTTCTGGCCGACGGTGGCGTCGAGCACGAGCAGGACGGCGTGCGGCGCTCCTGCGTCCACCTTTTTCATGACGCGCACGATCTTTTCGAGTTCGGCCATCAGCTCGGCGCGGTTCTGCAGGCGCCCGGCCGTATCCATCAAGACGACGTCGACGCCTTTTTCCCGCGCCTGCGTCAGCGCGTCGAAGGCGAGGCCCGCCGCATCGGCCCCTTGCACGCCGGAAATGACCGGGGCGCCTAGGCGGTCGCCCCAGACTTTCAATTGCTCGATGGCGGCGGCGCGGAACGTGTCGCCGGCCGCGAGCACGACCGACCTGCCTTCGGCGCGCAGACGCTGCGTCAGCTTGGCGATCGTCGTCGTCTTTCCCGAACCGTTGACGCCGACGACCAGGACGACGAAAGGCTTGCTGGCGCCGTCGATCACGAGCGGTCGTGCGACGGCGGCGAGCGAACGCTCGACTTCCGCCGCGAGAACAGCCTTCACTTCTTCGGTCGAGACTTCCTTGTCATAACGCCCGCGTCCCACCGCCTCGACGATGCGCGTCGACGCTGCGACCCCGAGATCGGCGCGCACGAGAATGTCTTCGAGATCCTCGAGCGCGGCGGCGTCAAGCTTGCGCTTGGTGAAGACGTCGGCGATGCCCTGGCCGATCGACGAGGACGAGCGCGACAGGCCAGCTTTCAATCGCCGCCACCACGAGGTTCTGGCTTCCTGCGCCGGCGCCGGCTCGGGCGTTATGGAGTGTGCGCTTTCAGGCTCGCCGGCGATCAGACCTTGCGATTGGTCGGGCTCGGGGGCGGCCGCCCGATCGGGCGCGCCTGAAGGCTCGCGGTCCCCGGCCGCGCGCTGGTTCTCTGGCTCCCTCGCGGGCCCGCGGCGGAACATGCGGCCGAGAAAGCCGGGTTTTTTCGTGTCGCTGTCCTGCCCGCTCATCGCGTCTTTCATTTCAAGCCAGAATGCCGACCGCCCGCGCCGCCACCAGTGCTATCGTCACGAGGGATATCAAGGCCTGTAGCATCATCAGCAGTTTCGCGCGCGCCGTGAGCGGAAATGTGTCGGAGGGAGAAAACGCCGTGGCGTTGGTGAAGGCAAGGAACAGATAATCGACGAAGCCTGGATTGTAAGCCGGCCTGGCCGCGCTCGCCGGCAGGGTCTGCTGCGTGAACAGGAAATCCGGCCGCGGATCCTCGCCGACGACCGGAATGCGCTGATCAATGTGCCAGTACCAGAGCGCGAAGATAATTAGGTTGGTTCCCCAGATGTTCAGGGCATCGAGCAGGAGCGACTTTCCGTTGGCGGCGTTGCCCCGGAGAATGGCGGCGACCAGGCCGTTGAGGGAGAGAAGATTGGCGACGCTGACGAGGCCGGTGAGCCACATGAAGGCCGCGCGGATCGCGTTGCGGTGGCGCGTCGCCATATCCCAGAGGTCGCTGGGGTCGTCTGCGGTCGCCACCTTCCTGGTCGCGCCGAGCGACCATGCGGTCGCAATCGACAATGGCGCGAGCAGCGCGAGTTCCAGCGTCGGCAGGATCCAGCGCGGGATCGGCGACAGATCGTTTACGAGCAGGATCTGCAGCGCGACGATGGCGAGCACGGCGCCGCGCGCGAGCCACACGTCGAACGCGCGTGCGGCGAGGATCGCGGCCGCTTCCGCCGCGCGGTCATCCATTGCCTTCGCCTCGGCGTCGATTTCCATTTCGGCGCTTCCCCTGTCCACGCGCTTGACCGGCGCGCGCGCGCTTCAGATACCCTTTCGCTCATGACGCCGGAAGAGACCATTTCCCGCCTTCTGCATCGCGACGCGATGATGCTGATCATCGACAAGCCCGCGGGCCTGCCGGTGCATCGCGGCCCCAAGGGCGGCGAAAACCTGGAGGATTCGTTCGATGCGCTGCGCTTTGGTCTGCCGCGCCGGCCCGCGCTCGCGCACAGGCTCGACCGCGACACGTCGGGCTGCCTCGTGCTCGGCCGCCACCGCAAGGCGCTCGAACGGCTCATGCATCTGTTCAAGCGCGGCGCGATCGACAAGACCTACTGGGCTGTGGTCGAGGGCGGTCCGCAGGACGAGTCCGGACTGATCGACCTGCCGCTCGGCCGTCTCGACGCCACGCGCGGATGGTGGATGAAGCCCGACCCGGCCGGACTGCCGTCGCAGACGAGATGGCGTGTGCGCGGGCGCGGGACCGATGCGGGCGGCAAGCCTCTGGCCTGGTTGGCTCTGGAGCCATTGACCGGCCGCACGCATCAATTGCGCGTTCATTGCGCCGCGTCCGGGTTCCCGATTCTCGGCGATTGCGTCTATGGAGCGGGGCGGATCGGCGGCCAGCCGTTGCATCTGCATGCGCACGAAATCGCCGTGCCGATGGCCAAGAACGGCCCGCCGACCAGAGCGACGGCGCCGGCGCCCGATCACATGCGGGCGGCGCTGGAGGCCTGCGGATGGAGCGGCGAGGAACCTGCGCTTATTTCTTCTTTTCCAGCTCCGCCTTGAGCGCCAGCAGCTTGGCGAAGGGAGAGTCGGGATCGGGCTTGCGCTCGCGTTCACGCTTGTCCGATGTGGCGAACGGCCGTTCGTTGCGATTGCCGAACGGCCGCTTTTCGCGCGCGCCTTCGAACCGCGGCTTGCCGTCATGGCGGGGCCTGCCCTCGGATTTCGGCCGGCCATCGCGTTTTTCGCCCCCGCCTTCCGCTGGTTTCGGCCGTTCCGGACGCTGCGGAATGATCCATTCGCGCGGCGCGCGCTTCTCGCCGCCCTGCCCGCGCTTGCGATGAGGGCCGCCCTCACGGCGTTGGTGCGGGCGGCCGCCGGGACTCCAGACTTCGATCATCGCGGGGACTGTCGCGTCCACGGTCGCCTCGCCGTCGGCGGGCCCGCTGCTTTCCGCAGTCGCCGCCTCTTCGACCGCCGACTGTAGCGCCGATTCGGCGAGTATCGCCTCGTCCGTCAGTTCAGCGGGCTCGGGAGCCTGCGCGTCCTCCGACGCCGGGGGCAGGATTTCGGGCGCCGGCGGTTCGAGCGCGTCCGCGGGCGCGTCGCTCTCCGCAGGCGTCTGCGCATCGACGACGGGTTCGACCGGCGGCTCTTCAGGCGCCGTCCGCTCGAACTCCGCGACCGTTTCGGCCAGCGCTTCTTCAGCCGGCGTCTCTGCGCTTTCATCCGCGGCTGCCCCTTCGGGCGCCTCGGTCAGCGGATCGTGCGACTCGCTCTCGCCGTCCGCATCTTCAGGCCGCTTCGCCTGCAAAGGCTCGGTCGGCGCCTTCGGGATCAGGGGCACGGTGATCGCCGGGCCCGGCCGCGTCTCCATCGTGAAGCCAAGCGACTTCAGGATCGAGGCGAAGGCCTCGCCCGAACAGCCCGCGAGCGAGGTCATGCCAACCGTCACCACGAATCCCTGGCCGTCGGCCGCGCCGGGCGGCGGATCGCCGGCTGTCGCGCCGGGGCGGTAGGCGACCGCAGGGCGGATCAGATCGGCGAGCCGTTCGAGAATGTCGACACGCACCGCGCGTTCGCCGCAGACGCGAAAGCCGGCGGCGCGGTAAAGGTCTTTGGGAATGTCCGCATTGGCGGCGAATGACGTGCGCCCGGACGATGCAAGATGCGCGACTTCCTCCAGCCCCTTCGCACCCTCGACGCCGCCATGCCGCAGCGACCATAATTGCGCGGCGAGCGCCCGCGGCGCAGGTTTCAGGAGAGCCTGCGCATAGAGATGATAGGCGCCGAAGCGGATACCCGCCTTGCGCAGGCTCGCGCGTCCTTCCTGGCTCAGGCTCTTCACATCGCCCGCGATCCGCGATCGTTCGACAACGCCCAGTTCCTCGGCGATTCGAAACGCCACGCCGCGCGCTATGCCTTCAAACCCTTCTCCGGCTTCGAGCTGCGCCAGCGGGCCAAGCAGCTTCGTCACATGCTGGGCGAGCCACAGATCGACGCGCCGCTGCACCTTCTCCAGCGATTCGCCCGCGAGTTGCTCGTCGGCGATCAGGACGGCGCGCGGCTCCAACATTTTCTCGCTCGCCACGATCTTGGCGATCGGCTCGCCGAGCCAGCGGATAGCGCCGTCGTTGGACAGCGCGAAGGCAGTATCGACCGCGTCATGCACGCGCGTCGCGCGGCTGTCGATCTCGCTGGCGAGCGCCTGCTGGGCGGCGGCATTGAGCGTCCTGGCGGCTTCGCCCTCGGCCTTCGGGTCGGCCGTGAAACGAAAACCACGGAGCTGTCCCACATGCTGGCCCTCGACCAGCACGTCGCCATCGGAAGTAATCTCGGCGTCCAACATCTTGTTCTCTCTGAGGCGCCGCATGAGGAGGCTCGTGCGGCGGTCGACGAAACGCTGCGCCAGCTTCTCATGCAGCGCATCGGACAGACTGTCCTCTACCCGACGCGCCGCGCCCTGCCAATGCTCGGGATCTTCGAGCCAGTCGCCGCGATTGGCGATGAAGCTCCAGGTTCTCACCTGCGCGATGCGCTGGGACAAAGCGTCAATATCGCCGTCGGACCGATCGACAGCGGCGATCCTGCGCGCGAGCCAGTCGTCAGGAATGCGCCCGCGCCGCACGACAAAGGAGAAGATCGTTCGCGCCAGTTCGGCGTGCGCGGTGGGCGACGCCTTGCGATAGTCGGGAATCTGGCAGCATTCCCAAAGACGGCCGATGTCAGCCGGCGTCGCCGCCTGCCGGCGCACGTCCGCGTCGTGGGCGAGAAATTGAAGCACCATCTGGTCTTCCGCTATCGGCGCGCGCGTCAGAGCCGGGTCGTCCGGCGCAATTTCCAGCGACGCGATCAGCGACTCGATCGACGAGAAATCCGGCGTGGCGTTGCGCCATTGCAACAGTTTCACCGGGTCGAAGCGATGATCCTCGATCTCTTCGATCAGATCCTCGTCGAAGGGCGGGCAACGGCCGGACGTGCCAAATGTCCCGTCGCGCAGATGCCGGCCGGCGCGTCCTGCGATCTGTCCGAATTCGGCCGGCGTCAGTCGGCGGAACTGACGCCCGTCGAACTTGCGGTCGGAGGCGAAGGCGATGTGGTCGACATCGAGATTGAGGCCCATGCCGATGGCGTCCGTCGCCACGACATAATCGACGTCGCCGTTCTGGAACATGTCGATCTGCGCGTTGCGGGTGCGGGGCGACAGCGCCCCGAGAACCACAGCCGCGCCGCCGCGCTGGCGCCGGATCCATTCGGCGATCGCGTAGACCTCGTCCGCGGAAAAGGCGACGATGGCGCTGCGCGGCGGCAGCCGCGAAATCTTGCGGTCGCCGGCAAATCCAAGTTTCGACAGGCGCGGCCGCTCGACGATGGGAACGCCAGGCATCATTGCGCGGATCAGCGGCGCCATGGTGGCCGCGCCGATCAGCAACGTCTCGTCGACGCCGCGCCGGTTGAGAATGCGGTCGGTGAAGACGTGGCCGCGATCGAAATCGGCGCCGAGCTGGATTTCATCGACCGCCAGGAACGAGACGGCGACGTCGCGCGGCATCGCCTCGACCGTCGAGACCCAGAATCGCGGTCGCGGCGGCTTGATCTTCTCCTCGCCGGTGATGAGCGCCACCGCCTGCGAACCGACGCGGGCCACGAGCTTCTGGTAAATTTCGCGGGCGAGCAGCCGGAGCGGCAGGCCGATCATGCCGGTCGGATGGGCGAGCATCCGCTCGATCGCGAAATGCGTCTTGCCGGTGTTTGTCGGCCCTAAAACCGCGGAAACCCCGCGCGTTGGCGGCGGATGTTCGAGTCGCGACGCGGGCGGGATCGACAGGGTCATGTGGTCGCGTCGGCCTCGATGGCGTAGGGCCCTGTTTCAGGTTGGGGCAGGCGCCGCAGCAGAAATTCAGTGTTCGAACGAGAGCGGAACGAATCACGCCCGAATCGCTGACTCAAGCTGAATCCTGTTTTGTTCACCGCAAGATGTCGATGGCCGGCGCCCGAGTTACCCCAAGTATTGTGAATCTGCTCGACTCGCGACGAGAATCCCGGCGCGTCGGATCGACTCGCCCGCAGACTCCGATCGCCGTGTCTGTCAAGCGAAGATCGCGTGGAATCTCGGGGAGGCACGCCGTTAACTTTCAGGCCGAAGCGGGAACGGAGCGGGCACGAATCACTGAAATTACGATTTTCACGCCCTGTTCCCGCAACATATGGGGGCGCCGGATTGTCGCGCCACAAGCGGAATGCCGAGAAACGGAATAGACCAAAGCGGCGGCGGATCGCGCGTTAATCTTTTCAGCGGCCCGCTGGCCGGAAATGGATCACTGACTTTGCGCGTGTTCATGCACGAGCTGGAAGTCGACCGCCTGGATCACGATCGTCCCGGCCTTGGTGCCGACCGAAATATAGTAGGGCACGACGACATGCGCCTGCTCGACCGGCGCGAGCCAAGCCTCGATATTGCGATTCTCGGCCATGAATTTGGTGGACTGGCTGTCGAGCTTGTACCCGGCGATCGGTGTGTAACGGGCCGAGCAGACCGTCACCGGGCCTGAATAGCCCTTGGCCTGAACCTGCCGCGTGCCGACATAAGCGAGCGTGACGTTGAATCGTACGAGGCCGTCGTAGACCGGCAGCGTGCGGTGGTCGCAGGCGCTCGGGCCGACCAGCGGCTCGCCGGGCGGTACAGTCATCACCAGCGCGCTGACCGGATCGAGAATTCGGGCCTTGTGGGCCTCGGTCACGGGGACGCGACCCTCCATATCGAGGAAGGGCGGTGAAATATCGACCGCGCGCACAGTGCCGGCTGCGAGCCCCATGCGCACCGTGCGGGTTTCCGTCGCATTGGCGGTCGTGTTGGCGTAGGCGGCCGGCAGGACGGTCGAATTGGCGATCTGTCCGTTGGCTGCCGCGGCGCCCTTGGCCTTGGAGACGAGCGCGGCCAGCCCGGTGAGGCGCAAGCCGATCTCGATCCTGTAGGAATCCGGCTCCAGCGCGGCTGATGCGTCGGCAGTGCCAATCGGCAGGCCGATGATGCTGAGCGCGTAGGTGGCCCGCAAACTTTCAGCCTGCGCGGATGAAACGCACAGGGCGACCGCCGCAAGGCCTGTCGGCGCGCCTCGCCGGAGTGCGCGTAGCGCGCGATTCGCCGCTTTCCCGAAATTCATCGACTGCACCGTTCTGGCCCTCCCCGCGCGCCGCGCGGAGCGCCTGAAGATATTGATTCCTGCGAATCCGCCTGAAAAATGACCCTTAGCGCAGTTCGCGGCAAGCCAAAAGACACGGCCGCTGGTCCAGCGGCGGCGCGGGCGCGTTCCCACGATGGCGATTAGCGGATAGAACGGCCTTTTCCGCAGACAAGCGCAGGGTGACATGAGCCGCTTCTGGAGTCCGCTGGTGCATACGCTGCAACCCTACGTCGCAGGCGAGCAACCGGCGATCGCCGACATCGTCAAACTCAACACCAACGAAAATCCCTATGGGCCGAGCCCGCGCGCGCTCGAAGCGATCGCCGCGGCGACGAACGAGACACTGCGTCTTTATCCCGACCCGACGTCGCTGGGGCTGCGCAAGACGGTCGCCACCCATCACGGACTCTCCGCGGACCAGATCTTTGTCGGCAACAGCTCGGACGAAGTGCTGGCGCTCACCTTCCAGGCGCTGCTGAAGCATAGGGCAGCGCTTCTGTTTCCGGACATCACCTACAGCTTCTATCCGGTCTTTTGCCGGCTTTACGGCATCGACTTCGTCGAGATCCCGCTCGATGCGGACATGCGTGTGCGCCTCGACGATTATCGCCGGTCCTGCGGCGGGATCATCCTGCCCAACCCGAACGCCCCGACAGGCGTTGGCCTGGCGCGCGCCGAAATCGAAACGCTGTTGCAAGCGCAGCCCGACGTCCCGGTCGTGATCGACGAGGCCTATGTCGATTTCGGCGGAGAAAGCGCGATTCCTTTGATCGATCGCTATCCCAACCTGCTGGTCACGCACACACTGTCGAAGTCGCGCTCACTCGCGGGCCTGCGCGTCGGCGTCGCCTTTGGCCAGCGTCCGCTGATCGAGGCGCTGGAGCGGGTCAAGGACAGTTTCAATTCCTATCCGCTCGACCGGCTGGCGCAGGCCGGCGCCGCGGCTGCCTATGAGGACAAGGACTGGTTCGAGCAAAGCTGCGCGAAAGTGATCGCCAGCCGCGAACGGTTGACGACGATGCTGCGCGGCCTTGGGTTCGACGTGCTGCCGTCGAGCGCCAATTTCGTTTTCGCGCGCCATGCCACGCACAAGGCTGCCGACCTGTTCCAGGGCCTGCGGGAAAGGGCGATCATCGTCCGGCATTTTAACAAGCCGCGGATTTCGGACTATCTGCGCATCACCATCGGCACGGACGCGCAGTGCGACCGGCTGGCGGAGGCTTTGGGCGAGATGGCCAGGTGGAACGGGCTGGGGCCGGGAGCCGTGGACGGTCGCTAAGTGAAAACGGCGACCGCCGGCCGGGCGCTGTCCGTCCGCGCGCCTTTTACGACAGGCTGCGAATCGGGTTCGAATTTTTCCCCTCGGGATCGATTTCCGCGGCGATTGAACCGCGGATTGGCGGATTGCCCCACGAGCCGTCCAGCCCGTGGGATGTAGAAGGCCCGACGGTCCAAAACCAGAGCCTCAAAAGCGCTGTCACGCGTTCGAATATTTTTTCAATTCGAGCCGCGCGATCTGGTTGCGGTGGACTTCGTCGGGACCGTCGGCCAACCGCAACAGGCGCGCGGTGGCGTAAGCCTGCGTCAGTCCGAAGTCGTTCGACGTACCGCCGCCGCCATGCGCCTGGATCGCCCAGTCGATGATCTGGCAGGCCATGTTGGGCACCGCGACCTTGATCATCGCGATCTCGGCGCGCGCCACCTTGTTGCCGACAGTATCCATGGCGAGTGCGGCGTTGAGCGTCAGAAGGCGCGCCTGCTCGATCATGATGCGCGCTTCGGCGATACGCTCCTGCGTCACGGTCTGCTCGGATACGGCCTTGCCGAAGGCGACGCGCGCGCGTGCGCGCCGGCACATTTTTTCGAGGGTCCGCTCGGCGAGCCCGATCAACCTCATGCAATGATGGATCCGGCCGGGACCGAGTCTTCCCTGCGCGATTTCAAAGCCGCGTCCTTCGCCGAGAAGCATGTTGGCTGCCGGAACGCGCGCGTTCTCGAACAGGACTTCCGACGCGCGGTCCGGGACGCCGTAGAATCCGAAGACAGGCAGTGGTCGCAGCACTTTCACGCCCGGCGTATCCATCGGCACGAGGATCATCGATTGCTGCTTGTGGCGATCGGGATTGTCAGGATCGCTCTTGCCCATGAAGATGCAAATCTTGCAGCGCGGGTCGGTGGCGTTGGTCGTGTACCATTTTCGTCCGTTGATCACGTAATGATCACCGTCGCGAACGATCGAACTCTCGATGTTGGTGGCGTCGGAGGAGGCAACCGCTGGCTCGGTCATTGCGAAGCATGAGCGGATTTCGCCGGCGAGCAGCGGTTTCAGCCAGAGATCCTTGTCCTTCTCGGTCCCATAGCGTTCCAGCACCTCCATGTTGCCTGTATCGGGCGCCGAGCAGTTGAAGACTTCGGGCGCGAGATGCGACCGGCCCATGATTTCGCAAAGCGGCGCATATTCCAGATTGGTCAGGCCCGCGCCGCGCTCGCTGTGCGGCAGGAAGAGATTCCAGAGCCCTTCCGCCCTGGCGAGCGGCTTCAGTTCCTCGACGATCGGGAACACCTTCCAGGGCCCGAGCTCCTCGGCCTGCGCGTAGAAGGTCGCTTCGTTCGGATAGATGTGCTTGTCCATGAAATTTTCGAGTCGCCGCTTGAGCTCGATGACTTTCGGAGAGGCGGGATAGAGCATGCGTGTGGTTCCGGCTGGTGATTGAACTGGAAATTTCGCCCTCGTTGCGAGGAGCGAAGCGACACGGCGGTCCAGCAATAGCGCTGCGGCGCTGGACTGTTTCGCGGTCAGACTAAGCCGGCGCCCGGCGATTTTTGTCGGCCTCGCGATAAATGTGGAACTCGCGCCTTACAGCGCCGCGCCCTCGATGACATTGCCGAAGCGCTTCCATCCCGCGCCTTCCCAGCGCTGCAACTGGACCTGCCTGAGCGGATGATGGTTGGTCGGGCTGGTGTTGACCTTTATGCCCGGCAGCAGCGTCGGAACCTCGAAATTCTTCAGACTTTCGGCCTGCCTCATGATGTTTTCGCGCGTCAACTTGCCGCCGCACTGGTTGAGGACCTGCATCAAAACGAGGGCGACCGTATAGGCGTAGATGCAATAGGCGTCCTTCGGATTTCCCTCGGGGAAGTATTTCTGCATGAAGGCGACGTATTCCGCGACGCCCTTGTCGTTGGCCCATTCCGGATCGCTCGCGTCCTTCACATAGGCCGACGAGATCACGCCGATAGAGCGCTCCGTGCCGGCCGGATTGATCGCGCCGGTGATCGAAGCTGCGCCCGACGCGATGAAGTGCATCGCCTTCCACTGGATGTCGAAGGCCTTGCGGATCGACTGCGCCGCGAATTTGGCTGTCGTGCCGGACAGGAGCACGTCGGCGCCGCTCGCCTTCAGCGATACGATCTGGGAATCGATCGTCGGGTCCGAAACCTCGTGCGCGATCGCCTTGGCGCGCGCATCGAAGTCCGCCCCGAGCACATCGCGGACGCCTGCGACGTAATCCTTGCCGAGATCGTCGTTCTGGTAGAGAATCGCGAACCTTGCCTTCGGGTTCTGCGACAGGGCGTATTTGGCATAAATCTGGGATTCGATCCGCGCCGAGGGGGCGAAGCCCATGGTCCAGGGATATTTCTGATAGTCGCCCCATTTGTCGCCGTTCACGGACAAGAAGAGATGCGGCACTTTCTTCTGATTAATGTAAGTGACGACCGCGGAATTCGGCGCCGTGCCAAGCATGTTGAACAGGAAGGCGACCTCGTCGCTCTCGATCAGGCGGCGCACCTGCTCGACCGTCTTCGGCGGGGCGAAGCCGTCATCGTAATAGATGTACTTGATTTGTCGGCCGGCCACGCCGCCCTTCTCATTGACCATCCTGAAAAAGGCTTCCTGCGCACGGTCCTGAATGCCGAGCGCGGACACGGGGCCGGACAGCGACGTCGTCGATCCGATCTTGATCTCGGTCGCGGAAATGCCGGTCGTATCATCGGCCCAGGCCATACCAGGCGCCGCCAGCGCGAGCACGGTCGATGCAGATCCTTTCAAGACGGCGCGTCGTTCCATCATTGTCGTTTCCTCCTCCCGGCCCAGCGAGATCGCGCTGCTTTGCGCTTGTATTGATCCAGAGAAACCCAACAAAGCGATTGAATCGATTTTATCCGTCGGGATTCCAAAGGGCGCAAAGCAGATTTATCACGTTGGCATGATAGAAGAATGTATAAATTTGCAGTTGCATGACGCTCTGCATGCGGGGCTCGATGGCGTGGGCGCCGCGTGTTCGTCCTCGTGCAGACAGCCGGAATGGCGCACGAGGCGCGTCATGACGTTCTCTGACCTGGCTTGCAGACAAGGTCATGGCTACGTAGACGATTGCCGCGCCTGCTGCGCCGGTTCCGCTTCATCTGGTCTTGCGGTTGGCTGGCGATGCCGCCCTGCAGAGAAGGTCGGTCAAAAGCCGCGCGCCGGGCCGGCGCCTCGTCGCCGCCGGTTTGGCGCGGCGCAGGTCGTCAGGCTGACCGTTATTGACTTTCCCCCCACCCGCGCCCTACAAGCCCCCATCTCTCGTCAGAGTGACCATTGCTGAACGCCGACCCGCCCTTGAGGCAGGAGGCCAACGCCCGGCAGCGCGAAGCGCCCCCGGGCGCGTTTTGCTTTGGAGTTTCCGGCGGGTCTGGAGTGGATCATGTTCGAAGGCCTCAGCGACAAGCTCTCCGGCATATTCGACACGCTGACGCGCCGCGGGGCGCTCAGCGACGCAGATGTCGCGACCGCCCTGCGCGAAGTGCGCCGCGCGCTGCTGGAAGCGGACGTGGCGCTCGATGTCGTGCGTTCGTTCACGGACAAGGTGCGCGAGCGCGCCGTCGGCGCCAATGTCGTCAAATCCGTCACGCCCGGCCAGATGGTCGTCAAGATCGTCTCGGACGTTCTGGTCGAGACACTGGGGTCCGACGCCGCGCCGATCGACCTCAACGCCGCGCCGCCGGTCGCCATCATGATGGTCGGCCTGCAGGGCGCAGGCAAAACCACCACGACCGCGAAAATCGGCCTGCGCCTGACCGAACGCTACAGGAAGCGCGTGCTCATGGCCTCGCTCGACGTCAAGCGTCCCGCTGCGCAAGAGCAGCTCGCGGTGCTCGGCCGTCAGGTCAATGTAGATACGCTGCCGATCGTCGCGGGACAGACGCCCGTGCAGATTGCGAAACGCGCGGAAGAAGTGGGGCGGTTGCAGGGTTACGATGTCGTGATCTTCGACACCGCCGGCCGCACGCATATCGACGAGCCGCTGATGATCGAAATGGCGGAAATCAAATCCGCCGCGCGACCGCATGAAATCCTTCTCGTCGCAGACGCACTGACCGGGCAGGACGCCGTCAATCTTGCGAAAAGTTTCGACGATCGCGTCGGCATCACCGGCATCGTGCTGACGCGCGTCGACGGCGACGGCCGCGGCGGCGCGGCGCTGTCGATGCGCGCTGTCACCGGCAAGCCGATCAAGCTGATCGGCGCTGGCGAAAAGATGGATGCGCTGGATGAATTCGATCCAAAACGCATCGCCAACCGCATTCTTGGCATGGGCGACATCGTCGCGCTGGTCGAGAAGGCCGCCCAGACCATCGACGCCGAGAAGGCGCAGCGCATCGCCGAGAAGATGCGCAAGGGCAAGTTCGATCTGGAGGATCTCGCCGAACAACTGGCGCAGGCCGAGAAGATCGGCGGCATCGGCGGCATTCTCGGCATGCTGCCGGGCGTCGGCAAGCTGAAGGAGCAGATGGCGGCGGCCAATATCGACGATCGCATCCTCAAGCGCCAGCGCGCGATCATCCTGTCGATGACTCCGCAGGAGCGGCGCAATCCCGACATCCTCAAGGCCTCGCGCAAGAAGCGCATCGCGGCGGGCGCCGGGACGAATGTCGAGCAGGTTAACAAGCTCCTGAAGCAGCATCGCGGCATGGCCGACATGATGAAGCAGATGGGCGGCGCCAAGCGCGGCCCGATGGGCAAGATGGCGCAGATGTTCGGCATCGGCGGCGGCATGCCGCAGCCTAGCCCTGAACAGATCGAAGCCTTGCAGAGGCAGATGGGCGGCGGCGCGCTGCCGCCGGGCATGCCGAAATTGCCGGACGCCCCGCCGGCGGGGGCCTTTGCGCCAAAGCCGGGGTTGCCCGGCATGAGCGGCCCCGGTCAAGGATTGCCGAAGCTGCCGGGTCTCGGCGGCGGCGGATTCAACCCGTTCCAGTTTGGAAAGAAGAAATGAACGGGCGATCGGCGTCAGGCATTCGCCCCTCGCCGATCGGCTGTTGCCTGATCACAGAAAGGAAAACCAATGTCCCTGAAAATCCGTCTCTCCCGCGCCGGCGCCAAGAAGCGTCCGTTCTATCGCGTTGTTGTCGCTGACTCGCGCAGCCCGCGCGACGGTCGCTTCATCGAGCGTCTGGGCACGTTCGATCCGCTGAAGGCCAAGGACGCCGCCGATCGTCTCGTGCTCGACGCCGAGAAGGCGCAGGCCTGGTTGGCCAAGGGCGCGACGCCGACCGATCGCGTCGCCCGCCTGCTCGAAAGCGTCGGCGTCGGCAAGCGCGAAGCCCGCAGCAACCCGGAAAAGGCCAAGCCGAAGAAGAAGGCGCAGGAGCGTCTCGCCGCCGCCGCCGCCAAGGCCGCCGCCCCGGCCGCTGAGTAATCGAGCCGTCGTTGCGGGCAGCGTAGCGACGAAGCAATCCATTCCCCGGCGTTCGGCGATGGATTGCTTCGCTCGACTCGCAATAACGCATCGACGTCCCGCTTGCGCGGGAATGGCGTCCGAGAGATCGCAGCATGTCCAAACCGCCCGCAAGTCTCGTTCTCGTCGCGCGCTTCGGCGCGGCGCAGGGCGTGCGCGGCGAAATTCGCATCAAGAGCTACACCGCCGATCCCCTGTCGATCGGCGACTACGGCCCGCTGTGTGACGAGGCCGGCGCGCGAAAATTTGAGATCGAGCGCCTGCGCCCGTTGAAGGATGATATGCTGGTCGCGAAGGTGAAAGGCGTCGCCGACCGCGACGCTGCGCAGGCGCTGACCGGCCTGGCGCTTTTTGTCTCGCGCGAAAAACTGCCGCCGCCGGACGAGAACGAATTCTACATCGCCGATCTCGTCGGACTGGCCGCGGTCTCGCCGGAGGGCGAACATATCGGCCAGGTGAAGAACGTGGTGAATTATGGCGCAGGCGACATTCTGGAAATCGCGCCCGTCGCCGGCGACACGTTTTTTGCTCCGTTCACCAAAGAGGTCGCGCCGAGCATCGATTTCGCAGGCGGGCGGATCACCATTGTCCGGCCCGCCGAAATCGAATGACATTTCGCGCCACCATCCTCACGCTGTTTCCGGAAATGTTCCCCGGCCCGCTCGGCCTGTCGCTGTCGGGCGACGCCCTCGCGAGAGGCCTGTGGTCTTGCGAGGCCCGGAACATCCGTGATCACGGTCTCGGCAAGCATCGCGCCGTCGACGACACGCCGGCTGGCGGCGGCGCCGGCATGGTCTTGCGCGCCGACGTTCTGGCGGCGGGGATCGACGAAGCGGCGGCGCCCGGCGATTTCCGCCCGCGCCTGCTCATGAGCCCGCGTGGAAAACCGCTGACGCAGGCGCGGGTGAGGGAACTGGCGGCCGGCCCCGGCGCAATCATTGTCTGCGGCAGGTTCGAGGGCGTGGACGAGCGCGTGATTCTGGCGCGAAAGCTCGAAGAGGTGTCGATCGGCGATTACGTGCTGTCGGGCGGCGAGATCGCCGCGCTGACGCTGCTCGACGCCTGCATCCGCCTGCTGCCGGGCGTGATGGGCAAGGAGGCTTCGGGACAGGACGAAAGCTTCGAGAACGGCCTGCTGGAATATCCCCACTACACCCGCCCCCGCGAGTTCGAGGGCAGGGCCATTCCCGACGTGCTGCTGTCCGGCGACCACGCGAAAATCGCGGAATGGCGGCGGGCGGAGGCGGAGCGGATCACGCGGGAGCGACGGCCGGACCTCCTGCGCATCAGATCCTGATCCGGGAGGGCCAGCATACGGTTTCTGTCGGTCAGCGGCCCGGCGGCGGCTCGACACATCGCCCGCCATCCTGTATAGCCCCGCCACAACTCAAAACAGCGTTCCCGAAACGCTCGCCCGCAAAGGGCGAAACCGGCAAGGATTTTGACAATGAACCTCATCGCCCAGCTCGAGGCCGAACAGGCCGCCAAGCTCACCCGCGAAATCCCGGAATTCCAGCCCGGCGACACCGTGATCGTCAACTACAAGGTCAAGGAAGGCGAGCGCTCGCGCATTCAGGCCTATGAAGGCGTGTGCATCGCGCGCAACGGCGGCGGCCTCAACGAGAGCTTCACCGTTCGCAAGATCTCCTACGGCGAAGGCGTCGAGCGCGTGTTCCCGGTCTATTCGCCGATGATCGACTCGATCAAGGTCGTGCGTCGCGGCAAGGTGCGTCGCGCCAAGCTCTATTATTTGCGCGATCGTCGCGGCAAGTCGGCGCGCATCGCCGAACGCACGGACAAGCAGGCCAAGGCCGCGAAATAATCCGATACCGAGCGATGGGGCCGCAGGTTCCGCGCTCATGCAAGACCGCCGGAGAGACGCCGTCCGGCGGTTGCTGCCGATTCAACGCGCTGGCGCCGAGCGAGGCCGTTCATGGCGTCCGACCTGAGGCGCGTGTCGCGCGCGCTGATTTCCGTTTCCGACAAATCCGGCCTGATCGATTTCGCGCGGGCGCTGGCCGCGCGTGGCGTCGAGCTGGTGTCGACTGGCGGCACGCGCAAGGCGCTGGCCGACGCGGGTCTCGCCGTCGTCGATGTTTCCGATCTCACCGGCTTTCCTGAAATGATGGATGGCCGCGTCAAGACGCTGCACCCCAAGGTGCATGGCGGCCTGCTGGCGATCCGCGAGAATCCGGAACATGAAGCGGCGATGCTCGCGCACAACATTCCGCAGATCGACCTGCTGGTCGTGAACCTCTATCCATTCGAGGCGACGGTGGCGCGGGGCGCGGCCTACGAGGACTGCATCGAGAACATCGACATCGGCGGTCCCGCGATGATTCGCGCCGCCGCCAAGAACCATGACGACGTCGCTGTCGTCGTCGATGTCGAGGACTACCAGACCGTGCTTGCCGAACTCGACGCGCACGCCGGAGACACGCGCCGCGAGACACGCCGCAGGCTTGCGCAAAAAGCCTATGCGCGCACGGCGGCCTATGACGCCGCCATCTCCAACTGGTTCGCCGCCGCCATCGGCGAGACGACGCCCGCCTATCGCGCGCTCGGCGGCAAGCTGGCGGAAGCCATGCGTTACGGTGAAAATCCGCACCAGAGCGCGGGATTCTACGTCACCGGCGAAAAGCGGTTCGGCGTTTCCACCGCACGCCAGGTGCAGGGTAAAACGCTCTCCTACAACAACGTCAACGACACCGACGCGGCCTTTGAACTCGTCTCCGAATTCGATGCGTCGCGCGCGGCGGCGGTGGCGATCATCAAGCACGCCAATCCCTGTGGCGTCGCTGAAGGGTCGTCGCTCAAGGACGCCTACGAGAAAGCGTTGCGCTGCGATCCGGTATCGGCCTTCGGCGGCATCATCGCGCTCAATCGCAGGCTCGACGCGGCAGCCGCGGCCGAGATCGTGAAAATCTTCACCGAAGTCATCATCGCGCCGGAGGCCGACGACGAGGCGATCGCGCTGATCGCGTCGAAGAAGAACTTGCGGCTGCTGGTGACGGGCGGGCTTCCTGATCCGCGTGCCAAAGGCCTCAACTTTCGCACCGTGGCCGGAGGCTTTCTCGTGCAGAGCCGCGACAACGCCGTGGTCGACGACATGGATCTGAAGATCGTCACGAAGCGCGCGCCGGATGCGCGTGAACTCGCCGATCTGAAATTCGCGTTCCGCGTCGCCAAGCATGTGAAGTCCAACGCCATCGTCTATGCGCGCGATCTAGCCACCGTCGGCGTCGGCGCGGGTCAGATGTCGCGCGTCGATTCCTCGCGCATCGCCGCCTGGAAAGCCGAGGAGGCCTCGAAGGCCGCCGACCTGCCGGAAAGTCTCGCCAGGGGCGCGGTCGTCGCATCCGACGCTTTCTTCCCGTTCGCCGACGGCCTGCTGGCGGCTGCAGAGGCCGGCGCGACTGCTGTCATTCAGCCGGGCGGCTCGATGCGCGACAACGATGTGATCGCGGCGGCGGATGAAGCCGGTCTTGCGATGGTGTTCACGGGGCATCGCCACTTCCGGCATTGAACAGGCCTGTGTGCTGTCATTCCCGCGCAAGGGGGACTCCGGTTCCCGAAGCATCGGCGGTCGGTCCCGTTTCCCGTTCGCTTTCTTTGGAAGCTTTGGGAATGACGTTCGGGAAAAGCAGGGCAAGCAACATCGCCTCATGAGCTACGCGGTCAAAGAGCTGTTTCGGACATTGCAGGGCGAGGGCGGGCAGGCCGGCCGCGCCGCCGTGTTCTGCCGCTTCGCCGGCTGCAATCTGTGGTCGGGTCGCGAGCAGGATCGCAGCGAAGCGGTCTGCCGTTTCTGCGATACGGATTTCGTCGGGACGGACGGCGCGGGCGGCGGGAAATTCGAGACAGCCGCCGCGCTCGCCGGTTCAATCGCCGCGACATGGGGCGACGCCACGGATCGCCGCTACGTCGTGTTCACCGGCGGCGAACCCCTGCTGCAACTGGACGAGGCGCTGATCGCCGCCGTTCGTGCGCGCGGCTTCGAGATTGCTGCCGAAACGAACGGCACGATCCCCGCGCCCGCGGGGCTCGACTGGATCTGCGTCAGCCCCAAGGCCGGCGCGCCGCTCGTGCAGACGCAGGGCCAGGAGCTGAAGCTCGTCTGGCCGCAGGACGGTTTCAATCTCGCCGAGCTCGGCGCGCTCGCGTTCGACCATTTCTGGCTGCAGCCGATGGACGGTCCTGAGCACGTGGCCAACACGGCGGCGGCGGTGGACGCCTGCCTCGCCAACCCGCGCTGGCGTCTTAGCGTGCAGACCCACAAGTTCATTGGAATTCCCTGATGTACGAACTCTCGAAACAATTCCGCTTCGATGCCGCCCACACCTTGCAGCGCGTCGTCGACGCAGAGCCGAGCCGGCGCATCCATGGTCATTCCTATCGCGCCGAAGTCACGGTGCGGGGCGAGGCCGATCCGAAATCCGGCATGGTGATCGACCTCGGTCTGCTCGACCGGACGCTGGCGCAGGCGCGCGATGGTCTCGACCATCATTTCCTCAACGAGGTTCCCGATCTCGGTCCGGGCACGATGGAAAATCTCGCGGCCTGGATCTGGCGCAAGGTCGAGCCGGTCTGCGCGGGCCTTGCGCGCGTCACGGTCCTGCGCGACAGCGATAGCTCGACCTGCGTCTATTTCGGGCCGGATGGCCGAGGCTGACGCGACCGAGTTTTCGCGCGGCGGCTTCAAAACGCGCGGCGAAGCAGATAGCCTCGATCCGTGACCGGATTGCGCAGCGGGCGGAATGGCGGGCGTTTCTCGGCGAGAACCGCGCCGTTGAGCGCAAGCTGACGCGCGAGATCGACCGCATCGTCTACGCCCTGTTCGATCTCACCGCCGCCGACATCGCGCTGATCGAACAATCGATCGAGAGACAATACTAGGAGGAACGGATGACCACCAAAGCAAAGGCGGCGAAGAAGGAACCGGCGAAGAAATCAGCCAAAAAACGCGACATGGACGGGATCATCGCGCTCGATCTGCCGTTTGCGCCGCGCACGCCTGAGATCGCGGCCTATTTCGCCAAATGCGACGAGAAGATCGGCTTCACCCCCAACGTGCTGCTCGCCTATTCGTTCGATATGGCCAAGCTTGAGGCCTTCTCGGCCTTCTACAACGATCTGATGCTCGGCGCCTCGGGCCTGTCCAAGCTCGAACGCGAGATGATCGCAGTTGTGGTCTCCTCGGAGAACAAGTGCTTCTATTGCCTGACCGCGCATGGCGAGGCGGTGCGGCGGCTCTCCGGCGACCCGTCGCTCGGCGAGAAGATCGTGATGAATTATCGCGTCGCCGATCTCACGGAGAAACAGCGCGCCATGCTCGATTTCGCCGTGAAGATGACGAAGGACTCCCATGCGATCGAGGAAGCGGATCGGGAGAGGCTCCGCGTCGCCGGATTCAGCGACCGCGACATCTGGGACATCGGCGCGGTCGCGAGTTTCTTCAACATGACCAACCGCATGGCCTCGGCCGTCGACATGCGGCCGAACCCGGAATATCACGCCTCCGCGCGATGACTGGCCGGAGCATGAGCGAGAACGCGAGTCTGTCATTCCCTCGAAAGCGGGAATCCAGTTTCCTCTTTCGAGGCTGCTCTGGATTCCCGATCACCGCTGCGCGGCCTCGGGAATGACAGGGCGGGAAACGAGCTGACATGCCCAACCCCTATTATTCGGGCCCGATTTCCGACCATTTCGACGGCGAGCGGTTCTTCCTGCCCGGCCGCACGCGAGACAAGTCGCGGAACGATCTCCTGCGCTGGCGGTTTGGCCGCCATCATCGCGCGGCCTGGCCGACGTCGTTTCCCGCAGGGCCGCCCGACAGGCCGCCGCAGCGCGTGGAGGGCGCCGCGCTGCGGGTGTCGCACGTCGGCCACGCCAGCTTTCTGATCCAAACGCAGGGCGTCAATCTGCTGGTCGATCCGGTCTGGGCGGAGCGCGCGAGTCCGCTGTCGTTCGCCGGGCCGAAGCGCGTCAATCCGCCGGGGATCGCGCTCGACGACCTGCCGCCGCTCGACGCCATCCTGCTGTCACACAATCATTATGACCATCTCGACGCCGCCACCCTGGCGAAACTCGCGCGCGCCAGGCCCTGCCCGGCGCTGACCCCGCTCGGCAATGACACGATCTTGCGCAAGATCGACAAGGCCATTGTCGCGCGCGCCTTCGACTGGGGCGAAGTCGCGGAGATCGGGCCATTGCGTGTGCATTTCGAGCCGGCGCAGCACTGGTCGGCGCGTGGCCTCCGCGACCGGCGCATGGCGCTGTGGTGCGCCTTCGTGATCGAGACGCCCGCGGGAAAAATCTATCACATCGCCGACACCGGCTATGGCGACGGCGCGCTGTTCCGCGATCTGTTCGTGCGCCACGGGAGCATGCGGCTCGCGATCATCCCGATCGGCGCCTATGAGCCGCGCTGGTTCATGCGCGACCAGCATATCGATCCGGAGGAGGCCGTTCGCATCTTTCAGGATATCGACGCCGATCATGCAATCGGCCATCACTGGGGCACGTTCCGCCTGACCGACGAGGCGATTGACGAACCGCCGCGGCGGCTCGCCATCGCGCTGGAGCGGGCCGGCATAGCGCAGGAGCGATTCCGCGCCAGCCGGCCGGGCGATGTGTTCGAGGCGCCGTGAGGCGCGCGGCGCGCGGCGGGCGCGGGGCCGCGCCCGCGCCGGTCACTTGATGAAAACGTAAATGTCCATCGCCAGCGCGGTATCGTCCGATCCCTTCGGATCGTTCAGATATTCCTCGACGAACACGTTCTGTGCGTCGTAGCCCTTCTCGTCGAGATAGGCGGTGATCGCCTCGTAGGTCGAATCGACGTCGTCGTAGGCGCCGCGATGCTGGAACTTGATCGCCCTGCCGCCGGGCGTCGCGCCGATCTTCGCGTCCGCACCGAGATCGAGGGCGCCAGCCGGCGCGGCCTCGATCGGAACCATCGCCTCGAACTTGAATCCATTGTCGTCGGTGTCGACGAAGGCGGCGACGGGGCGGCCGCTCTCTTTCAGATTGCCCTTGAGAGCGGCGGCGCGCGCCTTTGCGATCGCCGCCATGATCGCCTTGTAGCCGTCATCCCAGCTCGATGCGCCCTTCACCACGACGGCGGGCCTTGACTGCACCTCGATGATTTGCGCCGCGGAGGACTCGTCTGGCTGCGGGGCAGGCGGGGAGACGGGCGCGGGCGCCGAGGGGGACGCCGGCGCCGCCGGGGCGGCGGCCGGCGCCGGCGTCGTCTGCGCCAGTGCGACCGATGCACAGGAGATTAGCCCGAAAGCGATGAGCGCAAGCAGCCTGCCGGTCGGTTTCCGCATAAGATTCGCTCCGTTCGTCCCGCGACTATATATAGCATCCCGCTGCAGCGCAGCGCGTCAGGGCGCCGCTGCTTTTTCGCTTTCGGACCCAGAACCGGACATGAACGAAGTACGCGCAAGCCGCTTTCCACGCCATCCGCTCGCCGGACGAGACATTCTCCGGATGAACGGGCTCGGCAACGAAATCCTCGTTCTCGATCTGCGCGGCGCGCAGGCGCGCGTGACGGCGGCCGACGCGCGCGCAATCGGCCGCGCGCCGGGGCTCGGCTACGACCAGATGATGGTCCTCCATGATCCGGCCGGGCCGGGCGCCGCCGCATCGATGAAGATATTCAACGTCGACGGATCGCTGTCTGGCGCATGCGGCAACGGCACGCGATGCGTCGGCTGGGCGTTGATGCGCGATACGCGCGTCGGCGAGGTCACGCTCGAATCCGACGCCGGAATCTTGCATGTGACGCGCGAGGGGCCGCTATCTTTCACGGTCGACATGGGCGCGCCAAAATTCGGCTGGCGCGACATACCGCTCGCGGGCGTAGGGGACGAGACAGCCGATATCGCCCTGTCGCCGCCCGTCGCTGGCGCTCCGGATCGCTTTTCCGCAGTCAGCATGGGCAATCCGCACGCGGTCTTCTTCGTCGAGGATGCGCAGAGCGTCGATCTCGCGCATCTCGGTCCGCGCATAGAGATGCATCCGATGTTTCCGGATCGCGTCAATGCGTCATTTGCGCAGATGCTGTCGCGGGACAGAATCCTGCTGCGTGTCTGGGAACGCGGCGCAGGCGCGACGCGCGCCTGCGGCACGGCGGCCTGTGCGACGGCTGTGGCGGCGGCGCGACGTGGCCTCGCCGGCCGGGCCTCGACCGTGACGTTGCCGGGCGGCGACCTGCGCATCGTCTGGCGGGCAAGCGACGACCACGTTCTGATGACAGGTCCGGTCGAACTCGAATTCGAATCGACGCTCGATCCCGCGATATTCGCGGCCGCGCAGACATGAACGCGGTTGCGCGCGAAAAGATCGATGTCGTCTCGTTCGGCTGCCGGTTGAATCTGGTCGAATCCGAAGCCATGCGCGCCGCCGCCGCGGCCACGGGCCACGATGGCGCGGTTGTCGTCAACACATGCGCCGTGACGGCCGAGTCGGTGCGCCAGGCGCGCCAGACAATCCGTCGCATCGCACGCGAGAAACCCGGTACGAAAATCATTGTCTCCGGCTGCGCCGCCGAAACGGAGCGCGCCGCGTTCGCCGCCATGCCGGAGGTCGCGCATGTGCTCGGAAACGCGCGCAAGACCGAGATCGGCGCGTGGCGGGCGCTCGCCGAGGGGCAGGCGCCGGCTGACGACATCATGCAGGCGCGCCGGGCCACGCCGCTCGCCGTCGACCGCATCGCCGGTCACACGCGCGCGTTTCTGGCGATCCAGAACGGGTGCGACCATCGCTGCACGTTCTGCGTCATTCCGTATGGGCGCGGCCCTTCGCGGTCGCTGCCGGCCGAGGTTGTGGCGGCGCAGGCGCGGCGGCTCGTCGATGGCGGACACAGCGAGATCGTGCTCACCGGCGTCGATCTGACCTCATGGGGCGCGGATCTGCCGGACGCGCCGCGGCTCGGCGAACTGGTCCGGCGGATTTTGCGATCGACACCGGACTTGAAGCGGCTGCGCCTGTCCTCGCTCGACTGCATCGAGGCCGACGCATCCCTGTTGGCCGCGCTGGCGGAGGAGGAAAGGCTGGCGCCGCATCTGCATCTGTCGCTTCAGGCGGGCGACGATCTGATCCTGAAGCGCATGAAGCGCCGGCACTCGCGCGCCGATGCGATCCGCTTCTGCGACGTCGTGCGGAACCTGCGGCCGGACATCGTTTTCGGCGCCGACCTGATCGCCGGCTTTCCGACCGAAACCGACGCAATGGCCGACAACACGCTGCGCCTGATCAGCGACTGCGGCCTGACGAATCTGCACGTCTTCCCTTATTCGCCGCGCGAGGCCACGCCGGCGGCGCGGATGCCGCAGGTTCCGGCCCCGGTTCGTGCGGAGCGGGCCAAATGGATGCGCGAGGCTGGCGATGCGGCGCTGGCGCGCCATCTCGACCGCCAGATCGGGCGCAGGATCACGGTTCTGGTCGAGCGCGGGGGAATCGGGCGTGCGGCGGATTTCACACCCGTCGCGACACCCGGCGTCGCGCCCGGCGCGATGATCGCCGGAGAAGTCGCCGGCCATGACGGGCGGAAGTTGCGCCTTGCAGCTCCCCCAGCGGCCTGAGCCGAACGGTCAGGCCCAGGGCTGCCCCGCCAGCTTCTTTTCGTAGGACGCGATCTTGTCGGCCTTGACCAGCGTCAGGCCGATGTCGTCCAGCCCGTTGATGAGGCAATGCTTGCGGAACGGATCGATGTCGAACTTCACCACGCCGCCGTCCGGTCCGCGAATTTCCTGAGCTTCGAGATCGACCGTCAGCGTTGCATTCGATCCGCGCTCGGCGTCGTCCATCAGCCGGGCGAGGTCGTCCTTCGGCACCGTGATCGGCAGGATGCCGTTCTTGAAGCAGTTGTTGTAGAAGATGTCGGCGAAGCTGGTCGAGATGATGCAGCGGATGCCGTAGTCGAGCAGCGCCCAGGGCGCATGTTCGCGCGATGAACCGCAGCCGAAATTGTCTTCCGCGACGATGATCTGCGCCTTGCGATACGCCGGCTTGTTCAGGACGAAATCCGGATTTTCCGAACCGTCCTCGTTGTAGCGCATCTCCGAGAACAGTCCCTTGCCGAGCCCCGTGCGCGCGATCGTCTTCAGATATTGCTTGGGGATGATCATGTCGGTGTCGATGTTCACGATCTTGAGCGGTGCGGCGACGCCGGTGAGTTTGGTGAACTTTTCCATGGGCCTGTGTCTCGGGACTGCGCGGATTGCGCAGGTGTTAGCAAATGGGGGAGAGACGCGCAAACGAGGCGCGCGACGGCGTTGACCCGGCCGGACGCTCCAGCCACCCTGCAACAGAAGGAGAGCGCGACATGACCAGGATTGATGCGGCATTCGACCCGGCGCAGCACCTTTGCGCGCGCCAGCGGTGGTTCGAGGATTTCCGCATCGGCGAGCGGTATGTCCTGCCGAGCCGAACGTTGACATCGGCCAATTTCGCGGCCTTCCAGATCGTGTCGGGCGACAATCACCCGATCCATTACGACATCGAATATTGTCGCGCGCGAAAACTCGATGGCCTTCTTGCGCACGGGTTGCAAGTGATGTGCTTCACGGCCGCCGGCGCCGGCTCGTTTCCGCATGAAGTGTCTGACTCGCTCGTCGCCTTCATCGAGCAGTCGTCGCGGTTTCTCGCCGGCGCGATCGAGGGGGACACACTCTATCCGGCGCTGGAGATCGTCGAACTCGCGTCGCAGCGCACCACCGGCGTCATCGTCATGCGCGCGACCATCCATAACCAGAAACGCGAACTCGTTCTTGACGGCGCGCACAAATACCTCGTGCGCAAGCGCCCATAATCACCAGCCGCTTGCCGCCCTCGACAGCCACCATCCCTCGCCTGCGAGCCAGCATGTGGCGTCCGGCGCGCCCGTGCGCAGCGACTGCACGTCGCGCCAGCCATCGTCGCCGAAGGCCGTCTCGAGCCGGCGCGTCGCCGCCGCGTTGGCCGCGCCCTCGATCTGCACGAACCATACCGGCCCGAACATCTTCGCCGGCCAGATATCGCCCGACTGTGGTCGCGTGATCATCAACATCGCGCCGCCGCGGCCTGGCGCCTGCAATGGAAACATCAGGCGCCCGCCGGGGCGCAGCGCGTCCAGCCAGCCGCGGTGCGGCTCGACCGCCGCAGCATTGACATAGACGATGTCGGCTCCCGGTAACGCGCGCGCGAGGCCGGAGCGCGTCTCGACGACGACATTGCCGAAGCCGGCCAGATTTTTACGCGCGCGCGCGGCGATGGCTTCGTCGATCTCATAGGCGACCACCCGGCCGCCCGGTCCGACCAGATGAGCCAGGATCGCCGTGTAATATCCGACGCCGGCGCCGACATGCAGGACGGTCTCGCCAGCCTGTGGCGCGATCATGCCAAGGCACGCGGCATGCAGCGCCGGCTCGCCGATATTGATGCCGCGCGCCGCGTCGATGGCGACGAGAACGTCCTGGTAAAGATGGACCGGATCGTCGTCCGGCGTCTGCACGTAGTGGCCACCCTCGACGATCAGCCAAGGACCGGGGCCGGCGAAGTCTTCACGCGGCGTTTGCGCGAAGGCGGATTCGATGCGCGGATTCTCGCCCCCCGCAGCTTTCGTGATCCGTCTTGCGAAGGCGGCGCGTATGCGGGAGGTGTCATCCCTCATCAGCGGGTCTCATCCGTCGTGCGTTCGATCGACTCCATGTCGGCGTCGCTCAGTCCGAAGTGATGACCTATTTCATGCACCAGGACGTGGCGCACGACGGCGTCGAGCGTATCGTCGCCATCCGCCCAGTAATCGAGGATCGGACGGCGATAGAGCCAGACCATGTTCGGCATCTGCCCGGTCTGCGCGAAAGCCTCGCCCTGCGCGAGGCCGCGGCCGCGGAACAGGCCGAGCAGGTCGTAGTCGGACTCGCAATGCATATCATCGAGCGTGTCGTCGTCCGGGAAGTCGTCGACGCGGATTACGAGACCATCGCACAGGTTGCGAAAGCGCGCGGGGAGCGCGCCAAAGGCTGCGTGCGCCAGAAATTCGATGTCGGCGAGCGACGGCGCATGTGTGTGCGCCCAGATTGAAGCGTCGGACATGGCGCAGCATCGCACAGGCGCCGCTGCAATTGAAAGCGTGGAACCGGCGCGCCGATCTGGATGCGGCTGTCATTTCCCCGCCACAGAAACGCCGGCCCCTTTGGCGCGACAAAGCCGCTCCGGCGGCTTTGTCCCTTGATATCGGCGAATGCGCTCAGTCGAGCTTGCGCACGTCGACAAAATGCCCGGCGATCGCCGCCGCCGCCGCCATGGCCGGCGACACCAGATGCGTGCGGCCGCGGAATCCCTGGCGTCCCTCGAAATTGCGGTTGGAGGTGGACGCGCAGCGTTCGCCGGGGGCGAGCTTGTCAGGGTTCATCGCCAGACACATCGAGCAGCCCGGTTCGCGCCATTCGAATCCGGCGGCCTTGAAGATCCTGTCGAGGCCCTCGGCTTCCGCCTGCATCTTCACGAGGCCAGATCCCGGCACCACCATCGCGCTGACGTGCGAGGCGACCTTCTTGCCTTCCGCTATTTTAGCCGCCGCGCGCAGATCCTCGATGCGCCCGTTGGTGCAGGAGCCGATAAAGGCGCGGTCGATGCGCACGTCGGCGATCTTCTCGCCGCCGCTCAGTCCCATGTAGTCGAGCGCGCGCTGGATCGACGCGCGTTGCGACTCGCTTGTGGCGTCTTCCACCCGCGGCACGGTCCCGTCGATGGCGATCACGTCCTGCGGGCTGGTGCCCCAGGTGACGATCGGCGGAAGGTCGCCGGCGTCGAGCGTGATGACGCTGTCGAAATGAGCGCCCTCGTCCGACCCGAGCTGCGACCAATAGGCGACCGCCTGATCCCAGGCCTCGCCCTTCGGCGCCTTTGGCCTGCCTTTCAGATAGGCGAAGGTCTTTTCGTCCGGCGCGATCAGGCCTGCGCGCGCGCCGCCCTCGATCGACATGTTGCAGATGGTCATGCGGCCTTCCATCGACAGCGCGCGAATGGCCTCGCCGGCATATTCGATTACGTGCCCGGTGCCGCCGGCCGTGCCGATCTTGCCGATGATCGCGAGCACGATGTCCTTGGCCGCGACGCCGTCCTTCAGCGCGCCGTCAACGCGCACCAGCATGTTCTTCGCCTTCTTCTGGATCAGCGTCTGCGTCGCCAGAACATGTTCGACTTCGGATGTGCCGATGCCATGTGCGAGCGCGCCGAACGCGCCATGCGTCGAGGTGTGGCTGTCCCCGCATACGATCGTCGCGCCAGGCAGGGTGAAGCCCTGTTCCGGTCCGATGATGTGGACCACGCCCTGCCGTGGATCGTGCTCGTCGTAATATTCGACGCCGAACTCCTTCGCGTTGGCTGCGAGTTGTTCGACTTGCGCCCTGGATTCCGGATCCTCGATCGGCCTGGAGCGATCGGTCGTCGGCACATTGTGATCGACGACGGCGAGCGTCTTTGCGGGCGCGCGCACCTTGCGTCCGGCCATACGCAGACCTTCGAACGCCTGCGGGCTCGTCACTTCGTGGATGAGATGGCGGTCGATATAGATCAGGCACGTGCCGTCGGGCTGGATGTCGACGACATGGTCGTCCCAGATTTTGTCGTACAGCGTGCGCGGTCCTGCGGTCATTTCCGTCATCCCGGTTGAATTTTCCGCGCCTGCCGAAGGCTGTGCTTTTCAGCCGAGGCGCCTGGATGGAAGTTCTTCTAGAGCATGATCCGGCAAAGTGGAAACCGGATTTTGCGCGGTCAGGTCAACGAAAATGACCATTGCACGCAGGTCTCCATTTTGGCGTCGCCGCGCGCCACGATCTGCTGGCAGGCGCGCGCGCCGTCGGGACTTGCAAAGAACACGCTTTCCTCCACCGCGATCGATGCGCCCCGCGCCTCGAACATCCATCGCTCGCCGCCGGGCAGGTCGAGAGCGACGCCCACGTTGTCGGCCGAACTCGTGATCGTCACGGACGGATGGATGTGGAAACGGATCGCAAAGGCCCGCGGCTGGTCCTGCGCAGGCTGGCCGGCGTCGATCAGCCGATCTTCACCGTCGAGTCGCGCGCCGTCCGATCTGAGCGCCAGCCGCCGCGCGTGTATGAGCCCAAAATTCCGGGCATAGCCATTGTGCGACATGTCGAGCAGCGTGCTCTCCGGCGTGTCGCGCCGTGCGACGTCGACCCGGTTCGTGCCGGCGACGATCTGACCGGCCACCACCCGTTCGATTCCGGCCTCCCCGGCAATGCGGCAGGAGGAGGTATCGTCGATGACAAGAGTCGAATGCGCCGCCGTATGGCGTGCGGCCTGCGCATGCGCGGCCGTCAACGCCGGCGCGCCGCAGTTGACGACGATCCGGTCGGAGCCGGACGAGAATTCGAACGACAGGCAGCCGGCGTGCGCATGGCGCGAAAAGGGTCTGGGCGGCGGCGGCCCGCAATCGACGATCGCGACCGCCTCGCCTGCCTCCAGACGCTGATAGCCGGCGTAGGGCGCGCTCATCAGCGCCTGGCCGGGCGCGTCGTCGTATGCGAGCACGACCGCGAGGCGGTCTGGCGCGGTGACGCCCATGCCATTGAACAGCGCCAGCGATCCATCGCCATGCCGCAACAGCCGCAGCGCCGGCATGATGCGGTCGATGGCGTTGAGAAGCGTCGGCGGCGGGGGGAGCGCGCGGGCGGCGTAGGATTGCCGCAGAGGCAGGAAATCGAGCAGCAGTTCGACGAGCGTTTGCGGATTGCGCCCGATATGCCCGCCGTCCGGGAGCACCTGCTCGTCGATGACGGCGGCGAGCTGTGCGGTCGTGCGCGCCTGGTATCGTGGCGGCAGGTCGGCGCACAGCGCATATTCTGCGAGCGCCACCGCCGCCTGCAACCGGGTCAAGCCGCTGGTCGCGCCATAGTCCTGTTGCAATTGCACGACATCGCGCGACAGCGCGCGCAGGAAGCGATTGTAGAAATCCGAATCCGCGTTCTCCAGCAGGAGGGTCGACTGGCTAAGCCAGGACAGAATGCGGCGTGCGGCCGTCGCAGGGTCGGGTTCGGCGTTCGTGGCGAAGCGACGGCGTCCGGCGAGGTAATCCTCGACCAGCGCACGGGCGTTGGCGCGGGCGAGCGCCGTGTTGGCGGCGCGCATATGGCGCAGCCAGCCGAACCCGTTCAGCGCGCTCTGCCAGTCCGGCGACGGCGCCGGCAGGTCGAAGGGCGAACGGCCCTGCGTGTTCACGATGCGCCCGCCGAACGCGAAATAGCCGGCATAAATATCGTCCGCTCGCGTCGCATCGGCGGTGCGTATGTCCTGCGGCGCGATCAGCAGCCGCTCGGGAGGGCGTGCGCGAAGACGGCCGAACGCGCGCGCCGGCGAAAGCGTCGCGCGCGCTATCGGCGCCAGTCGTTGCGCTCCAGCCAGCGCAGCGAGCTTCACGCGATCAGCCAGAGAGGCCTTCGCCAGCTTTCCATCCCCCCACGCGGCGGAATCGCGCCGTCCAACACGCCGCCCGAGGTTCGGGCGGCGAAGGAAATTATTGAGAATAAAGAGTTTATCTTCTGTTAACCCTGTTTGCGCAAGCGCGAGGCAAAAAACCCGTCTATTCCGGCGAAGCGCGGATTTTCGTTTGGCCAGAAGCTCGGCAAAGTACGCAGTTCCCCGTCGGCCGAGACGAATTCCGCCGGCAGACCGCATTCGCCCGGTTCAATGCGGTCGCGGCGAAAATCAGGATTGCGGCGCAGCAAAGCGGCGATCTGGAACTCGCCTTCTTCCGGCTCTATCGAGCATGTGCAATAGACGATTTCTCCGCCCGGCCGCACCAGCGCCGCGGCGCGGTCGAGGATCCGGCTCTGCAATGCCGCGAGCTGGTCGATGTCGCCGGGCTTCTTGGTCCATTGCACGTCGGGATGACGACGGATCGTGCCGGTCGCCGAACAGGGCGGGTCGACCAGGACGGCCTCGAACGGCTCGGCCGACCATGAGGCGGCGTCCGCTACCACGATGTCTGCGTGCAGGCCGAGGCGGGCGAGATTGGCCGACAATTGCTTCAGCCGTTCCGCGGAGCGATCGAGCGCGACGACCTGGACGCCGGCGGCTGCGAGTTGCGCCGTCTTGCCGCCGGGGGCGGCGCAGAGATCGAGCACGCGCGCGCCCTGACCAAAGCGCAGCAGTTTCGCCGGAAGCGCGGCTCCGGCGTCCTGCACCCACCAGCGACCTTCAGCGTAGCCGTCGAGTTCGGGCACCGGCGTGTGGGCGTCGATGCGGATCGAGCCGGTCGGCAGGACAGTTCCGCCGAGGCGGCGCGCCCAGCCTTCCGCATCGTCGATCACGCTGATGTCGAGCGTCGGCTCCATCAGATGCGCTGCGGCGATGGCGCGGGCGCGTTCCTCACCCCAGCTCCGGCGCCAGCGTTGCGCAAGCCAGCCCGGCGCCTCGACGGTCAGCGGGTCGAGATCGCCGAGCAATGCCTCGCGTTCGCGTATTGCATTGCGCAGCACGGCGTTGAGCAGTCCCGAATAGCCTGCGGTCTTCACGTCTTCCTTGGCGGCGCGCACGGCGAGATTGACCGCAGCGTGGTCCGGGGTGTCGAGAAAGAGAATCTGCGCCAGGCCGACGATCATCATCCACTCAAGCTGCCCGGCGTTGCGCGGCAAGCCGCGGTCGAGCAAACGCGCCATGGCGCGGCGGATCGCGCCAAGCCGGCGCACGGCGACCGTGGCGATCGAACGCACCAGCGCCCGGTCGCGCGGATCGAGGCCGAGCGTGCGGTTTGGTACGGCGCTGGACGAAAAACGTTCGTCGAGCGCATGGCCGCCGGCGATCACGTCCGAGATCACCTGATGGGCGGCGATGCGGGCGCGCAGCCCTGGCGTCGCATCGATGCGCGCCTCGCGTTCGGCCTCGCTCGGCCGGGCCGCGCCGGGGCGGCTCGAAGATGTCTGTCCTGCGCCGCGCTTCACGACCTGCCTGCGTTCGGTGAGTTGATGAACAAGAACGAATCCCTTTGTACGTCACCGCGGTCGAAAGGTCAGCCGCGACCCCACGGGGTCGGGCGATCGCTTCCGCTGGAGGCCGCGTCCCACGGATCGTCGCGTGGCGGCCGCGCGATCCCGCGTCCGCCGAGAAAGCCGCTCGCCGCCGCGGGCGGGTCGCGAAACGGCGTCCAGCGCGATCCGGTCTCATTTGGCCGCGAAGCGAAGTCTGCGCTGGAAACGCCCATCTGTCGCGCCAGTTCCATCAACGCCGCGATTCGGTTCTGCGTGTCGGGATGGGTCGAGAACAGATTGTCGCGCGGCCCACCCGCGAGCGGATTGACGATGAAAAGATGCGCCATCGACGGATGCGCCTCGACCGCCTCGTCGCGAATCGATTCCGCGCCATCGGCGATCTTCGACAGGGCGGAGGCCAGCCACAGGGGATTGCCGCAGAGCCTGCCGCCGCTGCGATCGGCTTCGTATTCGCGCGACCGGCTGACGGCCATCTGCACGATCATCGCCGCCATCGGCGCGAGAATGGCGAGGGCGATCGACGCAAGCACGCCGGGCCCGTTCCGGCGGCGGTCGCCCCCGAAGAAAAATCCCCATTGGGCAATTGAGGAAATCGCGCCGGCAAGCGTGGCGGCGATCGTCATTGTCAGCGTATCGCGGTTTTTCACATGCGAAAGTTCGTGCGCGAGCACGCCGAGCCGTTCCTCGCGCGTCAGAATCGCGGAGAGGCCGGTGTTGACGGCGATTGCCGCATGCTCCGGGTCGCGGCCCGTCGCAAAGGCGTTGGGCTGGGGACTGTCGACCAGGCAGACGCGCGGCGTCGGCAGGCCAGCGCGCGCGGCCAGCCAGGCCACGTCATCGACGAGATCGGGCGCGCTCGCCCGGTCGACCTCGCGCGCGTCGACCGCCGCCAACGCCATGCGATCCGAATTCCAGTAGGCGAAGACATTGGCGCCGATGGCGAACACCAGCGCGAGCCCCATGCCGGTCCGTCCGCCGAGCGCCAGACCTACGATCAGGAACAGCGCGGTCATGCCTGCCAACAGCACCGCCGTCCGCATGTAATTCATCGCCCGCTCCTGCGCGCCCCGCTGGCGGTTCCGCCCGCCTTGTCCTATGTGGGGAGCGGCGCGTGATAAGCGCAAGCGGGTAAGGCGAGAGAATGGCGGAAGAAGACGCGCACGACGATACAGCAACGGTCCTGATTGCGACGAAGCGCAAACTGTCGCCGGAGGCCGAGCGCGCGTTGGCGGAAGCCGAGGCGCGCCGCGCGGCGACTGCGCAGATCGAGCGTCCGCAAGAGATCGGTGGACGCGACGGGCCCGAGCCCGTGCGCTATGGCGATTGGGAGATCAAGGGCATCGCCTGCGATTTTTGACGCGGCGAAGGTCCGCAATCCAGAGCGTCAGAATCTGTTCTTGCGCTCCCGCAACTCCGCGAAGACCTGAACCGGATCGGCGCCGGACATGCCAATGGCGGCCTGCACGCCCGGATCTTCGGCGCGCAGGAACGGGTTGGTCGCGAGTTCGAGGCCGATGGTCGTCGGCAGCGTGAACATGTCCGATCCGCGCAATTGATCGACGCGCGCCGCCCGCGCCTTCAGCAGAGAGTTGTCGGGATCGACGGTCAACGCGAAGCGGGCGTTCGCTTGCGTATATTCGTGGCCGCAATAGACCTGCGTCTCCTCCGGCAGCGCCGCGAGCGTCATCAGCGAATGATGCATGACGTTCATCGGCGTTTCGAACACGCGCCCGCAGCCGAGCGAAAACAGCGTGTCGCCGGCGAACAGCACGTCATCGTCGCTGAAATGATAAACGATGTGGCCGGTCGTATGGCCGGGCGTCGCGATGATTCGCGCATTTGCGCCGCCGACGGCGATCTCGTCGTTCCCCGCCACCTTCAGTTCGAGGTTGGCTATCCGCCTTTCGTCGCTCCTGGCGCCGACGACGCGCGCCTGCGGAAAGCGCGCCTTGAGCACGGGAACGCCCTGAGTGTGGTCGGGATGGTGGTGCGTGAGGAGAATGTCCGTGAGCGTCCAGCCCCTTTCGGCGAGCGCGGCGAGAATGGCGGCGCCGTCCGGCGCATCGATCGTGGCGGTGGCGCCCGAGGCCGGATCGTGCGCCAGCAGGCCGAAATTGTCGGACAGACAGATGAACTGGTGAACCTGCAGCGTCATTTCCGTCTCCGGTCGCCCGCACAGGCGGGGCCCGAGATATCTGTCGGCCGAAGCCCGCGCGTCAAGCGCGCATCGCAAGCATCGGCGCCAATAAAAAGGCCCGGAGGTCTCCGGGCCTGTCGATGCTCGGATGCGAGCGCTGACGGGTCAGCGGACCATCACGACCGGAGTTCCGACGCTGACGCGGCTGTAAAGATCGGCGACATCCTCGTTGAACATGCGGATGCAGCCATAGGAGGCGGCGGTGCCGATGGACCGGCGCATGGTCTGCGTGGTGCCGTGAATGGCGATCTGGTCGCGGTCGAGGGTCAGCGCGGCGATGCCCATGGGATTGTGCGGCGATCCGCCGGGAATGAGGTTGGGCAATTCGGGATGGTCGTGCTTGACGACGGCCGGCGGCGCCCAGTCGGGATTCCGGTATTTGCCGTTGATCGTAGCGTAGCCCGACCATTCCTTGCCGCTTTTCGGCACGGCGATCGGATAGCGGATCGCCCTGGCGCTGTCGACGATGTAGTAGAGTTCACGCTGGCGGGCGCTGATGACGATCGTGCCGGGGCGCAGTTCGGCGGCGCCGGCATAAGGCGTCAGACGCTGCGCCGCCGCAGCGGGGCGCGGCGGCGCAGCGAGTGCGCCGAACAGACCGGCGGCGAGCGCCAGGGCGGCCGCGCCGCCGTTCCGCCGGATCGCGGCGGTTGTCGAAGTACGGGGCGCGCGGCGGTCCATGCGGCTGATCCTCATTTTGCGGGAAAGGATTGCGATGAACCGAATTTTATCCATCACTCCTGCTTTGTCTAAGCGATCTTGAACGTTCAGTTAAACGGTAGGCTTAAGATTTGGCGACTGTCGCGCAGGCGCCACAGCGATCGCGCCGCCGGACGCGCCCTTTGACCGCGCGCGCGTCCGGCGCGATAAGCCTCGGCCATGGCAGCAACGCCGATCATCTTCGACCGCTCCCTGCGTCTGAGGCGCCTGCTGCGCGCGCAAGCGCAGGGGCCGGAGGATTTTCTGTTGCGTGCGGCGGCGGACGAACTGGCTGCGCGCCTGTCGTCCGTGTTGCGGGATTTTCCCGATGCGCTCGACATAGGCGCGCCCTCCCCGCTGGCTGCGCAGGCGATCGCGCGGCGGGGCCGGCGCGTGGTGCGGCTCGCAGGCCATCGCGCCTTCGGCGAGAGCCCGAATTTCATCGTCGGCGACGAGGAGGCGCTGCCAGTCGGCCCCGAATCGTTCGACCTCGTCGTCTCGGCGCTCGCGCTCCAATGGGTCAACGACCTGCCGGGCGCGCTCGTGCAGATCAGGCGCGCGCTGCGCCCGGACGGCCTGCTGCTCGCCTGCATGATCGGCGGCGGCAGCCTCGGCGAACTGCGGGCGAGCTTCACGGCGGCGGAAGCCGACCTCGAAGGCGGCGCAAGCCCGCGCGTCGCGCCGTTCGTCGATGTGCGCGCGCTCGGCGCCCTCATGCAGCGCGCTGGGTTCGCCTTGCCGGTCGTCGATTCCGAACCGCTGGTCGTGCGCTACGATTCGATGTTCGGTCTGATGAGCGACCTGCGCGCGATGGGAGCGACGAATTCCCTCGCGGCGCGCGGGCGAAAACCGCTGCGCCGGGCGACATTGATGCGCGCCGCCGAAATCTATGCGGACCGCTATAGCGACCTGGACGGGCGCGTGCGCGCAACCTTCGAGTTGATGTGGCTGACAGGCTGGGCGCCACACGACTCGCAGCAGAAGCCGCTGAAGCCGGGCTCTGCGCAAATGCGGCTCGCCGACGTGCTGAAGCCTAGGTCGAGGGACGATTCGTAAGCGCAGCCAAAGCCTCGGCGACCACGCGCTCTTCGTTGGCCGCGACAACCCAGCACTCGACCTTCGCGCCGTCCGGCGAAATCAGCGCCTCCCGAGAATCGTTGCGGCCGGGATCGATGGCTGCGCCGAGAAAGCCGAGAGTCGCGCCGATCCGGGCTCGGATCTCCGGAGAGTGTTCGCCGATGCCGCCGGTGAAGGCGATCGCGTCGAGCCCGCCAAGCGCCGCGGTCAGTCCCGCCCCCATCGCAGCGGCATGATGGCAGAACATGTCGACGGCGCGCCGGGAGGCGGGATCTGGCGAGGAGAGCAACGTCTTCATGTCGGCGGTCAATCCCGATACGCCGCGCAGGCCCGAGCGCATGTAGAGCAGGTCGACCAGTTGATCGTGATCGACATGCTGCTCCAGAAGGTGCAGCAGCACGCCGGGATCGAGCGTGCCAGGTCGCGTGCCCATCATCAGCCCGTCGAGCGTCGAAAATCCCATCGACGTATTCACCGAAAGACCGTCGCGCATCGCGCAGGCGCTGGCGCCCGCGCCGAGGTGGAAAGCGAGGACGCGTTTCGGCAGCGCGCCGCGCAGGCGCGCGAGTTGCTGCGCCAGCCACGAATAGGACAGGCCGTGGAAGCCGTACCGCTCGATGCCCGCCTCGAAAAAGCGTTCGGGCAACGGCAATCGGCGATGGATTTCCGGCTGGGTCCGGTGGAAGGCCGTATCGAAGCAGGCGACCTGCGCCATGCCCGGCCTGAGCGTGGCGACGGCGCGAATCGCCATCGTGTTGTGCGGCTGGTGCAGCGGCGCGAGCGGCGCCAGCGCCTCGATTGCAGCCAGCGTCGCATCATCGATCAGGACGGGTGCGAAAAACGCACGGCCGCCATGCACGACGCGATGGCCGACCGCGTCGACCCGGCCATGCGCGCGCTCGACATCGTCGAGGATCCCGGCGACGAGCGCCCGGTCCGCCGCGCTCGGCGCGCCCGGCCGATCAAGGGCGCTCGCCCGCGCCGCCTGACCGCGCGCGATCTCGCGCATTGCTCCGCCGGACTGTTCGAACACGGCGAATTTCAAGCTGGAGGAGCCGACATTGAGGACGATAAACGTCATATGCGAGATTCCATTCCCGCTGCGGGGGTTGTGTCGCCGCGATCTGATGGCACACTGTTGCGCCAGACCATAGCTTTGCCGGACCAGGGAGCGCCAGATGGCCGCCGCCGAGACGCACGCCAACGCAGCCAGCGCCATACATCACTGGCTGCCGTTCACACCCAACCGCGATTTCCATGCCGAGCCGAAGATATTCGCGCGCGCCGAGGGCGTTCATTACTACACGCCGGATGGCCGCGCCGTGCTCGACGGCGCCTCGGGCCTGTTCACTTCGCCGATCGGCCACGGCCGGCGGGAGATCGCCGAGGCCGTCTACAAACAATTGCTCGAACTCGATTTCGTATCGAGCTTCCAGCGCAGTCACCCGAAAGCCTTTGAGGCGGCCGAGCGCGTCGCGCGGCTGACGCCCGATGGCCTCGACAAGATCTTCTTCGCCAGTTCCGGATCGGAGGCGGTCGATACCGCGATGAAGATCGCGATGGCCTATCATCGCGCGCGTGGCCAGGCTGGACGCACGATCTTCGTATCGCGCGAGCGCGCCTATCACGGCGTCGGTTTCGGCGGCGTGGCGCTGTCGGGCCTTGTCAACAACAGGCGCACCTTCGGGCCGGGCCTGCCCAATACGGTTCACATGCGCCATACGCATCTGAAGGAGAACCTGTTCGTCAAGGGCGAGCCGGAGCACGGCGCCGACCTCGCTGACGACCTGTTGCGCCTGATCAACCTGCATGGCGCCGAGAACATCGCCGCCTGCATCGTTGAGCCGATCGCCGGTTCGACCGGCATCCTCGTGCCGCCGAAGAATTATCTCAAGCGCCTGCGCGAAATCTGCAGCGCGCATGGCGTGCTGCTGGTGTTCGACGAGGTCATCACGGGTTTCGGCCGCACGGGCCGCGCGTTCGCGTCGCAGAGTTTCGGCGTGACGCCGGACATGATGACCATGGCCAAGGCCATCACCAACGGCGTTCAACCGATGTCGGCGGTCGCTGTCGACAATTCGATCTATGCCGCGATCGTCGAAAAATCGCCAAACCCGAAGGCCGCCAACGAATTCTTCCACGGCTACACGTGGTCGGCCCATCCTGCCGCCTGCGCGGCGGCGATCGCGACCATCGACATCTACGAGAAGGAGCGCCTGTTTGAGCGCGCCAACCAGATGTCCGCCTATTTCCTCGAAGGCATGTTCTCGCTGAAGGACATTCCGATCGTGACCGATATTCGCGGTTACGGCATGGCCGGCGGGCTCGACCTCGCCCCGACCCAGATCCCCGGCGAGCGAGGGCACATTCTGCAGAAGCGCCTTTACGACAACGGCCTGCACATCAAGACCACCGGCGATACGGGCATCGTCGCCCCGCCTTTCGTCATGACGACGGACCAGATCGATCAGATGTTCGACATCTGCCGCATGACGTTGAAGGCATTGTAGGCAGGATCGACCGCATCCACGATCGAGCCAACCGGCGCGTGACCGCGCCGCGAGAGGATTTGCGATGAGCGCACCGACAGATATTTCCGATTTCTCCATAGGCAAGCCGGTCCGGCGCAGCGAGGACGCGGCGCTGATCCAGGGCAGGGGCCGCTATTCCGACGATATCGCCGTCGACGGCCAGGCTTTCGGCGCCGTCGTGCGCAGCCGCTACGCCCATGGGCGCCTGCGCAGCGTCAATATCGAGGCCGCGAAAGGCATGCCCGGCGTCCTTGCCATTTACACGGCGGCTGATCTCGCCGCCTATGTCGCCCCCAGGAGCCCGTTTGCGTTGAAGAGCATCGACGGCTCGCCGATGCTCGGCGCGACCACCGCGACCTTCGCGAAGGACAAGGTCCGCTTTGTAGGCGATCCGATTGCGCTGGTCGTCGCCGAAAGCGAAATTCTCGCGCGCGAGGCGGCGGAAGCCGTTGAGGCGAATATCGAACCGCTGCCCGCCGTCACGGACGCGCGCGCGGCGGCGGCGCCGGGAGCGCCACAGATTTACGACGATATTCCGGGCAATCTGCCGCTGCACACGCATTTTGGCGACATCGACAAGGTGACGGACGCTTTTTCCCGCGCCGCTCATGTCGCCAGACTTCGTCTCGTGTCGAATCGTGTTGTCGTCGCCGCCATGGAGCCGCGCGCGGCCTTGTTCGAATACGATCCCGCCAGCGAGCGCTTCACCGCGCACATTCAATCGCAGGGCGTGTTCGGCATGCGCAACAACCTTGCCGCCGCAATGGGCGTGCCGCCGGAGAAGATGCGCGTGCTCACCGGCCAGGTCGGCGGGTCATTCGGCATGAAAGGCGTGGTCTTTCCGGAATACATGGCGCTGCTTCACGCAGCGCGCGACCTGAAGCGCCCGGTCAAATGGTCCGAACAACGGACGGAATCCTTTGTTTCCGATCATCAGGGCCGCGACCATGACATCGATGCGGAGCTTGCTCTGGCCGCGGATGGAACGTTTCTCGCGCTTCGCATGTCCGGCTATGGCAATATCGGCGCCTATGTGACGCCGTTCGGCGCAATGATCGCCGCGCTCAACATCCATCGCAACGCGCAGAGCGTCTACCGCACGCCGCTGATCGAAATGCACATGCGCTGCATGCTGACCAACACGCCGCCGATCGGGGCCTATCGCGGCGCCGGCCGCCCCGAAGGCAATTACATCATGGAGCGCATGGTCGAGGAAGCGGCGCGCATCAGCGGGATCGACCCGATCGACCTGCGCCGCCGCAACCATATTAGGCCGGAGCAGATCCCCTTCGCCACCGGCATCGGCACAATCTATGACAGCGGAGATTTCACCGGCCTGCTCGACGAGGCGATCGAGGCGGCGGACTGGAACGGCTATGCGCAGCGCAAGGCGGAGAGCGTGGCGCGCGGCAAATTGCGTGGCCGCGGAATCGGACAATATCTTGAAATCACTGCGCCGCCGACGAACGAACTCGGCAAGATCGATTTCGATGAAGACGGCGGCGTTACAATCACGACGGGCACGCTCGATTTCGGGCAGGGACACGCCACGACATTCGCGCAGGTTCTGGTCGACAAGCTAGGCATTCCGTTCGATCGCATCCGGGTCGTGCAGGGCGACAGCGATCGCGTGACGATTGGCGGCGGGACAGGCGGATCCAAATCGATCATGGCGTCTGGCGCGGCGATCGTGGAAGCAGGCGACAAGGTGATCGAGGCCGGCAAACTCGCCGCCTCGCATCTGCTGGAGGCGGCGGTCTCCGATATCGTATTTTCACGCGGCGTGTTTTCCGTGGCTGGCACCGACCGCCAGATCGGAGTTCTCGAACTGGCGCGGCGCCTGCGCGTCGCGACCGGCCTGCCGACCGACTGCCCGGTCACGTTGAACGCCGTGCATGTGCACAAGGCGTCGCCCTCGGCCTATCCGAACGGCTGTCATATCGCGGAAGTCGAGGTCGATCCCGACACCGGGACCGTCGCGGTCGTGCGGTATACGATGACCAATGATTTCGGCACGGTGGTCAATCCGATGATTGTCGCGGGGCAGGCGCACGGCGGGGTGATGCAGGGCGTCGGGCAGGCGCTGATGGAGCGGGTCGTCTTCGATCGGGATGGCCAGATCCTCACCGGCTCGTTCACCGACTATGCCCTGCCGCGTGCGAGCGAGGCGCCGCCCTTCGTGATCCGCAATCGGCCGACGATCGCCACGACCAATCCGCTTGGCGCCAAGGGCTGCGGGGAGGCCGGCTGCGCCGGCGCGCTGCCTGCGGTCATGAATGCGCTGGTCGACGCGCTGAAACCCTGTGGCGTCACGCATGTCAACATGCCCGCCACGCCGGAAGTGGTGTGGCGGCTGGCGAACGGGAAGCAGGCGCGGGCGATGGACTGAGCGGCGACCACGCGCCGGACCGACGCAACCGCCAGTAGAAACTGGCCGCCGTCCGCGGCGTCCGAACGCGCGAGATCTGTTTTTCGACTTTCTGGCGGGCCTCGGCCTCCAGCGGAGCCATCGCGGCCTGCGGATCGATAATTGCCGGCTCGCTCCTAGCCGAAGGTCGAACCGACCAAAGTTCGACGCCTTCCGCCTTGTTTCGCACTGCGGCAATGGCGCATAATCGGCGCAGATGCAAGAGCAAGACCGTGCGCGTTTCGCGCCTGGCCCGGGAGGTCGACATGTCCGAGAAAATTTATCCCGTCAGCGGGGAATGGAAGGCGCGCGCCTTTGTCGACGACGCGAAATACAATGAAATGTACCGGCGCTCGGTCGACGATCCGAACGGCTTCTGGGCCGAGCACGGCAAGCGCATCGACTGGATCAAGCCCTTCACCAAGGTGAAGAACACCAGCTACGACCCGCACAACATTTCGATCAAGTGGTTCGAGGACGGCACGACCAACGTGTCGATGAACTGCATCGACCGTCACCTCGCCAGCCGCGGCGACCAGGTCGCGATCATCTGGGAAGGCGACAACCCGGCCGAATCCGAACATATCACCTACAAGCAGTTGCACGACCGCGTCAGCCGCCTCGCCAACGTGCTGAAGAGTCGCGGCGTCCAGAAGGGCGATACGGTCACCATCTATCTGCCGATGATTCCGGAAGCGGCCTACGCCATGCTCGCCTGCGCGCGCATCGGGGCGGTGCATTCGATCGTGTTCGGCGGCTTCTCTCCGGATTCTTTGGCTGCGCGCATCGAGGGCTGCAAGTCGAAGGTGCTGATCACGGCGGACGAAGGTCTGCGCGGCGGTCGCAAGGTGCCGCTCAAAGTGAACGCCGACGAGGCGATCCGCAAGGCGGGGTGCGTTGCAACCTCGATCGTCGTCAAGCGCACCGGCGGCAAGATCGACTGGGTCGATGGCCGCGACGTGTGGTACGGCGACGAGGTCGCCAGTGCGTCTCCCGATTGTCCGCCGACCGAAATGAAGGCGGAAGATCCGCTGTTCATGCTCTACACGTCCGGCTCGACCGGCGCGCCGAAGGGCGTGGTCCACACGACCGGCGGCTATCTCGTCTACGCCTCGATGACGCACCAGTATGTCTTCGACTACCACGACGGCGACATCTACTGGTGCACCGCCGACGTCGGCTGGGTGACGGGGCACAGCTACATCGTCTACGGCCCGCTGGCCAATGGCGCGACAACGCTGATGTTCGAAGGCATTCCGAACTATCCGACGATCTCCCGCTTCTGGGAGGTGGTCGACAAGCACAAGGTCAATATCTTCTATACCGCGCCGACCGCGATCCGCTCGCTGATGGGCGCGGGCGAGGAGCCGGTGAAGAAGACGAGCCGCAAGTCGCTGCGCCTGCTCGGGTCTGTCGGCGAACCGATCAATCCCGAGGCGTGGGAATGGTATCATCGCGTCGTCGGCGAGCATCGCTGCCCCATCGTCGATACATGGTGGCAGACCGAGACCGGCGGCATTCTCATCACGCCGCTGCCCGGCGCCACCGCGCTGAAGCCCGGTTCCGCCACGCGCCCCTTCTTCGGCGTCAAGCCGGAGATCGTCGACGCCTCCGGCGCGGTGCTGGAAGGCGCCTGCGAGGGCAATCTCGTCATCGCCGATTCGTGGCCCGGCCAGATGCGCACCATCTACGGCGATCACGAGCGCTTCGTGCAGACCTACTTCTCGGCTTATGTCGGCAAGTATTTCACGGGCGACGGATGCCGCCGCGACGCGGACGGCTATTACTGGATCACCGGCCGCGTCGACGACGTGATCAACGTGTCCGGCCACCGCATGGGCACCGCCGAGGTCGAGAGCGCGCTCGTCGCGCATGACGCGGTCTCGGAAGCCGCCGTCGTCGGTTTCCCGCATGACATCAAGGGCCAGGGTATCTACGCCTATGTCACGCTGATGGACGGCGTCGAGGCGACGGAGGCGCTGCGAAAGGAACTCGTGGCGCACGTGCGCAAGGAGATCGGTCCGATTGCCTCGCCCGACGTGATCCAGTTTGCGCCCGGCCTGCCGAAGACCCGTTCCGGCAAGATCATGCGCCGCATCCTGCGCAAGATCGCCGAGAACGAATTCGGCTCGCTCGGCGACACTTCGACGCTCGCCGATCCAACCGTGGTCGAGGATCTCATCGCCAATCGCGGCGGCTAGATCGGCCGCGCGCGATCTACGACATTCAGCCGCGCGCCAGTGGGTCTGGCGCGCGGTTCTCCTTTTGTGTTTCCGTCGTTGCGGGCGAGGCGCCCAACCCTTCAAAACTCCATATGCAGGCGCACGCTGCCGATATTGGCGGGGCCACGGTCGGCGTTGTAGCCGGGATTGACGAACCGCTGATAGTCGAAGGTCAGCGCCGCGGCCTTTGACAGGGCGATCGAATAATAAGTCTCGAATGCGACCTCGCGCCGGTAGTTCAGCGCGCCATCGCCGACGTTGATGCCAAGGCCGCCGAAGGCGAGGAACTGTCGATAAGCGCCGCTCAGCGCGTCGATGACGGCGGCGACGCCGACCTTGTCCTGTGGCCGGCCCCAGGCGGTCCCCTTCAGCACCCCGCCGAACGACAGGCTGCGGTCGATGTCGGTCCAGGCGATGATTTCCGTTGTGCCGGAGCGCCAGCTCCATCGCCCGAACAGGCCGAGATCGTCGGTCATGGCCTGCTCGACATTGGCGACATAGCCCCATTCCGGCCGGTTACGGCGCGTCTGCGTGATGTCGCCGCCATAGACCGGATTATAGACGGTCTCATCGAAGCTGCCGGCGATGGCGCGCGTATACCATCCCGTCAGCCTGATTCTGCCGGGCTGGTCGAACAGCGCATAGCGCGTCTCCAGTTCGCCGATATATTGACCGCGGCGTCCGATTCGCGTGTCGTATATGTTCCCGTTCGGCTCTGTCGGCACAAGGAAATAGCCGGCGCGCCCGGCCCATTGCCTCTGGTTGAGTTCGGCGACCGCGCCCCAGGTGTAGCCCTTCTGGTCGGCGGCGTAGTCGAACGCGCCGGCGTCGACCAGCGCCCAGTTCATGAAGCCGGTTCGTCCATCGTGCGAATAGGCGTTGGCGTCGAACAGGTCGGTCACGGACATCTTGCCCGCCGTCACCGTGACACGTGACACGTCGTACTTGCCTGCAACCTGGTTCGGCCCGTCCTCGATCTGCTCCTGCTCGCCGCCGAGGCCGAAGACGTGGCGCACGAACAGCCGCGAGCTGTTTAAGTGCGGATAATCGAAGCCGGCTTTCTGCGCTTCGCTGTTCGGAAAAGCCGCCAGACCGTGCGTCACGCTGAGGCCGAACCCCTGGAACGGCTCCGGGTTGTAGTAGACTTCCGTGCCCGTCGGCAGCCGCACGCCGACGAAGGCTGTAGCGCTCAGCGTCTCGCGAAGCTGGGTGTGGTCATTGAGGCTGTTCGCGCCGGAATAGAGCGCGGGAAACGCAAAGGCGTTCTGCGCGACGAACGTGGACTGGCCGTGGATGCTCCAGTCGGCCATGTCGCCGAGAAGCCCCTTCGGCCCATCCTCGGGCTTGTCGCCGAAGCTGTAATTCAGGCCGAGCCGCACCATGTGCGCGCGAAGATCGGAGGCATAGCCCTGCGCGGCGAGCGGAAAGAACGCGCCGCCGTTCGGAAATTGCAGATAGAGATATTCGAGCTTCGCGCTCCAGTCCGGCGACAGCCGGACTTCGGCGCCGCCGCCGATGGCGAGGCCATAGCGCCATTGCCAGAAGGTATCGATATCGCCTGGACCGGCGACGCCGCCGAACGGCGTGAGAACCTGCTGCGCGCGCTGGAGGCGCTCGCGCGAAACCGCAAGCCCGCCGGTCGCGTAGAGGAGCCAGGCGTCCGACGCCACGCCGACGCGCGCGCGCGCCGTGCCGAAAGCTTCGACCTTGTCTTCGAGCCGGTAGATCCCGGCGAACGCAGAATAGACGTTCTGGCCGGATCGCATGTCGTCCGGAAAGGATGCGTCGGTTTCGACGCCGACCAGAAATCGGTCGGCGAAAATATGGTTGAAGCCGAACTGGACGCCGCCGACCAGCGGTCCGAACTGCCCGTCGCGCGCGCGGACGCTGGACGCACCGGCGTCCGGCGGCGCGCCATCGAACGTGCGCCAGCGCGAAGCGCCGGTGGCTGCGGCGATATGACCGCCGAAATAGAAGCCGTTCCACGCGAGGGCCGGCGACCCGCCGGCGATAGCCTCGGCGGCTTGCGCTGGCGCGACGCCTGCAACGACGCTGGCCAGCATCATGATCGCGAGGCGTTCGCGGTTCATGCAGAATCCTTGCTCAAAGCTTGTCGCCGCGGTTGCTACCGAGCGCCCGAGGCCGAAGCAAGGGGCGAAATGAAATTAAGAACCCTCTCTGATTGGGGTACCTGAAGTCAAGCTGCTCCTACTTTTTTCCTTGCTGGCGGTTGATCTCGTTCCCGTGGGCTACTCGCTTCTCTTCGCGGTCGGCGCATTGGCCGCCACATGATGGGGTCAGA